>DASZDZ010000013.1:0-285810 GCA_035941355.1 Pseudaminobacter sp.
ATTGGTGCCTGACCCACAGCATGCCGGCCCGTCGGACGCCCTCGGAGACGTGGATACCGAACCCACGCCGGGAGGTCACCGCCATTCTGCCTGATACCCGGTGCGCACCAGGTCCCGCCAGAACGGTGAGGAGATTATGCGGGAGGGGCAGGATGTGTGAACAAAAGTGCGCCAACAATTCTTCTCGCTGGCCGTTATGCCATTGATCCGCAACAGTTCTTTTTGCAAACGAGCCGAGATGGAGGTGGATTCTATCCACAGTTGGGCGGCAATGCCTCGACCACGCTTCGGGCATGATCCCGCCGCATGGAGTGCCCTGCCCCTAAGGCCGTCTGAACCCGGTCGGGCCGCCGTAGAGATAGCCGATGCGGTCGATAGCGTCGGAGAGCCGCTCGCGCGAGACCAGCATGGTGTGGCCGTTGGCGTGGATCATGTTGTCGGCGTCGGTCATGATCGCGACATGGCCTTTCCAGAAGACGAGATCGCCGCGCCGCAGGCCGGAAAAGCCGGCGCCCGGATGGATCGGCTCGCCGATGCTTTCCGCCTGCATGTCGGTATCGCGCAGAACGGCCCTGCCCGCCATGCGCATGGAAAGCTGCACCAGGCCGGCGCAGTCTATGCCGAAACCCGAAACCCCGCCCCACAGATAGGGCGTGTTGAGGAACGCTTCGGCGACGGCAACGTAATCGGGCGCGGCATCGCCGGCCGGGCGCAGATGTCCGGCAATCATCGCGTCGCCCGAGGACAGGAGTGCATAGCGTGTGCCGCGGGTTTCGGCGTATCCTGTAACCGCAACCGCCGATCCCATCGACAGCTCGCCGGAGCGCGGAAGCTTCAGGTCGGGACCGGGATAGACAAAGCTGCGCGGCGCGGCCACGAGATGGGTCGGCGAAATTCCTTGTGGTCCAAGCATCGTTTCGGCAACGTAACCGACATAACCATCGCGTTCGGCCTGGATCCACGCCCAGCCGCCGGCTTGCTCGAACACCCGGACGTCGTCGCCGAAAAGCGCCTGCGTGTCGAGACCCGCATCCGGCGACGGCGCCTTGCGGATATCCGCGACAGCAGCAGCGATGCGCGCCGGCCGCCCTACGACGAAGCGCTCGGCCGAGACTTCGCCCCTGAGGCGGTCGTCGGCGAGATCGGAACGAAAGGCATGCAGGCGGACGTCTCGGGCGGTCAAATCGGCAACTCCCTGGCTTTGGCGATGATAACATCGCCCAGCCGCTCGACATAGAGCGCGCCCTCGACCGTCCTGCGAATCAGCACGTTGCGTTTGTCGAGCTGGTCGCGGTGGCGCGAGACAAGCTTCAGCGCGCCCATCGAATCCAGCGCGCGCGTGATGACCGGCTTGGTTACGTTGAGGCGGGCGGCCAGGCCGCGCACCGTATGCGGCGGCGGGTCGAGATATACGGTGAGCAGGATCGCGGCCTGGCGCGTGGTCAGGTCAGGTGCGGCATCGCGCACCTCCGAAAGGTTGACCTGCTGCCAGAGCCGCAGGGCCTGGCTGGGGCGCAAGGTGATGGTCATCGCCCCAGAATGGGCGCAAAACGTTTCGGTTCCGTTTCATTTTGGCCGGGACGGCCGCAAACGGCCAGTCGCCTGCTGGAATTCAATCCGGCCACGGCTATAACCGGAGCGTCGCAAAAGCGGGAGGAACCATGATGAAGTATTTCCATCGCTCGCTCGTGCCAGGGCGCAGGCCAGCGGCGCTTACGATTTCGGCTTGCGTACAAGCCAGGGGGCGGGCCGGCTGATGGCGCCCGTCCAGGTCGATCCCGACAAGGTGCACGAGTTCAAGGACGCCGAGAGCTTTTACGAGTGGCTCGGCAAGCATCACGACACGGAAAGAGAGGTGTGGACCAAGATCCACAAGGCGGGTTCGGGGCTTGAATCGATCACGCCCAAGGAAGCCATCGACGTGGCGCTGTGCTGGGGCTGGATCGATGCGGTCCGCAAAGGGCTGGACGACAAGAGTTACCTGCAACGCTACACGCCGCGGCGAGGCAAGAGCATCTGGAGCCAGATCAATGTCGACAACGTCGCCCGGCTGACAAAGGAAGGCCGGATGACCGAGCACGGGCTCGCGCAGGTCGAGGCGGCCAAGGCCGACGGACGCTGGGACCGCGCCTACGGGAGCGGCCAGGACATGAAAATCCCAGACGATCTCCAGGCCGCAATAGACGCCGAGCCGAGGGCCAGGGAAATGCTGGCGAAACTCAGCGCGCAGAACCGCTTCGCGCTCGCCTTCCGCACCCACAACATGAAGACCGAAGCGGGCCGCAAGAAGAAGATCGAGACGTTCGTGGAGATGCTGAAGCGCGGCGAAACGATCTACCCGCAGAGCAGGAAATGAGCCCTGGCGGGCGACGGCCGCGTCAGCCGCGCCCAAGACGCCTCAGCCATATCTTCGAGACAGCACCCGCTCCAGCGCGCGGATGCCCTGCGCTTCGCCGCCAGCCGGGCCGTGGGCGCGGTCTGACGGGTTCCAGGCGAAGATGTCGAAATGCGCCCAGCTTGCCGCCTTCTCGACGAAGCGGCGGAGGAACAGGGCGGCGGTGACGGAGCCGGCGAAGCCGTCGGTGGTGACATTGTTGATGTCGGCGATCTTGGAGGTGAGCTTCGCTTCGTAGGGCCGCCACAGCGGCATGCGCCACAGCGGATCTTCCACGGCGATCGCCGCGGCAGCGACCTCGCCGGCAAGCGCCTCATCGTCCGTGTAGAAGGGAGGAAGGTCCGGCCCGAGCGCCACTCGCGCCGCGCCGGTCAGCGTCGCCATGTCGATCAGCAGCTGCGGTTCTTGCTCGTCGGCGAGCGCCAGCGCATCGGCCAGCACCAGCCTGCCCTCGGCGTCGGTGTTGCCGATCTCGACGGTGATGCCCTTGCGACTCGGCAGAATGTCGCCGGGGCGGAAGGCGTTGCCTGAGATGGCGTTCTCCACCGCCGGGATCAGAACGCGCAGGCGGATGGCGAGCTTCGCCCCCATGATCATCGAGGCGAGGCCCAGCACGTTGGCCGCGCCGCCCATGTCCTTCTTCATGATCAGCATGCCGCTGGCCGGCTTGATGTCGAGGCCGCCAGTGTCGAAGCAGACCCCCTTGCCGACCAGCGTCACCTTCGGCGCGCCCTTCGGCCCCCAGCGCAGGTCGATGAGGCGCGGCGCTTCGGTCGAAGCCCGGCCGACGGCATGGATCATCGGGAAGTTCCGCTCCAGCAAAGCGTCGCCCTTCACGACCTCGACCTTCGCCTTGTGCCTGGCGGCCAGCGCGCGGACCGCCGCCTCGAGCGCATCCGGACCCATGTCGTTGGTCGGCGTGTTGACCAGGTCGCGGGCCAGGAACACGGCGTCGGCGACGCGGCGCGTGTGCGCCAGATCGACGCCCGAAGGCGCCGCGAAGCGCAGGTCACTGCGGGGCTTCTTGCCGTAGCGGGTGAAGGCGTAGCTGCCGAGCACCAGCCCCAGCGCCGCGAGCGGGGGATTTTTCGGATCAGACGCGAAATGCCACTCGCCCTCCGGCAGCACCTTGGCCAATGCGCCGGAATGCAGCGAAGTCTCGCCGTCGCCCATGCCGAGGAGCGCGCCGGCGAGGGCTCCGTCGGGGCCTGGCAGCAGCAGCACCTTGCCGGCATCGCCGGAGAAATTATTGGCGCGAGCCCAAGCGGCCGCGGCATGGTCGAGGCTTTCAAGATCGCCCTTGGCGACGAGATGGACGGGCAGAGCTTTGCGGGACGGCTTTTCAACGAGTTCGAGAGGCATTCTTCAAGTTCCTGGGGCTGGCTGGCTGGCGGTCCTTAACCATCCGTTAGGGTTAACGGAATATTTCTCCGGGGTGGGGTAGGCGACCGGAGAACGGCCGCGGGGACGGATGGAGGCTCGCAGCCGATGTTGACCAATCGCTCGATGAACGCAACAGGCAAGCGGCTCCTCACAGGCGTTTTCCTGGCCGCGCTCGCCGCCGGCGTCGCAGGCTGCGGCACCTCCAAGATGACCACCGGATCGATCTCGCGCGATACGGGCAAGTCGATAGCGAGCATGTCGACCGGCGAACTCCAGAGCACGGCCGACGCGCTCGGCAAGGCCTATACGCGCGACACGAACGACAAGCCCACCGCCATGCGCTACGCCAGCGTGCTGCAGATGAACGGCCAGTCCGACCAGGCGCTGGCCGTCATGCGCAAGCTTGCCATCGCGCATCCGCAAGACCGCGAAGTGCTCGCCGCCTATGGCAAGGCGCTCGCCGGCGTCGGACAGTTCGAGCCGGCGCTGGACGCCGTACGCCGCGCCCAGACGCCGGAATATCCGGACTGGAAGTTGGTCTCGGCCGAGGGCGCGATACTCGACCAGCTCGGCCAGACCGCCGAGGCGCGGCAGCTCTATCGCAAAGCGCTGGACCTCAAGCCCGACGAACCGTCGGTGCTTTCCAATCTCGGCATGTCCTACGTGCTGGAAGGCGACCTCAAGACCGCCGAGACCTATATGCGCTCGGCCTCTGAAGCAGCCGGCGCGGACAGCCGCGTCAGGCAGAACCTGGCGCTGGTCGTCGGGCTGCAGGGCCGGTTCGAGGAAGCCGAGCAGATCGCCAGCCAGGAGCTGTCGCCCGACCAGGCCAAGGCCAATGTGACCTATTTGCGCGGCATGCTGGCGCAGCAGAACGCCTGGACCCAGATCAAGGCGGACGAGGACAAGCCCGAGGCCAACACGAATTAAGCCTGCACTTACCAGCGAAGGCGGGCGATCAGGAGATCAGCCGTCCGAATCCTGATGCGAGAGGATGTTCACGAGACGTCCATACGGATCGCGGACGAAAAAGCGCCGCACGCCCCATGGCTCGTCCGCCGGGCCGTATTCGATTTCCAATCCGCGGGCGACTACGCGCTGCCGGACCTCTTCGACGTCATCAACCTCGATCGACAGGTCGGGAACAGGCGTGCCCGAACCGCCCTGCGTGGCGATGCCGATTTGCGGCGCCGCCAGTCCCTCGCCCGCGAAGGTCTGTATCCAGCCGTGATCCATCACCAGTCTCAAGCCCAGGATTTCGCCATAGAAGGCGCAAGCTGCGCCGAGATTCTCCGTAGCGATATTGGCGACTATGCGCTTGACAATCATCCGACCCTCCCATCGTCACCGCGCCAAGTCCATTGGCGCGGTTCCTTATCTAGGGCGGTCATGGCCAACTTGAAGCATTCCAGGCCTCGGGGCTATTGGCTGCTCGACGATCCGCTATCGCCGAACAGGCCCTGCTTGCTGACCTGGATGCCGGCGGGGCCGAGGATGATGGCGAACAGCACCGGCAGGAAGAACAAGATCATCGGCACGGTGAGCTTCGGGGGAAGTGCTGCCGCCTTCTTCTCGGCTGCGTTCATGCGCATGTCGCGGCTTTCTGCGGCGAGCACGCGCAGCGCCTGGGCGACGGGCGTGCCGTAGCGTTCAGCTTGCACCAGCGCCTGGGTGATCGACTTGACCGTCTCCAGGCCGGTGCGGCTGGCTAGGTTTTCATAAGCCTGCTTGCGTTCCTGGAGATAGGAAAGTTCCGCATTGGTGAGCACGAACTCTTCGGCGAGATCCGCCGACTGGCTGCCGATCTCGTCGGCGACCTTACGCAGCGCCGCCTCGATCGACATGCCCGATTCCACGCAGATCAGCAAAAGGTCGAGCGCATCCGGCCACGCCATCTGGATCGACTGCTTGCGCTTGGAGGCGCGGTTGCTGACATAGAGATTGGGCGCGTAGAAGCCGGCATAGGCGACTACGATGCAGACGAACAGCTTGATCAGGGGCGGCTGCTCGGCCAGGCCGCCGAGCACGAACAGGTAGAGCAGCGCCAGGCCGAAGCCGACAAAAGGCAGGACCAGGCGGAAGAACAGGAACTTGGTCAGCGGATTCTGGCCGCGGAAGCCTGCTACCTTGAGCTTGTTCAGCGTGTTCTCGTCGACCAGAGCGCGCTTCAGGTCCAGCCTTTCGACGATGTTGCGCATGCCGACCGACTGCTCTTCGCGCAGGCCTTTGCGGCGGCGCTCGGCGTCGGCCGCGAGGCGTGCGCGCTGCTTGGCGCGCAGTTCGTCGCGCTCCAGCGCGACGGTTTTCATGCGCGCCTTGAGCGGATCGCCGCCGAATGCCGGCAGCACCGTGAAGACTGTGGCGAAGACGGCGATGCTGACCAGCATGGCGATGAGGAAGGAGGGATCGGTGAGTGCCCGTACGACTTGATCGGTCATGTGCTCAGACCTCGAAATTCATCATCTTGCGCATGACGAAGATACCTATCGACATCCAGACGCCGGAGATGCCGAGAATGAGGTGGCCGGTGCTCGTGGTGAACAGCGGCATGATGTAGTTAGGGCTCGACAGATAGACGAGGAAGGCGATGATGAAAGGCAGGGCGCCGATGATGGCGGCCGACGCCTTTGCTTCCATCGACAGCGCCTGCACCTTGGCTTTCATCTTCTTGCGGTCGCGAAGCACCCGCGACAGGTTGCCGAGCGCTTCCGACAGGTTGCCGCCGGCTTGGCTCTGGATCTGGATCACGATGCCGAAGAAGCCAGCCTCGGGACAGGGCATGGTCTCTGTCATGCGCAGCGTCGCTTCCGGGATCGACAAGCCGACCTGCTGCGATTCGACGATTCGCCGAAACTCGGTCTTCACCGGCTCGGGCGATTCGTTGGCGATCAGCCTTATGCCGTCATTGAGCGGAAGCCCTGACTTGACCGCGCGCACGATGATGTCGAGCGCGTTGGGAAACTCCTCCAGGAACGCCTTGACGCGGCGCGAGCGTTTGAACGAGACGAACCAGCGCGGCAGGCCGAAGGTGCAAGCGATGAAAGCGCCGCCCACGGCCAGCAAGGGAGCGCCGAGTATAAAGACCGCAACCGTCACAACGGCGCCGCAGACCAGCGAATAGAGATAGAAACGCTCGACGGTCGTGGCCAGCCCCGCCTGGCGGAGCTGCACCTTGAGCGGCGGCTTCTTGACGTTGAGATCCTTCGCCTTCTGCTTGGCGTCGAGATCCTTTAGCGAATCCTGGACGTTTTTGCGCCGCTTGGTAGCCTCGGCTATACGGTCACGCGAAGCCTTGACCACCGAGCGGTCGGTATCGGCGCGCTTGACGGTCTCCAGACGTTTTCCGGCGTTCTTCTCGGTCTCGATCGAGTTGAACATAAAGGCGTAGGCGACCGCGCCGGCGCTGAACCCCGCGAGCGCAATGAACGCCAATATGGTGCTGTCGATCCCGAACATCAGAGCAGGCCTTTGCGCATCAGTCCGCCTGCTTTTCCATTGCCTCGAGGGCGCTGGCGACGCGTTGTTCCTCGTTGTAGTAGCGGGCCCGGTCCCAGAACGCCGGGCGGCCGATGCCGGTCGACACATGCTGACCGAGTAGCCGTCCGGTCGCATCCTCACCCTTGATGTTGTAGAGGACCAGGTCCTGCGTGATGATGACGTCGCCTTCCATGCCTATCACCTCGGTGATGTGGGTGATGCGGCGCGAACCGTCGCGCAGGCGGGCGGCCTGGATGATCACGTCGATGGAGCCGACGACGATCTCGCGGACCGTCTTTTGCGGCAGCGAATAGCCGCCCATGGCGATCATCGATTCGATACGGTTCAGGCATTCGCGGGGGCTGTTGGAGTGGATGGTTCCCATCGAGCCGTCGTGGCCGGTGTTCATGGCCTGCAGGAGATCGAACACCTCCGGTCCACGGACTTCGCCGACGATAATGCGTTCGGGCCGCATGCGCAGGCAGTTCTTGACGAGATCGCGCATGGTCACCTCGCCCTCGCCTTCAAGGTTGGGCGGACGGGTTTCGAGGCGCACCACATGCGGTTGCTGCAATTGGAGCTCCGCCGAATCCTCGCAGGTGATGATGCGTTCTTCGCGATCGATGTAGTTTGTCAGGCAGTTGAGCAGCGTCGTCTTGCCGGAGCCGGTACCGCCGGAAATGACGATGTTGCAGCGGACGCGGCTTATGATCTTAAGAACCTCGGCGCCCTCCTGGCTGATGGCGCCGAATTTCACGAGCTGGTCGAGGGTCAGCTTGTCCTTCTTGAACTTGCGGATGGTGAGTGTAGTGCCGTCGATCGAGAGGGGCGGCGCAATGACGTTGACGCGCGATCCGTCGGGAAGGCGGGCGTCGCAGATCGGGCTCGATTCGTCGACGCGGCGGCCGACCTGGCTGACGATACGCTGACAGATATTGAGGAGCTGCTGGTTGTCGCGGAAGCGGATGCCGGTCTGCTCGACCTTGCCGTTCACTTCGATGAACACCTGCCGCGCACCATTGACCATGATGTCGGCGATGTCGTCGCGGGCAAGCAGCGGTTCGAGCGGACCATAGCCGAGGACATCGTTGCAGATGTCCTCCAGCAACTCCTCCTGCTCGGAGATCGACATCGCGAAATTCTTGATCGCGATGATATCGTTAACGATATCGCGGATTTCCTCGCGGGCGCTATCAGGATCGAGCTTGGCGAGCTGCGAAAGATCGATTGTATCGATGAGCGCGGCGAACACCTGCGACTTGGTGTCGTAGTAGCTCTCGCTGCGCTCGCGCGCGGCGCGGCGCGGCTCAGGCGCTATCGGTGGCGCAGCGACCGCACGTCGGCCCGGAGAGGCCGCTGGAGCTGCAGCGGACGGCGGCGGCGCAGCCGGAGCGGACGGCGCGGCGACCGCCGGGCGGGCGGCAGGCGGGGCCACCGGAGCGGGCGCGCGGAATTCGGGCGTGGCCGTCCGGCCTGCGTCGTCATTGCCTCTTTTACCAAACATGTTCGGCTACCAATTCCGCTGGATCACTTCTTCTTCAGCTTCAGCTTGCCCAGAAGATTGCCGAACGAGGCCTTCTTCCTGGGCTTGATCTCACTCCGCCCGGTGAGAACGTGGGCGATCTCGCTGATCGAAGCGACGATGGGGCTCTTCGCGTCCATCTCGCCGAGCATGCGCCCGTTATTGGCGGCGTTGCCGAACAGGAGCGGCTCGAAGGGAATGACGGCCATCGGCGTGACGCCCAGCGGTTCGACGAAATCGGCAACCGAAATTTCGGGCCGCTTCGGAACGCCGGCCTGGTTGACGATCAATTTCGGGGGCCCGTCATTCGGCCTGATCTTCTTCAGCATGTCGACCAGGTTCTTGGCGTTGCGCAAATTGGCCAATTCGGGCGTCACCGTGATGACGATCTCGTCTGCCTTCATCAGCGTGTTCCTGGTCCAGCCGTTCCAGACATGCGGAACGTCCAGCACGAGCAGCGGCGCGCTGCGTTGCGCCGTGTCGATGATCTGGGTGAAGGCGTCGATGTCGAAATCATAGACGCGATCAAGCGTCGAGGGCGCGGCAAGCAGCGAGAGCCGTTCGGCGCACTGCGCCAGCAGGCGGTCGAGATAGACCTCGTCGATGCGTTCCGGGGAGAATACCGCGTCGGCGATGCCTTGCGCCGGATCCTGGTCGAAATTGATGTTGGCGGTGCCGAATGCGAGGTCCATGTCGGCGACCACGACCTCGGATGCGAAGAGGTTGGACATGGTCCAGGCTACATTGTGGGCAATGGTCGACGAGCCGACGCCGCCCTTGGCGCCGATGAAGGCGATCGACCGGCCGATCGGCTCGGCTTCCGGGTCGACGAAAATCGAGGAGATGACGCTGACGATATCGGCCATCGAAATCGGCGCGACCACATATTCGGATATGCCCGTGCGGATCAGCTCCCGGTAGAGGCCGACGTCGTTGTAGTGGCCGATGACGACGACCTTGGTCGTCGGATCGCAGAATTCCGACAACTGGCGAAGCCCGGCGAGCAATTCCTTAGGCTCGCTGCGCGATTCCAGGATGATCAGGTTGGGCGTCGGCGCCGTCTGGTAAAACTCCACCGCGGTCGCAAAGCCGCCCATATGGACCTTCAGGTGCGCCTTGGACATGCGCCGGTCCTCGCCGGCGCGCTCGATCGGGTTGGCGATGCCTTCGGTTTCGCAAAATGCCTGCACCGAAATGCGCGGGACGGGGCGCAGCGCGTGCATTGCAGCGATGTCCTGCTGCGCGGCGTCGCCGTGTTCCAATGTGGAGTCGTAGGCCAGATTGTTCATGTTTCACGCGCCCCCAAGGCTGCGACTGGATCAGTAGTCAACTTCCTGTGCAGGCGACGGAGTGTAGACCGGCGCGTTGCGGTAGTCGTCTATGACGATGCTGCGCCTTTCGGCGTCGATGCTGGTCTGCTTGCGCGGTCCGAGCAGATCTGACGGATTGGCGATCTGGGCGGCCAGATTGTTCTGATAGGAGCAGCCGAAATTCGCGTAATGCTTGTTCTCGGCAGTCTGCAGAAGGTCCTCCGGCCAGCGCCCGCATTTGCCGGTCTGCGCCTTCATGGCCGTGTAGGCGACGCGGATCGGAGCCGAGATTTCCGGTGTCGGCGCCTGATAAGAACTGATCAGGATACGGCTTTCGGGAACGCCGTTCGATTTAGCCAGCCTGGCGAAGTCGTGGCCGGCATGCGAGGCGGCCACGTCGTTGGCCGCGCCGACAGGCACCAGGATGCTCAAGGCGGGAGCGGCGCTGCGATCATAGTCCGCGAAGAAGCCTTCCAGAGAGGCGCGCTGACCCGACGTCATGCCGCGGTCGCTGGCGCCGACGGGCAGGTCGATCACCTGGTCCTTTTCGGCGATCACGATCGGATGGTTGGTGCGATAATCGTCCGGAACCGCGCCCACGACGACGCTGTCGCGCGGCCCGGCGCAGCCGGCGAGAAGCACCAGCGCCGCGACGCCGAGGACCGAAACGGCGGGCCGGCGGATACGCATCGGGATAGCGACCTTGCGTCCGGCGTCCGTCCGGTTCTTCAACATTGCCTTAGACATTGCCTGATCCCCGATCATTTGTAGATGTAGCCGACCATGCCGTGGTAGCGACCATTCGGCCTGTCGGTCTTCATGGTGCCGTAGACGCGGTTGACCCTGCCCAGGAACATCCCGGCGCCGTCGCTCGCGGCGTTGAAATTGTCGTCCGGCTTTGCGAGTGCGTTGCGCGCCACCGGCTTGACGAGATAGGGCGTCACGATGATGACGAGTTCGGTCTCGTTACGGACGAAATCGCGGCTTCTGAACAGCGTGCCCAGCACCGGAATCTTGGTCAGACCAGGGAGGCCGTTGACGGCCTGCCTGACATCGTCGCGCACCAGGCCGGCGATCACCATCGAGCCGCCGGACGGCAGCTCGACTGTGGTGTCAGCAAGCCGCTTGCGGATGGACAGCATGTTCGAGCCCTGCAGCCTCAGTGGATTGGCCGTAAGCCCGATCGAACCTTCGGTGGTCGGTTCGGATACCGACGTGCGTACTTTCAAACTGATTCGTCCTGCAGAAAGCACCACCGGCAGGAATTCCAGCCCAATGCCGTATTCGATTTTTGCCACTTCATAGGTGACGCCGCCAAATGAAGCGGCTTCGTCGATCACGCCGTCGCCGTTACTATCCCGCGCGGGAGTGGGCGGCGAAACCGACTGGCCGCTGACCACATTGAACTCGCCGCCAACCTTAAAGGTGGCTTTCTCACCGGAGACCGCCGTCAAAGTAGGCTCGGCCAGCGTCTTCATGACGCCTGCCTGCTCCATTGCATTGAAGTAGCTGTCGAGTAAGTCGCCGGTCAGCGACAATCCCGACTGCGCCAACGGCTTGCCGAGACCGTAGATCGGCTCGCTTACCGCCCCCCAGCTCAGGCCGTCGCTCGATCCACTAGCGACCAGGTTGACGCCGAGCTGCTTCATGACGTTGCGGCTGACCTCGGCGACGGTCACCTTCAGCGTGACCTGATCCTCTCCGATGATCTGTAGCAGGTTGACGATCTGGCTGGTGCGCCGTGCGGAATCCGGATTGTCGATGGCGACGCCGCCGTCGGACGAACCGCCCGACGCCGTCTGCGAGTATTGGCCGGTGGTCGCCTCGCCACCGCTGACGAAGATGCCGGCAAGTTCGGCCGCGCGCTTGGCGTCGAGCGGCGTGTCGACCGTGCCGGTCAGGACGACGTTGTCGTTGATGAGTTCGATGGTGATGTCGGAATTGGGGATGAAGCGCTTGATGTAGTCTTCGAGACCGGCGACATCGCGCTCGACAGCGAGATCAAGGCTCGTGATCTGCTCGCCATTGGGCCCGAAGACAAAGATGTTGGTTTCGCCAACGGCCTTGCCGAACAAGTAGATGCGGCGCGCTGTGCGGGTGACCGCATCGGCGACCGCGGGATTAGCAACCAGGATATCGTAGGCATCGCTGGGCAGGTCGATGACGACCGACTTGTTGAGGCCGAGCTTCACGCGCTGGCTGGCGCCGGATGTGGACCCGATGTCCACCAACCCGTCGGTCAGGCCGGCGGCCTGCACGCCGACGATGCCGTCGAGGCTGGTACCGGCAAGCAGCATCGCGCAGGCTGCAGCGATTGTCATGGCAGCCTTCGCGGCGGATTTGCGCGCGCCAGGCCGGGCCGCGACGGAAAAATTGCCGATGGTAATCATTTCCTGGCCCCCACTTCGGAAACTTCGCCCGATTTGATCAGCCGGACCGTGCCACGCCGGCCGTTGCCCGAAAGCAGGTAGTCGGCCTCACCCTGCGGCTCTTCCTGGGCGTCGGCGACCGAACGCAAGGCAAGCGTCAGGCGGTCTGCCATCTGCTGGGCGACAGTGATGATCTCGGCCTGCTGCGGGGTGAGTTCCAGCGTCGCCGTCTCGCCCACCTTGACGCGACGGCCTTCCTCGTCTTCCTGGATGGCTTGGTCGATCGCCAGCACCTTGATGTTCTTGAGGATCGTCTCGGTGACGAAGCCTGAGCCGGCGCTGCCGTTGGCGGCGTCGGAACGGCGCGTCATGATGACATCGACATAGTCGTTGGGGAGGATGAACCCGCCCGCCGACGTGTCCGCCGCAATCTGGGTGGCGACGGCCCGCGACCCAGACGGCAGGATCGAGGACATGAAGCTCTGGCCTTCGCCGACCAGCTTGGAACGGCGCAGGGGCTCGCCGGCATACATGGCGATCCTGGCCAGCGAGGCGCCGACCTTTTCGAGCGCGTCGGGTTCGGCCTCGCGGGTGATGAAATGCTCGTTGACCGCGTCGACCGGCCAAGCCTGCCAGGACAGTTGGCCGCCGACCGGGGCTCCCATTGGGACGTCTCCGGAAAGGACCAGCACTTCGGAGGTCTGCATGGAGGGCTGTTGCGGGCCGGCCTCCACGACGATCTCGGCCGGAGGCGCCGACATATTCTTCGCCACGTAGCCGGCACCGCCAGCCGCGGCGACCGCCACGCCCAAAATGATCAATCTCGAAGCAGCCATCTGTCCCAGCCCACCCTTGGCAACCCACCCCAGTCAACCGGACATTGCATCGCCAATCGTCAAATTACGGTTAATGCAGTGCTTACGATCATGCTTAATTTAAAGTTTACTCAAATGCCGCCGATGCCGCCGAACAGAGACGACAAACAAAGAGGGCGGCCCGCCGAGCCGCCCTCTTTGTTGTCCAGCTTTCGGGATCAAATCGACGCCAGCCGCTCCAGCGCCCAGACCACCAGCGGTGAGCTGGGATAGGCGACGAGGCCGCCAAGGCCGAGCGCGATCCCATACGGAATACCGACGCCATCGTCGGCAAAATGGCGCAGGAACGGATTGCGACTGGTGAACACCGCGAGCGCCGAGCCGCGGAAGCACACTATGGCAAAGGTAATGACGCCGCCGAGGAAGGCGGAAATGACCAAATATTCGAGAAGGTGAATGTTGAAGCCGAGAAAGACGGCCGTCGCGGACATGAGCTTGGCGTCGCCGCCGCCCATGCCGCCGAGCGCGAAAAGCCCGAAAGTGGCCACAAGCACGAGGCCGCCGGCGGCGAAGTGCCAGCCATAGGTCGCCCAGTCCATGCCTGTGAATGGCGCGACGACCGCGAATGTCGCGACCAGCACCACCGAAACGCGGTTGGCGATGGTCATCGACAGCATGTCGGAAACAGCCGCGAAGACCATGCAGAAGGGGAAGACCACGAATATCAGCGCTTCGAGCATGACCTGTTCCAGATGCACGCCTTTGCCGAAGGGCGGCGGCGGGCGGCGGCGGTTGTCAAAGTCAAAAAGGCCGCCCTGTTGGGAGCGGCCTTTGGATTGCGGCGAGAGGCTTGGCAGCCCTTACGGGTTGGCCTGGTTGAGCTTGGTGGAGATACCGATGAACTTGGCGTTCAGCGTGTTACCGACTGCGCCGGCGCCAACGATGATGGCGAGGGCGATGAGGGCGGCGATCAGACCGTATTCGATTGCGGTCGCGCCGGACTCGTCCTTCACAAAACGTGCGATGAGGTTAGACATTGGAGAGCTCCTTACTCCACGTGTTACAGCACTTCCGTCAACTTTTTTGTGGGGTTGATCGGATGATCCGCAAACTACAAGCGAGCTCTTTCGATCGGCTTAATAAACAGCCTTACCGAATCCTTTCGGCCGCTTGCCGCCGCCTTTGGTTAACAGCCGGCTAAACCCGGAAAGCCCGCGAATGCCTGACAGGCCGCGGCAATTGCGCCCAGCGCCGGGCTTTTCGAGCCCTACTAATAAGAGAGGCCAAACGCCGCTGCCCGCCCGGTCGGATTTGCGGCCTGCGCGCTTAACCGTTGGTTCACCAATATGCTTCATCTTTCGTTGAACACTTCCTCCGCCTGGAGAATTGCAATGGCCGCGTCGAGAACCTCCTTTCGCATCGCCGGCGCGGCAGCGCTGCTGCTTGCAGCCTCCACGCTAGCCTCACATGCAGGCGAAGGGATCGAAGTGACCATGAACCAGGCCAAGATCGTCAAGCTTTCGCGCGCCGCCGACACGATCGTGATCGGAAACCCGGCGATCGCCGACGCGGCCGTGCAGGACGGCACCACTATCGTGCTGACAGGCAAGGGATTCGGCGTGACTAATCTCGTCATCCTCGACGAGGCGGGCAACCCGATCGTCGACGAACAGGTGACGGTGGCGCGGCAGACCGCTTCCTCGGTCCGCATCTACCGGCGCGCCAATCTCCAGACATTGTCGTGCACGCCTTATTGCGAGAGTTCCTACAGAACCGATGCCGAGAAGGAATCGGACGCGGAACTCGGCGCGAGCCAGTAGCAGGCGTCGGCACCGAGTAAGCGACGCACAATTCATGGTAACCGCAGGGTAAAGCCGGACAAGCCAATTCTATTGGCTATCAAAACCGGACTTCAACCGGTTTCCACTAATGTCCGGATGCAACGACTTTGCTCGGCGGGAACCGAAAATGATTGTCAACACAGATATGGACGGTGCGCGCAAGCGGCGCCGGGGCATACTATCCCGGTTGGCGCGAGACCGCAGCGGCTCCACCGCGATCGAGTTCACCGTGCTGGCGCTGCCTTTCGCGGCGCTGGTCTTCGCCATACTCGAGAGCTGCATCTCCTTTGCCGGGCAGCAGGTCATGTCCAACGTTACCGACGAAATCGCTCGCCGGTTGCGGACGGGACAGATCAGGGCCAGCGACGCCGAATTCACCCAGGTCAAGCTCGAGAACATGGTCTGCGAGCAATTGGAAATCATGGTCGCCGCAGGCTGCCCGGGGCTTCACGTCGATCTGCGCAGCTTCGACACGTTCGAGCAAGCCGCGGCGCTGAAGATAATATATGAGGGCAGCAGCAACGAAACGCGGACCCTAGCGTCAAGTAATTTTACCTTCGATCCCGGTCCGTCGCAGTCCAAGAACGTTTTGCGGGTGTTCTACGAATGGCCCGTCATAACCGATTACATGCGCGCCAAAATGTCGAACCTGGCGGGCGGCAAGACGCTGCATTTCGCGACTGTCACGTGGCAGAACGAACCGTTCGACGATTGAGGGACGCTGTCGCGCCTGGCGCGAAACACGGGAAGGTCAGTGAAATGTCTGTTCGTGCGGGGGCACCAGCACCAACCATGATATCGAAGCTCCTGGCTGGGGTCTGCCGGCTGATTCCGGATCGGCGCGGCGTGGCGGCGGTGGAATTCGCGCTGGTCGCGCCGCTGCTCCTGTGCATGTACTTCGTCACGATGGAGGTGGCGCAGGGTATCGAGGCCAACAAGAAGGTCGGCCGGGTAGGCAGCATGGTGGCCGACCTGATCACCCAGCAATCCGAGATCACGCCGGACCAGCTCAAAGCGGTCATGAAGATCGGCGAGTCGATCCTGCAACCCTACAACCGGTCCGCACCCAAGATCGTGGTGACCGCGATCGAAATCACGCCGGATCCAGGATCGAAGGTTCAGGTTGCGTGGTCGGGCAAGGTCGAAAACGGAGCCTACAGTGCGGACGCCGCCGCCGGATCGGCGGCAACAGTGCCCCCGGCGCTGAACATACCGAACACATTCCTCGTCCGCGTTGAAAGCTATCTGAACTACAAGCCGGTCATCACCTGGTCGGCCGAGGCCAAGCCGACGCTCGGTCTCACAGCCGCCTTCGACAATATCTCGATGAAGGAGACCTATTACCTGCGGCCGCGCATGAGCTCCACGATCGAATGCGAGGATTGCTGAGAAAGCATTCCAGTCTGCGCCGGCCGGTTCCGGCGCTCGCGGCGGCGAATTGCCAAGGCTTGCTTCCGACCTTATGTCTGGGACGACCATCCGCAACAATGAACCGGACACTTCATGGCCCGCGCATTCCTGTTCGTCCTCGATTCCTTCGGCATCGGTGGAGCCGCCGACGCCGAGCGCTTTGGCGATTCCGGGTCGAACACGTTCGCCCACATCGCGGAGGCCTGCGCGGCCGGAAAGGCCGATCGCGAGGGGCTGCGGCATGGAGCGCTGAAGGTTCCCAACATGCTGGCGCTGGGACTCGGCCGCGCCGCGGCGCTCGCCACCGGTTTCTCCTTCGGCCAAGATGCGCCCCAGCGTCTTCCCTCTTCTTTCCACGGCGCAGCCGACGAAGTGTCGAGCGGCAAGGATACGCCCTCCGGGCATTGGGAAATCGCGGCGGTGCCGGCGCCGTTCGAATGGGGCTATTTCGCGCAGACCGAACCCGCCTTCCCGGCGGCGCTGACGGACGCTATCATCAAAGAGGGCAATGTTCCGGGCATCCTCGGCAATTGCCATGCATCGGGGACGGAGATCATCGCGAGGTTCGGCGAGGAGCACATCCGCACCGGAAAGCCGATCTGCTACACCTCGGCCGACTCGGTGATCCAGATCGCCGCGCACGAGGTCCATTTCGGACTTGATCGTCTATATGAACTTTGCCTGATCGTGAGGAAGCTGGTCGACCCGCTCAATATCGGGCGGGTGATCGCGCGGCCGTTCGTCGGCGAGAGCCCGACCGATTTCGAGCGGACGGCCAACCGGCGCGACTTCGCCGTACCGCCGCCGGAGCCGACGCTGCTCGACCGCCTCGTCGAACGCGGCAGCCGGGTCATCGGCATGGGCAAGATAGGCGATATCTTCGCGCATCGCGGTGTTTCGGAAGTGCGCAAGGCGGCCAGCAACATGGCCCTGTTCGACAAGACGCTGATCGCCATGGACGATACCCGCGACGGCGACCTGGTGTTCGCCAATTTCGTCGATTTCGACACGCTTTACGGGCACCGGCGCGACATTGCCGGCTATGCGGCAGCGCTTGAGGAGTTCGACCGCCGTCTTCCGGAAGCGCTGGCGCGGCTGAAAAGCGGCGACCTCCTGCTCCTGACCGCCGATCATGGCTGCGATCCCTCCTGGCAGGGCAGCGACCATACGCGGGAGCGCGTGCCCATCATCGGCGCGTTGCCCGGAGCTTCGGGCGGACCGGTCGGCCTCAGGAATACCTTTGCCGATATAGGCGAGACGGTCGCCGAGCATCTCGGCCTGCCGCCCGGCCGCCACGGCGCGTCCTTCCATAAGACGATCTCGGCCCGTGCCTGAACTCCCGGAGGTCGAGACAGTTCGGCGAGGCCTGCAGCCGGTGATGGAAGGCGCCCGCATCGCGCGCGTCGAAACGCGGCGCCCCGACCTGCGCTTTCCCCTGCCCGAGCGCTTTGCCGAGCGACTCGAAGGGCGCACGATCACCGCGCTCGGCAGGCGCGCAAAATACCTGACCGCGCATATCGACGGCGGTCCGGCGCTGATCTGCCATCTCGGAATGTCGGGTTCGTTCCGGGTGGAGGCGGAAGCCGAGAGCGAAACGCCGGGCGCGTTTCACCACAACCGCTCCAAGGCGTCGGCGCACGACCATGTGGTGTTTCATATGGAGGCGCCGGGCCGCGATGCGGTGCGCGTGGTGTTCAACGATCCGAGGCGCTTCGGCTTCATGCTGTTTGCGGAGGGGGCCAGCAACGAACATCCGATGCTTGCCGGCCTCGGCGTCGAGCCTACGGGCAACGCGCTTGACGGGAGGCTCCTCCAGGAACTTTTCCGCGGCAGGAAATCGCCGCTCAAGGCCGCGCTGCTCGACCAGAGGCTGATCGCCGGGCTCGGCAATATATATGTCGCGGAGGCGCTGTGGCGCGCCGGGCTTTCTCCACTGCGCGCGGCGGGAACGATTGCCGAGCGGGGAAAGAAGGCCGCGGCCCGCGCGGAGGCGCTGGCGGATGCAGTGCGCTCGGTAATCGCTGACGCCATTCAGGCGGGAGGGTCATCGCTGCGCGACTACATCCAGACAGACGGCTCGCTCGGCTATTTCCAGCATTCCTTCTCGGTTTACGACCGGGAGGGCGAGCCCTGCCCGAAACCGGGCTGCGGCGGCCGGATCTCGCGGATCGTGCAGAGCGGCCGGTCGACATTCTATTGCCCGGCCTGCCAGCATTAGGCTACGTCTTGAAGACGTACACCCAGGGAGTTTCCGATGGCTTATGAAACGATCATCGTCGAAACGCGCGGCAAGGTCGGCCTTGTCACGCTCAACCGCCCGAAGGCGCTGAACGCGCTGAACTCGGCCGTGCTAGCCGAGGTGCTGGCGGCGATGCAGACCTTCGAGGCCAATCCCCGGATCGGCGCCATGGTGATAACCGGCTCGGAGAAGGCATTCGCAGCCGGCGCGGACATCAAGGAGATGCAGTCGAAGAGCTATGTCGACGCCTATCTCGAGGATTTTTTCGCCGGCTGGGAGCAGTTTGCCCGTATCCGCAAGCCAGTGATCGCGGCAGTCGCCGGCTACGCGCTAGGCGGCGGTTGCGAATTGGCGATGATGTGCGACTTCATCATAGCCGCCGACAATGCGAAATTCGGCCAGCCGGAAATCACGCTTGGCGTGATGCCGGGCATGGGCGGGTCGCAACGCCTCACCCGCTTCGTCGGCAAGTCCAAGGCCATGGACATGTGCCTGACCGGCCGCATGATGGACGCGGCGGAGGCCGAGCGCTCCGGCCTGGTGTCGCGCGTGGTGCCCATGGGCGACCTTATCGAGGAAACGCTTAAGGCCGCGGCCAAGATCGCCGAGTTCTCGCTGCCGGCGGTGATGATGGCGAAAGAGGCGGTCAACCGCTCCTACGAAACGACGCTGGCGGAAGGCCTGCGCTTCGAGCGCCGGCTCTTTCACTCCATGTTCGCGCTGGAAGACCAGAAGGAAGGCATGGCTGCATTTACCGAAAAACGGTCCGCGAACTTCAGGAACCAGTGATACGGCAAAATCGCCGCCGAACGGCGTTGACGCGCCGGGAAAGCTGCACTATAAGCCGCGACAACCGAGGCGGCCTGTGGCTGCCCGTTTGTTTTTTGCGCCCCAGTTTGTCCGGGCGCCCATGCAGAGACACAAAGAGAGGCACCATGGCCAATACGTCTTCGGCCAAGAAGGCTACGCGCAAGATCGCACGTCGTACCGCGGCCAACAAGAATCGCCGTTCGCGAGTCCGGACCTATGTCCGCAAAGTCGAGGAAGCGCTCGCGTCCGGCGACAAGAGCGCGGCTGAGGCCGCCTTCCTCGCCGCACAGCCGGAACTGATGCGCGCCGCGACCAAGGGCGTCATGCACAAGAACACGGCATCCCGCAAGGTTTCGCGTCTGGCCAAGCGCCTCAAGACGCTGTCCGTCTAAACCGTTCGGCAACGTTCCAATCCGACCAAACCCGGCCTAACCCGCCGGGTTTTTTCGTTTGCCGACAATGGGTTGTAAAATACCCGCAACAGGATGCCCCGAGGGAAGCCCCAGGAGTTGCAACTGTTTTGCCGGCATATGCAGGATTCCTGAAGTCCGGCAGCCGAAAACCCCATCTGGGAGGATAACTAGCCTGGCACGTTTTCCCTTGTAAAATCATATGCTTACAGACGGTCATCCACAGCTTGTTCAATATGTCGGTGGATGATCCGGGGCAATTCGCTGTCAAGCAAATATTTTAAAAATATTTCCCGCGAGAGGCCGGATTCGGCAACCGGCGAGAAACGATTTGAATCCACACGCTTTTGTCGTTTGCACGGTCGATGACGCTCCCGAGTCAAGCAATTCCCCAACCAGATTCCTTAAAAATCCGTTAGCTGCGGCCTTGCCCTGTCCACAGCGATTTTTGTAATGTCTGTCTATCGAAAGGGGCGGGCCAAATGGCCTGACGACCTAGCTGGAAATCGCAGAATTAGAGCGTGGGGTTCATCTCTGCGATCGGTCTGGGTTTGCCTTTTCGAGCGTAGGGGACTTGGGGCAAGACAAAATTTGGGAAGCGAGTGCGCTCTGGCTGTTTGCCGGAAACGAACTTCCTTTGCCTTGTTTGGGGTGAAGCCGGCGCGGGCGGGGACAAGCCCGTGCCGGCTATCAAGGAACCCGTGTCGTCGGGCAGGTGCACGGCGATCGGGATCGACTGTCGACAACGCGCGGCGCGGCGTCGGCGGAAACAGAAATGAAACGAGGGATAGATCAATGCAAAGCGGCATCGAAGGAGACGCTAAGTCCGGCTTTCCTTTTCCTGGAAACCTGATCGGGGGGGACGGCATGGCAGCGTCGGGCATCGCGGAAAAGGCATTCGACAGAGTGAAGGCGCAGCTCAAGGCGCGCCTCGGCGGTGAGGTCTATTCCAGCTGGTTCGGCCGCATGAAGGTCACCGAGGCTTCGAAAGGCGTGGTCAGGATCTCGGTTCCGACGGCATTCCTGCGCTCCTGGATCAACAGCCACTATCTCGACCTGATCTCCGAATTGTGGAAGCAGGAAGATCCGGATGTCCTCAAGATCGACATCGTGGTGCGCACGGCGACCCGCATGGCGCCGGGGGCCGGCGAAGCAGAGCCGTCCTTTCCGCGCAAGGCCGCACGGCCGGCGCATACCGCTTTGTCGGCAGGCACGGTCGCGACTGCCGCGATCGAGCGCGCCGTACCGACCCGGGCGAATGGCGTCGACACGGAATTCAGGCAGAGCGTCCTCGGCTCGCCGCTCGATCCGCGCTACACGTTCCAGTCGTTCATAGAGGGGCCGTCAAACCGCGTGGCGCTTGCAGCGTCGCGGGCGGTGGCGGAATCGAACTCGCGGTTCAACCCGCTTTTCCTTCACGCGACCGTCGGGCTCGGCAAGACCCATCTCCTGCAGGCTATCGCCGCCGAGTCCCTCAAGCAGAACCCGAAATCGCGGGTCGTCTACCTGACGGCCGAATATTTCATGTGGCGCTTTGCCACCGCCATCCGCGACAACAATGCGCTGACGCTCAAGGAGCAGCTGCGCGACATCGACCTCTTGATCATCGACGACATGCAGTTCCTGCAGGGGAAATCGATCCAGCACGAATTCTGCCATCTGATCAACATGCTGCTCGATAGTGCCAAGCAGGTCGTGGTGGCGGCCGACCGCCCCCCGTCCGAACTGGAATCGCTCGAACCGCGCGTGCGCTCGCGGCTGAACGGCGGTGTGGCGCTGGAAATGTCGGCGCCGGATTTCGGCATGCGGCTCGGCATGCTGCAGCTTCGCCTGGCCAACGCCAAGGCCGAGGACCGCTCGCTCGACATATCGGAGGAAATCCTGACCCATGTGGCGCGCACCGTCACCGGCAGCGGCCGGGAACTGGAAGGCGCTTTCAACCAGCTCCTGTTCCGCCAGTCCTTCGAGCCGCAGATCACGATAGACCGCATCGACGAGATCCTGGGCCACATCTACCGCTCCGGCGAGCCGAAGCGCGTGCGCATCGAAGACATCCAGCGGATCGTGGCGCGGCACTATAATGTGTCGAAGACCGAGCTTCTGTCGAACCGGCGCACGCGCACCATCGTCAAGCCGCGGCAGATCGCGATGTACCTCGCCAAGGTGATGACGCCGCGCTCGCTGCCCGAGATCGGCCGGCGCTTCGGCGGCCGCGACCACACGACGGTGCTGCATGCAGTGCGCAAGATCGAAGATCTGTCCGGCGGCGACAACACGCTGGCGCAGGAGTTGGAGCTGCTTCGGAGGCTGATCACCGACCAGGCCTGAATTCAGGTGAAGCCGGCCTGAGCTCAATCCCGACGCGCCTGGCGCGGAAGGGCCGCCAGCGCCGGCTTATCCCCAGAAAGACCGCGGAACCGTACCCTTGCGGCTTCGCGGGCTTGCCTTTCGGAGAATTTTCCTGTCAGTCTGACTGCATTCTGTCCCTGTTGGGCCGTAAGCGGGAATCCGAGCCCGGAATTCCGTTCCTTCGTTCAAGCGAGCCTATTTCGTCATGCGTGTAATCCTGGAACGCTCAAACCTCTTGAAGTCGCTGAACCACGTCCATCGCGTGGTCGAACGGCGCAATACCATTCCGATCCTGTCCAACGTGCTGCTCGCCGCCGAGGGCCAGAGCCTCGAACTGAAGGCGACGGACCTCGACCTCGAGATCACCGAGGCGACGGCTGCCAAGGTCGAGCGCGCCGGCGCCACCACCGTTCCGGCGCACCTGCTCTACGACATCGTGCGCAAGCTGCCGGAAGGCGCGGAGGTGATGCTGAAGACGGACGAGGACGGCAACGCCATGACGGTTGCCTCAGGGCGTTCGAGCTTCCGCCTGCAATGCCTGCCGCAGTCGGATTTCCCGGAACTCTCCGCCGGCTCGTTCTCGCACATTTTCCGGCTGGAATCGGCGGCGCTGAAGGGCCTGATCGACAAGACGCAGTTCGCGATCTCGACCGAAGAGACGCGCTACTATCTGAACGGCATTTATTTCCATGCCATCGAGACCGGCGGCAAATTGAAGCTGCGCTCGGTTGCGACCGACGGCCACCGCCTGGCGCGCGCCGAAATGGATGCGCCCGCGGGCTCCGAAGGCATGCCGGGCATCATCATACCGCGCAAGACCGTCAGCGAATTGCAGAAGCTGGTCGACGACCCGGACGTGGCGGTCACCACGGAACTGTCGGACACCAAGATCCGCTTCACCATCGGCAGCGTGGTTTTGACCTCGAAGCTGATCGACGGCACGTTCCCGGATTATCAGCGCGTCATCCCGACCGGCAACGACAAGAAGCTCATCATCGACCGCGAGACTTTCGCGCGGGCCGTCGACCGTGTGTCGACGATTTCGTCGGAGCGCGGCCGCGCCGTGAAGCTGTCCATTTCCGACGGGCAGGTCACGCTGGCGGTGAACAATCCGGATTCGGGCAGCGCGACCGAGGAACTGGCCGCCGACTACTCCGCCGATCCGATCGAGATCGGCTTCAACGCGAAATACCTGCTGGATGTCGCCGCGCAGCTTTCTGGCAGCGAAGCGCGCTTCATGCTGGCTGACGCCGGGTCGCCGACCCTGATCCACGACATGTCGGACGAGCATGCGCTCTACGTGCTCATGCCGATGCGCGTCTAGGACGGGCCTGACCCGGACCGGAGCCCGACGTGGAAACGGTCCACATAAGCAAGCTCACGCTTGCCGATTTCCGCAACTATGCGGCGCTGGCGCTTGAGCTCAAGCCTGGACCGGTGGTTTTCACCGGCGAAAACGGCGCCGGCAAGACCAACCTTCTCGAAGCGATATCCTTCCTGACGCCAGGACGCGGGCTACGCCGCGCGCCCTATAGCGATGTTGCCCGGGAGGGCAGCGCCGGCGGCTTCGCTGTCCACGCCAAGCTGGACGGGCCAGAGGGAACGGCGGAGATCGGCACCGGAACGAGCGGTCCCGATGCAGGCGACGGGGGAAGGCGGGTGCGCATCAACGGCGCCAACGCCCGCTCGGCCGAGGACATGCTTGAATGGCTGCGCGTGGTGTGGCTGACGCCGGCCATGGATGCGCTGTTCACCGGGCCGGCCGGCGAACGGCGGCGGTTCCTCGACCGACTGGTGCTGGCGATAGACGCGCGCCACGGCCAGCGGGCGCTGGATTACGAGAAGGCGATGCGCGGACGCAACCGGCTGCTCGGCGAGGATTCGCGCGACCGTTCATGGTTCGAGGCAATCGAAAGCCAGATGGCCGAGACCGGCGTGGCGATCGCGGCGGCGCGGGTGGAACTGGTGCGGCTGCTCGCGGCGATGATCGAAAAACTGCCCGACAGCGGCCCGTTTCCGCAGGCCGACATCAGCCTTGCCGGAACGCTGGAGGCGCGGATCGGGCTGGAGCCGGCGGTCGACACGGAGGAAGGCTTTCGCAAGGCGCTGGCGCAGGGGCGAGACCGTGACCGCGCCGCTGCCCGCACGCTGGAAGGGCCGCACCGCTCCGATCTGATCGTGCGCCATCGCCCCAAGGCAATGCCTGCGGAACTCTGCTCCACCGGCGAACAGAAGGCGTTGCTGGTCGGCATCGTGCTGTCGCATGCCAGGCTTTGCGGCGAGATGTCCGGGCAGGTGCCGATCCTGCTGCTCGACGAGATCGCCGCGCATCTCGACACCGGCCGGCGCGCTGCGCTGTTTTCCATCCTGGAGGAGCTGAACTGCCAGGTCTTCATGACCGGCACGGAGCCGGCGCTGTTTTCCAGCCTGAAAGGCAAGGCGCAGTTCCTGACCGTCGACCACGGCCACGTCTTTCCGACGCTCGACGCCTGACAAGCGTTGCGGACCGGATTATGGTCGCGCCATGGATGCTGCGACGCCGCTTAACCCAGAAGAGCTCGAACGCTATGCGCGCCATATCGTGCTGCCTGAAATCGGCGGCGCCGGGCAGCAGAAGCTGAAGCGGGCGCGTGTGCTGGTGATCGGGGCGGGCGGGCTTGGCGCGCCGGTGCTGCAATATCTCGCGGCAGCCGGGATCGGCACGCTCGCCATAGTCGACAACGATGACGTCTCGCTGTCGAATTTGCAGCGGCAGGTGGTGCATGACACCCAGTCGATCGGCATGGCCAAGACCGAAAGTGCGCGGGCGGCGATCGCCCGGATAAACCCGAACGTCATCGTCATCCTGCACGATCTGCGCGTGACGGGGGCGAATGCCGCACAGCTTGTGTCGCAATACGACATCGTCGCCGACGGATCGGACAATTTCGAGACGCGCTATGCAGTCGCCGATGCATGCGCGGCGGAGGGAAAGCCGCTGGTCCATGCGGCGGTCGGGCGCTTCGACGGCTCGATCACCGTGCTGAAACCGTTCGAGAGCGACGCGGAGGGCCGGCCGAATCCGGGCTATCGCGATCTCTTCCCCTCGCCGCCGCCACCCGGCCTGATGCCTTCCTGCGCGGAGGCCGGCATTCTGGGCGCGCTGACCGGTGTGGTCGGGACGCTGCAGGCGATGGAGGTGATCAAGCTCGTCACCGGCATAGGCGAGCCGCTGGTGGGAAGGCTGCTGCTCTACGATGCACTTGCTGCGCGCTTCGACACTATGCGCTACAAGCGGGCGTAGTCTACATGCTCAGCCCTCCGCCCGTCCTGATCGAGCGGCTGCCCGCCGGTTTCGACCGCTGGGAAGAAGTGCTTTCGCTGATTAATCGCTCCTTCGCCTATATGGACGGGGTTATCGACCCGCCATCGTCCGCCCATCAGCTCACGGCGGAAGGCCTGCGCCGCAAGGCTGAGGAAGAGACCGGATTTCTGGCGACGTGGGAGGGAAGGATCATCGGCTGCGTCTTCGTGGTCGAGCGGGAACATGATTGCTACATCGGCAAGCTGGCGGTCGATCCGGAGCTTCAGGGCCAAGGGATCGGTAAAAAGCTCGTCGAGGCGGCGGAGGAATTTGCGACGGCTATGGGCAAGACCGCGCTGGAACTTCAAACGCGCATAGAGTTGACTGCCAACCACGGCGCATTCGCCCGGCTCGGCTTTCGCGAGATGGCTCGTACGGCGCATGACGGCTACGACCGGCCAACGTCCATCACGATGCGCAAGGTGCTGCGGTGACGCTCGCGCTGTCGCCGGAAGAGCACGCCATCGCAGCAGGCGAGCAGGGAGCTGGCGCGGCAATGGCGATTCGGATCGTGGCCGACAGCGCGCGGTTGCTCGGCGCGCCACGGCTGATCCCGATCGCCTCGGCGCACATCGACGGAGCGCTCTATCACGGCGATTCCGGCACGCTGTTTGCCGAAAGGCTGGTCGAAGGCGGCGCTCAGGTGGCGGTGCGGGCGACGCTGAATGTCGGCGCGCTCGACCTGATGGGCTGCTCGCGGGTGCGGCTGGAAGAGCCCGAGCGCGGCATGGCGCGGCGGATGATGGAGGCCTACCGCAGGCTCGGCTGCGAGCAGAGCTGGACCTGCGCGCCCTACCAGGCGGGCCACCGCCCGGCCTTGGGCAGCGATGTCGCCTGGGGCGAATCCAATGCGGTCGTTTTCTGCAACTCGGTGCTCGGCGCGCGCACCAACCGCTATGGCGACTTCCTCGACATCGCCTGCGCAATCACCGGGCGCGCGCCCGACTTCGGCCTGCACCGGCCGGAAAACCGCGTCGCCAGGCTTTTGTTCGATATCAGCGCGCTGCCCGCCAACTTCATGGCGTCGGAGATCGCCTGGCCCGTGCTCGGCAGCCTCTATGGCCGCGAGGCGGGAAATACGATCGGCGTGATCGCCGGCGTGCGGGAGCATCCGGGAGACGACGCACTGAAGGCATTCGGAGCCGCGGCGGCCTCGACCGGCGCGGTTGGGCTCTTTCATATCGCCGGGGTAACGCCCGAAGCGCCCGACATCGAGACGGCGCTGGGCTTCGCGCTGCCTGAAGCGACGATCAGCGTGACACCCGAGATGGTCGCGAAAGCCCAGGCGCGGCTGTCGACGGCTGAGGCGCCGGACGCAATCAATGCGGTGGCGATCGGCAGCCCGCATCTGTCGCCCGCCGAATTCGACAGGCTGGAGCGGCTGATAGCGGGGCGGCGACTGGCCGTGCCTATCCATGCCTGCACCGGCCGGCATGTGCTTTCCGAACTGGAGAAGAGCGGGCGGCGGCAGGCGCTCGAGGCGCTGGGTGTGGTCATCGTCGCCGACACTTGCGTCGTCGTCACGCCGATACTGGCCGACACGCCGGGCGGCGTCCTGATGACCAATTCCGGGAAATTCGCGCAATATGCGCCGGGCAATACCGGCTATTCAGTGCTTTACGGCTCGCTGGCCGACTGCGTGGAGAGCGCGGTTGCCGGCAGGCCTTCGTTTGCGAGTGCCTTGACGTGAGCCCGGCCGTGCAGGGCGAGATCCTGGTTCCGGGCGCCGCAGGCAAAGGCCGGGCGCTGGTCCTGACGGCGCCGATCAGCTTTTGGGGCGGCATCGACCCTAAGAGCGGGCGCATCGCCGATGTGCGCCACCCGCAATGCGGCGAGACGATTTCCGGGAAGGTGCTGTTCCTGCCCGGCACCATCGGCTCCTCGTCGGCCTCGGCGGTGTTGATGGAACTGGTCCACAATGGCCATGCGCCGGTCGCGCAGGTACTGCACGAGCCGGATGCGATCCTGCTGCTGGGATTGATCGTCGCCCGCGAAATGGGCTGGCAGACGCCGGTGGCCGTGAGAATGGACAGGAGCCGCTTCGCCGGCTTCGCGGGCAGCGAGGCCGCGGTTTCGCAGGACGGCGTTGTGACGGCGGAGGGGCCGGGCTGACGCAAAAACAAAAACGGGCGCGCCTTGCGGCGCGCCCGTCTGTTGGTTCGGCGTACGGAAATCAGGCGGCGGTCTCTTCGCCTTCGGCCCGCTTCTCGCGTGCGATTTCCTTGCCCGTCTCCTGGTCGACGACCTTCATCGACAGGCGAACCTTGCCGCGCTCGTCGAAGCCCATCAGCTTGACGAAGACCTTATCGCCTTCCTTGACCACGTCCGAAGTCTTGGCAACGCGGTCGTTGGCAAGCTGCGAGATGTGGACGAGGCCATCCTTCGGGCCGAAGAAGTTCACGAAAGCGCCGAAGTCGGCGGTCTTGACGACCGTGCCTTCGTAGATTTCGCCGACTTCCGGCTCGGCGACGATGGTGTGAATCCACTTCTTAGCCGCCTCGATCTCCTTGGCGTTCGACGAAGCGATCTTGACCGTGCCGTCGTCCTCGATGTTGATCTTGGCGCCGGTCTTCTCGACGATCTCGCGGATCACCTTGCCGCCCGAGCCGATCACGTCGCGGATCTTGTCGGTCGGGATGTGCATGACCTCGATGCGCGGCGCGAACTCGCCGAGTTCCGAACGGCCCTCGGCGATCGCCTTGGACATTTCGCCGAGGATGTGCACGCGGCCTTCCTGCGCCTGGGCGAGGGCGACCTTCATGATCTCCTCGGTGATGCCTTCGATCTTGATGTCCATCTGCAGCGCTGTGATGCCGCCCTGCGTACCGGCCACCTTGAAATCCATGTCGCCGAGGTGATCCTCGTCGCCGAGAATGTCGGAAAGGACCGCGAAGCGCTCGCCTTCCTTGATCAGACCCATGGCGATGCCGGCAACCGGCTTGGCCAGCGGCACGCCGGCATCCATCAACGCCAGCGAGGTGCCGCAGACGGTAGCCATCGACGACGAACCGTTGGATTCGGTGATCTCCGAGACGACGCGAAGCGTGTAGGGGAAGGATTCCGCAGCCGGCAACATCGGACGGATAGCGCGCCAGGCGAGCTTGCCGTGGCCGATTTCGCGGCGGCCGGGCGAACCCATACGGCCGGTTTCACCGACGGAATAGGGCGGGAAGTTGTAGTGAAGGAGGAACTTCTCCTTGTACATGCCGGTGAGCGAATCGACGTACTGCTCGTCCTCGCCGGTGCCCAGCGTGGCGACAACGATCGCCTGGGTCTCGCCGCGGGTGAACAGCGCCGAACCGTGGGTGCGCGGCAGGATGCCGACTTCGGACACGATCTGGCGGACGGTCTTCAAGTCGCGGCCATCGATGCGCGAACCGGTGTCGAGGATGTTCCAGCGGACGATCTTGGCCTGGAGCTCCTTGAACACGGTCGCGACCTGTTCGGAAGAGTACTTTGCTTCCTCGCCCTCAGCCGGAGCGAATGCAGCCTTGACCTTGGTCTTGGCGGCGTCGACCGCTGCGTAGCGGGTCTGCTTGTGGGTGATCTTGTAGGCCTCGCGCAGGTCGCCTTCGATCAGCGCCAGCATCTCGGTCTCGAGGTCTGCGTAGCTCGGCGGGGTAAAATCGCGCGGGTCCTTGGCGGCCACTTCGGCGAGCTTGATGATCGCGTCGATGACCGGCTGGAAACCCCTGTGGCCGAACATGACGGCGCCGAGCATGACGTCCTCGGGAAGCTCCTTGGCTTCCGATTCGACCATGAGAACGGCTTCACCGGTTCCGGCGACGATGAGGTCGAGCTTCGATTCCTCCATCTCGTCGACATGCGGGTTGAGCACATATTCGCCGTTGATGTAGCCGACGCGGGCGCCGCCGATCGGGCCCATGAAGGGCACGCCCGAAAGCGTCAGCGCGGCCGAGGTGGCGACGATCGACAGGATGTCCGGATCGTTCTCCAGGTCGTGCTGGACGACGGTGACGACGACCTGCGTGTCGTTCTTGTAGCCGTCCGCGAAGAGCGGACGGATCGGGCGGTCGATGAGGCGGGAAACCAGCGTTTCCTTCTCGCTCGGACGGCCTTCACGCTTAAAGTAGCCGCCCGGGATCTTGCCGGCGGCGTAGGTCTTTTCCTGGTAGTTGACGGTCAGGGGAAAGAAGTCGAAGCCCGGCTTGGGCTCCTTCGCCGAAACGACGGTGGCGAGCACGACGGTTTCGCCGTAGGTGGCGAGAACTGCGCCGTCGGCCTGGCGGGCGATCTTGCCGGTTTCCAGAACGAGCGGACGGCCCGCCCATTCGATCTCTACTCTGTGGTGATTGAACATATCTTGTCCTTGCGTAATGCGGAAAGGGCCGCGAACATGCGCGGCATCCTTTTCCTGGCTTGTTTTAGACGAGCCACGGGCAAGACAACGGGGTGTCTGGACAGTCGGCGTTCGGATCAACGCCCCAGGCATCCTGCAATCCTGCCCCATGACCGTCTCATGAGGCGGTTCCGACGCTGCCCTCTGCCGCGTCCGGAACCTGTTCGGGCATGATCCCTCGGTCATGTCCTGACGGGTAGCCTTTTAACAGGCGGCCCGGATAAGCGAACGGCGGACTTCGATGAAGTCCGCCGTTCCGGTAGTTAGCGGCGCAGACCGAGCTTCTCGATCAGCGTCTGGTAGCGGCCTTCTTCGCGCGACTTGAGGTAGTCGAGCAGACGGCGGCGCTGCGAAACGAGTGCGAGCAGACCACGGCGGGAGTGATTGTCCTTCTTGTGGTCCTTGAAGTGTTCGGTCAGGTTCTTGATGCGCTCGGAAAGAATGGCAACCTGGACTTCCGGCGAACCGGTGTCGCCCTTGGCGGTCGCAAATTCCGTCATCAGTTCCTGTTTGCGTTCAGCGGTAATCGACATCGTGCTTTTCCTTTCGAATTTGAGGAAACGGGACGCCCTCAGCCGGGATGTCGTCCAGCAGGGGCCGGTGTACATCGCGCCTCTTGCGCAATGCTGCGGCGCATATAGTGCAAAACCGTACGGAAAGCCAGAGCGAATCCAAACCGGCAAACAATCGGCGCTTGCGGGCCTGCGGTGGCTCAGGTCAAAGCCATTTCTTCCAGCGGAAGAAGCCGACAAGCGAGAGCGCTATAAAGACCATCATGCCCAGCGCGATCGGATAGCCGTAATAACTCAAGAGTTCCGGCATGTTCCAAGGCGAGGCGCCGGGATCGAAATTCATGCCCCATATGCCGGCCAGAAAGGTCAGCGGGATGAAGATCGCCGAGACTATGGTCAGGAAGCTGATCACGTCGTTGGTGCGCGCCTGGCTCAGCGAAAGGTGCATCTCGATCAGCCCGGTCAGCATGTCGCGGTGCATCTCGACGACCTCGATCAGCCGGACCGAATGATCGTGGGTGTCGTTGAGATAGACCTTGGTTTCGGGATGGATGAAGGGCACCTCGGCGCGCAACAAGCCGGCGAGCGCATCGCGGAGGGGCCATAGCGCCCGCTTGAGCACGATCATGCCGCGCTTGAGTTCGTGCAGTTCGCGCATCTGCCGGTGGCTGACGCCGCTCAGCATCTCGTCCTCCAGGCCGTCGATCCTTTCGCCCTTCGTTTCCAGGATTGGAAAATAGCTGTCGACGATCGCGTCGATCAACGCATAGGCGAGATAGTCGGCCTTGCGCGTGCGCAGCCGGTTGGGCAGCGCCGCCTGGATGCGCTTGCGCACGGGCCCGAACGGGTCGCCCTCGCGCTCCTGGAAGGTGACCACGAAATTCTCGCCGAAGAAAAGCGAGATCTGCTCGTAGCGGCCGGCGAGCGCGTCGTCGATCATGGAAACCACCACGAAGGCATGATCGTCAAAGAAATCAACCTTCGGGCGCTGGCCGGTATTGACCGTGTCCTCTAGCGCCAGCGGGTGCAGCTTGAAGATCGCTCCGATCTCGGCGATGAGGTCGACATTGGCGAGGCCGACGCAATCCAGCCAGATGACCGGCCATTCGGCGCAGCTCTCGGCGACATCCTTGAGGCTGGCGTCCTTGATGAACCGGAACTCGTCCGGCGAGATCAGGGTGAGGCTGAGCGCCGACTGGCGGGCGGCGGGATGGGCGATCAGCGTGCCGGGCGAAGCGCCGACCGGGGAACGCTTGGCTTTCCGCGGGGGACGCCTCGCGACAGTCTCAGCGCTCGCCATGCAACCCTCGCCCAGTCGAATCGGTGTGCCGAGAATACAGGAATCAGCCGGCAAATACCCGCTTGGGCTTGAACATGCCGGCTTCGACCGCGCCGATCGCGACCAGACGGCCGCGGACCGTGGCGCAGGCTTCCTCGGCCTCCACGGGCGCGTCCCGGCCGCGGATGATGACCGGATTGCCGAGGCGGATTTTTGCCGCCGCGTCGTCGGTGACGACGATCTGCGGCAGACATTCGAGCGCTGCCCCGGTATCGACGAGATAAGCGTCGAGCGCGGCGAAGCGGTCCGAGCGGCTGCCCAGTGCTGGGTCCGGCTGGTCCGGGTCGGGCTTTGGAGGCGCGGCGGCCTGAAGCATCTCCAGCGTCACGAAATCCTCTGCCGTGAACGGCTCGACCTCGACGCGGCGAAGCTCGGCGATATGGCCGAAGCAGCCGAGGTCGCGGCCCATGTCGCGGGCCAGCGAGCGCACATAGGTGCCCTTGCCGCATTCGGTCTCGAAGACGGAACGGCCATCGGCGATGGTCTCGATCAGGTCGAGCCGGCCGATTTCGATCTCGCGCGGCGGGATGTCGATGGTTTCACCCTCTCGGGCGAGATCGTAGGCGCGCTCACCGCCGATCTTGATCGCGGAGAATTGCGGCGGCGTCTGCATGATGATCCCGGTGTATTTCGGCAGCAGCGCCCGAATCTCGGCTTCGCTCGGCCTCTTGTCGGAGGTTTTCGTCACCGGGCCTTCGAGATCGTCGGTCGAGCGCTCCTCGCCCCAGGCGACGGTGAACCGATAGACCTTAGCGCCGTCCATGACATAGGGCACCGTCTTCGTGGCCTCGCCGAGCGCGATCGGCAGCATGCCGGAGGCAAGCGGATCGAGGGTGCCGGCATGGCCCGCTTTTTCGGCCTGGAACAGCCACTTGATCTTGGCGACGGCGTCGGTCGAGCCCATGCCGACCGGCTTGTCGAGGATCAGCCAGCCGGAAACCGGCCGGCCCTTTTTCTTGCCGCGGCGCGCCATTTATTCCTCGTCGTCCTTGTCCAAGTCGCGCACCACTTCGGGCGAGCGCAATATCTCGTCGATCTTCGCGAAATTGTCGTAGCTGGTGTCGCGCCGGAAGCGGAACTCGGGCATGTACTTCATCTGCCGGAGCGCCGACGAGACACGTCCGCGAATGAATTTGGCGTTCCTGTTCAGCGCCTCGATGACCGCCTCGTCGTCCTTCGCGCCTAGCGGCGAGACGAAGGCCGTCGCGATCTTGAGATCGGGCGACATGCGGACCTCGGAGATCGAGATGACCGTTCCCTCGATCACGTCGTCACTGACTTCTCGGCGCTGCAGAACTTCCGAAAGTGCGTGGCGCACCTGCTCGCCGACGCGAAGCATGCGCTGTGATGGGCCTGAAGACTGGGATCGGGGCATCGTGCAAAATCCAAAAGACATGGAACGGGTGTGGGACCGCGTTCCATGTCTGGTCGTTACGAACGGAGGCGTCTGCCGCCGTTCCTGTATGCGCTACAAGGCGGCTACAGCGTCCGTGTCACCATCTCGACGCGGAAGCACTCGATGACGTCGCCGGCGCGCATGTCCTCGTAGTTCTGGAAGGCCATGCCGCATTCCTGGCCGGCCGGGACTTCCGACACTTCGTCCTTGAAGCGCTTCAACGTCTTCAGCGTGCCCTCGTGGATCACGACATTGTCGCGGATCAGGCGGACGCCCGCGCCGCGCTCGACCTTGCCTTCGGTGACCCGGCAGCCGGCGATCTTGCCGACCTTGGTTATGTCGAAGATCTCGAGGATCTCCGCGTTGCCGATGAAGGTCTCGCGACGCTCCGGCGAGAGCAGGCCCGACATCGCCGCCTTCACGTCATCCACGAGATTGTAGATGATGTTGTAGTAGCGGATCTCGATGCCGGCGGCTTCTGCCGCCGCGCGCGCCTGCGGATTGGCGCGAACGTTGAAGCCGATCATGGCCGCGCCCGAGGTCAAGGCCAGCGACACGTCGCTTTCGGTGATACCGCCGGCGCCGGCATGGACGATGCGCGCGCGCACCTCGTCGGTGCCGAGCTTGTCCAAAGCGGCCACGATGGCCTCGACCGAACCCTGCACGTCGCCCTTGATGACCAGCGGGAATTCCTTGAGCCCGCTGGACTGCAACTGCGTCATCATCTGCTCGAGAGAGCCGCGCTGGCCGACATGGCGGGCCACCGCCTTGTCGCGCGCCAGACGCTGGCGGTACTCGGTGATCTCGCGGGCCCGCGCCTCATTGTTGACGACGGCGAAGCGGTCGCCGGCCTGGGGCGTGCCCTGGATGCCGAGGATTTCCACCGGCGTGGCCGGCAGCGCCTCGTCGAGATGCTCGCCGCGGTCAGTGACCAGCGCGCGGACGCGGCCCCACTCGCTGCCGGCGACGACGATGTCGCCAACCATGAGCGTGCCGGCCTGAACCAGAACCGTGGCGACCGCGCCGCGACCCTTGTCGAGCTTGGCTTCGATGACGACGCCCTCGGCCGTGCGGTCGGGGTTGGCCTTCAAATCGAGAAGTTCGGCCTGCAGCAGGATAGTCTCGAGCAGCTTGTCGAGATTGGTGCCTTTGGTGGCGGAAACCTCGACGTCCAGCACGTCGCCACCCATCGATTCCACGAACACTTCGTGGCGGAGCAGTTCGGCGCGAACCTTCTGCGGGTCGGCCTGCGGCTTGTCGATCTTGTTGATCGCCACGATGATCGGGACGCCCGCCGCCTTGGCGTGGCTGATCGATTCGATCGTCTGCGGCATGACGCTGTCGTCGGCCGCAACCACCAGGATGGCGATGTCGGTGGCCTGCGCGCCACGGGCGCGCATCGCCGTGAAGGCGGCGTGGCCCGGCGTGTCGATGAAGGTGATCTTCTGACCGTTCTTCTCGACCTGATAGGCGCCGATATGCTGGGTGATGCCGCCGGCCTCGCCCGACACGACATTGGCGTTGCGGATGGCGTCCAGCAGCGAGGTCTTGCCGTGATCGACATGGCCCATGATGGTGACGACCGGCGAACGCGGCTTCAGGTCTTCCGGCTTGTCGACGACGTCGAACAGGCCTTCCTCGATGTCGGACTCGGCGACGCGCCGGACCGTGTGGCCGAATTCGGAAGCGATCAGCTCGGCGGTGTCGGCATCGATCACGTCGCCGGGCTTCAGAATCTGTCCCTGCTTCATGAAATACTTGACGACATCGACCGCGCGCTCCGACATGCGGTTCGCCAATTCCTGGATTGTGATCGTCTCGGGCAGCACCACTTCGCGCATCACCTTCTCACGGGGCTCCTGATGCATGGAGCGCTTGAATTTTTCCTGGCGGCGGCGCATCGACGAAAGCGAGCGGGCGCGCGCGTCCTCGTCGGAGGTCGCGGTGCTGAGCGTCAGCTTGCCGCGGCGGCGGTCCTCCTCGCCCTTGGTCTTTGCGGGACGGGCCACTTCCGGCGTGACAATGCGCTTGATCGGTGCGCCGCGGGCGAGCGCCGGGCTCTTGCTCTTGACCTCCGGCTCCTCGTCGAGCGCAACGTCGGACTGCGGCGCGCGGCGGCGCGCTTCCTCCTCCGCGCGGCGGCGCGCTTCAGCTTCGGCCTGCAGGCGGGCTTCCTCGTCGGCCTGGCGACGGGCCGACGCTTCGCGTTCGCGCTTGCGCTGCTCTTCCTCTTCGGCGCGGCGCTTGGCTTCCTCGAGTGCGCGCTGACGGTCTTCGACCTCGCGGACCTTGGAGCCTTCGAGAGCGCGGCGGCGCGCTTCCATCTCGCTGGTGGAAAGCTCATTCAGCACGATGTGCGGACGCTCCGCTGCCGGCGGCGCCTTCGGCGCCTCCTGCTGCTGCACGGCCGGCGCAGCGGGAGCCGCAGGCTTCGGCGTGAACACCGAGGCGGCCTCCGACTTGTCGCCGGGCATCGAGAATTTGCGCTTCTTGGTTTCGACAACGACGGCCTTGGTGCGTCCATGCGAGAAGTTCTGGCGCACGGTACCCTGCTCCAGGCCGGGCCGCTTCAGCGTCAGGGTCTTCTTCGTGTTGACGCTCAGCTTGTCGTCACCCGTTTTCGTATCGCTCATTCCATATCCTCTGCGGCTTCTTCTTCGTCAGCAATCGCCGCAAACATTGCCCGGTCATCCGGGGATCCGCCCCGGTATCGGTCAAGCGCAACCATGCGCTTCAGCACCGCTTTTCCCGCGTCTTGCGCGAGAACGGCAGCATGTATCACATTTGTACCCCCCAATGCCAAACTCAAATCGGCTTCCGAAAAAAGTTTGTAGGCATGAATTTGGGGGCCGCCGGCATAGGCGGTCGCCCGCCTGGCCTGGGTAATCTTGCGCAATCCGTCCGCCGATGCCTCTTCGGCATGGAGCACGAGAAGCGCTTCGCCGCTGCGCACCGAACTCTCGACCTTGGTGGCTCCGAGCGCTACGGCGCCGGCCTTGCGGGCCAGACCGAGTGCGCCGAGCGCGGACTTCGCAAGCAACGAGTCGACCGCGGCGCCAAGATCCGGCGGAACGGCGACCTCTTTCCTGAATGCACGGGAAAAGAGGTTCCTGGCTGCCGCCTTGTCTATATGTAGGCGATCAGCGGTGACCCAACAACCGCGGCCGGGAAGGTTTCTTTTCAAATCGGGAACGACGGCGCCATTCGGGCCGACGACGAAACGGATCAGCTCATCCGGCTCGGCGCTGCTGCGCGTGACGATGCAGGTGCGATCGTTCATCTCGTCGTGGAGCGGCTTGTGTGCGATGCGCGTTCACCTCACGCACCGGCGGCGAGATCGGCCGCTTCTTCATCTTCTTCGCCGGCCACTTCTTCCTCGGTGATCCAGCCGGCCTTGAGGCGGGCGGCCATGACCATCTGCTCGGCGTCAGTGCGCGACACGCCGTGATTGGCAAATACACCCGGGAAGAACTTGGTCTCGCCGTCCTTGCGCTCCTTCCAGCCGACAAGATCGTCGACCGCATAGCCGGCGAAATCCTCGACCGTCTTGACCCCGTCCTCGCCGAGCGTGACCATCATGGCGGTGGTGATGCCCGGAATCTCGCGCAGTTCATCCGCGACGCCGAGTTCCTTACGGCGGCTGTCATGCTCGCGCTCGATCTTGTCGAGGTATTCCTTGGCGCGCGACTGGATCTCGTTAGCCGTATCCTCGTCAAAGCCGTCGATCGAGGCGATCTCGTCCTGGTCGACGAAGGCGACTTCCTCGACGCTGGTGAAACCTTCGGAGGCCAGCACCTGGCCCACCATCTCGTCGACGTTGAGCGCGTCCATGAACAGCGTCGACCGTTCGACGAATTCCTTCTGCCGGCGCTCGGATTCTTCCTGCTCGGTAAGGATGTCGATATCCCAGCCGGTCAGCTGCGAGGCCAGGCGGACGTTCTGGCCGCGGCGGCCGATGGCCAGCGAAAGCTGGTCGTCCGGCACCACGACCTCGATGCGCTCGGCGTCCTCGTCAAGAACGACCTTGGCGACCTCGGCCGGCTGCAGCGCATTGACGATGAAGGAGGCGGCAGACGGCGACCACGGAATGATGTCGATCTTCTCGCCCTGCAGCTCGCCGACGACGGCCTGGACACGCGAACCGCGCATGCCGACGCAGGCGCCGACCGGATCGATCGAGGAATCGCGCGAAATCACGGCGATCTTGGCGCGCGAGCCCGGGTCGCGGGCGACCGACTTGATCTCGATGATGCCGTCATAGATTTCCGGCACTTCCATCGTGAAGAGCTTCGCCATGAACTGCGGATGAGTGCGCGACAGGAATATCTGCGGGCCGCGCTGCTCGCGGCGCACGTCGTAGACATAGGCGCGGACGCGATCGCCATACTTGTAGTTTTCGCGAGGGATCAGCTCGTCGCGGCGGATGATCGCCTCGCCACGGCCGAGATCGACGATGACGTTGCCGTATTCGACACGCTTGACCGTGCCGTTGAGGATCTCGCCGATGCGATCCTTGTATTCGTCGTACTGGCGGTCGCGCTCGGCCTCACGCACCTTCTGGACGATGACCTGCTTGGCCGACTGGGCCGCGATGCGACCGAAATCCATCGGCGGCAGCTGCTCGGCGATGAAATCGCCAAGCTGCGCGTCGGGGTTGCGCTCGCGGGCCGAGGACAGCGCGATCTGGGTGGCATAGTCCTCGACGGTTTCCACGACTTCCATCAACCGCTGCAGCTTCATCTCGCCCGTATTCGGGTTGATGTCGGCGCGGATATTGGTTTCCTGGCCGTAGCGCGAGCGCGCGGCCTTCTGGATCGCATCGGCCATGGCCGCGATCACGATCGATTTGTCGATAGACTTCTCACGCGCGACCGCATCGGCGATCTGCAGCAGTTCAAGCCTGTTCGCACTGACTACCATTTTCGTCTCCTGGAACAATGCCGGCGGTTTTTTTCGCGCAGCTGCTCAATCAATCTTCGGTTTCGTTCTGTTCTTCCTGGTCGTCGTCGGGTTCGCCCCGGCGCTTCCTGGCTTCCTTGCGCGCCTTGTTGTCCTTCGACAACGCGTCGCGAATGAGATCGTCGGTCAGGATCAGCCGCGCCTCGGCAATCGCCTCGAAAGGCACCCGCACGCTCGGCTCCTCGCCATAGGCCGCCTGGTCGCGCTCGATGACGACGCCATCCTCGTCAGCCGACGCGATCTTGCCGCGAAAGCGCTTGCGGTCGGCGACGAGGATCGACGTCTCCATCTTGACGAGATGGCCGGTCCAGGTCGCGAAATCGGATTTGCGGACCAGCGGACGGTCGATGCCTGGCGACGATACTTCGAGATGATAGGCCTTCTCGATCGGATCGTCGACATCAAGCGCCGGCGACACCGCGCGGCTGACCTCCTCGCAATCCTCGACGGTCATGGTGCCGTCCTCGCGTTCGGCCATGATCTGCAGGGTCAGGCCGTTCTGGCCCGACAACCGCACCCGCACCAGGCGAAAGCCAATGGCGCGCAGCACCGGCTGGATGATCGACGCCACGCGCGCATCCATGCCGCTCTCGCGGATGATGCGGTCGTCGCCAATGCTTTCGCCTGTGTTTGCGTTCAATGCCGTCTCCGGGGCGGTCCAGGTAACAAAAAAGAGCGGGACCGGCTGGACCCACTCTTCGTCATACCGACCAAGAATTTGATGCCGATATAGTCCCATCGGGAGTCGTTTGCAAGAGTTGACGCATCCCCCCAGACGACTCGACGATGGTCTCACCGCAGGAAACGCGAAACGAGCACCAATGCGCCTGCCGCATGACTGCGTTGCGGCGGAAGGCCTGACAAACCGCCGGGCGAGCGCCTATCTATGTTGCATCGCACAATGCGAAAGGAACATAACATGTCATACCGTCAACAGCGCGCGAGACTGGGCGAACTGTTCACCGTCTTCGGCAACGCCATTGCGGCCGCCTCCGCGGTTTCGCACGGCCGCCAGCCCACGGCCCGCGATCTTCGCGGCCTCGGGATCGATCCCGAGCAGTTCCGCCAGATCAGCCGCTTCTAAATCCGCCCCAAGCGGGCGGCGTATATGGCGCCCATATCGAGTCGGAACCTAGTAGCGCTTCAGGGAACTCGGCACGGGCAGGGTTGTCACGGCCTGGTTGGTTTCGCGATCGACGACGCGTTGGGGATCGAGGCCGACCTTCGGAACCGGCGTGCGGACGGCGCCCGGCCAGGCGCCGCCGCCCCAGCGAGCGCTGCCGAACTCGAAAATATAGGAGGTCGAGCTCTTGGTGGGCGAATCGTAGTCGGTCCCCGTGGAGTAGCCTGCCGATCTGACATCGAAGAACGTCCACCAGCTTTGCGCCTTGCCGTCGTAGCCGGTGGCCTCGATTGCCACCCACGGCGCAACCGCCTGGCGCCACAGAAGCTCATCCACCTGCGCACCGTGCATTGCCGACGTCATCCTGACCTCGACCCGCCGGTGCATCTCGTCGCGGCCCCGGTACTGATAGCCCGAGCCCGACAACGGGCGGCCGATATCAGTCACGTCGTGCCAGCCCGCATTGTTGCGATGGCTGCTGGCGCCGTGGCAAATGCCCGCCTTGCCCATGAACAACAGGAAATACCCCATCGCCTCCCCCGCAGCCGTGTCTCAATGCTTATAGCATTAATCCTCGTCGCCAGCCAGTTCCGCAAGCATCTTGCCCTTGCCGCGCGCGCGCAGGACCATCGGCAAAACCACGGCTGTAAGCGCCAGCAACAGCAGGATAACGGCGGTCGGCGAGCTTACCAGAACCGTGAAATCTCCCTGGCTGATCGCCAGCGCGCGGCGCAATTGCTGCTCGGCCATGGGTCCGAGGATCAGCCCGACGACCACCGGAGCGATCGGGTAGTGGAACCGGCGCAGCATATAGCCCATCAGCCCGAAAGCCAGGAGCAGGCCGAGTTCGAAGCTCGACGGGTTTGCGCCAATCGTGCCCAGCGTCGCGAAAGTCAGGATGCCGGCGTAGAGCCATGGCTGCGGGATGGTCAACAGCTTCACCCATAGCCCGATCAACGGCAGGTTCAGCACCAGAAGCATGAAATTCGCCACCAGTAGGCTGGCGATGAGGCCCCAGACGAGTTGAGGGCTGTTGGCAAATAGCAGCGGCCCGGGCTGCAGACCGAACTGCTGGAAGCCGGCAAGCATGATCGCCGCAGTCGCGGTCGTGGGCAGGCCCAGCGTCAGAAGCGGCACCAGCGTACCGGCGGCGGAAGCGTTATTGGCAGCCTCCGGCCCGGCGACGCCCTCGATGGCGCCGTGGCCGAATTCCTCGGGTTTTTTGGTGAGTTGCTTTTCCACCGAATAGGACAGGAAGGTGCCGATTTCGGCGCCGCCGGCCGGCATGGCGCCGATCGGGAAGCCGATTGCTGTACCGCGCAGCCAGGCTTTCCAGGATCGCGCCCAGTCCTGCCGGCTCATCCACACCGATCCCCTCACCGGCTCTATCTTCTGTTCGGCGCCGGTCTTGCTCGAGGCCACGCTCAGCGCCTCGCCGACGGCGAACAGCGCCACTGCGAGCGTCGTCACCTCTATGCCGTCGAGCAGATCGGGGACGCCGAAGGCAAGCCGCGCCTGACCGGTCTGCAGGTCGATGCCGATGAGGCCAAGCGTCAGGCCGATGAACAGCGATGTCAGGCCGCGCAGCGTGGAATCGCCGAAGGCCGCCGACACCGTCATGAAGGCCAGCACCATCAGCGCGAAATATTCGGCCGGGCCGAAGGCCAGCGCGAGACTGACGACCCACGGCGCCAGGAAAGCCAGGCCAATGGTTGCAAGCAGGCCCGCTATGAAGGAGCCGATCGCGGCGGTGGCGAGGGCCGGGCCGCCACGGCCGGCGCGGGCCATCTTGTTGCCCTCCAGCGCGGTGACGATCGAGGCGCTTTCGCCGGGCGTGTTGAGCAAGATGGAGGTGGTCGAGCCTCCATACATGCCGCCGTAATAGATGCCGGCGAACATGATAAGCGATCCGGCCGGATCCAGCTTGTAGGTGACCGGGAGCAGCAGCGCGACGGTGAGCGCCGGGCCAATCCCGGGCAGCACGCCGACGGCGGTGCCTAGCGTGACGCCGACCAGCGCATAAAACAGATTGATGGGCTCGAGGGCGACGAGCAGACCTTGCGCGAGCAGACCGAAAGTATCCATGCCTTCGTCTACCTCGCTTAAAAAAGACGCTCGATCGGGCCGGCGGGAAGGGCTAGCTGCAGGCCCTTTGCGAAGATGAACCAGATCGCAAGGGCGAGAACGATGCCGAGCGGAACCGTCATCCACAAAGGTCCGCGTCCGAAGCCACGCGCGGTTGCGGCGAAGAGCAGGCCGGTGGCGATGGAAAAGCCGACATATTTCAGGAGCAGCATCTGCGCCGCGAGGCCCCCGACGATCCAGAGCATCGGCGGCAGGTTTTGTGCCTCGCGCTGGGGGAAATCGCCGCGCCAGGCTTCGATGGCCGTCCATATCGAAAAGCCGAACAGGCAGGCGGCGATCAGGTAGGGAAAAGCCTTGGGGCCGATCTGGCCGCCGGCGGCCGGGCCGCCCGTGGTGGCGGTGCTCCAGGCGATCACGGCCGCGGCCACTGCCAACGCCGCGGCAATGACGAGCGCCGCCCGGTCGGGCAGGCGCTCCTGAACTGGCTGGCCGCCATTGCTCATTTGACGAGGCCGATGTCTTTCAGGATGGCCGAAGTCGCCTCGATGTCCTTGGCAAGCTGTGCCTTGAACTCATCGCCGGCGAGATAGGTGTTCGCCCAGCCTTTGTCGGCGAGGATCTTCTTCCAGGATTCGGACATCACCATCTTTTCGATATCGGCGTTGATGGCGGCTTTCTGCTCGTCGGTGATGCCGGGAGCAGCCGCGACCATGCGCCAATTCTGGATCGAGACGTCGACGCCGCCTTCCTTGAACGTCGGCGCGTCGATGCCTTCAATCTTCTCGTCGCTGGAAATACCGATGATGCGCAGCGCGCCGGCTTCGATCTGCGAGGCGAACTCGCCGTAGCCCGAAATGCCGACAGTCACCTGACCGCCGAGGATGGCGGCGAGCGCTTCGCCGCCGCCGGAGAAGGCGATGTAGTTGACCTTGGTCGGGTCGACGCCGACGGCCTTGGCGATCAGCCCGGCCGTGATGTGGTCGGTGCCGCCGGCGGAACCGCCGCCCCAGGAAACCGCGCCCGGATCGGCCTTCAGCTTTTCGACGAGACCGGCCATGTCCTTGATGTCGGACGCGGCGGGCACCACGATCGCCTCGTATTCGCCGGTAAGGCGGGCGATCGGCGTTACCTGGTCGAGCGATACCGGCGAGGCGTTGGTGAGGATCGCGCCGACCATGACGTAGCCGCCTACGATCAACTGACTCGGGTCGCCGCTGGCCTGGTTGACGAACTGGGCAAGTCCGATCGTGCCGCCGGCGCCGGGCACGTTGGTGACCTGGACGCTGCCGGAAATCTTCTCGTCCTGAAGCGCGGTCTGCATGGAACGGGCGGTCTGGTCCCAGCCACCGCCGGGGGCAGCGGGCGCCATGATCTTGTAATCGGCCGCATGGGCCGGCAGCGTCAGAAAGGCGCCGAGAATGGATGCGAGTACGAAATGCTTCACTGAATTTCCTCCTTCTGTTCGCCTGCCTTCGGAGAGGCAGCGTCATTGTGGCTGTCGCGCCGGAGCGCACGGCAAGCGCCGGCGCCCCTGCTTCGGGTTTGGAAGCCTCGTACCGCTTCCGCGCGGCTTGCGAGGCCGGACGATGCGTCGAGGAAAAGAGCTTGAAGTCCTCCCAAACTTCTTCAGGCCTGGTCGCCTCCGGCGACCGGACCGGGCGTCACATCACCACATCAACCTGTCATCAGGCTGACACTTCGCCAGCATCTTGTCAGGTCGCTAACGGCCTCGCAAGGCGTCGTTCCAGCGCTTGATCAGCCGGGTGCGCTTGACCTGGTCGAGATAGACCATAAGGCCTGGGCTGACCGGCACCGGCCGCAACTGCGCGCCGAGATTGGCCTGCATGGTGTTTGCGGTGTTCTCGCCCGAAACGTCGGGATTCACGGCGGCGATCTGCAATTCGCGGGCCATCAGCGCCTGGCCTTCCGCCGACATGAAATATTCGAGGTATCTGCGTCCGAGATCAGGCGCGCGCGCGGCTGCCGGCACCAATCCGATGCGGGACATAACCACCGTGTAGTCCCTGGGCAGCACGATGCCGACGTCAGGATTGCGCGAAGCCCAGTCGGCCGCGTAGGAGCCGAGAATGTTGTAGCCCAGGACAAAACGGCCGTCGGCGATTCTCTCCAGGATTGCTGAACTCGTCGAATAGAGCTTGACGCCCGCAGCGCCCATCACCCGGATGACCGACCAGATGTCGCCGAACTGCTCCTGGTCGCGCGACATGAACATGAAGCCGACGCCGGAGCGTTCGATGTCGTATGTGGCGATGCGGCCGAAGACGGCGTCGCCCTGGGCCTCAAGAAAATCCATGAATTGCCGCCGCGTGGCAGGCGGCGCGGCGTCCTTGAAGCTCGGCTTGTGATAGACGAAGACCGCCGGTTCGAAGGTCAGCGCATAGGCGGTGTTGCGCCAGTTCGCCCAGCGAGGCCAGCGTGCGCTCATCGGCAGGTCGCTCTGCTGCGCGTAGCCGTCATTGGCGAGCTTTACCTGCAGGTCCATTGCCGAGGAAAACGCAATGTCGGCCGTTTCGCCCTTGGCATCGGTTTCGGCAACGATGCGGTCGTAGATGTCGACGGTCAAGAGCTCTTCGTACCGGACCGCGACCGCCGGATTGGCTTTCTGAAAGCCTTCGATCATCGGCTTGGCCAGCGGCGCGTCGAGCGAGGAATAGACGGTGAGCGTGCGCGCTTGAGCATCGCCATTGACGGCGGGAAAGAGCGTGACATCCGCATATGCGGGACAAAGACCGGCCAGTAGAAAGGCGATGAGAGCGTAAAGCCGCATGGTCGGCCGACCATGCCGCATGCCGGCGGTGTTCACAAGTTGGGGCGAGGGTTCTAGGATTGGTCATGGGAGGGGACTGCTTGCGCATACTGGTTGTGGAAGACAATGCCACGCTGGCGAACGGCCTGGCCGCGGTGCTGAAAGGCAGCGGCTATGCGGTCGACATTGTCGGTGACGGGGCGTCGGCGATCGCCGTTCTGGCGACCGAACGCTTCGATCTCGTCATCCTCGATCTCAACCTGCCGGAGCATGACGGGCTGGAGGTGCTGCGCGTCATGCGGGCGCGCCAGCACGACGCCAGCGTGCTCATCCTGTCGGCCCGCGGAGCGGCCGACGACCGGGTCAAGGGGCTCAATCTCGGCGCCGACGATTACATGGTCAAACCCTTCGACGTCGGCGAACTGGAGGCGCGGGTGCGTGCGCTGTTGCGGCGGCAGGCCGGCCAGAAATCCGCGACGGTGTCGTTCGGGGACGTCTCGCTGGATCTCAACTCGCGGACCTTCTCGGCCGCCGGGGTCGCCATCGACATTCCAGCGCGAGAGATCAGCCTGCTGGAGACGCTGTTCATGCGCGCCGGCAAAGTGGTGGCGAAACAGTCGATCATCGAATCGCTCGCCGGCTTCGACGAGGATCTGAGCGCCAATGCGATCGAGCAGTACGTCAGCCGACTGCGCAAGCGGCTGGCTCCTCACGGCCTGACCGTCCGAACCGCGCGCGGCATCGGCTACTACCTCGAAAAGACGCCAGCCTCGTGATGGCCAGCCCCGCCGGCTATTCGCTGCGCCGAAGGCTGCTCGCCTGGCTGCTGGTGCCGCTTGTGGCGATCGGCCTGATCGCGCTTTTGGACACATACCGCGAAGCGGTCCGCACCGCCGACGCGGTTTCCGACCGGGTGCTGGCAGGGTCGGCGCTGGCCATCGCCGAACGCGTGGTGGTGGCAGAGGACGGCAGCCTGGAGGTCGACATCCCCTATGTGGCACTCGAAATGCTGACCTCGGCGGCGCAGGACCGGGTGTTCTACCGCGTCGACGGGCCGCCCGGCACATTCATCACCGGCTACGAAAGCCTGCCCACGGTGGCCGGCAAGCGGCAAGAGAACACCACCTTCGAAGACGCCACCTTCCGAGGCGACCCGATCCGGGTGGCGGCGCTGGCGCGATCGGCCTCGACGGGCGTGAATTCCATCCCCTTCGTCGTCACAGTCGCCGAAACCACGATCGCCCGCAGCCAGCTTGCCAATACGATCCTCTTTCGATCGGCGGTCCGGCTGGCGATCCTGATCCTCGGGGCGGCGGTCATCGTCTGGTTTGCGGTGACGGCCTCGCTCGGACCGCTCTACCGGCTGCGCGACGCGATCGCCGAGCGCAATCCCGGCGACCTGCACCCGATCGAGCAGCCGGCGCCGAACGAGGTCAAGGGGCTGGTCGATTCCGTCAATTCGTTTATGGGCCGGCTGAACGCAGCGATCGGCGCGCTGCGCCACTTCACCGGCAATGCCAGCCACCAGTTGCGTACGCCGCTGACCATCATCAGGACGCAGCTTGCGCTCGCGGCGAGGGCCGGCTCTCTCGAGGAGGCGCGCGCGGCGGCCAAGAGCGGAGACGAGGCGGTGGCCCATGCGGAACGGGTTCTCGCGCAACTGCTCCTGCTTGCAAAAATCGACGAGACCGCCTCCGAGCGGCTGAAGCACCTGGTTCCAGTCGATCTCACCCAGCTTGCACAGGGCTGCACGGCCGACCGCATCCTGGCGGCGCGCGATGCCGGCATCGATCTCGGCTTCGAGGGCGCCGAACCGGCGATGATCCGGGGCGAGCCGCTGCTTCTCGCCGAACTGGTCGGGAACTTGATCGAGAACGCGATCGCCTATGCCGGAAGCGGAGCCGAGGCCACGGTCCGCGTGATGATGGATGGCGCCGTGGTGCTGGAGGTCGAGGATAGCGGCCCGGGCATCCAGCCCGGCCAGGTCGAAGCGGTGCGACAGCGCTTTGCGCGGGGCAACAGCGGCATCAAACCCGGCGCCGGCCTCGGCCTGCCGATCGTGGAGGAAATCGCCGCGCTGTTCGGAGCGACGCTCGAACTGCTGACGTCCCGTTCCGGCCGGGGATTGCGGGCGCGGATCTCGTTTCCGCCCGCCGGTCTCACGTCCTGACGAAGGTCAAATAGGCCGGAATGCGGTCCTCGCGGATGGCCTTCGCCTCGTACCGGGTTCGTACCCAGGTTTCGTAAGGCCGTCGCCAGTCATCGGCGTCGCGCGCCTGCCATTCGAATGCGGAATGCGCCCGGCAATGCAGCAGCGTCCAGTTGACGTAGTCGTCAATATCGGAGGCAAAGCGAAAGCTGCCGCCCGGCTTGAGCACGCGGGCGAAGCGGTCGAGATTGGCCGCGCTGACAAAGCGGCGTTTCCAGTGCCGCCGCTTCGGCCACGGATCGGGATAGAAGAGGTCGATGCCGTCGAGCGAGGCCGGCGGGAGCCAGTCGAGCACCCGGGTCGCGTCGTCGTCATAGATGCGCAGATTGACGAGCGGCTGCCGGTCCAGCGCCACCATCATCTTGGCCAGGCCGTTGACGAACGGCTCGACCCCGATGAAGCCGGTAGCCGGGTCGGCGGCAGCGGCGTGGCGAAGATGCTCGCCGCCGCCGAAGCCTATCTCAAGCCTGAGCTTCGACACTTCCGCCGGAAACAGTGTGCGGAGGTCTCCCGGAGCAGGCTTTTCCAGATCGATCCTGTATCTTTCCAGACCCGCCGCCAGGGCGGCGGCCTGGGAAGGCCGGATTGTCTTGCCATGACGCCGGCCGAAGAACCCTTCGGTGGACCGTTCGCGGCGCTCGCCGTTCATCGGGTCAGGCTGCGACCGGCTCCTTGACGATCACTGCTTCCTTGATCGCCTTGACTAGATCGGTTTTTTCCCAAGAGAATGAGCCGTCCTTGCCGGGCTTGCGGCCGAAATGGCCGTAGGCGGTGGTCTTGGCGTAGATCGGCTTGTTGAGGTCCAGGTGGCGGCGGATACCCGACGGTGACAAGTCCATCACGTCGCGCAGCGCCTTTTCCAGCACGGCCGCCTCGACATTCCCGGTTCCATGCAGGTCGACATAGACGGAAAGCGGCTGAGCGACGCCGATCGCGTAGGAAAGCTGGATCGTGCAACGGTCGGCTAGCTTTGCGGCGACGACATTCTTGGCCAAATAGCGGGCGGCGTAGGCTGCCGAGCGGTCGACCTTGGTGGTGTCCTTGCCCGAAAACGCACCGCCACCATGCGGCGCCGCGCCGCCATAGGTGTCGACGATGATCTTGCGGCCGGTCAGGCCGGCGTCGCCGTCGGGTCCGCCGATGACGAACTTGCCCGTGGGATTGATGTACCAATGGCAGTCGGAAGCGATCTCCAGGTCGCCCAGAGCCTCGCGGATGTACGGCTCGACGACCTGACGGACCTTTCTGGAGTCCCAGCTTTCGTCGAGATGCTGTGTCGACAGCACGATCGAGGTGACCGAGGTCGGCCTGCCGTCGATATAATTGACCGTCACCTGGCTCTTGGCGTCGGGCCCAAGCTTGCCGACATCGCCAATGCCGGTGCGGCGCGCGGCCGAAAGCACTTCCAGGATCTTGTGGCTGTAGTAGATCGGCGCCGGCATAAGTTCCGGCGTCTCGCGGCAGGCATAGCCGAACATGATGCCCTGGTCGCCCGCGCCTTCGGCATTGCCGTCGGACGCCTTGTCAACACCTTGCGCAATATCGGCCGACTGGCCGTGAAGCAGCACGTCGATCCTGGCGGTCTTCCAGTGGAAGCCGTCCTGCTCGTAGCCGATGTCGCGTATGGCGCGCCGGGCGACCGAGCGGAATTTCGAGGGATTGACGATGGGATTGCCCTTGGCGTCCTCGACCAGCTTGCCGTCCTTGCCTGTCTTGAGAAGGGTCGGTGGGACCCGCACCTCGCCGGCGATGACGACGCGGTTGGTGGTGGCCAGCGTCTCGCAGGCAACGCGCACATCCCACGGGTTCATGCCGGCCTTCCTGGCTTCGCGATAGACCAGATCGACGATCTCGTCGGAAATGCGGTCGCAAACCTTGTCGGGATGGCCCTCGGAAACTGATTCCGACGTAAAAAGATAATTCTGCCGCGTCACGGGTGTCCCCTCTTGAAAGCATCGTCGGCAGAATGCCGAGTTCGAGCGGGAAAGGTGTTAGCGAAGCGGTGTGCCAGTCGTCAAGACACAGCGTGCCCTAATCCGCCGAGCTTCGGTTTCGGCGTGTGGCCGGCTCGCTCCGGCTCTTTGGCGATCAGGACTCCCTGCCGGCCGGCAGCGAGGCTATTCGACTTCGTCGGCGGCCAGCGCCTTGACCAGTTCTATAACCTTGCGGCGCACCTTGACGTCCTGGATCTTCACGAAGGCCCTGTTGAGCTGCAGGCCTTCCGTGCTGCTGCAGAAATCGAGGGCGAAATTCGCCGGGTGGTCTTCGGCGAAGCCCTTGCCCGAGGCCGGCGCCTGGCCGGGCGCGTCCTCGAAGAGGAAGGAGACCGGAACGCCGAGAACATTGGCGATCGCCTGAAGACGGCTCGCGCCGACCCGGTTGGTGCCCTTCTCGTATTTCTGGATCTGCTGGAACGTTATGCCGAGGCTTTCGCCCAATTTTTCCTGGCTCATGCCCAGCATGTTTCGGCGGAGGCGGATTCTGCTCCCTACGTGAACATCGGTCGGATTCGGTTTTTTCTTGTTTTCCTTGTCAACCATTTGGTCCTCGCCGTCTCCCGGCTAATTAAATTCGTTTCATCTCACCGGCGCCGGGCACTCCCCTTCAGATGACAGTCCACAGGCTATGCAATGCTTACAGTATGAGTTTCTAATATACGTCCTGTCAATTCGCGCGCAGCCTCTGACGCAATTTCGCGCCAAAAGCGAATGCCGCGAAGCCGAGCAGAATTCCTACACCGATAAGGCGGAAGGGAAAGCGGGTCATTGTGTCAGGATCGTGGAACGGGATGGTCACATCGACCACTCCCCGTACATCGATCGCCAATGCATCGACCACTCTCCCCCTCTGGTCGATCACGCCGGAAACCCCGGTATTGGCGGCGCGCACGAGCGGTAGCCCTGTCTCCACGGCACGGACCTGAGCCTGCCGGAAATGCTGATACGGGCCGGGCGTGTCGCCAAACCACGCATCATTTGTGACGTTCACAATAATATCTGTTGACGCAACGTCAACTGACACCAGGTCCGGAAAAATGATTTCATAACAAATGAATGGCAGTGCGCGGATGTCGCCCGGAAGAGTGATCGGGTGCCTGCTGGCGCCGGCGGTGAAGTCCATCGGGCCGGCAACGAGTTTTTCCAGCCCGAGCCTGCCAAGCCAGTCCGCGAAGGGCAGGTACTCGCCGAATGGGACGAGATGGATCTTGTCGACCGCGTCGACGATCTCGCCGCCTTCGTCTATGGCCACAACGGAATTGTAATAGCGCGTGCCTTCCTTGCCGCCGGCGCCTTCGGAACGCACGGCGCCGGCGATCAGAACCTGTCCATCCGACAACATCTGCCCCAGCGCCGCCAAGGCATCCGGCCTGTCGGTGAACAGGAAGGGCACCGACGTTTCCGGCCACAGGATGAATTGCGGCTTGAAGGAAGCGTCCTGCGGCGGCCCGGCGCTCAGTTCGACGATCGATCCGAATACACGATCCTGGACGGCTGCATCCCACTTCTCGTTCATGGATATCGACGGCTGGACGATGCGGACGGCCAGTGTGCGCTCCGGAGGCCCCAACGGCGCCGAAAGCCGCCAATATCCAAAAGCGACGTGGGCGGCCACGATCAGCACCGCAAGCGCCAGGCCCAGCCGGGCGCCACGGTTTCCCGCGAGCAAGGCAGGCATCGCGAACACGAACACGGCGAGCGCGTTCATGCCGATCAGCCCGACCGCCGAGACGCTCTGCATGAGCATGGGCACGGGCATGGCCGCATATCCGATGGCGGCCCAGGGAAATCCGGTGAACAGAACCATGCGCAGCCATTCGGCGATGCCGAAGCCGAATGCCAGCGCCGCGATGCGGCCTATGTTGTTGCTCCAGAACAGCCGGGCCAGCGCGACCGCAAAGCCATAGAAGAACGCCATCAAGGCTGGAATGCCGATCACCGCCAGCGGCAACGCCCAGGCGAAGCTGTCGGCCTCGACGAGCAGCGCGCTGCCGATCCACCAGAGCCCGCCGAGGAAATAGCCGAAGCCGAACCACCAGCCGATCGCAAAGGCCGGAGCCAGACGCCGCAACAGCCCCGCAGGCCCGGAAACGGCAGCCCCGTCGAGCAGCCAGACCAGCACAGGAAAAGAGACGAAGCACGCGGCGAAAAAATCGTATGGGGCCTGGCCCAGCACGGCGAACGCGCCGGCCAGGAACGCCGTCAGGGCGCGACGCCACCCCCACAGCAAGATAATCCGCCCTGCCAGGCGCTCCATGCACAGCCCCTCGTCGCCAGAATCACGCGAGCAACTTTCTAACAGGGCGAGCCATTTGCTCCAAACCCGCCGGCTGGGGCAGTTCCCGAGTACCCGGCAGTGCGGTCGAAACCTGCCGGCGCGCCTTCTGCTGACAGAGAGCTGTCAGCAGACATATGCGATTGTGTCGTTCGCGATCCGATGGTGGTGCGGTCTGACGTTCTTAGCCGTAGGGCAGCGATGGCTTTTTCCGCGTCGTGTGTCGGTTTGTGCCTCGCTCAAACGTCTATAGGTGAGTGCATCCGCCACAGCGGGCCGACGCGGCCCGAAGTACAAGCGCCCGCGATGGGCACGGAGACTTGTCATGACTGCCTTGGCAGCCGAACCGCAGGCAACGCGACGCGAATGGATCGGCCTCGCAATCATCGCGCTTCCTTGCATGCTTTATTCCATGGACTTGACCGTCCTCAATCTCGCCGTGCCGCAGCTCAGCGAGGATCTCGCGCCCAGCGCCTCGCAGTTGCTGTGGATCGTCGACATCTACGGCTTCATGATCGCCGGGTCGCTCATCACCATGGGCACGCTGGGCGACCGGATCGGCCGCCGGCGGCTGCTTTTGATCGGCGCGGTGGCCTTCGGCCTGGCCTCGGTGCTCGCTGCCTTCTCCACGAGCGCCGAGATGCTGATCGCGGCACGGGCAATGCTCGGCGTCGCCGGCGCGACGCTGGCGCCCTCGACGCTGTCGCTGATCCGCAACATGTTTCTCGATCCGCGCCAGCGCACTGTCGCCATCAGCGTGTGGATCACCAGCTTTTCGGTCGGCGGGGCGCTCGGGCCGCTGATCGGCGGCATCCTGCTGCAATATTTCTGGTGGGGTTCGGTTTTCCTGATAGCCGTTCCGGTCATGGCGCTGCTGCTTGTCCTCGGTCCGGTGCTTCTGCCCGAATACCGCGATCCGGAAGCCGGGCGGCTCGATCTTGCCAGCGCCGCCCTGTCGCTTGCGTCGGTACTGGCGGTTATATTCGGCCTCAAGCAGACCGCCGAAAACGGCTTCGGGTGGCTGCCTGCCCTTTCGATCCTGGCGGGCGTGGCGATCGGCCTGGTTTTCGTGCGGCGTCAGCGAAGGCTCGCCGATCCGCTGATAGACCTTGAGCTTTTCCGGAGCCCGGCCTTCAGCACTGCGCTCGGGGTAAACATTTCGGTATTCTTCGTCTTCTTCGGTTCATTCCTGTTCATGGCGCAGTATCTGCAACTGGTGATTGGCCTGCCGCCGTTGCAGGCGGGCCTCTGGTCGCTGCCGTCGACCATCGGCTTCATCGCCGTCACCATGTCGACGCCGACGATCCTCCGCAGGGTCCGCCCCGCCTATGTGATGGGCGCGAGCCTTGCCGCCGCGGCCGTGGGTTTCGGCGTGATGACCCAGATCGCCGGCGACTACGGATTGGCGGTTCTGGTGACCGCGTCGATCATATTCTCGATGGGCCTGGCCCCTGTGATCACGCTCGCGACCGACATGATCGTCGGCGCTGCGCCGCCGGAAAGGGCTGGCTCCGCCGCCGCGCTGTCGGAGACCGGCTCCGAATTCGGCGGCGCGCTGGGCATCGCGGTGCTCGGCAGCGTCGGCACGGCGATCTACCGCAGCCGCATGGCGGCCGACCTGCCGGACGGCATCCAGCCGGATCTGGTCGAGGCCGCCAGGGATACGCTTGGCGGCGCCGTCGGAGTGGCCGAAAGCCTGGCAGCCAAGCTGGCCGAACCGCTGCTTGAGGCGGCGCGCGACGCTTTCACCCAGGGGCTACAGATGACGGCCGCAATCAGCGTGGCGGTCGCGCTGGCGGCTGCAGTTGCTGCTGTGATGGCGCTGCGGCACATCGAGGTCGGTGCGGATCACGGCGAGTAACGACGTTTCGCAGGCGCCCCTCGTGGTCCGACAAGCTCACCATGAGGGTTCGACAAGGCCACGAGGGCTGCTGGCTGTGGCGCTCGCCGCGAGGGTAACGCGCGTCAGGCCTGCTCCGCCCGTATCGCGCGGCGGCGACGATCGCTCTTCTGGACGTTGACGATGCGGACACGCTTGACCCGGCGCGGGTCGGCGTCCAGCACGTGGAACTCGAAGCCGGGGATCGCCTGCACGACTTCGCCCCGCGCGGGCACCCGGCCCAGCGTGTTGAAGATCATGCCGCCGATTGTGTCGACATATTCGCCGTGTTCGCCGGCGGCGAAGTCGTTGCCGATCATCTTGGCGACGTCGTCGATCTCGGCCTTGGCGTCGACCACGAAGACGCCGTCGCCGGTTTCGGTGATCAGCGGCTCGTCCTCGTCATGCTCGTCCTCGATGTCGCCCACGACCATCTCGACGATGTCTTCCAGCGAGACGAGCCCGTCAGTGCCGCCATACTCGTCGATGACCAGCGCCATCTGGGTGCGCGAAGCCTGCATGCGGGCCATCAGGTCCGAAGCCAGCATCGAAGGCGGCACGAACAGGACGGTTCGGATCAGGTTCAGCTCGCCGATAGTGCGGGAAAGATCGACATTGGCGAAATCGAGCTGCACCGGCGCGGGCTTCTTCGGCTGCCGGCCTTTCCGGACGCGGGCGAGCTTGGTGATGTGGGCAAGCACGTCGCGGATGTGGACCATGCCGCGCGGATCGTCGAGCGTCTCGGCATAGACCGGCATGCGGGAATGGCCCGACTGCTCGAACAGGACCATGAGTTCGCCGAGCGTGGTGGTGATCTCGACCGCCTCGACATCGGCGCGCGGCACCATCACGTCCTCGACCCGCACCTCGCGCAGCCGCAGGATGTTGTTGAGCATCGCCCGTTCGGCGGGCGAGAAGGAGTCGGCGTCCGTGTGGATCTCGGCAAGCGCGTCGGTCAGGTCCTCGCGGAGGCTCGATCCGTTGCGGGGCCTGAAAAGGCTGGCGAGCCGCCATAGCAGGGAAGGGCGATCGGCGACAGGTTCGGGCGCGGGGACGCCATAGGCCGTACTGGGACTAGGTCCGTCTTCGGCGCTGTCGGATGGCGACTGGATACCGCCGGCTTCGTTTCTCGCGGCGGTCTCGGGTATCTCGTTCATTTTCGTCCGTCGGTTATCGGTCTTTGTTACGCGTAGGGATCGGGAATGGCAAGCCTTGCGAGCGCCCTGCGCTCGACCGCCTCCATCTCTTCCGCCTCTTCGCCGGTCTCGTGATCATAACCCAACAGGTGCAGGAAGCCATGGATCACGAGATGCGTAATATGATGCCGGACGGCCTTGCCTTCCAGTGCCGCCTCGCGGATCACGGTTTCGGCGGCCAGCACAATGTCGCCGAGCAGCGGCGGAAGAGGCTCGCCGCGCTTCGGCATAAAGGCCGGGAAGGACAGGACGTTGGTGGGCTTGTCCTTGCCGCGCCATTGGGCGTTGAGTTCTTTTATATGCTCGTCGTCGGAGAAGACGACGCTGAGTTCGGTGCCCTCTTTGGCAACTGCGCCCGTTTCGGACATGGCCGCTGCGACCGCCTCGCGGACGATGGTTTCGAGCTCTGCTTCGGGCGCCCAATCGCCGCCCTCGACCAGCAGATCGATCTCGACCGCAAGCGCCGCCGGCGTGCCCCTTCCATTGGAATTTCCGCTCATGACTTCCGGCCGGTCAGTGTTCCGACACGTCGAGGCCGCGGGCGATCTTTCCGTCGCGGTCATAGGCCTTGACGATCTCGGCGACGAGCGGATGGCGGACGACATCGGTTTCGTTGAAGCGGACCGTTACCGCGCCGGTAACCCCGTCAAGGATGCGCAGCGCCTCCACCAGCCCCGACTTGGTGTTCGGCGGCAGATCGATCTGCGTCGGATCGCCGGTGACGATCATGCGCGAATTCTCGCCGAGACGCGTCAGGAACATCTTCATCTGCATCGGCGTGGTGTTCTGCGCCTCGTCGAGGATGACGGCGGCATGCGCCAGCGTGCGCCCGCGCATGAAGGCCAGGGGCGCGATCTCTATGACCTCGGCGGTGATCGCCCGCTCGACCTTGTCGGCCGGCATCATGTCGTAGAGCGCGTCGTAAAGCGGCCGCAGATACGGATCGACCTTCTCCTTCATGTCGCCGGGCAGGAAGCCGAGGCGCTCGCCGGCCTCGACCGCCGGCCGCGACAGGATGATACGCTCGACCAAGCCCCGCTCGAGCAACATGGCCGCGTGGGCGACCGCGAGATAAGTCTTGCCGGTGCCCGCCGGGCCGATGCCGAACACCAGTTCGGACCGCTCCAGCGCGCGCATATAGGCGTCCTGGTTGAGCGAACGGGCATAGATGGTGCGCTTGCGCGTCGCGATCTGCGCGGCGGCCATCTTGCCTTTGCGCTCCAGCGTCGGCAGCGTCAGCTGGTCGTCGGCGGCGACCGCCATCCTGACCGCGCCGTCCACGTCGGACTGGCCGATGTCGGCCCCCTTCTGCAGTATCCCGTAAAGATGGTCGAGCGCCCGGCGCGCCTGCTCGGCGACCGAGGAACTGCCCTTGATGGTGACCTGATTGCCGCGCGAATTGATGTCGACTCCGAGCTTCTGCTCAAGCCGCGCCAGATTCTCGTCGAACTGGCCGTAAAGGGCGCTGGCAAGCTTGTTGTTGTCAAAGGTCAGTACGATGTGCGCCATGTCCGAGGCCCCGGAGGGCACGTTCTTCAGGTCTGCGGTAGCGCTCAACCGTCTCTCCTCATCCGTGCCGTTCAAGCCGGCTGCGCGAACAGGCTGGTTTGTCCAACCCTGATGATTCGCGCCTTTACAATGTCACCGATTTCGCCGGCCGTTTCATCAAGAATAACCGGCTGAAGCCATGGCGACCGGCCGACGATCTGGCCGGGCTGGCGTCCGGGCTTCTCGATCAGCGCATCGATCGTCCTGCCAAGGAGGCTAACGGCAAAACCGCCCTGCTGTTCCATCAACAGCGCCTGCAAACGCTGGAGGCGCTCGTCCTTCACGCTCTCAGGCACATGTGCCTTCATTTCCGCGCCCGGAGTGCCCGGCCGCGGCGAATACTTGAACGAAAAGGCCTGGGCGTATCGCACGCCGCGGACGAGTTGCATCGTCGCCTCGAAATCGTCCTCGGTCTCGCCCGGGAAGCCGACGATGAAATCGCCGGACATGGCGATATCGGGCCGGGCGGTGCGAATGCGCTCGAGCAGGCGCAGATAGTCGGCGGCCGTGTGCCGGCGGTTCATCGCCTTCAGGACGCGGTCCGATCCCGACTGCACCGGCAGGTGCAAATAGGGCATCAGCGCAGGCAGGTCGCGATGCGCGGCGATCAACGCGTCATCCATGTCGCGCGGATGGCTGGTCGTATAGCGAAGGCGCGCCAGGCCGGGAATCTCCGCGAGCCGGAATAGAAGCTGGCCGAGGCCCCATTCGCCGCCGCCGGGTCCCTCCCCGTGCCAGGCATTGACGTTTTGCCCGAGCAGCGTCACCTCGCGAACGCCGGCTTCCGCCAGCCTTTCGGCCTCGGCGACGATCTGGGCCACAGGGCGCGAGACTTCCGAGCCGCGCGTATAAGGCACCACGCAGAAGGTACAGAACTTGTCGCAGCCTTCCTGCACGGTCAGAAACGCGGTCACGCCGCGCTTGATGATCTCAGCCCGCGCCGTATTCGGCAGGTGCTCGAACTTGTCTTCGAGCGCGTAGTCGGTCTCGACGATCTTTTCGCCGCCGCGGGCACGCTTCAACGCCTCCGGCAGCCGGTGATAGGTTTGCGGCCCGATCACAAGGTCGACGGCCGGCGCGCGGCGGATGATCTCCCGGCCCTCGGCCTGGGCGACGCAGCCGGCGACGCCGATCAGCATCTCGCGGCCGGAAGCCGCCCGCTCAGCCTTGAGTTCGCGGATGCGGCCGAGTTCGGAATAGACCTTTTCCGCCGCCTTTTCGCGAATGTGGCAGGTGTTGAGCAGCACGAGGTCGGCGTCGCCGATCTCGCTTGTCGGGGTATAGCCGTCGGCCGCCAGCGCATCGGTCATGCGCTGCGAATCGTAGACGTTCATCTGGCAGCCGTAGGTTTTTACAAAAACCTTCTTCGCCACCGGAGAAGCCGCAACGGCCTCGTCCGGCAGAGTGTCCGCCATTGGTAGGGAGATGTCGTTCAAGTCCATGCGGCGGCTTCTAACGCTTTTCGGTGGCAAAAAACAGACGATTCTGCCTGCATCCATTCAGCGCGGGCTGCGTAGCGCCTCCCGCATCATAGACGAGACGCGCTGTTCCACCAGTTTTGCCGCTGCCTTGCGGCTCGTGCCGGCCGAAAACTCAAGTGGCTCGCCGAAGCGGACTTCCACGTCGACAGCGCCCTCGGCGAGCAGTTCGCCGATATGCGGCGCCAGATCCTGGTCGCCGATCCATGCCGCAACCCGACGGTGCTGGCGGCCCATGGCCAGGCCGTGAAGCCTTGTATAGACGATCGCCACCGGCTGGATGAACACATGCTCGACGGCGCCTTCGCTTATCGCCATCGCCGCCGCGCCGAAAAGCGTGCTCTTGAACGGCAGCAGCAGATTGCCGTCGCCGGTCGAGCCTTCGGCAAACAGCACCATCACATCGTTTCGCGCGAGACGCGCGGCGATCTCGCTCGCCTGCTCGCCGGATTTGCGCTTCCGCTCGCGCTCGATGAACACCGTGCGCTGAAGCCTGGACAGCCCTCCGATCAGCGGCCAGCCGGCCATTTCGGATTTGGCGATGAAGGAGACGTCGACGATGGAACCGAGGACCATGATGTCGGTCCAGGAAACATGGTTGGACGCGATCAGGAGCGGGCGTTTTTCGGCCATCGCCCCGCTCACATGGACCCGGAATCCGAGCGCGGCGAGGATGACCTTGTGCCAGATGCGCAGGACAATGTTTTCGCGATAGAGCCCCGTCTTCATCGAAAGAAGCTGAAGCGGCACGAGAACGAGCGTCGATATGGCGACGAACAGCAGCGCGACAAACATGCGGATCCTGCCGATCATCGCCGCCTTTTCCCCCCGCAAAGACTACCGGCTAGCGAAGGTCGCGGCGCATGACGAGCGCGCCCCGGTCCGACTGGTAATAGCCCGGCCGCTTGCCGACCTGGCGAAAGCCCATGCGCCGGTAGAGCGCGATCGCGCCGATATTGGTTTCGTCGACTTCGAGGAACAGCGCCTCGGCGCGCTGCGCGTGCAGTTCGCGCAGCACGGCGTCGAGCAATTGCCAGCCGAGCCCCTGCCGGCGATGCGTGCGCGCGACCGCGATGGTGAGTATTTCGGCCTCTCCCGCGACCAGCCGCGCCAGCACGAAGCCGATCGGCCGCTCGTTTCCGTGGCCGACCTCGCGCGCCGCATAGCCGAAGACTGTGTCCTGTTCGAGCAGCGCCTCGAATTCGCCGTCGGACCAGGGCCGCACGAAATCCTCCTGGTGCAGCACGGCGACAGCGGCGCTGTCGGCGACGGTCAGCGGTTCGAGCGAATATTCCCGGCGGCGCGGCGTGATGAAGGGAAAGCGCATGCTAGCCGCCGCTTCTCGGAAGGATGAAACCGGCCTGCGGCTTGGCGTCCGGCTCGCGCAGATAGAGGGGCGCGGGCTTGTCGCCGACCGCGCCTTTCCGCGCCGCCAGCCGAGCATAGATCGCGATATCGGCGGTCGCGCCGAGCGGGCCAAAGTCGAACGCCTGCGATGGAACAGCGTCCGCGATCACCTTCGCAGCCGTGCCTGCGAGCACTGGTGAGAATTCCGTCGCCAATTCCGCCGCCTGCGACAATGTTATCACCGCCGGAGCATACCGCATCCCTCCCAATCCATCGTAAACGGCTGCCTGGATTTCGCCACGACCGCCATCGAGCGCACTGAGGACATTGCGTGTGCCGAATTTTCCCCGCGACTCAGCAGCAAGCGCCTCCAGGGTCGTTATACCGATCGCCGGGATTTTAAGCGCCAGCGCGAAGCCGCGCGCGGCCGAGACGCCGACGCGCACGCCGGTGAAGGAGCCGGGGCCGACCGAAACGGCGACCGCGCCGAGGTCAGGGAAGGCGATTCCGGCTTCTTTCAGCGCATGGCCAACCACGGTCATCAGTTGCTCAGCGTGGCCCTTGCCGAGATCGAGTACGGCGCGGCCGAGTTCCTTTTCGGCCTGCGCGTCATAGATGCAGGCGGCGCAGAGGCTTGCCGAACAATCGATTGCGAGGAGGTTCATGGCACACTCGCAGATTTGGTGCGCGCGACCGCAGGTATAAAACCGGGCAAAACATCTCCGTCCACGCAGAGCCGCCCGAGTTGGCGCACCACGGTCGTTTCGCTTCCAGCTAAATTTCTGGAGGTCACCCCGCCCGCTCCGCAGCCTTCAGTTCCAGCCTGCGCGCGTGCAGCACCGGCTCGGTATAGCCGTTGGGCTGGGCGCGGCCTTTGAAGACGAGGTCGCAAGCGGCGAGGAAAGCTATCGAGTTGTCGAAATCCGGCGCCATCGGCCGGTAGAGCGGGTCGGTCTCGTTCTGGCGGTCGACCACGTCGGCCATGCGCTTCATCGTCTCCATCACCTGCGTCTCCGTGCAGACGCCATGATGCAGCCAGTTGGCGATGTGTTGTGAGGAGATCCGGAGCGTGGCGCGGTCCTCCATCAGGCCGACATCGTTGATGTCGGGCACTTTGGAGCAGCCGACGCCCTGGTCGATCCAGCGCACGACATAGCCGAGAATGCCCTGCGCGTTGTTGTCGAGTTCGTGCTGGATCTCGTCGGGCGTCCAGTTCGGCCGAACGGCGACCGGCACGGAAAGGATGTCGTCGAGTTTCGCCTTGGGTCGGCTTTTCAGACCTTCCTGCACCGCCTGGACGTCGACCTTGTGATAATGCGTGGCGTGCAGCGTGGCCGCAGTCGGCGAAGGCACCCAGGCCGTATTCGCGCCGGCCTTGGGATGGGCGATCTTCTGGTCCAGCATCGCCGCCATCAGATCGGGCATCGCCCACATGCCCTTGCCGATCTGGGCGTGGCCGGAAAGACCGCATTCGAGCCCGGTATCGACATTCCATGCCTCATAGGCCGAAATCCATGCGGCCTGCTTCATGTCGCCCTTGCGGATCATCGGCCCGGCTTCCATCGAAGTGTGGATCTCGTCGCCGGTGCGGTCGAGAAAGCCGGTGTTGATGAACACAACCCGCTCCTTCGCCGCGCGGATGCACTCCTTCAGATTGACGGTGGTGCGGCGCTCCTCGTCCATGATGCCCATCTTGAGGGTGTCTGGCGCCATGCCGAGAATCGCCTCGACGCGCGAAAATATCTCGACGGCGAAGGCGACTTCTTCGGGCCCATGCATCTTCGGCTTGACGATATAGACCGATCCGGCGCGCGAATTTTTCCGCCGGCCGTTCGGACCGACATCGTGGAGCGCAATGAGGCCGGTAATCATCGCATCCATGATGCCTTCCGGAACCTCGTTGCCGTCGCGGTCGAGGATCGCCGGGTTGGTCATCAGGTGGCCGACATTGCGGACCAGCATCAGTGAGCGGCCGGGCAGCGTCAGTTCGCCGCCATCGGGGGCGGTGTAGGTTCGGTCCGGATTGAGCTTGCGAACGAAGGTCTTGCCGCCCTTCTCGATCTCCTCTTCCAGGTCGCCCTTCATCAGGCCGAGCCAGTTGCGGTAGACGAGAACCTTGTCCTCGGCATCGACGGCCGCCACCGAATCCTCGCAATCCTGGATCGTGGTCAGAGCCGATTCCAGGATTACATCGGAAATGCTGGCTGGATCCGTCTTGCCGATCGCGCTGGTGCGGTCGATAACGATCTCGATGTGCAGGCCGTTGTTCTTCAACAGGATTGCAGAGGGGGAATCCGGTTCACCTTTGTAGCCGGCAAACTGCGCCGGATCGGCGAGCGCGATCTGCTGCAGCTCTTCCTCGCCGTCGCCGACCGAACGCTGGGCGGGCGTGCCGGCGCCGAGCACAAGCGCGCCGCCCGCCACTTCGAGCTTCGTCACCGCGCTCCACGAAACGCCTTCGATGGGGGCTGCGTCGTCCAGGAACTTTCGCGCCCAGGCGATGACTTTCGCCCCGCGCACCGGATTGTAGCCTTTGCCCTTTTCGGCGCCGCCTTCCTCGGAGATCACATCGGTTCCGTAAAGCGCATCGTAGAGCGAGCCCCAGCGGGCATTCGCGGCATTGAGCGCATAGCGGGCATTCATCACCGGCACGACCAGTTGCGGCCCGGCGACAACGGCGATTTCAGGGTCGACATTTTCCGTCGTCACTTGAAAATCCGGACCCTTGGGCAGGAGATAGCCGATCTCTTCAAGGAACCGTCTGTAGGCGGCCATGTCGACCGGCGCGCCATTTTCCCGGTACCAGAGATCGATGCGCTCCTGCATCTCGTCACGCTTTTTCAGAAGAGCTCGGTTTTTCGGGGCGAGATCGTTGACGATCGCGGAAAAGCCGGCCCAGAAGGCGGCGGCGTCGATCCCCGTGCCCGGCAGCGCTTCGCGCGCCACGAAATCATGCAGCGGGCGCGCAATCCGCAAGCCGGCGACCTCGACCAGATCCGTCATCGTTTCTTCTCCAAAAAGGCGTCGGGGCTTCATGATTTTCGCGCCTTTGACCATGCCGGGCGGAACGGGTCAATTCACCCTAAGTTCCGGATACACGCAGGATAACGCCGGGACAGCACCCGGTGGACAAATCCGCCGGCCTACACCGCGATGCGCGGGCGGCCGGTGGCGACGGCGAGTATCTGCGCCTCGATGAACATGCGCTGGCCCTCCACCGTCGAGGTGCGGAACTCGCGCAGCACCTCGATTTCGGCCGTATCGGTGCCGGCGGCCCTGGCGCGCAAAGCGGCGATTTCGCGCACATTGGCTTCCGCAACCGCAATTGCCTCGGCCTCGCTCGGGAAATCGCGCACGGTATCGCCCGACGAAACCCGAAACAGCCCCTCCTTCGGCTGGCTGACCCCGGCCTCGGCCGAGACTCGGACCTGGCCGACGACGGCGCCAAGCGCATTGGCGACATCGGTATCCTCCGGCACCACGCATCGATTGCCGACCAACTGCGGCAGCCCGGCATAATGCAGCGGCGCCGATGCGCCTAGGCCGATCACCGGGCGATCCAGCGCGACGGTGAGCCGGGCGATGCCTTCATGGCTGTCGACCGAGCGCTGGACAAGCGCATGCGCGACGGTCGCCGCTCCGTCGAGGCCGTCCTCGGCGAAGGCGGTTTCGAGGATCGCTTCGGCCGACCAGCGGGTGAGCGCTGCCAGCACGCGTTCGGAGAGAGCCTCCGGGCTCGCTGCGATCGGCTGGCCGCGGCCGTCGCGCTTGCGGGCGAAGAGCTCCGCGCCAAGGCGGGCGGCAACGGCGTCCCAATTCGCCTGTTTTCCGAGCGTGTGCGCTGCATCCGAGGGCGTGAAGCCGACGATATGCACCAGCCCCCGCGCGACCAAGCGGTTCAGCGTCGCGTTCTGCGCGTTGGAAGCGAGCAGCGTGTCGAGCGGCAGAGGCTGCGCGCCGATCGCCTCGTAAAGTTTGGATTCCGGTCCGGATAGGCCTGCGGCCAGCCGCTCCGGCACGCCGGTCCGGATCGCGAAGCGGCCATCCATGCGGCCGGGATTGGGCGCGCGCAACTGCCGCTCCAGCTCGGCAACGACGACGACGCCATGAACCATTCCGGCCAGCGCCAGCGGCACGAGGCGGCGGGGGCCGAGCAGGAGGCGCGGGCGCAACCCGCCCTCCTCCAGCGAAATTTCGGAATCGCCGCCGAGGCCGAAGGTGCGCATGGCGACCGCCTCGACCATGGTGCGGTAGCCGCCGACGGTGGCGCCTTCCGGGTCGAGGCGGGGCCGGCCCTTGTCCAAGACCGCGACGTCGGTGGTGGTGCCGCCTATGTCGGAGACGACGGCGTCGTCGAGGCCGGTCATGTGGCGGGCGCCGACGAGGCTGGCGGCGGGGCCGGACAAAATGGTCTCGATCGGCCTTGCGCGCGCGAAGGCGGCGGAGACCAGGGCGCCGTCGCCGCGCACGACCATGAGCGGGGCTTTTATGTTGCGGTCGGCGAGAAAACCTTCGGTGGCGGCGACGAGGCGGTCGATCATCGAGATCAGCCGGGCGTTGAGCAGCGTCGTCAGCGCGCGGCGCGGGCCGCCGAGTTTGGCGGAAAGCTCGTGGCTGGCGGTGACGGGGAGGCCGGTCCTCTCGCGGATGAGGTCGCGGGCGAAAATCTCGTGGGCCGGGTTGCGGGTGGCGAAATAGGCGCAGACGGCAAAGCCCGAGACGCCCTTGGCCAGTTCCGGAAGTGCGGCTTCCAGCTCGTCCAGCATAAGCGGCTTTGCGTTGCCGTGGACATCGTGGCCGCCGCCGCAGAACACCACCGGATCGGTGCCGAGCGCGGCCTTCAGCCCGTCGCGGGCGAGGTCGGCTTCGGAAAAGCCTATCATCACCAGCGCGACGCGCCCGCCCTGCCCTTCCACAAGGGCGTTGGTGGCGAGCGTGGTGGACATCGATACCAGCTTGATGGCCGCCGGGTCGACCTTCGCCTTTTCCAGCACCGCGCCGACCGCGCCGGAAATGCCGACCGCCAGATCGTGCCGCGTGGTCAGCGACTTCGCCTTCGCCGCCACTCCCGCCGCCTCCGACCAGAGCACGGCGTCGGTGTAGGTGCCGCCGGTGTCAATGCCAAGGAAGAGCGGCGAGGCGGGCGGTGTTTTCCTGGCGGTCATTCTAAAGGGCATTCCAAGGGGCGTGGATATTTTCTTCCGCGCCCCTTAACCCATAGCTGTCCGGCAGGCTAGCGCCGCCCGCTTGGACCACGCTGCCTCACGGCACCAGGTTGATCTCCTCGGTCTCGCCGCCCTCGCAGGTGTAGCAGCAATTGTCGCATGTCTGCGCATTGTTGGGGCCGACGCCCCAGTAGGTGTTTTCGTCGCCGTCGATCCAGGCGCCGTAGCAGATTGACTCGCCGGCCTCGCAGGGGAGCGACATCTCCTTGCTCTCGCCGTCGTCGAGATAATAATCCTCGCCGCCGCCCGGCCAGACGTGGTCGCGGTCCTGGCTGTAGAGCTCGACACGGAGCGCGTTGGGATGGCCGTTGTTCATGATGAAGGTGACGTCGTCGGCGCCGGCGACGGTGGCCGAGCCGGCGAGCGCCGCAAACCCGAGAAGGGCGGCCGCGCACAGGCGAACGGAAAATGCGGCGCGGCGCGCCACGGCGGAAAAGTTCATTTTAAGCCCCCGGAAACAAAGAAACGGCCCACCCGGCCGCGCCGGGGAGATTGGCACGCGGCCCGGGGGTTTGGAAGCGGCAATCGCCGGGGCTGCCCACGCATCAACTGCCGTTTCCGCCATCGTCCGGCTTCCGTTCGGGCGACTGCCGCACCACCTCCGTCAGAAACTCAAGCACCGCCATGCGGTAGGTTTCCATGATGTCGATGTCGATCGGCACGCAGGGCGGGAAAATGGCGAAGGAGATCGCGTATCTGTCCTCGTCGCGACGCCCGCAGCAGCGGCCGCGCCGGCGGCAGGCGCGTCTGGCGCAGCCCTTGTGGTTGCCCAGCGCGGTGCAGATCTGCTGCATCGTGCCGAGATAGACGCTGTGGACCAGCGTATGGTGCTCGATGTCGCGCCGGTAGGCCGCATATTGCGCGTCGGTCTCGTCAGTCCGCGGGCAGAGGCGCAGCTTGAAGCGCGGCCAGTACGGCTCGATCGTCTCGTAGAGATATTCGCTCGTGGTGACGCAGCCTTCGTGGTCCTGCAGCCCGTCTTCTTCCTTGAGCGGACGCGGCCACATCCTTTCCAGCGGCACGCCGTTCACCGGCGTCATATCCACGAAGACCGGCGTCAGCTGGGGCGGGAACGGGTTGCCGGCCTGGGAGAGCAGCGGCGGGGTTTTTTCGTCGGGCATGTTTTGCTCCTGGGGTGAATTTGCACAAGCGTCTCCGTTCCCGCGCCGCGAGGCCGAGTTGGTGACTTATCGCTGCCCATGACTCGCTATCCGACTCGGCTTCGCCGGTCGGGCGTCATGGGTAGTCCGGGAAGACGGGCGGTCGCGGGATCGCTCATCTTTTATGTATGTGCGATCTCGCGACCGCCCGTCCGGCGATTTCTGTCCCCGCCCATTCCGCTGCGCCCTTAAAACCTTGCGGCTTTTCGGGCCTGTGTGCTCCTCCAGCACGCCGGGACCGTAGTGTCCCGAGGGGAATCACTGGGCGGAGCCTCCCCGGCCCCATGGCTTCGTCGGCCATGGAACGGAGGCGCCGATCCTTCCCCGCTTTCGAACGACTCCGGAGCGTTCCCGGCAGGAAGGACGAGTGGGATTATGCGGGAGGGGTTGGGGGTGTGGATAAAGGGGGTGAAATTTTTTTTGGGGGAGCGGCGACTCTCCCTTCTCCCCTTGTGGGAGAAGGTGGATCGGCGCGAAGCGCCGAGACGGATGAGGGGTGCTGGAAGAATTGAGACGTTGCGCTCTGTCCAACACCCCTCATCCGCCTTCACTTCGTTCAGGCACCTTCTCCCACAAGGGGAGAAGGGGAGGTTGTCACATGCCGGCGCAGCCACTCGTCGAGCACGGGCTTGCGGAAGGTGCCGGCTTCGAGGTGGCGGTAGATGAAGTCGATGACGTCGTCCGGCTCGGCCTCCAGCCGTGCGCCGTTCAGGCCGAGAAAGATGTCCGTGCAGGCGAAGGCGACGCGCTTGTTGCCGTCGATGAAGCCGTGGCTCATCGCCAGGCTTTCCCACAGCGCCGCCGCCTGCTCGACGAGATCGGAATAGTAGCCGGTCTGCGGGCGCAGCAGCGCGGATTCGATCAGGCCGAGGTCGCGCACGCCTTCCGCGCCGCCGAACAGTTTCAACTGCTCGGCATGAATGTAGAGCGCATCATCGAGGGTGAGGTATTCCACCTATTTCGCCAGCGCTTCGTAGACCTTGGCCCAGCGCTTCGCGCTTTCCGCATGCAGCTTCTGCACGGCGGGGTTGACCTTGTCGCCGGCGGCTTCGGAGAGGCGGCGAAATTCGCCGGGCGAAAGCACGACCGCCACGTCGCGGCCCTGCCGCTGTACGCGGACGGGTCCGGCCTGCGCCATGTCGATCAGTTCGCCGAAGCGGTTCTTGGCGTCGGTGGCGGAGAGGGTTTTCATGAGGGGAATATTAGCTGAATTGGCTAATTTGGGCAAACCGAATCGATTTATCGGATATAATGGCCCTAGGACGCAAATCTGAATAGCGTTTGACATCAAAACAGAACGACAAAAGGGCATGCGATGCTTATTGAGGAACTGAGGTTCAAATTCGGCGCAAGTCCGAGTGTTGGACCGCTCAAACTCAACTCCCCGACTTGCACGGTATTTGTAGGCCCAACAACTCGGGTAAGAGTTTGGTGCTGCGCGAAATTGTGCAAGGTTGCAGCGACGGTCGCAATAGTACGAATTTTGTCCTCGACGACATCCGCTTCAAGCCACATACCAGTGAGGAAGCACAGGCGATCTTCGAGGCGTGGAAGGTAGAACCAAAACCCGGCGAAGGCGTTAGCTCAAACAACGCGATATTGAAGCAGGGCTCGTGGCGCGCCCAACTGCATATTCCGCATTTTCTTGAGGCCTTGAAGACGCCTAATGCAAAAGATCATCGACGTCATCAATATGCCAACTATTACGCGAGTAGGTTTTTATTGAACCTAGATGGTCCTGGCCGGATCAATTTGGTTAGCGCTCAGGATCGCGGCGATCTGAAAGACCCCTCAAATTCATTTGCACGAATTTTTATCGACGATCCGAGACGAGCGAAAATTAGAGAAGTGCTTCACGACGCGTTTGGTATGTATCTCGGAATCGATATGTCCGAAGCTAACCAGCTTGTTCTACGGTACGGCGATTCGCCGCCGCCGCCCGAACGTCGCGTCGAAGACGAGACCCTCCATTGGATGAGTCAGGCCCGGCACATCAATCAAATGAGTGACGGAGTAAAGGCCTTTACAGGCATTCTTCTTGAACTGCGCGCTGGCGATCCGCGTGTCATAGTAATCGATGAGCCAGAGGCATTCTTGCACCCCGCTCTTGCTTTCAAGCTTGGTAAGGAGATTGCCAAAACGGCCGACGCCGTCGGCAAACACGTTTTCGTTTCGACGCACAGTCCCCAGTTTTTGATGGGTACGATCCAGTCTGGCGCAGCAGTCAACGTCGTCAGGCTGACTTACAAAGATGGTGTCAGTACTGCACGTGTTCTGGCGAACACGGACGTCACGGAAATGATGCGCGATCCACTTCTCCGATCTGCCAACGCTCTTGCCGGCGTGTTCTACGAAAATGTCTTGGTGGCGGAGGCCGACGCCGATAGGGCCTTCTACCAAGAGATCAACGAGCGGCTGATTGAACACTCACCTAGCCGAGGCGCATCCAACACTCTCTTTCTCAACGCGAACGGCAAGGACTCCGTCCATCGCATTGTCCGTCCTCTACGCAAGCTTGGTATTCCCGTCGCTGCGGTGCTTGATATCGACGCGCTGAATCCCAAAGCCGAACTTGGACCGCACCTCGAAGCATGCGGTTATCCGAAGCCATTTGACTATATTCGCCAGCAGCGCAGTGAGACTTGGAAAGCATTGACCGCTACAGGAAAGTCTCCGAAGACGGACGGCGGAATATCCTTGCTCCATGGGCAGGAACTCGAAAAAGCCGAAAATCTTCTCGAAGCGCTGGATAAATATGGCTTGTTTATCTTGCGATACGGAGAAGCGGAGCATTGGCTTCCAAATCTTCAAGTCAAACGAAACAAGAAATGGCTGCACCACATTTTTGCAGCGCTTGGAAGCGATCCCAAATCGTCAGCATACGTGCTTCCTGGAGCGGACGACGTATGGGCCTTCCTCGACAAGGTGTCAGCGTGGCTGAAAGACAAGAACCGGCGCGGAATCCATGATCCTGAGACGCAAGCAGCAGGCGACGGCAAATGACTGCCTTGCGGCGGTTGGATCTCGACTATCTTGCCGCGCCCGAGATAAATGTAGGCCGCGTCTGCTTCCGGATCGTAAGTCATGTCAATCATCGGCCGCTCCTGGCGCATGACGAGCCGGTTCGCGGCGATGAGGCGATCAGGCAGCTTCGTTCAGCGCATCCGCCGGCAATTGGGCCTTGGCGTCGAGCAGCTCAATGCCGACGATCCTGCCTTGATCGTCATAATCGAAAATCACGTCCGGCGAGACTTCGGCGCTTTCCAGCACCTTGGCCGACCAGAGCCTGATATAGGCGGCATTGTCCTTGGGCCGGTATTTGAGGGTCGGGGTCATGCTGGCCTTCTCGCATTGCGATCGAAGAAGACGGTTACGATACGGATTTCACTCGCCGTTTCATGGCAGGCGACCCGCAGGATGCGTTAGCCGAACTCGGGAATGGCGCGAAAGCAGCGCTCGACGCCGGGGCGGCGGCGCCGGCGCTTTATCTCCCCCTTTGCGGGGGAGAAAGGATTTTCATGATCTTAGCGGAGCCCGAACCCAAAGGGCGAGGATCAGCGAACGCTAAGTCGTAGAAAATCCAAGAGAGGGGCATTGAGAGGCAGGGCGGTTCAAAGCCCCTCACTTGCGATTTCTAACACTTAGCCTCGCGAAAAGCTCGGCTAAGATGTTGAAATCGCTTTCTCTCCCGCAAGGGGAGAGATAGAGGCGGCGCGCTGCGTCATCACCCCTCTCCGTCGCGCTATGCGCGACACCTCTCCCCAGAGAGGCGAGGAACTGCGCCGCGCGCGGCAAGCCCCCTCACCGTCTCGGGCTTCGCCCGAGCCACCTCTCCCCCACTTTGTGGGGGCGAGGAACCCAAGCTGGAGCAGCGCTCGCGCTGCCCGCCTGCCGGCACCTTCTCCCCGTATAGTGACGGGGAGAAGGGGGCTAGCTGTCCCCCATCTTCAACGCCTCGATGAACGCCTGCTGCGGGATGTCGACCTTGCCGAACTGGCGCATGCGCTTCTTGCCCTCTTTCTGCTTTTCGAGGAGCTTGCGCTTGCGGGTGACGTCACCGCCGTAGCATTTGGCCGTCACGTCCTTGCGGAGCGCGGAGATGGTTTCGCGGGCGATGACCGTGCCGCCGATGGCCGCCTGGATCGGGATCTTGAACATGTGCTTGGGGATCAGGTCCTTGAGCTTTTCGACCAGCACGCGGCCGCGCTTTTCGGCCGCGGCGCGGTGGACCATCATCGACAGCGCGTCGACCGGCTCGCCATTGACCAGCACCGACATCTTTACCAGGTTGCCCTCGCGGTAGCCGGACAGGTGATAGTCGAACGAGGCGTAGCCCTGGGAGATCGACTTCAGCCGGTCGTAGAAATCGAACACCACCTCGTTGAGCGGTAGATCGTAAGTGAGCATGGCGCGCTTGCCGACGTAGGAGAGGTCGGCCTGGACGCCGCGGCGGTCCTGGCAGAGCTTCAGGATGCCGCCGAGATAATCGTCGGGGGTCAGGATGGTGGCGCGGATCCACGGCTCCTCGATCGAGACGATCTTGATCACGTCGGGCATATCGGCCGGGTTGTGCAGTTCGCGCTGCGAGCCGTCGAGCATGTTGAGCTTGTAGACGACGCTGGGGGCGGTCGCGATCAGGTCGAGGTCGAACTCGCGCTCCAGCCGCTCCTGGATGATCTCGAGGTGGAGCAGGCCCAGGAAGCCGCAGCGGAAGCCGAAGCCGAGCGCGGCCGACGTCTCCATCTCGAAGGAGAAGCTGGCGTCGTTGAGGCGCAGCTTGCCCATGGCGGCGCGCAGATCCTCGAAGTCGGCGGCGTCGACCGGGAACAGGCCGCAGAAGACGACCGGCTGCGCCGGCTTGAAGCCGGGCAGCGCCTGGGCGGTGGGGCGCTTGTCCTCGGTGATGGTGTCGCCGACGCGGGTGTCGGCCACCTCCTTGATGGCGCCAGTCAAAAAGCCGAACTCGCCGGGGCCGAGCTCGTCGACGGTGATCATCTTGGGCGTGAAGACGCCGGTGCGCTCGACCAGGTATTTTGCGCCGGTTTCCATCATGCGGATGGTCTGGCCCTTCTTCAGGCGGCCGTCGATGATGCGGACCAGAACGATGACGCCGAGATAGGTGTCGTACCAGCTGTCGACCAGCATTGCCTTGAGCGGCGCGTTGATGTCGCCCTCGCGCGGCGGGGGAAGCTGGTTGACGATGGCCTCCAGCACGTCGGGAATGCCGAGGCCGGTCTTGGCGGAGATGTAGACGGCCTGGCTGGCGTCGAGGCCGATGACCTCCTCGACCTGCTCCTTGATGCGCTCGGGCTCGGCGGCGGGCAGGTCGATCTTGTTCAGGACCACGACGATCTCGTGGTTGTTGTCGATGGCCTGGTAGACATTGGCCAGCGTCTGCGCCTCGACGCCCTGCGAGGCGTCGACAACCAGCAGCGATCCCTCGCAGGCTGAGAGCGAGCGCGACACCTCGTAGGCGAAGTCGACGTGGCCGGGCGTGTCGATGAGGTTCAGAGTGTAGTCTTCACCATTCTTCGCGCGATAATTCAGGCGCACGGTCTGGGCCTTGATGGTGATGCCGCGCTCGCGCTCGATGTCCATCGAATCGAGCACCTGCTCCTTCATGTCGCGCAGCTCGAGCCCGCCGGTCTCCTGGATCAGGCGGTCGGCAAGCGTCGACTTGCCGTGGTCGATATGGGCGACGATGGAGAAATTGCGGATGTGGGAGAGGGGCGTTGTCATTCGCGCGCATGTAGCAGGGGCGACATGCAGGGGCAAGCGCGGCGCTTCGGCAAGCGCAGCCCTTCGGCAGGCTCAGGATAAGGGGCGCGCGGCAACCGGAGATCGCATTGGTTGCATAGCTAATGCTAATGCAATCTATAGTTGACTTTCCGTTTGGGAAGGAACACCATGGCCGTGGGGTTGGACATCGGTCCAGGGGGGCGGTCGCGTGCAGGGGTCAACCGCCTATGCGGATCTGGAACGGGCGCTGCCGGGCGGCGGCGACGGGCGGATCACGATCGCGGTGCTGGACGGGCCGGTGGACCTTGCGCATCCCTGCTTTGCCGGCGCGCGGCTCGAGAAACTTCAGACGCTGGCGGCGGAAAGCGGCGGCGGACGGGCGCTGGCGCACGGCACGCATGTCGCCAGCGTCATCTTCGGCCAGCCGGGCAGCGCGGTGCGGGGGATCGCGCCGGCCTGCCGCGGGCTGATCGCGCCGATCTTTTCCGATAGCGGCGGCGGGCTGACCTGCTCGCAGCTCGACCTGGCGCGGGCGATCCTGCTTGCGGTCGAGCACGGCGCGCACATCATCAACATCAGCGGCGGCCAGCTGACGCCGTCGGGCCTGGCGGAGCCGATGCTCGCGCAGGCGGTGGAGACCTGCCTCAGGCGCAACGTGCTGATCGTGGCGGCGGCCGGCAATGACGGCTGCGACTGCCTGCACATTCCCGCCGCTGCGCCCTCGGTGCTGGCGGTCGGCGCGATGGACTATCTCGGCGCGCCGCTCGCCTCCAGCAATTGGGGCGCGGCCTATCTCGCGCAGGGCGTGCTGGCGCCGGGCATGGCGGTTTTGGGCGCGGCGCCCGGCGGCGGCACGGTTTCGAAGAGCGGCACGAGCTTCGCCACGCCTTACGTCTCGGGCGTGTGCGCGCTGCTCGCGGCGGCGCAACTGGCGAGGGGCGAAGCGCCCGACCCGCACGGCATACGCGCGGCGATCCTGCGCAACGCGAAACCCTGCCCGGAAAAGACGGGCGAGGAATGCCGGAAATTCCTGGGCGGCCGCATCGATATCGAAGCAACCATCAGAGATCTTGGAGGGGGACACGACATGAAGACCGACATGGATATTTTCGCCGAGCGGGACGTGGTCTCGCAGGCGCCGGCCGAAGCCTTCCGGCCGTCGGCGATCGCGCCTTCGGCGGCGAGCAGCGCGATCGCGATGTCCAGCGACGATGCGCCGGAAGCGGCGGAGGAGTTCGCGCAGCCGCCTGCCGTGACCGCGTCCGGACAGATCGAGCCATCGGATTGCGGCTGCGGCTGTGGCGGCAAGGGCAAGAAGAACGGCGGCGAGGAGCACAAGGACTGCGGTTGCGGCTGCGGAGGCAAGGGCGGCGAGGCCAAGAAGCCGCAGCTCGTCTATGCGCTCGGCAAGCTCGGCTACGATTTCGGCACCGAGGCGCGCCGGGATTCGCTGGCGCAGGCCATGACCGGCGAGGCCCGAGCCGGCCCAGAGGAGACTGACATGAAATTTCCGATCCAGGCCAGGCCGGTTGCCCGGCAGATGAGCAAAGCTCGCGACGAAACTTCGGGCATTGCACCTTCCGACTGCTGCGGCGCGGGCCGGTGCTGCGTGGGCGCGTGTCTGCCGTTCGGCGGCGGCTGCGCCGGCGTGTGCGTGCCGAATATCGGCCAGTGCTGAACCGGTAGCCAAAAATTCGGGCGAGCGGCATCCGCCTCTCGCCCGATCCATGCTCAGTTTTGCTTGGCCGATGACGCATCTGTCGAGATCGGCAAGCAGACCGGCAAGGCCGTGCGTGTCGAAGGCGGCCAGCACTGGCTCGATACTTGAAGCCCTGACGACAAGCCCTGACGACGATCCAGCCCGCCGCGACGCCGTCTTGCCGCCAAAGACGCGGTAGATGAAGCGAGCCGCTGAAGCTGCACGCTTCATCGTGCACGGCAATTCCGGCAAACAAGGATTCGCCACTGGCTATCATCAGCCATGTGGGCGAACGTCCACTGGCACCCGCAATTTTATTCGGCGGCGACGGCGGACGCAGGTGGCGGCATTGCAGCCTGCGCCGCCTGCGTGAAGACCAGCTTCACGAATCCGCGGAAGGCGAGCACCTGCCTTTCGAGCCGACGCGGGTCGTTGAGCGCCTTGGACATTATGATGCCGCCGTCAACCACGCAGGACAGCATATCGGCTACGTCGTCGAGATCGATGTGCTGGCAAGGCGGATGGACGCGGGCGATTCCGTCGATGATGGCGCGGAAGCGGGCGTTCCAACTCTGCACCGACTGCGTGGTGAGTTCGCGGACCTCGCGGTCGAACAGTCGCTCCTGATAGCAGATGCTGGCGATCAGGCAGCCGGGATGGCCGTTGGGCAAATCAGCCATGATTTCGGCCAGAAGCTTCAGGCTGATAAGGAAGGCCTGCAACGGATCGTCGGAAAGCTGGCGGCCGCGCTCGAAGATGTCGTCGAACAGCCGGTCGTTGGCTTCCACGTAACGACGCAGCATCGCGCGGGCGAGCTCGTTCTTGTCCTTGAAATGGTAGAAGAAGCCGCTCTTGGTGATGCCGGCCTCGGCGATCACCTCCTCGATGGAAGTCGCGGCGAAGCCCTTGGCGAGCACCGAGGCTTCGGCGATCTCCAGGATACGTTCGCGCGTTTCCGCACCCTTGCGCATGACCAAATCCCCTCGAATTACTGTACCTGCGGTACGGTTTTCGGCCGGCGAACAATAAACCGGCAATAACACGGACAGTATCGGGTCCGGCTATCCATTTGTAATTTCAGCGGTTCCCGCTTCGACGGAGCTACCGGACCACAAGCTTGCTAGTTTGCGGTCGGCCCTTGCGGGTAAAACACGGCCATTCCGAACCGGCCGCAACCGAGCGGCACGGAAATTATTCTATCACCGGAGACAAGCATGGCCAAGTACCGCCAAAATCTGCCGCAACTCGCCAACAGGACTTTCCTGAGCGATGGCGGCATGGAAACAACGCTCATCTTTCTCGAAGGCATCGATCTTCCGCATTTTGCTTCGTTCACGCTGATGGCGACCCCGGAGGGACGGCAGCAGCTCAAGGAGTATTATGCCCGGTACCTAATGATCGCACGCCGGAGCAGGACAGGCTTCATCCTCGATACGCCGACTTGGCGCGCTAACCCCGACTGGGGAAAGTTGCTCGGCTACGGACCGGAGGCGCTGCGCGCCGTCAACGAGGATTCAATCGCGCTGCTGCTCGAACTGCGACGGGAGTTCGAGACTTCCGAAACGCCCTGTGTGATCAGCGGCGCGATCGGACCGCGCGGCGACGGCTACAGAGCAGGCCGGATGGAAGCCGGGGAGGCGCAGGCCTATCACGCGGCGCAGATCGAGAGTTTTGCGCGCACCGAGGCCGACATGGTGGCTGCCTATACGATGAACACCGTCGAGGAGGCTATCGGCATCGCCAGCGCGGCGAAAGCAGCGCGGATGCCTTGCATGATCTCGTTCACCGTGGAGACCGACGGCAGGCTGGCAACCGGCATGGCGCTCGGCGAGGCGATCGGCAGAGTCGACGCCGCGACGGACGGCGCGCCGGCCTACTACATGATCAATTGCGCGCATCCGACGCATTTCACGCAGGCGCTGACGAAGGGCGAGAAGTGGCTCGACCGCGTCTATGGCGTGAAGGCCAACGCCTCGGCCAAGAGCCATGCCGAACTGGATGAGTCCACGACGCTGGACGCGGGCGACCCGGACGATCTCGGGCGGCGCTACAGCGGGCTGAAAGCCTCGTTTCCGACGATGCGCATACTGGGCGGCTGCTGCGGCACCGACCACCGCCACATCGCGGCGATCTGCGAGGCGTGTGTGCCGCAAGCGGCGTAGGGCGGAAAAGAGCCAACCGAACAGTTGAACCCACTTTTGCGGCGGGACAGATCGTCCTGCCGAGGCGGAGCATTGCCATGAGCATTTCGACCTTTCTCGACGAGACGCGCCACTACGGCATTGCCGGCCGATTGAGACGTCGGCTGGCGGCCGCAGGCGACAACCGCCGCAGGGCGCGGGAATTCGCGTCGCTCGAAACATTCAACGATCATTTGCTGCGGGACATCGGCATCCGCCGCGAACCCCACGGCCATTGGCGGCATCTGATGCGGTTTTGAACACCGCACAACCAGATCCTGAACCGGGCCGCCCTCCTCAGGGGCGGCCCGGTGGATGACGCGGCGGGCCGACAGCCCGGCTGCACAGCCCTGCGCGCGAAGGCCGCGCTGGGAGCCTCCCCTCGCCTTCACACCAACTCGAAAGGAACGAACATGAGAACGAACAACATCATCGCCGCTGCCGCTGCGGCCGCAGCGCTCACATTCGCCTCGCTGGCGTTTGCCCAGCAGGCCCCGTCCGTCGAGGAGACCTACAAAGACATCGAAGCGAATTACGGCGTGCTGCCGGAATTCATGAAGGTCTATCCGAAGCAGGGTATCGCCGGCGCCTGGGCATTGACCAAGGGGCTGGAGATCGAGAAAGGCGCGCTCGACCCGAAGATCAAGTCGCTGATCAACATCGCGGTGGCGGCGCAGATCCCGTGCCGCTACTGCGTCTGGCTTGACACCAAATTCGCCAGGCAGGCCGGGGCGACGGACCAGGAAATTGCCGAGGCGGTGGCGCAGGCCGGCCTGACCCGGCACTGGAGCGCGGTGCTGAACGGCATGCAGATCGACTTCGAGGCGTTCAAGGCCGAATTCGGCGGCGACTGAAGCCGGAGAACGACGATCCCCGGCATTCCGGGGATCGTCATTTGCTCAATCGTAGCGCAGATCGGACGCTTTTCCGCCGAAGACGCGGTAGGCGTAGAACGAATAGCCGATGATGACCGGCAACACGAACAGCGTGCCGGCGAGGATTATGGCCAGGCTCTCGGGCGCCGACGCCGCCTGCCAGATGGTGAGCCGGTCGGGCACCACGAAGGGATAGAACGACCAGGCGAGCCCAGCGAAGCCCAACGTGAAGATGGCGGCGAGCGTCAGGAATGGCAGGATGGAGTGGCGGTCGCCGGCCTTGGGCAGATGAAAGGTCTGCCACCAGAGCCAAGCGAAGAGAATTGCCGACAGGCTAGGCAGCGGCGCCAGATAGACCATGTCGGGCAAGACGAACCAGCGGTCGAAGATGCGCGGACTGGCGAGTGGCGTGGCAATCGAGACGGCGGCCATGCCGAGCGCGGTGAAGACCAGAGCCGAGCGCAGCCAGAGCACGGCCTTCTGCTGCAATTCGCCTTCCGTCTTGTAGATGAGCCAGGCAGCGCCCATGGCGGCATAGGCGGCGGCGAGGCAGAGCGCCACCAGCGCGCCGAAAACCATGGCGGGAAGCCCGGTTGCAAGGCCGAGCACATAGACGCCGAGCATGTAGCCCTGCGCCAGCGAGGCGATGAGCGAACCGGCGAAAAAGATGCGGTTCCAGCGCTGCTTGCGGTGGGCCGGCACCTTGGCGCGGAAATCAAAGGCGACGCCGCGCAGGATCAGGCCGAACAGGAGCACGAAGACCGGCAGGTAGAGCGCGGTCAGGATGACGCCGTGCGCCAGCGGAAAGGCGACGAGCAGAAGGCCGACGGCGAGCACCAGCCAGGTCTCGTTGGCGTCCCAGAACGGGCCTATCGCCGCGATCATCATGTCCTGTTCCTCGTCGCCGGCAAAGGCGAACAGGATGCCGATGCCGAGGTCGAAGCCGTCGAGGATGACGTAGATCAAGATGGCGAGGCCCATCAGGCCGGCGAAGATGAACGGGAGGAGGGTCGGCCAGTCGAGGTTCATGGGATCTTCCCCTCATGCTGAAGCGGTTGCGACAAAGGCCGGCCGAGAACGGAGGGCAGCGGAGACTCGTCGCCGTCCTTCGCGGCCTTCAGCGCCAGATGCACCAAGGTGGCGAGATAGGCGATGATCAAGACCGTATAGAGGGCCAGATAGCCGGCGAGCGTCATCGCGACATGGCCGCCGGCGACCGGGCCGAGCGCCTCGTGTGTCTTCATGACGCCGGTGACCAGCCAGGGCTGGCGGCCGATCTCGGTCGTGTACCAGCCGGCGAGCGTCGCCACCCATCCCGACAATGTCATCGGCACCAGGAGGAAGGCCAGCATCCGCGGCAAAGTGCGCCGCCGCCACAGGAAGTATGCGGCGGACCAGGAGATGACGAGCATCAGGATGCCGGTGCCGACCATGATGCGGAAGCCAAAGAAAAGCGGCGCGACCGGCGGATGATTGCCGACGAAGTCGTTGAGGCCGGGAACGACGCCGCTTGCGTGATGGGTCAAGATCAGGCTGCCGGCATTGGGGATGGCGATTTCGAAGCGGTTTTCGCGGGCGGCTTCGTCGGGCCATGCAAACAGGACCAGCGGCATGTTCGCCTGCGTCTCCCAGTTGGCCTCCATGGCGGCGATCTTGGCCGGCTGGTGCTCGAGCGTATTCAGCCCGTGCTGGTCGCCGGCAAAGATCTGGATGGGGATCAGGATGGCGGCGGCGAAGACGCCGGTGCGCAGCGCCTTCCACATCGATTCGGAGCGGTCGCCGACGAGATAGCGCAGCGCCGACAGGCCGGCGATGAAGAAGGAGACGGTGAGGCCGGACGCCAGCAGCATGTGGACGAGGCGGTAGGGAAAGGACGGGTTGAAGATGATCGCCCACCAGTCGGTGGCGTGGGCGACGCCGTCGCGCAGCTCGAAGCCGGCCGGCGTCTGCATCCAGGAATTCAGCGCCAGAATCCAGAAGGCCGACATGGTGGTGCCGAAGGCGACCAGAAAGGTCGCGGCGGTGTGGACCTTGTTGGAGACGCGGCGGAAGCCGAACAGCATGATGCCGAGGAACACCGCCTCGAGAAAAAAGGCGGTGAGCACCTCGTAAGCCAGCAGCGGGCCGGCGATGTTGCCGACTTTTTCCATATAGCCCGGCCAGTTGGTGCCGAACTGGAAGCTCATCGTGACGCCGGAGACCACGCCCATGGCGAAGGACAGCGCGAACACTTTCACCCAGGTGAAGTAGGCGCGCATCCAGGCGGTGTCGGAGGTGGCGTTGTAGCGGAGCTTGAAGAACAGGAGCATCCAGCCGAGGGCGATGGTGATCGCGGGAAACAGAATATGGAACGAAATGTTCGCGGCAAACTGGATGCGAGACAGGATGAGGGGGTCTGCTTCCATGACTGGTGACTTCCCGGCTGTTGCAACCGAAAGGTAAGCCCGGCGCGGCCGGCGGTCAAAGCGGCGCTATGGCGCGGAGGCGGAGTGTCGCAGCCTGCGGTTGAGCAATTGCCTCTACTGCGCCGGGACCACGCGCCAGACCTCGTTGCCAACGTCGTCGGCGACGAGCAGCGCGCCGCGCCTGTCGATGGCGACGCCGACAGGCCGGCCGAGCGCCTTGTCGTCGGCGCTGACGAAGCCGGTGAGGATGTCCTGCGGCGGGCCGGACGGCTTGCCGTTCTGGAAAGGCACGAAGATGACCTTGTAGCCGCTGCGCGGGCGACGGTTCCACGAGCCGTGCTGGCCGACGAACGCGCCGCCCCGGAACTCCGGGCCGAAAAGGTCGGCATTATAGAAGGTCAGGCCAAGCGAGGCGGTGTGTGCGCCGAGCGCATAGTCGGGCACGATCGCCTTTTCGACCAGTTCGGGGCGCTGCGGTTGGATGCGCTCGTCGACATGCTGGCCGAAATAGCTGTAGGGCCAGCCGTAGAAACCGCCATCTTTGATCGAGGTCATGTAGTCGGGGACGAGATCGCTGCCGATCTCGTCGCGCTCGTTGACCGCGACCCAGAGTTCGCCGCTGTCGGGGTGCCAGGACAGGCCGTTGGGGTTGCGCAGGCCGGAGGCGAAGAGGCGGGTCTGCCGCGTCGCCAGGTCGATCTCCAGCACGGCGGCGCGGTTCTCCTCGGCCTCCATGCCGTTTTCTCCGACATTGCTGTTGGAGCCGACGGTGGCGTAGAGTTTTGTCCCGTCGCGGCTGGCGACGATGTCCCTGGTCCAGTGGTTGTTGGGCGGCCCGGCGGGCAGATCGGCGATCTTTTCGCCGGGCGCGATGATTTCGGTTGCGCCCTCTGTGTAGGGAAACGCCATGATCGCATCCGTGTTCGCGACGTAGAGCGTGTCGCCGACGAGCGCCATGCCGAAGGGCGAGTTAAGGCCCTGGATGAAGGCCGAGCGGGTTTCGGCGATGCCGTCGCCGTCGGCGTCGCGAAGGAGGGTGATGCGGTTGGCGCTCGGCGTCTCGGCGCCGGCCTGCCCCATGATCAGGCCCGTAATCCAGCCGCGAAAGCTGAATTCCTCCTCGGGCTTGGGCGGACTGGCACTTTCGGCGACAAGCACGTCGCCGTTGGGCAGGACGTGCAGCCAGCGCGGGTGATCGAGATCGCCGGCATATTCGTTGACCGTGAAGCCTGGCGCCGGCGTCGGCGTCATGCCTTCGGGCCAAGGGCTGGCTGGAGCGATGTTGACGGTCGGGATAAGCGTCGCATTGGGTTCGGGCAAAGTCGGGTTGGCGCCGTAACCCTCCTCGACCGGAACCGTCGCCTCCTCGCGCGACATGAAGAAGACGGCGACGCCTGCAAGAATGGCGAGCACGACGAGTATGGCGATGGCGACGAGGATTCGTTTCACGGCGGCCTGCTCCGATCCGGGGATGGAACTCGCCTAACTCGCTTCGGCGGACATTGTTTCAGGGCAGCCGGCCGCCAGGCTGACACTACACCGATTTCGTGATGCCGCCGTCGATGCGGATGTTCTGGCCGGTGATGTAGCTGGAGCGGTCGCTGGCCAGGAAGGCGATGAGTTCCGACACCTCCTCGACGCGGCCGTAGCGGCCCATCGGAATGCGCTCGCGGCGCTCGCCGGTCTCCGACAGGCTATCGATGAAGCCCGGCAGGACGTTGTTCATGCGGACATTGTCGGGCGCGTATTTGTCGGCGAAGAGTTTCGTAAAGGAAGCAAGCCCGGCGCGGAACACGCCGGAGGTCGGGAATAAAGCCTCGGGCTCGAAGGCGGCATAGGTGGAGATATTGACGATCGAGCCGGACTTCTGCGCCTGCATGACCGGGGTGACGAGGCGGGCCACGCGGATCGCGTTCAAAAGATAGATTTCCATGCCGAGATGCCAGTCCTCGTCGCTGATCTCCAGCACCGGCGCGCGCGGGCCATGGGCGGCGCTGTTGACCACGGCATCGATGCGGCCCCATTTCTTGACCGTCGCGTCTACCAGGCGCTTCAGATCGTCGTTGGAGCGGTTGGAGCCAGTGACGCCGATGCCGCCGAGCTTTTTCGCCAGCGCCTCGCCCTTGCCTGAGGAGGACAGGATCGCGACCTTGAAGCCGTCCTCGGCGAGCCTGCGCGCCGCATCCGCGCCCATGCCGCTGCCGCCAGCCGTGATGATCGCCGTTTTGAGTTCTGACATCTTTGCTCTCCGTCGCTGCATCGGAGGGGGAGCGGTAGCCACATCGACGCGGCAGGGCAAGCAGCCAGATTCGAGAAACAGCCGGGCCTCACATGGCCCATGGCTTCTGTCATTGCCGCCATCTTGACGCGGTTAGAGCTTTGCCCGAGAGATCGCCACGGTTACCGGCCACCAAGAGTCGCCGGTGTGGTGGAGAATCGACTTGACCCTATCCGGCTTCCTGCAGCTTGGCGCTTCGACGGTTATTTTTCTGCTGGCGGCGGCCGGCGCAAAAAACTGGGCACTGGGGCCGAGCATGGGCAAGCTGTTGCTGACGCTGGCGCTCTATTCGCTCGGCAATCTGATCATGCTCAGGCTGGTGCGCGAATTCGGCATGGCCTCGGCCTTCAGCCTGTCGGCGGTGATCCAACTGGTGGCAGTCAACGTGATCGCGCTGGCGTTTTTCGGCGAGCGGCTGAACGGGCTGCAGAGCGGCGGCATCGTGCTGGCGATTGTAGCTGTGGGGCTGATTACATTGGGGCCGGCGCTGACCGGCGGCCGGTAGTATTTTTGCTGACTGAGCGGAAGAGCGCGGGCCTGGTGTAGATCATCGCTACCGCCAGCGCCGCCCCTCACCCTCTTCGCTGATGCCAGCCTCCAACGCCGGCGATTGGCAGCGACGCAGATGTCCCCCTCTCCCCGTTCTTCACGGGGAGAGGGTAAGGGGCGGCGCTGACCTAGGCGACTGCACTACACGCCGATCTTGCCGCCGCCCTGCTTTGTGATGGCGACGACGGCGGGGCGCACCGGCATGTCGTCCTTGAAGTCGGGCCAGCGGGTCGAAAGATCCTCGTAATAGGACGGGCGGCCGAAACCTTCCCAGTCCTCGCCGCCGTCGGCCGGATGCTGGACGGCGACGAAGGCGGTTTCGTCATCGGGCGTGAACAGCGGGCCGCACATTTCCGCGCCGATCGGCACGCGGAAGAACAGTTTTGACGTCGCGCGCGCCTCGCCCTCGGTGTCGACGGCCCAGAGGCCGTCGGTGCGGCCGGTGGCCTTCGGGCCGTTGCCATCGGTCGAGACCCAGAGCCGGCCGGCGGAATCGATGGCGCAGTTGTCGGGCATGCCGAACCAGCCATTGGCGGTCGTCGAGGTCGAGAAGGAAGCGCCGACCTCAGCCACGGAGGGATCGCCGCATTTCAGCAGGATTTCCCACTTGCCTTTGGTCGCGGCGAAGTCGCCGCCCTCCTCGATCAGCTCGATGATGTGGCCGAAGGCGTTCTCGGCGCGCGGGTTGGCCGGGTTCAGGTCGTCGGCCTTGCGCTTGGTGTTGTTGGTCAGCATGACATAAACCTTGCCGTTGGCGGCATTGGGCTGGATGTCCTCGGGCCGGTCCATCTTGGTCGCCTCGAGCAGATCGCCGGCGCGGCGCGTCTCGATCAGCACGTCGGCCTGGCCGGCAAAACCGTTTTCGGCGGTCAGCGGGCCCTGGCCGTGGACCAGAGGCAGCCATTCGAAGGAGCCGTCCTCGGCGAACTTGGCGACATAGAGCGTGCCTTCGTCGAGCAGGTCCATGTTGGCGGCGCGGTCGTCGGGGTTGAACTTGCCCGCGGTGACGAACTTGTAGACATAGTCGAAGCGCTCGTCATCGCCGAGATAGAAGACGACGCGGCCGTCCGGCGCCACGATCGACTCCGCGCCCTCATGCTTGAAGCGGCCGAGCGCGGTGCGCTTCTTCGGCACGGAGTTCGGATCCTGGACGTCGACCTCGACGATCCAGCCGAAGCGGTTCGGCTCGTTCGGCTCTTTCGATACATCGAAACGATCGTAGAAATTCGCCCACTGATAGGTTCCATCGGGAACGCCGACGCGCTTGTAGTTGGCGGCTTCCGGATGATCGGCCGGCAGTTCGCCGGCGAAATAGCCGTGGAAATTTTCCTCGGCGAGAATGTAGGTGCCCCAGGGCGTGACGCCGCCGGCGCAATTGTTGACGGTGCCGAAGACCTTGGTGCCGGTAGCATCGGCATTGGTCTTGACGCGGTCATGGCCGGCAGCGGGGCCGGTAAGCTGCATCTCAGTGGCGGCGGTGATGCGGCGGTTGAGCTTGCCGTCCTTGACGACCTGCCATTTGCCGCCTTCCTTTTTGATCTCAACAATGCTGCCGCCATGGGCGGCCATCTCGATGTCGACACGCTTCTTGTCGGATGCGGCGACGTCGATCTTGCCGTCGGTGATTTTGACGATGCCGGGGAACATCAGGTGCTCGTTGGTGTATTCGTGGTTGACCACGAGCAGGCCATGTTCGGCGGAGCCTTCGAGCGGGATATAGCCGACATAATCGTTGTTGTAGCCGAACTGTTTGGCCTGGGCTTCCGCCGTCTGGTTGGCCGGATCGAATTCGGGTGCGTCGGCAAAGATCGGGTCGCCCCAGCGCAGCAGGATGTCTGCGTCGTAGCCGGCCGCGACATGGTGCTTGTCGTCGATGCCTGCCTCGACTTCGTCGAAGGTGAAGGCGGATGCACCGGCAGCGGCCCGGGCGTTGTCGGCAGTGATCAGCGCGATCGGGCTGACCGTAGCGGCAATGGCCGAAACGGCCAGCGAGCCCTTCAGGAAACCGCGACGCGAGAAGCGCGAAGCGATGATCTCGCCCATGGTGCGGTTTTCAGTGGGATTGTGGCCGGGACCGTCATTGTCCTCGAGCAGACTGGTGCGGAATTTCGTGTCGGGATGTTCGTTCATCGGAATGACCTCTGGCTGGCGGCTTGAGATGAGCGATGGCTAGTGCCGACTTATAACAGGAGCATGACAGTTTTTGCGCCTGGCGGACTTGCCGGCCAAGGCGCCGGGCCTATAGGTCTAGCGCGGTTGAAAGCCGCGCCCGCACACACCTCAACGAGAGACGCCATGCCGTTTTTTCCCGATTTTCTGAAGAGGATCGAGTTTTCCGTGCTGATGGCGGCGATGATCATTGCCGGCGGCGCCTATGGCTTCGTCGAACTCACGGAGATCGCGCGCGAGACAACGCCGCACACATTCGACACGCGCATACTACTCGCCTTCCGCACGCCGGGCCAGCCCGACAATCCGATCGGCCCGTTCTGGATGGAAGAGGCAGTGCGTGACATGACCAGCTTGGGAAGCGCCGCGGTGCTTATCTTCTTCACGGCGGTCGTCATCTTCTATCTGATGATCGTTCGCAAACCGGCGGCCGCCCTATTCGTATTCGTTTCCGTCGCTGGGGGCCAGTTGCTGAGCAGCGTGCTCAAGCTCGGCGTCGACCGCCCGCGCCCGGAACTCGTGTCGCATCTGGCCGACGTGCACACACTGAGCTTTCCGAGCGGGCACGCCATGATGTCGGCCGTAACCTATCTGACGCTCGGCGCGCTGCTGGCGCGGATAATGCCCAGCACCGCGCTCAGGATATATGTGCTCGGCGTCGCCGTTCTGGCGACATTCCTGGTCGGCGGCAGCCGCGTCTATCTCGGCGTTCATTGGCCTTCCGACGTGCTGGCCGGCTGGTGCGCAGGCGCCGCCTGGGCAATGCTGTGCTGGCTCATCGCGCGGCTGATGCTGCGGCGGGCGGGAGACATCGATAATTCTACTCCGGCGGACACCTGACGCGGCTTTCTCCGCTTCCGGTGCTCACGGACCCAAACGTTCGCTGCGCTCCGGTTCTCGAAAACCACGCCATCTGCCTCGCCGGAGCGAATTCTCGATATCTTCCTCCAGCCGTCGACCCAAAATGATGCTTGAAACATCATAATGAACGTATGATACATTCATCTCGCAGACTCAGACAGGAGCACTGTCCGTGATCACCGCAGCGCAGATGCGCGCCGCGCGGGCGCTGGCCGGCATCGACCAGAAGACGCTCGCCGAACGCGCCGGCGTTTCGCTTCCCACCATCCAGCGGATGGAAGCGAGCGACGGCGTCGTCAGGGGCGTCGTCGACACTCTGGTCAAGGTCATCCACGCGCTGGAGATGTCAGGCGTGGAGCTGATCGCGGACAATCAGGCGAGCGTCGAGGGCGGCAGGGGCGTTCGCCTGCGCCAGCCGTCGGGGCAGAACGGGCGATCCGGCTGAATCTGGCAGACCAAGTCGCGACGGCGACGCCGACATTTTGGCGATGTTGAATCGGGCGCCGGCCTGACCGGTGATCCGACACATCCCAGCCGACGATCCCGCCGCCCTTCGCACCGCGAAAGGCAAACATGAAAGCAGATCTCCATCCCGGCCGGGCGACGAGACAGCCGACATTCCGGGAACTCTTCACCCCCAAGCTGGTGACGGTGCTGCGCGAGGGCTACGACCTGCCCCAATTCCAGGCCGACCTGCTCGCGGGATTGACGGTGGCGATCGTAGCGCTGCCGCTGTCTATGGCGATCGCCATCGCCTCCGGCGTCTCTCCGGATCGTGGGCTCTACACGGCAATCGTTGGCGGCTTCCTAGTATCGGCGCTGGGCGGCAGCCGCTTCCAGATCGGCGGGCCGGCCGGCGCGTTCATCGTGCTGGTCGCCGCCACGGTCGCGCGGCACGGGGTCGAAGGGCTGATCCTGGCGACGATGATGTCCGGCATCTTCCTCGTGGCCGCCGGATATCTTAGGCTCGGCACCTACATCAAATTCATTCCCTATCCGGTGACGGTCGGCTTCACGTCCGGCATAGCCGTCATCATCTTCGCCAGCCAGCTCAGCGAATTGTTCGGCCTGGCGCTTCCTGGCAAGGAGCCGGGCGAGCTAATTGAAAAGCTGGTCGCGCTGGGCGAAGCCGCCGGCACGGTCAACCCGGCGGCGGTCGGCGTCGCCGCCCTGACGATCGGCGTCATCCTTGGGCTCAAGCGGCTGCGGCCTTCCTGGCCAGGCATGCTGATTGCGGTGGCGGCCGCAGCGCTCGCGGCATATGTCTTCGGCCTGCCTGTCGAAACGATCGGCACCCGGTTCGGCGGCATACCGCGCTCGCTGCCGCTGCCTTCGCTGCCGGAATTCAGCCTTGAGAAGGTACAGGCGGTGTTTCCCGACGCCGTCGCCTTCGCTCTGCTCGGCGCGATCGAATCGCTGCTTTCGGCGGTGGTTGCTGACGGCATGACAGGGCGGCGGCATCGCTCGAATTGCGAGCTGGTGGCGCAGGGCTTCGCCAATATGGGCTCGGCGCTGTTCGGCGGCATCTGCGTGACTGGCACGATCGCGCGGACCGCCACCAATGTGCGGGCAGGCGCGCACGGCCCGGTTTCGGGCATGCTCCACTCGGGCTTCCTGCTGCTCTTCATGCTGATCGCCGCGCCGCTGGCGAGCTACATACCGCTCGCGGCGCTAGCCGGCGTGCTGGCGGTCGTGGCCTGGAACATGGTCGAGAAGACGGCCTTCGCCGCGCTCATCCGCTCGTCATGGGGCGACGCCATGGTGCTGCTGGTCACCTTCGCGCTGGTGATCTTCCGCGACCTGACGGAGGGCATAGTGGTCGGGTTTGCGCTCGGTTCGGTGCTGTTCATCGACCGCATGTCGAAAGCGATCGCGGTCGACACCGACGTGCCGATGGTGCGCGACGATGTCGCCGACGACCGTAATGGCCGCCGCACGAGCTACGATCCGGAGAAGGCGAGCGATCCGGACACAGTGATCTACCGGATATCGGGGGCGTTCTTCTTTGGCGCGGCCACAACCGTCGGCACTGTGCTCGACCGCATCGCCGACCAGCGCAAGAGCTTCATTCTCGACTGCTCGGCTGTGCCGTTCCTCGATTCGACAGCGGCCAATGTGCTGGAGGGCGCGGTGCGCAAGGCGGAAAGGGCGGGTGTGCGCTTCTTCATCACCGGCGCGTCGCCCAACGTCCGGCGGATGCTGTTTACTCATGGCGTGAAGCCGCCGCATGTCCGCTACAAGGCGACGATCGAAAACGCGCTGCAGCAGCTGCGGCTCGAACGGGAGTGAACCGCTCCACGAAAAATTTTCACAGCGTTGTCGGATTTCTCTTTCAAGGTTCGTCCTTAGGCCGAACCACCAATCAACGGAGAAAGACCATGACCGACACCGCCCGGACCGCCAGCCCCGCCAACGACCGCGAACTCGTGCTGACCCGGCTGATCGACGCGCCGCGCGAAAAGCTGTTCAAGTGCTGGACGCAGCCAGAACTGATGATGCAGTGGTTCGCGCCGCTGCCCTGGACATTGTCGCATGCCGAAGTCGACCTCAGGGCCGGCGGAAGCAGCAAGGTCGTGATGCGCAGCCCCGAAGGGCAGGAATTCCCGAACCTAGGCGTCTATCTGGAAGTCGTGCCGAACGAGAAGATCGTCTTCACCGACGCCTATACCGAGGCTTGGGTGCCTTCCGAGAAGCCGTTCTTCACGGGCATCATCACCTTCGAAAACGAAGGCGGCAAAACGCGCTACACGGCTGTCGCCCGTCACTGGACCGCCGAGGACCGCAAGGCGCACGAGGAGATGGGCTTTCACGAGGGCTGGGGCCAGTGCGCCGACCAGCTGGCGGAACTTGCCAAGAAAATCTAAGGAATATTGCCAGAATCACAGCCGGCGCGGCAAAGTCGCGCCGGTTGCCGGAGCATCTATCCCAGCGCAATCCTCAAGTTTCAAGCCGTTCGGCTCTCCGCCTCCGGCACCGCGTCCAGCTTCTCCTGTTCGGCCCAGGTGACGGTCTTGTAGTCGAAGCCGTATTCCAGCGTCGGCTTGACGATCTGGAAATAGGGCGAGAGGTCGAAATCGCGCGGTGTGTAGAGCGAATGGTGGCGGATGTGCAGGATCTCCTGGCGCATATAGGTGGACTGCGCCGAGGCGCGGCCGGGGGCGCGGGTGATTTCCGGCAAGATCGGATAGCGGATGCCCTCATAGGCCTCCGCGATCATCGACGAGCAGATGGCGCGGGTCGGATCGCCCGAGCCGAAGGCCAAAGCGCGCCGGCGCCATCGCACCGGGATCGGCGGCGCCGGCATGAAGAAGCGCAGCATGTCGAGAATGTTCTTCAGATCGTATTTCAGGCCGAGCCGCGCGACCATGAAGCCCACGACATGATCGCGGTCTTCCGGCGTCAGGCCGCGGGCGCGGCAGATGCGGGTGTTGTAGGTTCGGTATTTCGACAAAGGCACCGCTACGCAGCCCTCGCCCAGATTGACCTCGATCAGGCGCGGGCGCTCGGAACCGTCCTGCGGCTCGGGCAAGGCGTCGCCGACATACAGCGCCGAATGAGACCAGGTCGACTGGGTGAGATATTTGATGGTGGCGGAGATTCGCTGATTGCCTTCGATCAGCAGGATGTCGCCCGGCTCCAGAGAGCGACGCAGCGTCTGCGGATCGGACGGCGTGTAGGGCTCGTAGCCGGACGACTCCACCTCAAGCCGGCCGGCAAGCCAGCGGCCCAGCCGATCCAGCAGCGTGTCGGCGGCTTCCGTCATTGGTTGATTCCTGGCTGAGAATCGGAGGCGCCGGCCCGATAACGGCCCGCTATCTTTGCGGCTCTCGGCTTCGGCGCATCGCCGAACAGGTTGTTTGCCTTTCGGAGACATTCCTTCCGCAGCGATTTCTCGCTGCGCTTCAGAACCCGAAGCAGAAGGGCGATCTGCTCCTTCGGACCGAGTTCGCCGGGTTCGGCCGCGATCAATCCTTGCAAGACGAAGACATCGTTCAAATCGCCGAGCCTGTCGCCCAGCGTCTCTAGCGCCTTGCGGCGACGCCTGACCGGCGCCGGCCAGAACCGGTGCAGCAACAGGACGTGCTGCCAGTGCGATTTCACGGCCTTGCGCAATTCGTGGAAATCTTCCATCCGGCCGTCCTTGGCGGCTGCCTTCAGCGCGCGCCTGGCCCGGCGCATGGCTTTCCTGGCGCCGTCGGCCAGCATGTCGGCCGCAGCTTGCGGCTCGTCGGGCAGGTCCATATCGGCGAGCGCCAGACGGCCTTGCTCGAAGGCATTGACAGCCGCGTCGATCGTGCCTTCCCGGCCGGTTCCTTCGCGCGCTTTCAGGCTGCGGCGGGAAACCAGGGCTGCGCGCACCGCATCGAGCTTGCCGCCGGCGGTCTGACCGGGGAACGTCTTGACGAGGCGGTCGACCGTCTCGATCAGCGCCGTGTCCTCGCGTGCGCCGGCGAGACTGCGCGAAATGTCGCGGTAGCGCATGTTCTCGGCCCGGCAAAATGCCTCGTCCCCCGACTGCACGAGACGAAACAGGGCGCGGAGCTTCTTGATCTTCTTGCGGCACGCGTGCAGGCCCGTTTCGGGAGCGGTCCGGGAGACCGAAAGATCATCGAGCGCGGCGTCGATTTCCATGCTGGCGATGCGCCTTACCTCGGCGGTCACCGGAAGCCGTGGTTCGATGCGATAGCTCATGCGGTCACCGGAAGCCGTGGTTCGATGCGATAGCTCATGCGGCTACCGGCAGACCGTTGCGGGCAAGCGAGGCGTTGTAGAAGGCGCTCTCGCCGGTGACCTCGCGGCCGAGCCACGGCGGAAGCTCCGCGGCGAGAACGTCGTCGGGGGTCTCCAGTTCGGCAATGACCAGCCCGGCGAGAGCGCCGGCGAAATCATCCACTTCATAGACATAGCCATTGTGCCGGACTTCATGGCGCGTCTTCTCGATCACCAGACCGATGGCGAATTCCTGCATCTCCTCGGCATCGCGTAGGGGAATCGGATATTCGAATTCGTCTCTTTCGCGCCCGTGGGCGCCGAACTTGAGCGTCAGGGCAGCGGAACTGCCGTCGCGTATGCGCACGCGGAAGGACCGGCCGTCGACCGCAGCGAGGTAGAACTGGCGTATCGCCGCCTTCCCGTCGACATGGCCGCGCCAGTCGTCGCTCGTCACCAGGAATTTGCGTTCGATTTCCTTGGCCATGGCGCGTGAATAAAGCGCACCGGGCCGCGCAGGGCAAGATACCCTTGACTTTAATCATTCGATTGAATAAACATGCTTGCATGATCAAGACATCGCAAAACCCTGCGCCTTCGAAAGCGCCGCCATCCTCGGCCGACCTGACCCGCGCCGCCCTCATCCACGCGGCGCTCAGACTGTTCGGCCGGCAAGGCTTCCACGCCACCTCGACGCGGGAGATCGCCGCCGCGGCGAGAGCCAATATAGGCTCGATCGCGTATCATTTCGGCGGCAAGGAAGGGTTGAGGGCGGCCTGCGCCAACCACATCGTCGAGACTATAGGCGGCATAGCCGGCGCGGCCATGGCGGAAGAGGCCGGCGAAGAGCAGGGTGCGGAGGCGGCGCATGACCGGCTGAACGTCGTGCTCGAAGCTATGGTGGGCTTCATCGTGGCGCGTCCGGAAGCAGGCGAATTCGTGCAATTCGTGCTGCGCGAGCTTTCGCAGCCGAGCGAGGCGCTCGACATCATCTATAACGGCGTGTTCGAACCGGTCCACAATCGACTCTGCCGTATCTGGGCCCAGGCGACCGGCGAGGACCCGGAAGCCGAACGCGCCAAGATCACCGTCTTCACCATGATCGGGCAGGTCGTCTACTTCCGGATCGCGGGCCCGGCGGTGATGCGGCGCATGGGTTGGGAAAGCGTCGGCCCGGCGGAAGCGGCCACTGTCATTTCGGTGGTGAAAGGCAATCTCGAGGCGATCCTCGCCGCGCGCAAAGGCAAAAAACCATGAGCTTTCTCTGCGCCATCCCCCTTGCGGCGTGGCTGTTTTCCGCCTGCGGGCCGGCGGCGCCACTCGCCGTCGGCTATGTCGAGGGCGAATTCGTCCTGCTCGCACCGATCGAAGTGGCGCAGGTGGAGACGGTTTCGGTGCGCCGCGGCGATCGCGTAATGCCCGGAAAGACAATCGTGGAGCTGGAAAGCGGCGACGCCGAAATCGCGGTCGCCGAGGCCGAGGCCAGCCTGGCCAGGGCGCAGGCTCAGCTTGCCGACCTCAGGCTCGGCAAGCGCCCGGAAGAGATCGCGGTGCTGGAAGCGGCGGTTCGCTCGGCCAAGGCGCAGGCGGCGGAAGCCAAGCGCGTGCTGGCGCGGGCCCAGGATCTCTTCAATCGCGGAATAGCGCCCCAGGCGCAGTTCGACGAGGCGTCCACCAGGGCGGAACTGGCCGATTCCGAGGTCAGGCAGGCCGAGGCCAATCTGGCCGTGGCGGGCCTGGCGGCGCGGGCGGAGACGATCAGGGCGGCCGAATACCAGGTGAGACAGGCCGAAGCGCAACTCGAGCAGGCGCGCTGGCGCCTTTCCAGGCGTGCGCTCGAAGCGCCCTCTCCCGGCCGCATCAACGATGTCATCCGCAATGCCGGCGACATCGCCGGGCCTTCGGCGCCGGTGATCTCGATGCTACCGGACGGAGCGGTCAAGCTGAAGGTGTTCGTGCCGCAGGCGGCGTTTTCGTCGGTGGAGGTCGGCGCCCTGCTCGACGTGCGTTGCGACGGGTGCCCGGATGGTCTGACGGCGCGCGTCAGCTATGTCTCGCCCGACCCCGAATTCACGCCGCCGGTGATATTCTCGCTCGAGACTCGGCAGAAGCTGGTCTTCCTTGTCGAGGCGCGGCCGGAAGACGAAGCATCGCCGCTGCAGCCGGGGCAGATCGTGGATGTGAGTTTGAGGCAGTAGGCAGTAGGCAGTAGGCAGTAGGATCATCAAGCAAGTGGATGGTATGTCAAAAGTGCTGGTTCCCATTGCCTATTGCCTTCTGCCTACTGCCTCGCAAGCCGAAGGCGCAGCGAAATGAACGCCATTGAAGTCCGCAATCTCGTCAAGCGCTTCGGCACGAAGACCGTCGTCGACCATGTCACGATGAACGTCGCGGAGGGCGAGATCGTCGGCTTCCTTGGTCCGAACGGCTCGGGCAAGACGACCACGATCCGCATCATGTGCGGGCTTTTGACGCCGGACGAGGGCGAAGGCCAGGTGCTTGGCTACGACCTTCTGACCGAGAGCCTCAAGATCAAGCACGAAGTCGGCTACATGACGCAGAAATTCTCGTTCTACGAGGATCTGACCATCGCCGAGAATCTCGAATTCGTGGCCCGGCTCTACCGGCTGAGGCCGGTGGAGGAGTATGTCGGCCGCACGCTCGATGATCTGGGCCTGAGTTCGCGGCGCAACCAGCTTGCCGGCACGCTTTCGGGCGGGTGGAAGCAGCGCCTGGCGCTGGCCGCCTGCATCATGCACGAGCCGAGGCTGCTCCTGCTCGACGAGCCGACGGCCGGCGTCGATCCCAAGGCGCGGCGCGAATTCTGGGACGAAATTCACCGGCTGGCGCGCGGCGGGCTGACCGTTCTGGTGTCGACACACTACATGGACGAGGCCGAGCGCTGCCACCGCATCAGCTATATCTCCTACGGCAAGCTGCTGGCCACCGGCACCGTGAACGAGGTGGTGGCGAATGCCGGGCTCACGACCTTTGTGGTCGACGGGCCGCGGCTCGACCAGGTGGCGGACGCACTGGAGGGCCGGGCGGGCGTCGAGCAGGTCGCGCCCTTCGGCACGACGCTGCATGTCGTCGGCTCGGACAAGAAGCTGCTTGAGGCAGCGCTGAAGGACATCAGCCAGCGCAAAGGCATCACCGTCCGGCCGGGGGAGACCAGCCTGGAGGACGTGTTCATCCAGTTCATGGCCGGGTCGAAGGACAACATGGCATGAAGAAGAGCCGCCTGAGCACTTTGTTCTCCTTCGCCAGGCTCGGCGCGCTGCTGCTGAAGGAATTCATCCAGATGCGGCGCGATCGCATCACCTTCGCCATGATGCTGGGCGTGCCGCTGATGCAGCTAGTGCTGTTCGGCTACGCCATCAACAACGACCCGAAGAGCCTGCCGGCGGCGTTGGTCGCGACCAGCAACGATCACTATACGCGCGCCATGGTCTCTGCGCTGCAGACGACCGGCTATTATCGCTTCGACCATGTCGCCGAGAGCGCCGCCGAGGCGGAAGCGCTGATGGCCAGCGGCACCGTCTCCTTCGTGGTGACGATCCCGTCGGATTTTGCCCGCCGGGTGGAACGAGGCGACAATCCGCAACTGCTGATCGAGGCCGACGCGACCGACCCGGCGGTGGCGAGCGGGGCGATTTCGACGCTCGGCACGGTCGCCGCCAATGCTCTGCTGCGCGAACGGGGCATGGAGGCCGCAGCGGCGGAGGATGCAAGGAGCCAGCTCGAGGTGGTGGTGCACCGGCGCTACAACCCCGAAGGCATTTCGCAATACAACATCGTGCCCGGCCTGCTCGGCGTGATCCTGCAGATGACCATGGTGATGATGACCTCGATCGCGCTGACCCGCGAAACCGAACGCGGGACGATGGAGAACCTGCTTGCCATGCCGGCAAGCCCGCTGGAGATCATGCTTGGGAAGGTGCTGCCCTATCTCGTCGTCGGCGCGGTGCAGGTGGTGGTGGTGCTGATCGCGGCAAAGCTCCTGTTCTCGGTACCCTTCATGGGGTCGCTGCCGCTGCTGCTCTTCGCAATCCTCGTCTTCGTGCTGTCGCTGGTGCTGCTCGGCTACACCATCTCGACCATGGCGCGCACGCAGATGCAGGCGCTGCAGCTGACCTTCTTCTTCTTCCTGCCGTCGATCCTGCTTTCCGGCTTCATGTTCCCCTATCGAGGCATGCCGGACTGGGCGCAAGTTTTCGGCGAGATTTTTCCGCTGACGCATTTTTTGCGCATCACCCGTGCGGTGATGCTGAAAGGCGCGGATTTCGCGGCGATCGCCGGAGAGGTCGGCGCGCTGGCGATCTTCGTCGCGCTGTTTGCTGCGGTGGCGCTGCTCAGGTTCAGGCGGACGTTGGATTGATGTGTGCCGTTATTCTTCAGGTGATGCCGGCCTGCAAATACACCCCGTACGATCACATCAGCTCCGACAGGACGAGCATGACGAGGAAGCCGATGGCCACGGCAATGGCGGCGGATTGCAGGTAGTGGTGGGTCTCGGCCTCGGGGATGAGATCGGTGACGGTGAGATAGAACATGCCGCCAGCGCCGACAGCCAGCAGAAACCCAAGCACGCCCTCGGGCAGGCCGCGCAACAGGAACCACCCAGCCATGGCCGAACCGAAGAGTGACGCGCCGATCAGTCCGGTCCATTTCAGAATTCTTGCCTTGTAGTCTTTTCCGCTTTCCTCACGCGCCAGTTCGCCGATCGAAAGCGCCTCGCTGATATTGTCGATGCAGATCGCCAGGCCGACGATGTAGGCGACGCCCGGTTCGATCGCCGCGCCGACGCCTATGGTAATGCCCTCGATCAGTTCCTCCACGCTGGTTGCGCCGGCAAGCACCGTGACTTCGCTGCCGAGCGGCCGGTGACGCATGTGAAACCGCTCGACGCGCTGTCTCTGCTCGGCGCGGCTGCCGGCCAGCGCGCCGCGATTGACGTAGAGATCGAGGCCGTAGACAAGAGCGAAGCCGACGGCGAAAGCTCCGACCACGGCGGCCAGCGGGGACAGTTCGAGCGCCTTAGGGATCATCTCGAAGGCGAAGGTTCCAAGCAGGACGCCGCCTGCCAAACCGACCGCGATGGACAGGAACAGGCTGGATGGCCGGACGAATATGGCGATCACGCCGCCGAGCGGCGAGGCCAGCGCGGCGGCGAGCGCCACTGAAAATACGATCAGGAACTGGCCGTCCACAGTTGGCTCCTCGCGCGAGAGAGAAGCCAACGTACCGTACAACGATAAGGTTGCGCTCGGGCGGTCCGCCGCGTCTCCCCGGATCGGCCCATGCTGCCCCTCACCTGCCTGCCGGCATCCTCTCCCCGTAAGGACGGGGAGAGGCGACTAGCGGCAACGCTGGCGCCCCTCTCCCCGTCCTACGGGGAGAGGGTAAGGGTGAGGGGCAGCTTAAACCGAAGCGGTTGTCCGCCGTCGGGCCGCGGGGCCGTTGACGCATGGAGGTGCACGTCCTACCTTAGATTCATTCTAAACTGGATCGTTCAAGTATGCTTTCCCGCGTCTTCGGCTTCGGCCGCCGCTCCTTCGATTCGCTCAGCGAGCAGGAGATACTGGCGCTGGCGATTTCCTCGGAAGAAGATGACGGGCGGATCTATCGCGCCTATGCCGACGGCTTGCGCGAGGATTTTCCGCAGTCGGCGAAGGTTTTCGACGGCATGGCCGACGAGGAGGACGGGCACCGTAACCAGCTCATCGAATTGCATCGCCAACGGTTCGGCGAGCGCATCCCGCTGATCCGCCGCGAGCATGTGAGCGGCTATTTCGAGCGCAAGCCGGACTGGCTGGTGCGGCCGCTCGGCATCGAGAAGGTGCGCGGCCAAGCCGAGGCGATGGAGCGGCAGGCGCAGCGCTTCTATGTTGAAGCCGCCAAGCGCTCGGAGGACGCCTCGACGCGCAAGCTGCTCGACGAACTGGCTGCAGCCGAGAGCGACCACCAGTCGCTGGCGCAGCGGCTCGGCATGGAGCACGTGCCCGAGAAGGTCGGCCGGAAAGAAGAGGCTACCGAGCGCCGCCAGTTCATCCTGACCTACGTCCAGCCGGGCCTAGCCGGGCTGATGGACGGTTCGGTCTCGACGCTGGCGCCGATCTTCGCCGCCGCGTTCGCCACGCACGACACCTGGCAGACATTTCTGGTTGGGCTCGCCGCCTCAATCGGAGCCGGCATTTCCATGGGTTTCACCGAGGTGGCTTCCGACGACGGCAGGCTCTCCGGGCGAGGCTCGCCGGTGAAGCGCGGACTGGCGACTGGCATCATGACCACGGTCGGCGGGCTTGGGCATGCGCTGCCCTATCTCATCCCGCATTTCTGGACGGCGACGACACTCGCGGCGATTGTCGTGTTCTTCGAGCTCTGGGCGATCGCCTATATCCAGAACCGCTTCATGGAGACGCCGTTCTGGCGGGCGACGCTGCAGGTCGTGGTCGGCGGCGCGCTGGTGTTCGCGGCGGGCGTTCTAATCGGGAACGCTTAAGGACCTGATCCATCAAGGGGTTGCGCCAGCAGCGTTTCCATCTCGGCGATTTCCGCAAGCTGGCTCTCGACAATCTGGCGGCACAGAGCCTGCAAGCGTGGGTCGCTGAGCGACGCTTCCTCACACATCAGCACTGCTCCCGAATGATGCGGGATCATCGAGCGCAGGAACTGGCGATCGTCGATGGCCACCTGCCAGCGTATTAGAAGCCAGAACAGCAGGAGCGCAGCCAGGCCGACCGCCATCAGCACCGCGTTGCGCCGCCTGTCGGGGTACATGGCGCCCATGAGCGCGAGTTCGATGACCAGCATAGGAGCCGCCATCAGGGCAGCCATGTAGACCTGGTTGAGGCTGTTGTAGACATGGCCAAAACGGTCGACCATCGCGTACATGAGGATGTACATCGCGATGAACGACAGCAGCACCATCGCCGACAGGCGAAGGTACGGCCTCGAATGCATTGAATGGTCCGCCGCCATGGCATTTTCCTCGTGCAATCAGCCCGCCGCGCCGATGCTCAACGACCGCCGGCGGGTTTGGTTTCACGAGGTCGGCGATCGTTCGGCATGCGCCTCCAGGCTGTCGGCCGGAGCCTCCGCCCGCTCGAACATGCCGTAATCACGGACGACATGGGCGATGCGCAGGCGGTAGTCGGCAAAGACGCCGCCGCGGCCCGCCTTCTGCGCCTGCCGGTGCTCGACCGTGTTGCGCCATTCCTTGACCGCTTCTTCGTCGCGGAAGAAGGAAAGCGACAGCACATGGTCGGGGTTGGACAGGCTTTGGAAGCGCTCGATGGAGATGAAGCCGTCGATCCTCTCCAGGAGGGGCCGTAGTTCGGCGGCGATGCCGAGATAGGCGTCGCGCTTGCCCGCAGCCGGCGTGACCTCGAAGATGACCGCGATCATCTTTGCACCAGACCCGCATGCGGCCCCGAAGCGAGCTTCAGAAAAATGCGGTCCTCCTTGTGGATGAACTTTTTCGCCCGCGCGAACTCGTAATTCTCACGGCCCATCGGGTCGGCGGCGAGCCGGGCGCGGTAGGCCTCGTAGGCAGCGAGATTCTCGATGTTGTAGACGCCGTAGGCGGTCGTGGCCGAACCCTCGTGCGGCGCGAAATAGCCGCAACGCGGGATCGCCTGCCCCCAATTGCGGGCGTATTCCTCGAAATCGGCTTTGCCGAACGGATCGATCTCGTAGCGGATGAAGCAGGTGATGGTCATTTCTTTCTCCATAAGAATGCGGCGACGATAGTGAAACCGGCGATGCAGATGCTTCCATCGCGGTCGAATCGTCCCGGTGATGTTTGAGTTAGACAATCCTCGAAAGAGCGGATCGTCAGCGCTTCCAGAAAGGCCGGCATTCACGCTCGACGTCGCAGCGGGTGAGGCCGATATCGCCAAGCTGCTCGTCGGTGAGTTCGGCGAGCGCGAGGCGCTGGTTTCGGCGTTCGATCACGCGATCGAGCCAGAGGATGACGGCGTGGGCGGCGAGTTGTAGCTGTGACAACACGGGCCTGCGAGCGCGCTTGGCAGTGGCGCGATGGGCGGTCATGGTCGTCTCCTTTTTCATGGGTGGAGATTACCACTTGCCCTACGCAGACGGTTCGATTAGCGTCGAAGTATGAGAGACGGTCCCGATATATCGCGCATAGCCAATCTTGTCGGCGACCCGGCGCGCGCCAACATGCTGACGGCGCTGATGGACGGCGGCGCTCTGACCGCCAGCGAGCTTGCGCTGGAAGCCGGCGTCACCGCGCAGACTGCGAGTTCACATCTCGGAAAGCTGATGGAAGGCGGATTGCTGTCGCTCCAGGCGCAGGGCAGGCACCGTTACTATTCGCTTGCGGGCCCACAGGTCGCGGCGATGCTGGAATCGATCATCGGCGTGGCGGCGGCCGTCGGCCCGAAGCGCACGCGGCCGGGGCCGCGCGAGGCGGTGATGCGCGAGGCGCGCATCTGCTACGACCATCTGGCCGGCGAACATGCGGTGGCCATGCTGGACGGCTTGCTGGCGCGCGGCGTGCTGACCTCGGACGACGGCGAAATACGCCTCGGCCAAGCTGGCCCGGCGCATTTCGCAGCGGTCGGCATCGATACCGACGCGCTCGGCAAGCAGCGGCGGCCAGCCTGCCGCGCCTGCCTCGACTGGAGCGTGCGGCGCTTTCATCTCGCCGGCGCGCTGGGCGCCGCGATCCTCGACAAGATCATTGCGGAAAAGTGGGCAAGGCGCGACGCCGACAGCCGCGCCATCGTGTTTTCACCAAAAGGCAAGATAGCGTTCGAGAAGACTTTCTTGGCTTAAGCGACGACGCGGAAAGGCCGGCGATCCCTCGCCGGCCCTTTCAGCTTCGACTTGTACCTACTCTGCAGCCTGCAGATTGATCTTGCTTTCGGCCAGCACGGTCAGCTTCTTGTCGGTGGCCTTTTCCTCATCGAGGTTCTGCTTCAGCACCGAGGCGCAATCGTCACGGCCGAGCTGCTTGGCCCATTCGATCAGCGTGCCGTAGCGCGTGATCTCGTAGTGCTCTACGGCCTGCGCGGCCGCGATCAGGGCGGCGTCGAGAACCTGCTTGTCGTCCACGTCTCCGGCGACCTCGTCGGCCTCTTCGATAATGCCGTCAATGGCCGGGCAGTTCACGGCCTTGGCAGGCACGCCGTGCATCTGGAAGACCTGCTCGACGCGCTGGACGTGGTCCTTGGTTTCCTGCAAGTGCTTTTCGAAGCCCTGCTTGAGCTGCGGGTTCGTCGCCTTGGAAATCATGTCGGGAAGCGATTTCTCGATCTGTTTCTCGGCGTAGTAGATGTCCTGCAGCGTGTGCACGAAGAGATCGTCAAGCGATTTGATGTCCTTCGAAAAAAATCCCATGGCTCTGGCCCTTCTGTTTCGTCGACTGGGAATGCAGGGGACCCGACGGCCGCCCTGCTGGCGGGGCTTCCCGCTCTGGGGCGTGAACGTGCAGCGCTGCGCGCGGTTCCAAAAACAGGGCCGTGAAACAGCCGGCTTGGCCAGGCAAAAAGTTCCTTCTGTAACCGCGTTCGGAAACGAAGTTCCGTCGCGGCGGCATACGCGCGAAACAACTGTGGCGCAAAAGGCACAGGCGGCGGAATGTTGGGATTTGGCGCTCAAACGCCGCGAATCAAACGCATTTCAGCCACGAACCGGGACAAATCCTGGCGAAGATTAACATCGCGTTCACGGACTATTCACGACCGGGCGCTATGCTGACATCCAATCGGAAGGGACATCCGAGGGATTTGGGACAGGGACAATGACTATCTGGAATCACATCACGAGCTATGCGTTCGCATTCCGCGAATTCGTCGCGCCGACCTACCGGCCCGAGCGCTATTACATGCGCGGCCCCGGCCCGGCCTGCGCGCGGCGCGGCGGCGCCTCGCTCGGAGCCCGCGCCTCGTTTCAGTAACCCCTATCGCCGCACGGTTGAGCCTAACCGGCTCGCCGGCGGCGGTGCGCCGCCTGCGTAGGGCGCGACATCGCAACATCTTTGCCACTGCCATCCGGCGTCGTAGGATTTCCCGACGCAACAGCCAGGCTGGAGCCAAGTGGCAGACGCCGTTCTACCCGCCCGCCAGCACATGCCCGGATATGACGGCAGCCATCCGCTGATCGTGTTCGATGGCATATGCGTTCTGTGTTCGGGCTTTGCCCGCACGGTCGTCAGGTTCGACCGGGAAGCGCGGTTCCGCTTCACCACCGCCCAGTCGCCGCTCGGCGAGGCGCTTTATCGCCGTCACGGCCTGCGGACGGATGTCTACGAAACCAACCTCGTTATCATCGACGGCATCGCGTACACGCAGATGGATGGCTTCATCGCAGTGCTCGACGCGCTGGGCTGGCGGCGCGCGGCGAAAATGCTCCGCATGCTGCCGCGACGGCTGCGCGATGCGCTCTACGGCCTCATAGCGCGCAACCGCTATGCGCTGTTCGGCAGGAAGGAGAGTTGCGAGATACCCCCCAGCGCTTTGAGAGAGCGCATCATTGGCTAGGATCCTCGTGCTCGGCGGCTACGGAGCGTTCGGAGGAAGGTTGGCCGAGTGGCTCGTGCAGCAAACCGAGGCCGAAGTTCTTGTCGGTGGGCGCTCGCTGGAAAAAGCGGCGGCTCACTGCCGTCATAAAGGCGGGACGCCGGTGCGGATCGACCGCGACGGCGACTTCTTCGGCGAAATAGCGCGGCTCGGGCCGACGATCGTCGTCGACGCCGCCGGGCCGTTTCAAGCCTATGGTGAAAATCCCTACCGGGTCGCGGAAGCGGCGATTGCGGCGAAGGCGCATTATCTCGATCTCGCCGACGACGGCGCATTCGTAGCCGGAATTGGCACTCTTGATGATAGCGCGAAAGCGGCGGGCGTCGCCGTGATCTCCGGCGCAAGCAGCGTCCCGGGGATTTCCGCTGCAGCGCTCGACGAACTGGTGCGCGGGCTTGCGGCAATCTCGCTGGTCGGCTCGGCGATCCTGCCCGGCAACCAGGCGCCGCGCGGTCTTTCGGTCGTGCGCGCCATCGTCGAACAGGCGGGACGGCCGCTGCGCGTCTGGCGAGGCGGCAACTGGACGAACATGACGGCATGGCGCGATCTGCGGCGTTTCGCGCTCGAAGCCGATGGAGTTGCTCCGTTGAAGGGTCGTCTGGCGAGCGCAATCGGCGCGCCCGACCTCATCCTCTTTCCCGAACGCTACGGCGCACGCTCGGTTCTGTTCCACGCCGGGCTGGAATTGAAAGTCATGCATCTCGGCCTCTGGCTTCTGGCATTGCCAGTCCGCTTTGGCCTCGCGCGCTCGCTCGGACCCCTAGCCGGGTTGCTTAGACGAGTGGCTGGATGGCTGGGAGGTTACGGCTCAGACCGCGGCGGAATGGTCGTGTACGCAGTCGGGCGCGACAATGCGGGGCGGGCGGTGGATCGACGATGGACGCTGATCGCTGAGGCAGGCGACGGGCCGCAGGTGCCACCGACACCGGCGCTACTTCTGGCGCTCAAGCTGGCGAGCGGTTCCGGGCTGACGGCTGGAGCCCGCCCAGTGGTTGGGTCGCTGACGCTTAGCGAGATCGAAGCTGGCCTGTCGCCGTTTCGCATCCGGTTCGGCCGCAGCGACGAGCCGGCAGCGCCGCTGCTGGAGCGCGTGCTGCCCGAGGAATTCGCGGCGCTTCCGCAAAGCTGGCGCAGGCTCGCTGAAATCCACGACATCGACCGTTTCGAAGGTTTGGCCTCGGTGGAACGCGGCGCTGGTTTGTCCGCTCGTCTGATCGGCGCGCTTTTTGGTTTCCCTCCTGCCGCGCCCGCCGTTTCCGTGAGCGTGACCAAGCAGAAGACGGCCTCGGGCGAAAAGTGGACGCGACGCTTTGGCGCAAAATCCTTTGTCTCGCATTTGTCGCGAAAACCGAATGACGGGCCAGCTGTGCTCCGGGAACGGTTCGGGCCGTTCTCCTTCATGCTGAGGCTCTCCGCTGGGGGCGGCCGCGTGGCCTGGCCCGTCGAAAGCGGGCGTGTCCTTGGCGTTCCGCTGCCGCGCGCACTGATGCCGAGGAGCGAAACCTTCGAGCATGAGGGAGCGGACGGCAGGTTCCGCTTCGATGTTAAAGTCTCGATGCCTTTCGCCGGCCTGATCGTGCGCTACCGCGGCTGGCTGGAGCCGGCTTCCCCGCCGCACGGCTTGAGCTGCACCGGCTCGCCGGCGGCCGCGCCGAGCTCGATGCATCTGCCCGCCGCGCAAAGCGTCCAGCCCGCGCCGGTCGCGCCCGAGGCGGCAAGCACGATTTCCGGCCGCGCCGGAATTTCGGGCGCATAGACCCACCAGCCATTTTCGAAGACAGCTTCCGGCGGCGGCTCCATGCCCGCGCCGGATCCCTTTATACGCGCCTCAACGATTTCGAGGCCGGCGGGGGTGATGCGCCAGTCCTCCTCCCAGCGGGTCTGTTCCACCGAATGCGTCCAGGACAGCGTGAACGCCGTCGCGGCGAGCGTGATAGTCTTGCCGGCCGCGAGGATGCAGAGCACAGCGCTATGCCGTCGCGGCAATATTTCTCGTCCGCCACCAATGCAGCCCGATGACAACCGCCGCGAGGGCGAAGCCGAGCTCGTCCGTATAGGGCAAGGCCAGCACCAGGCTGAAGGCGGCGGCGGTGGCCAGCAGCCTCTCCCATATGGCCATGCGGGCAAACAGGAAGCCGACCACGGCGGCCCCCCACAGGCCGATGGCGAGGCAGGCTTTGAAGACAATGTAGAAAACCTCGACCGGATAGCCGTAGCTCGCGGCCATCGGCCCGGCATCTTGCAGCATCAGGGCCGGCGTGTAGACGGCCATGAACGGCACGACAAAGCCGGCGACCGCAAGTTTCGAAGCCTGCATGGCGATCTTCATGCCCGATGTCTTGGCCATGGGCGCTGCGGCGAAAGCGGCGAGCGCCACCGGCGGCGTCAGGTCGGCCATGATGCCGAAATAGAAGACGAACATGTGGCTGACCAGCAGCGGCACGCCGAGTTCCAGGAGCGCCGGTCCGGCGAGCGACGAGGTGATGATGTAGTTGGGGATGGTCGGAATGCCCATGCCCAGCACCAGGCAAGTCAGCATTGTCAGCACCAGCGACAGGAACAGATTGTTCTGGCCGATGGCGATGATGGCGCCGATGAAGGTCGAGGCGATGCCGGTCAAGGTGAGCGTGCCGATGACGATGCCGACGATGGCGCAGGCGATGCCCACCGGCAGCGCGTTCTTGGCGCCTTCGGCGAGCGATTCGATGCAGATGATGAGCGTTTCGCGGCCGCCCTTGAAGAACAGGCAGGCGGCGACCAGCGCGCCGAGCACCAGCGCCAGAATGTCGACGCCGTATCTCATGAAGGAGGCGGCGGCGAGGCCGAGCGCGATCCAGAACACGACACGGAAGGCGAATGGGCCGATGAGCGCCGCGAGCGGCGTGCCGAGGATGAGCACGATGGTCAGCGCCAGACCCATTGTGCCGGCGAAGATCGGCGTGTAGCCGGCAAACAGCAGGTAGACGAGCGCTGCCAGCGGCAGCACCAGTGGCCAATGCAGCTTCACCGCGTCCCACGGGTTGGGAAGCGAGGCCTTGTCCATGCCCTGCAGGCCGAACTTGCCGGATTCAAGATGCACCACCCAGAAGCAGGCGCCGAAATAGAGCGCGGCTGGGATGATCGCCGCCTTGACGATGTCGGCATAGGGGAGGTTCAGCGTCTCGGCCATGATGAAGGCGACGGCGCCCATGACCGGCGGCATGATCTGGCCGCCCATCGACGAGGTCGCCTCGACGCCGCCTGCGAAGGCGGAGCGGAAGCCGAATTTTTTCATCAACGGAATGGTGAATTGGCCCGAAGCCACGACATTGGCGACGCCGGAACCGGAAATGGTGCCCATCAGCGCCGAGGACAACACGCAGACCTGCGCCGGGCCGCCGCGCCACGAACCGACCAGGCCGAGCGCGAAATCGTTGAACAGCGCGATCATGCCGGCGCGTTCGAGGAATGCGGCGAAGACCACGAAGATGAATATGTAGGCCGCCGACACATAGACCGGTGTGCCGTATATGCCCTCCGTGCCGAAGCCGAAATGCTCGACGATCTGCGCAAAATCATAGCCGCGGTGGATGAAGGGCGCCGGGAGATAATTGCCGAAGAAGCAGTAGGCGAGGAACAGACCGGCGATGATGGCCAGCGGGAGGCCCATGATGCGGCGCGCAGCCTCGAAGACCAGCACGATGAGCACCGCGCCAACAATGAGGTCGGGAGTGGTGAGGAAGCCGGACCGCTGGATGATGTCGTCATAGAACACCCAGTTGTAGATGCCAGTGAGGAACCCAAGGACGGCAAGCATCCAGAACCAAGCTTTGCCGACAGGCGTCTTGGCGCGGAGCGTGGCAAGCAACGCGAAGCCGAGCAGCAGCAGGAAGCCGACATGCATGGCGCGCACCACCTGGCTCGGCAAATTGCCGTAGGCGGCGGTGAAGAGCTGGAAGGCGGAGAAAGAAACCGCGATCCAGAAGACGATGCGGCCCGCTACGCCTTCGCCGAAGCCCGGTGGCAGCCCTTCGATGGGTTCTTCCACAGAGGGGGAGAGGATGGTGGTGGTGTCGCTCATCGGGATTGCCTCAGTCTACGGCACGAGGCGCCCCCCTCTGGCCTGCCGGCCATCTCCCCCTCAAGGGGGGAGATTGGCTGTCTCGACCGCCACGTTCCTTCTGCAATGCTGGCGATTGGCGGTTGCATCGATGCGAGCTGATCTCCCCCCTTAAGGGGGAGATGGCCGGCAGGCCAGAGGGGGGCGCCTCTCGCCAGCATACGCGCGCCGTAGGGCCGGCTGCCTACTTCAGCAGCCCGGCTTCCTTGTAGTAGCGCTCGGCGCCTGGGTGCAGCGGCACCGGCATGCCATCGAGCGCCTTGGCCGGGTCGATCGCCTTGGCTGCGGCATGCGCGGCGGTCAGCTGATCGAGGCTTTCGAACAGGAGTTTCGTCATCTGGTAGGCGGTCTCGTCGGATACGCCGTCATGGGTGACGAGGAAATTGCCGACCGCGGCGGTTTCGACATCGGCCGTCTGGCCGTCATAGGTGCCGGCCGGGATAATCACGGACATATAGGGGGAGCCGATCTTTTCGACGTCGGCCTTGGGCACGGCGACGACATTGATCGGCAGCGAAGTGGCAAGGTCGCGGATCGAGGCTACGCCGAGGCCGGCCGACTGCAGCGTCGCGTCTAGCTGGCGGTTCTTGATGAGCTCGACCGATTCGGCGAATGGCAGGTATTCGACCTTGCCGAGATCCTCGTATTTCATGCCGGCGGCAGCGAAGATGGCGCGGGCGTTGAGCTCGGTGCCCGAAGCAGGCGCGCCGACCGACAGGCTTTTTCCCTTGAGATCAGCCAGTGTCTTGATGCCGGATTCCTGGCTGGCGACGATCTGGATGTAATTCGGGTAGATGGCGGCGATGCCGCGCAATTTGTCGAGCTTGCCGGGGAAGCCGGCCTCGGTGTTGCCTTCGGCGGCTAGCTTTACGGAATCGCCGAGCGCGAACGCGATCTCACCCTTGCCCTGCTGCAGGAGGTTGAGGTTCTCGACCGATGCCTTGGTGGCCTGGACCTGCGTGCGCGCGCCCTCGATGCCCTTGCCGTAGATTTCCGACAGGGCGACGCCGAGCGGATAATAGACGCCGGAAGTGCCGCCGGTGAGCACATTGATGAATTCCTGCGCCTTGGCCGACACGGCGCCAAGGCCGAGCGACAGCGCAACGGCGCCGGCGGCAAGAATCCTGGTTTTAAGATTGAGCATGCGGTTCCTCCCGGGACAGTCTTTTCATGATCGCGCCGCCGTGACGGCGGCGCGGGCTGGGTGACTGTTTTAGCGGCTGGGACGGAAATGCAAAGGGTTTATTGGCGAGCCTAACCGCCAAGCCCTTCGAACAGAATCGTCGAGAGGTAGCGTTCGGCGAAGGACGGGATGATGACGACGAGATTCTTGCCTTCGTTTTCCGGCCGTGAGCCGACGACGATCGCCGCCTGGAGGGCGGCGCCCGACGAGATGCCGACCGGCACGCCTTCGAGGCGCGCGACGAGGCGCGCATTGGCGATGGAATCCTCGTTCGAGACCTGGACGATCTCGTCATAGATGGTCGTGTCGAGGATTTTCGGCGCGAAGCCAGCGCCGATGCCCTGAATCTTGTGCGGGCCGGGCTGGCCGCCCGAAAGCACCGGCGAGGCTTCCGGCTCGACGGCGACGACATGCAGCGAAGGCTTGCGCTTCTTGATGACCTGGCCGACGCCGGTGATGGTGCCGCCGGTTCCGATCCCGGAGATGAAGATGTCGACCGACCCTTGCGTGTCGTTCCAGATCTCCTCGGCGGTGGTCGTGCGATGGATCTCGGGGTTGGCCGGGTTCTCGAACTGCTGGGGGATGACCGCGCCGGGGATGGTCTGGACCAGTTCCTCGGCTTTGGCGATGGCGCCCTTCATGCCCTTCGGCCCTTCGGTCAGCACCAGTTCGGCGCCGAGCAAAGCGAGCATCTTGCGGCGCTCGACCGACATGGTTTCCGGCATGGTCAGGATCAGCTTGTAGCCCTTAGCGGCGGCGGCGAAGGCGAGCGCGATGCCGGTATTGCCCGATGTCGGCTCGATCAGCGTGTTCCTGCCGGGCGAGATGGTTCCGGCGGCTTCCAGCGCCTCGATCATCGAAACGCCGATGCGGTCCTTGACGCTGGCGATCGGGTTGAAGAATTCCAGCTTGGCGAGAAGGTTGGCGACGATGCCCTTTTCTTTCGCAAACTTGTCCAGCCGGACCAGCGGCGTGTCGCCGATCGTCTCGGTGATCGAGTTGAAGACGCGCCCGCGGCCAGGTACGCGCGCCGGAGTGGCCGGATTGTTCATCGATTTTCGCTCCCACTGCATTCGAATTCAGGATAGCCCTGCGCCCCGCAAAATCCGAGTGGCCGAAGTACCTAAGCCGCAAGTTCTGCGGAAAAGTATTCCCGCCCGCCCCGATTCCGGAGAATGGATTAGCTGCCTATCCCGCTACTGCCGCGAAGCGATGGCGAGCGCAGCGCCGGCCATGAATGCGGCTGCGGTGCGGTTGAGCGCCTTCAGCGCGCGCGGCGTCTTCAGGAACCAGCGCGCCTTCGCGGCAAGCGCCAGATAAGGCACCAGCACAACGAGCAGCACCACCACGGTCAACCCGGCCAGTATCGCGTAATCGGCGAAGGTGATGGTCCTCAAGTCGACCAGCGTCGGCGTCAGCGCCAGATAGAAGATCATCGTCTTGGGGTTGCCGAGCGTGACGGTGAGCCCGGCGAGGAAACTCGCGAAAAGCCCGCCCTTGCCCTTCCGCGCCTCGACGTTTTCCGGCGTGATGCCGCTCTTCCAGAAACTCCAGGCCAGCCAGGCGAGATAGGCGACGCCGAGCCATTTGATGACCAGGAACACCGTGCCGAAGGTCTGCGCGACCAGCGCCAGGCCGAGCACGACGGCGGTGAGGTAAGTCAGGTCGCCGACGACCAGCCCGAACGACATTGCGAGCGCGGAACGGAAGCCCGAGCCGAGCGCCCGGGCGACAAGGGCGGTGACGCCCGGTCCCGGAATGGCGGCTGCGATTGCGAGTGCGGCGCTGTAGGCGAGAAAGCCGGCAAGGGTCATGGAAGAAGATACCTTCGGTTATCGCGCGCCTCTATGGCACAGGCGTTCCGCTACGAGAATACGGCAGCAGCGCTCTTGGCTTGGCGCAGCCGAACCTCGCCTGCCATCAACGCCTATCGTCAAGACGAAACGCTATCTGCTCAGTTGCCGCCGGCGTAAAGGCCGTCGTCGAGGCGCTTTTCCAGCGCCACGAGGTCGTCCGGCAGCGGCATGCCCATGGCGCGCAGCTCGTTGAGCTTTTCGCGCAATTGCTCATGCACTTCATGGTCGTCGGCGGGCTGGTTGACCATCCCTTCCAAAAGCAGGCTGATCTGGGCCTTGATCTGTTCGAGCGCCATGGCGGGTTCCCCCTTTTCTCCAGTCGTAACCTTACACAGGATGCGGCGCCGGCGCCACAGGTAGCCTGTTCAGCGTAACCGGTAGATAGGTTGATCCTAGGCGCTGACGGTCAGAATCAAAGCCACCAACAGGACACCGGCGCCTCCCGCGAACCAATAGGACGAGCGTTGGACGCGTCGGTGGTCCTTTTTCATCGAACCTCGAACGATCAGTACCAACCCTACCGCAACAAGGCCCAAGCCAAGAATGGCTGCTAGCATAAAGCCGTACAAACCGCCCACCTCGTAACCTCCGAATAAGGATCTGCCTGCGTCCGCATCAGCGAAGCATGCGCGAGATGAGCTGGGCGGTGTAGTCGACCATCGGCACGATGCGGGCGTAGTTCAGCCGGGTCGGGCCGATGACGCCAAGCGCGCCGACGACGCGGGCGTCCTTGTCGCGGTAAGGCGCCACCACGAGCGAGGAGCCAGACAGCGAAAACAGTTTGTTTTCCGAGCCGATGAAGATGCGCACGCCGGAACCTGCCTCCGCGAGGTCGAGAAGCTGGACCATGCCCTCCTTGGTCTCAAGGTCCTCGAAAAGATGCCGGAGCAGTTCGAGGTCGGCCTGGGCGGTGACGTTTTCCAGCAGATTGGCGCGACCTCGCACGATCAGCCGCGACGGCAGCCCGCTTTCGGAGCCTGCCCAGACGGCAAGGCCCTTTTCCACCAGATACTGCGATAGCGTGTCCAGGGCGGCCTTTGTCTCCTCCTTGAGACGCGCGATCTCCACCCGGGCCTCGGCAAGCGTGCGGCCGCGTATATGGGCGTTGAGGAAATTCGATGCTTCGTGAAGCTGCGAGTTGGTGACGCCGGCCGGCAGTTCGACCACGCGGTTCTCGACGTCGCCGTTCTGCGTGACCATAACGGCCAACGCGCGCTCAGGCTCGAGCTGGATGAACTCGATATGCTTCAGCGGCACCTCGTTCTTCGCCGCGAGCACAAGGCCGGCGCCGCGCGACATGCCCGACAGCATCTGGCTGGCCTCGGTCAGCATGTGTTCCAGCGTAGCCCCGCTGCCGGAAGCCTTGAGCTGCGCCTCGATGGAGCGTCGCTCCTCGTCCGACAGGTCGCCGAGTTCCATGAAGGCGTCGACAAAAAAACGCAGGCCCTTTTGCGTCGGCAGGCGGCCGGCCGAGATATGCGGCGCATAGACCAGGCCAAGGTGCTCTAGGTCGCTCATCACATTGCGCACCGTGGCCGGCGACAGCGACGAGGGCAGCATGCGCGACAGGTTGCGCGAACCGACGGGCTCGCCGTCGAGCAGATAGGAATCGACAATGCGCCGGAATATCTCGCGCGAGCGCATGTCGAGCGATTGCAAATTCTGATCCAGCAGCGGCTTCGTCATCGAAACTCCAACCTCCGGCTAAGATATAGATGGGGCCTGCGGGAACACAACCTTGCTCCATGGCCGGCCGGTTTTCCTTTGCGCCTTGGACGGCATGAGGCTACAAGCCGCCACGAGGCTGAAGCGGTCTCCAAATTCGAATTTTGAACGGAAAGTGCCTGATGCGCCCCTCAAAACGCCAATACGACGAAATGCGCGCAATATCCTTCGAGCGCAATGTCTCCAAGCACGCCGAAGGCTCGTGCCTGGTGAAATTCGGCGACACGCATGTCTTGTGCACGGCGAGCCTTGAGGAGCGGGTGCCGGGCTGGATGCGCAATTCGGGCAAGGGCTGGGTGACGGCGGAGTACGGCATGCTGCCACGCTCGACCGGCGAACGCATGCGCCGCGAGGCTTCCGCCGGCAAGCAGGGCGGCCGCACGCTGGAAATCCAGCGGCTGATCGGACGATCCTTGCGGGCGGTGGTAGACCTTCAGGCGCTCGGCGAAATGCAGATCACCGTCGACTGCGATGTGATCCAGGCCGATGGCGGCACCCGGACGGCAGCAATCACCGGCGGCTGGGTGGCGCTGCACGACTGCCTGCGCTGGATGGAGGCGCGCCAGATGACGAGCGTGTCGAAGGTGCTGAAGGACCATGTCGCGGCGATCTCCTGCGGCATCCACGACGGCCAGCCTGTGCTCGACCTGGACTATCTCGAGGATTCGTCGGCCGGCACCGACGCCAATTTCGTCATGACCGGCAAGGGCGGCTTCGTCGAAATCCAAGGCACGGCCGAGGGCGTGCCGTTCACCGAAGAAGAATTCGCGGCGCTGATGACGCTGGCCAAGAAGGGCATTTCGCGGCTGGTCAGCCTTCAGCAGATGGCGGTTGGTTAGCGGCTGACATGACCCCCACGGCAATCCTCGAATCCGCGCTTTACGTTACCGACCTCGATGCGGTGGAGACGTTCTATCGCGAAGTGCTGGGGCTGGAGGTGATCGCCAAGGCTGAAGGCCGCCATATCTTCTTCCGCTGCGGGGCGGGTGTGCTCCTGCTGTTCAATGCCGAGGCAACGCGGCAGGCGCCGGCGCCGGACGCGAAATTGCCGGTGCCGCCGCACGGCGCTGTCGGCCAGGGGCATCTGTGCTTTGCCGCGACGGCGGAGGAGATCGTGCGGTGGAAAGCGCATCTCGAGGCGCTGAAAATCGCCGTCGAAGCCGATTTCGAGTGGCCCTCCTTCGGCAAGAGCTCAGGAGGCGGACGCTCTATCTATTTCCGCGATCCGTCCGGCAATTCGCTGGAATTCGCCGAGCCAAGAATCTGGGGAATGTGATGCGGCCGCTGGAAGACAGGAAAATCGTCGTAGCCAGCCACAATGACGGGAAGCTACGCGAATTCGCCGAACTGATGGCGCCGTTTGGCTTCGAGGCCAAATCGGCTGCGGAACTCGGCCTGGCGGAACCAGACGAGACCGGCCAGACGTTCGAGGAGAACGCCTACATCAAGGCGTTCGCCGCCGCCAAGGCGACCGGCTTGCCGGCGCTTTCCGACGATTCAGGGCTCTGCGTCGACGCGCTGGACGGCCAGCCCGGAATCTACACCGCCAACTGGGCCGAAACCCCGGAAGGCGGGCGCGACTTCGCTATCGCCATGCAGCGCACCGAGATCGCCCTCCACGAAGTAGGCGCGGTCGAGCCCGAGCACCGCACCGGCCGGTTCGTCGCCGTGATCTGCCTGGCCTGGCCCGACGGGCACGCCGAATATTTCCGCGGCGAGGCCGAGGGCACGCTTGTTTGGCCGCCGCGCGGGACCAAGGGGTTCGGCTACGATCCGGTTTTCCAGCCCATCGGCCATGACAAGACGTTCGGCGAAATGGACGCGGAGCAGAAGCACGGCTGGAAGCCGGGCCAGGCCGAAGCGCTGTCGCACCGCGCCCGCGCCTTTCAGAAATTCGCCACGGCGAAGCTCGGCGCGGCGTGACGGAGGGCGTCTTGACGGGTCGCGAGCCGGGCTTCGGCGTCTACGTGCATTGGCCGTTCTGCGCGGCCAAATGCCCGTATTGCGACTTCAACAGCCATGTCCGCCATCAGCCGGTAGACCAGGAGCGCTTCGCCCTCGCCTTCGACACCGAGTTGGAGACGATGCGCGCCCGCACCGGGCCGCGCGAGGTGACCAGCATATTCCTCGGCGGCGGCACGCCGTCGCTGATGCAGCCCGAAACGGTGGCCAATGTGCTCGATTCGATAGCGAGGCACTGGACGGTGCCGGACGACATCGAGGTGACGCTGGAGGCCAATCCGTCATCGGTCGAGGCGGAGCGCTTCCGCGGCTACCGCGCCGCCGGCGTCAATCGTGTTTCCCTCGGTGTCCAGGCGCTGAACGATGCCGATCTGCGGTTCCTGGGGCGACTGCACAATGTTTCGGAGGCGCTGCATGCGATCGAACTCGCGCGCGAGATCTTTCCGCGCCTGTCGTTCGACCTGATCTATGCGCGGCCCGGCCAGACGCCGGAGGCCTGGAGCGCGGAACTCAAACAGGCGATCGGCCATGCGGCGGACCATCTGTCGCTCTATCAGCTGACCATCGAGGAAGGCACGCGCTTCCACACGCTCTACGCCGCCGGAAAATTCGAGATTCCCGATGGCGACCGCGCGGCCGACCTCTATGCGATCACGCAAGAGGTTACGGCTGCTTGCGGCCTGCCGGCTTACGAGATTTCCAACCACGCAAAGCCGGGCGCGGAAAGCCGGCACAATTTGACCTACTGGCGCTACGGCGAATATGTCGGCGTCGGCCCGGGTGCTCATGGGCGCTTCATCGAGAACGGCCGGCGCGTGGTGACGATCGCGGAAAAAATGCCGGAAACCTGGGCGAACCTGGTCGAAGCCAAGGGCCACGGCGTCGTCGGCGGAGAGGTCCTGACGCGTTCGGAAGAGGCCGACGAGTTCCTGCTGATGGGGCTGCGGCTGGCCGAAGGCATCGATCTTTCGCGCTACGAGCAGCTTTCAGGCCGGCCGCTGTCTTCGCCGCGCATATCGATCCTGCAGGGCGAAGGGCTGGTGGCGCCGGTCGGCAATTCGCGCCTGCGCGCGACGCAATCGGGCATGATCGTGCTTGACGCGGTGGTGGCCGATCTGGCGCGGTAAGCTCGGTATTGAACCGCCGGATTCTCTTAAGCGCTTGTGACATTATTCGTTTTACCGGCATTCTCCGAATCGACGTCGCAAGGAGCAGCCTATGAATTCCGCCCTTCGCATCCTGGCAATTCTGGGCGCTGCTCTCCGCAGCTTTCGCAGCGCTGACGGCGATTTTCGCCAAAGTCGGCGTCGAGAACATCAACTCCGATTTCGCCACGCTGATCCGGACGGCGATCATCCTGGCGGTGCTCGGCGCGATCATCGCGGCGACGCGGCAGTTTCAGCCGCTGGGCGAGATTTCGGTCAAGACCTGGGGATTCCTGACGCTATCGGGCCTCGCCACGGGTGCGTCGTGGCTGTGCTATTTTCGCGCGCTGAAACTCGGCAACGCCGCTCAGGTCGCGCCGATCGACAAGCTGAGCGTCGTTCTGGTCGCGGTGTTCGGAGTGATTTTTCTCGGCGAGCGGCTGAGCGGCGCAAACTGGCTCGGCGTCGCGCTCATCGCCGCGGGTGCGGTGCTGGTCGCCCACAAGCTGTGAATTAGCGTATCAGGCGGCCGGTCCGCCTGGACGGCGACGCCTCAGCCTTCTTGCGATCGCGGCAGGCGTCAGGGTCTTCGACGGCTTGGCGCGATCGGCCAATTGGCGCGCCATTTCCTCGCGGTCGGCATCCTTGTCGTGCGCAGCCGATTCATGCGGCATCGGGTTCTTCCGGCCGGCATAGTAGGGCTCGAACACGTCCTGGAACTCAATACCGCTCATCTCAATCCTCCACTGGGGCCGGTGAAACACGGCAGTGACGGTTTGGTTCCGCAAATTCGGTGCGCCGCGAACGGCTTTTGCAACGATCCCGCCCGCATGGCAGAAGAAGGTGAAAGCCAGTGGGGATCGGCGTGCAGAAAGACGAAAAAAGCAAGATGTTCGTAGTCGGACAGACGGAGATCGTCGCCCGTCCGCTGGAGCCGGCGCTCTATCTCGTCGCCACGCCGATCGGCAATCTCGGCGACATCACGCTGAGGGCGTTGGAGACGCTGGCCGGCGCCGATATCCTGGCATGCGAGGATACGCGGGTGACGCGCGTGCTGCTCGACCGCTACGGCATCCGCCAGCGGCCGACGCCCTATCACGAGCATAATGCCGGCGAGGCGGGACCGAGGCTGATCGCGGCGCTGGAGGCCGGGAAAAGCGTGGCGCTGGTTTCGGACGCAGGCACGCCGCTGGTCTCGGACCCCGGATTCCGGCTGGTGGGGCAGGCGCTGGAGGCGGGCGTCCGCGTCGTGCCGATACCAGGCGCCTCGGCCGTGCTGGCGGCGCTGACCGCTTCCGGCCTGCCCTCCGACGCGTTCATGTTTGCCGGCTTCCTTCCGGTCAAGGACGGACAGCGGCGGTCGCGGCTATCAGCGCTGACGGCGGTACCGGCGACGCTGATCTTCTTTGAATCGCCGCGCCGGCTCGCCGACACGCTTGTCGCCATGGCCGATGTTTTCGGCGACAGGCCGGCCGCGGTCGGCCGCGAGCTGACCAAGACATTCGAGGAGATGCGCACGGGCACGCTTCCCGCGCTCGCGGCGCACTATGGGCAAGCGCCTACGCCGAAGGGCGAGATCGTCGTCTGCGTCGGGCCGCCGCAGGAGGCGGCCGCGGCTGACCCCCAGGATGTCGACCGGCTGCTTCTGTCGCTGGCAAAAGAAATGCCGGCATCGAAGGCGGCGGCGGAAGCGGCGCGCATGACCGGCGGGCAGAAGCCGGCGCTCTATCGCCGGCTTCTGGAACTCAAGGACAGCGCGGAGTGACCGACGCCTCGGCCAGACGCTTCAAGGCCTACCAGCGCGGCCATCGCGGCGAGTGGCTGGCGGCCGTGGCGTTGATGGTGAAGGGCTTCCGCATCGTCGCGCGGCGTTACCGGACAAAGCTCGGCGAAATCGACCTGATCGCGCGGCGCGGCGACCTGGTGCTGATCGTCGAGGTCAAGGCGCGGCCAACGCTGATTTCGGCGATGGAGGCGCTGGCGCGCGAATCCGAGCGACGCATTGAAGGTGCAGCCGACCTCTGGCTTTCGCGGCAGCCGGATTTCGGAAGACTGTCGGTGCGATTCGACATGGTGGCGGTGCTGCCATGGCGCTGGCCGGTGCATGTGCCGAATGCTTTCCACGGGCGGAACTGAAGCCCACCGGATTTTGCCTTGCCCTTGCGTCATCCGCGCAACATTCTCTTCGGTGTGAATACCAGAAGGAGAGAGCGTCATGTGCAATCATTGCGTCATCGAATCCGTGAAGGCGGGCATGCTCAGCCGCCGCAATTTCTTCAAGGGAAGCATCGCCGCCGCAGGGGCTGCGGCGCTGGCGGCGTCGGCTGCGCCCAAGCCTCTCTTCGCCGCCGACAATCCGGTCAAAGCGGAAGATCTCACGCACGAACTCTGGGATAATTTCCCGACCTATTTCGGCGGTCAGCAATTCTTCGCCGAGCAGAAGTTCAGCTTCGCCAAGGACACGTTCAACCTCTATGAGTGGCGCATCAGCGAGCACACCGGCACCCATATCGATGCGCCGCTGCATTTCACTGCAGACGGCAAGTCCGTCGCTGAACTGCCGGTCGAGGATCTGATCGCGCCGCTGGTGGTCGTCGACATCCGTGCCAAGGCCGACAAAGACCCTGACGCGCAAGTCACGCCCGACGACATCAGGGCGTGGATCGCCGCCAACGGCGACCTGCCGGAAGGCGCGGTGGTGGCGATGCTGTCGGGCTGGGGCGCGCATGTCGCAACGGAAAAGTTCCGCAATCTCGGCGATGACGACAAGACGCTGCACTTTCCGGGCTTTCACGTCGAGGCGGCGCAGTTCCTGATCGAGCAGCCTTCGGTGAAGGCGATCGCGGTCGACACGCTGTCGCTGGACCATGGCCCCTCGCCCGACTTCATCGTCCACAACACCTGGCTGCCGACCGGCCGCTACGGCATAGAGGCCGTCGCCAATCTGGACAGGTTGCCGGCAAAGGGCGCAACGATCGTGGTCGGCGCGCCGAAGATCAGAGGCGGCACCGGCGGACCGGCGCGGATATTTGCGATGGTTTAATCCAAGGCCTCACCTTCGCGGCGTGACCCGCATCGGCAGGCCGCCCTGCGGTTGCGTGGTCAGCTTCTGCACCGGCCAGGGCTTCGTCTCGGCGAGCGTGTCGAAGCGGAAGCGCGAAAGCAGGACGGCAAGCGCGATCACCGCCTCCTGCATGGCGAAGCTCGCGCCGATGCAAACGCGCGGCCCAGCGCCGAAGGGGATATACTGGTAGCGGTCGATCTTCTCGCGGTTGCCGGGGTGGAAGCGCTCGGGCATGAAGGCGTCGGGCTGGTCCCATAGCTTGCGGTGGCGGTGCACGGTCCAGGGCATCATCAGGACGGCCGCACGCTTCGGTATGTACAGACCCTTGTAGGTCTCCGGCTCGATCGGCTCTCGGTTGATGGAGGGAGCGGGCGGGTAGAGCCGCAGCGCCTCCTCGAAGGCGGCGCGGGTAAAGGGCATGGCGTCGAGCCATTTGACCGGATCGGGCTCGCGGGCGAGCACTGCGTCGATCTCGGCCTCGACCCTGTCGCGCTCCCACGGTGCTTCGGCGAGGCAGTAGATCGTCCAGCCGAGCGCGCGCGCCGTGGTCTCGTGGCCGGCGCCGATGAAGGTGATGATGTTGTCTTCGATCTCGGCGCGCGACAGGCCGTCCGGGCCTTCGGCGCGCAGCAGCAGCGTCAGGAAATCCTCCGGCGCTGCCTTGGGATCGCGCGCGATCTTCTCCTTGCGCATCGCCACCGTGTCGGCAACGATCTTGCGGAAATAGGCCATGGTCTTGCGCCCGCGCAGGCGGGTGAGGCGCGGCAGCCATTCCGGCGCGCGCAACAGGTCGAGCGGATCGACGCGGCCCATCGTCTCGAACAGGCGGTCGATCTCGGCGTTGAAGCCGCCCGGCGTGCCGGCGATTTCGCCGGAAAACAGCGTTTCGGCGAGGATGTCGTAGGTGAGTTGCGTCATGTCGTGCGAGATGTCGGTCCTGTCGACCTCCTCGTAGCGTTTGACGAAATCGAGGCTGCGGTCGAGCATCGGCTTGGCGAAACCGAATATATGGCGCGGCGTGAATACCGGCGCCATCGCCTTGCGCGAACGCTTCCAGACCTCACCTTCCGCGGTCAGCAGCCCGTCGCGCAGGATCGGTCGCAGGATCATCTGGCGAACTGTCGCCATCTTGTAGTTCTTGGCATTATCGACGAGGACGTGCCGGATGAGGCCCGGATCGTTGGCGATGACCAGCGGCCCGCCGATGCCGTTAACCGAAATCCACGGCTCGTTGTAGGAGGGCTCGCCCCACAATTCGAGCGGGTTGCGGTAGACGATGCGGATCATCTCCAGCGTCGAAGGCGGTTTCGTGCGCGGCTTCGGCGCGGGTGGGATGAAGGGGGCCGGCTTAATGTCCATGGCCGGGAATATAGGCCCGCCCCTCGGCGGCGTCACGGTGAAAAGCCGGGCCGCCGCTGCCGGCTTTCGACGGACGGCCGTTACTCGGCCGGCGCTTCGGGCTGCGTTTCGCCGGCCGGCATTTCGGGCTCGGTCGCGCCAGTCGCTGTCGGATCGGCCGGGCTGATCTTCCAGATCGTGCCGCCGCTGTCGTCCGCGACCAGCAGTCCGCCGTCAGGCAGGAAGGCCACGCTGGCGGGGCGTCCCCAGACATTCGCCCTGGCGTCGCCCTCGATCCAGAAGCCGGTGAGGAAATTGTCATACCAGCCTTCAGGTGCGCCTTCATTGAAAGCCGCGCGCACCAGCTTGTAGCCGATCGGTTCGGCACGGTTCCACGAGCCCTTCAGCACGACGATCGCGTCGCCGCGATACTCCTCCGGCCAGCTGTCCGGCACGAAGGCGAAGTCCATGGCGGAGGAATGGGATTCGAACAGCAGCTCGGGCATTTTCGTCCGATCTACCTTGTCCGGCGCGCGCTCGGCGAAATCCGGCATCGGCTTGCCGCCGAGGTAAGCGTAAGGCCAGCCGTAGAAATCGCCTTCCGCTACCCGCGTCATGTAGTCCGGCACCAGCCGGTTGCCCAGTCCGTCGCGCTCCTGCACGACGGCCCACAGTTCGCCGGTATCGGGATGGAAATGGATGCTGGTTGGATTGCGCATTCCGGATGCAAATGTCCGCTGGTTCTTTCCGTCCGCGTCGAACATTTGGATCGAGGCCTTCATCTCCGGCTCCTCGGCGATGTTGCCCATCGAACCTACCCCGACATAGAGAGAGCCGTCCTTCGGATCGACGGCGAGTGCGCGCGAGGTATGGCCTTGCACCGGACCGAACACGCCCTGTTCCGTTACGGCGATGTGGTCTGCAGGCGTTTGCGGGCCCGTCGCTTCCCCGCCCTGCTTGAGCAGGTTGCCCATATCGGGCCTGATGCCGTCCATCTTGAACGGCACGCGCCATATTCCCTGCGCATCCGCGACCAGTATATGGCCTTTGTGCTCGCCGTCGGGCACGACGGCCATGCCGTAGGGCTCCTCGAAGCCGTCGGCGAAGCGCGACACGGTGTCGGCCTTGCCGTCGCCGTCCTCGTCGCGCAGGAAGGTGATGTAGCCGGCGTCCTGTTCGGCCAGGAGCACGTCGCCATTCTCCAGCACCAGCAACTTGCGTGGATGCTTCAGTCCTTCGGCGAAGAGCGAGACGGAGAAGCCTTGCGGAGCCCGGGGCTCGTCGCCGTTACGCGGGATGACTTTCGGCGCGTTGCGCACCGCCTCGTCGGCATAGGGTTCGGGCAGATCCTCGACCCGTACTTCGAACCGTTTGCCGGGTTCCTGGTCGGCCATGGGGGATTGGGCGTCCTGCGCCTGGACGACAGCGGATGCGGCGTTCGCAAGCGCGATTGCCGCCGTCAGTCTGAATAGGGAAATCATCGCAGTGTTTCCTTCTTTGTGGGGGTCGGATTCTCGTCCCTATCTGCCCCGACAACTGGTGAAGCAGCGATCTGTTTCGCACTTTGGTGCCTGCGGCCGCAGGGTCACCCAAATGTGATGCCGCCCGGCATCGACGAGGCGGTCCGATGAAAATTCGAGGCGGCTCGTTCTCGCCATCAAAACGCCCGCAAACCTTGGAAAAACCGCCTGGAACGCCTATATCTGCAGTATCTCAGCGCGCGCGATTCGATTGCTTTTCGCGCGCTTTCTTTCGGCATAGAGAAAACGGTCCTTCATGAGCGATAATTCCGAGAACGCTGCCGGCGCATCGGCCGAGTACGGCGCCGATTCCATCAAGGTTCTCAAAGGCCTGGACGCCGTGCGCAAGCGGCCCGGCATGTATATCGGCGACACCGACGACGGGTCGGGCCTGCACCACATGGTCTACGAGGTGGTCGACAATGCCATCGACGAGGCGCTGGCGGGGCACGCGACGCTGGTGACGGTGACGCTCAACCCGGACGGTTCGGTGACGGTGACCGACAATGGTCGCGGCATTCCAACCGATATCCACACCGGAGAAGGCATTTCGGCCGCCGAAGTCATCATGACGCAGCTGCATGCCGGCGGCAAATTCGACCAGAATTCCTACAAGGTTTCGGGCGGCCTGCACGGTGTCGGCGTGTCGGTGGTCAACGCGCTGTCGGTGTGGCTGAAGCTGAAGATCCGCCGCAAGGGCAAGATTTTCGAAATGAGCTTCACGCATGGCGTCGCTGACGCGCCGTTGCGTGAAACCGGCGATGCGGGCGACGCGACCGGCACGGAGGTTTCCTTCATGCCTTCGAGCGAGACCTTCACCATGGTCGAGTTCGACTACGGCACGCTGGAGCACCGGCTGCGCGAACTGGCCTTCCTGAATTCGGGCGTCAGGATTGTTCTGACCGATGCGCGCCACGCCGACGTGAAGACGCAGGAACTGCTCTACGAAGGCGGGCTGATCGAGTTCGTCAGGTATCTCGACCGCGCCAAGAAGCCGCTGATCTCCACGCCGATCGCGATCAAGGCCGAGCGCGACGGCATCACCGTCGAAGTCGCGATGTGGTGGAACGACAGCTACCACGAGAACGTGCTGGCCTTCACCAACAACATCCCGCAGCGCGATGGCGGCACCCATCTGGCCGGCTTTCGCGGTGCGCTGACGCGCCAGGTCACCGGGTATGCCGAAACCTCCGGCATCGCCAAGAAGGAAAAGGTGTCGATCACCGGCGACGACAGCCGCGAGGGACTGACTGCCGTCTTGTCGGTGAAGGTCCCCGATCCGAAATTCTCCTCCCAGACCAAGGACAAGCTGGTTTCGTCGGAAGTGCGTCCCGTGGTCGAAAGCCTCGTCAACGAGGCGCTCGGCACCTGGCTCGAGGAGCATCCGGCGGAAGCAAAGACGCTGATCGCCAAGGTTGTCGAGGCGGCGGCAGCGCGCGAAGCGGCGCGCAAGGCGCGCGAACTGACCCGGCGCAAGGGCGTGCTCGACATCACCTCACTGCCCGGCAAGCTCGCCGACTGCCAGGAACGAGACCCGGCCAAATCCGAAATCTTCATCGTCGAGGGCGATTCCGCGGGCGGCTCGGCCAAGGGCGGGCGCTCGCGCCAGAACCAGGCCATTTTGCCGCTGCGCGGAAAAATCCTCAATGTCGAGCGCGCGCGCTTCGACCGCATGTTGTCGTCCGAAATGATCGGCACGCTGATAACCGCACTCGGCACCTCGATCGGCAAGGACGAGTTCAACGCCGACAAATTGCGCTACCACAAGATCATCATCATGACCGACGCCGACGTGGACGGCGCGCATATCAGGACGCTGCTCCTCACCTTCTTCTTCCGGCAGATGCCGGAATTGATCGAGCGCGGCCATCTCTACATAGCCCAGCCGCCGCTCTACAAGGTGACGCGCGGCAGGAGCTCGCAATACATCAAGGACGAAGGCGCGTTCGAGGAATTTCTGATCGGGTCAGGGCTGGAGGAGGCGTCGCTGACGCTGTCCTCCGGCGAGGTGCGCGCCGGCAAAGATCTGCGTGGCGCGATCGACGATGCGCTAGCCGTACGCTCGCTGATCAACGGCCTGCACACACGCTACAATCGCGGCGTGGTTGAACAGGCGGCGATCGCAGGCGCACTCAACCCGGAAATCCTGAACGATCTCGGCAGAGCCAACGACATGGCGCAGAGGGTGGCCGAGCGGCTCGACGCCATCGCCGAGGATATCGAGCGCGGCTGGGAAGGCCGCACCGCGACCTCGAACGAGGGGCCGGGTGGCTTTATTTTCGAGCGCATGCTGCGCGGCGTGAAGGAATATGCGCATCTCGACATGGGCCTGATCAACTCGGCCGATGCGCGCGCGCTCCATCGCTACGCCGATCGCCTCGGCGAGGTCTATTCGCAATCGCCGATGCTACGCCGCAAGGACAATGCGGAGACAATTTCGGGCCCGCTGGCGCTGCTCGACGCCGTGTTCGCCACCGGTCGCAAGGGCCTGACCATGCAGCGCTACAAGGGTCTCGGCGAAATGAACGCCGAACAGCTCTGGGAAACCACGCTCGACCCGAATGTGCGCTCGCTGCTGCAGGTCAAGGTGAACGACGCCACCGACGCCGACTCGCTGTTTGCCCGGCTGATGGGCGACGATGTCGAGCCGCGCCGTGATTTCATCCAGGAAAACGCCCTGTCGGTGGCCAATCTGGACGTTTAATTAGGCGTCGAAATTCTTCTGAAGCCTGGCGGCCGCTGCCAGTTCGACCGCCAATTCAAGCCTGCTATCGGTCTGCCAGTCAGATGGCGGGGAGCGCCGCGTTTCCCGAATACAGGGATCGCTCGCGCGTTACAGCCGGATTCGCGGTTGAACTGGCGAGGAAGGCCGGCGAACTGGCAACCGCTATTTCCGCGAGATCGAAACCCTCACTATTGAGAGCAAGGGGAACATCGCAGCCGCGGAACCGGAGAGAGCGCCGCACATTGCGTAGGATAGCGTTAACCCGGTTTAGGCGTATTATGGCGTTCCGCAGGCCCTCCGCTCGTCGGAGTTGTCCCTGCACATGACAATGTGAGGCATAGTGATGGCGCTCCGCCCGGCATGGAAAGGCTATCTGAAACTTTCGCTGGTGACCTGTGCGGTGGAACTGTCGAACGCCACGACGCAGGGCGGCAAGATATCGTTCCGCACCATCAACCGGGCGACCGGCAACAGGGTGAAGCGCCAGTATATCGATGGCGCCAGCGGCAAGCCTGTCGGCGAGGATGATCAGGTCAAGGGCTATGAAATCAGCGACGACGAGTTCCTGCTGATCGAGGAGGAGGAGATCGAGGCCGTCCAGATCGAATCGTCGCACACGATGGATATGGAAGGTTTCATCGACAAATCCGAAATCGACGAGGTCTATCTCGACACGCCCTATTACCTGGCGCCGGCCGACAAGGTCTCGGAGGAGGCATTCGCCGTCATCCGCGAGGCGCTCAGCGCCAAGAAAATGGCCGGGTTGGCGCGCGTCGTGCTCTATCGCCGCGAGCGGCCCGTGCTCGTCGAGCCGTTCGGCAAGGGCATGCTGGTGACCACGCTGCGCTACGACACCACGGTGCGCCGGCCCGGCGAGGTGTTCGACGACGTCAAAAGCGTAAAGCTCGACAAGGACATGATCGACCTTGCCGCCGGCATCGTCGACAAGAAGAAGGCGAAGTTCGATCCTTCCAAGTTCGAGGACCACTACGAGGCCGCGCTGGCCGAACTCGTCCGCTCCAAGAAAGCCGGCAAGAAGGTGCAGAAGGCAAAACCGGAGACGAAACCCTCCAACGTCGTCAATCTTTTCGACGCGTTGAGAAAGAGCCTGGCGGAGGACGCCGGCAAATCGGGCGGCAAGACGGACGACAAGCCCGCGTCGCGCAAGAAGGCGTCGGGATCCGACAAAGCCAAGACCAAGGCCTAGAACCGCCGTTCATCGACCGCCACAAAATTCCGCGTCGTCCCGGAACCAAATCCGCGCTCGCCCGCTATTTCCCCACTAGCGCATGACCCCGAGGTTAATGCGCAGATTAAGAGCGTCCTTTGCGCGTCCGAAGGACACGCGGCGTTCCAAAGGGAGAAAGCGATGGACAGGTTGATCAATCTGCTTCTGACGCTGGCGAAAGCGCGCTGGTTTCCGCACTGGCCGCCCGAAACCGCTGATTTCAGGCCCGTGAAGAGACGCTGAACATGGTTCGCATGCTCTCCATTCTCTTTGCCGGCTGGGTGGTCAACCGCGTAATGGCGGAAAACCGGATACGGCGTCCAATCGCGCTTTTGCCACCGCCCGGCCGGAGGCGGCAAGAACGCCCGCAGGGGCAACGAGAAAGGCATCCACGATGACAATGGCAGATCAGGACAAACCAGGGCAGTCCAGCAATCCAGCAGAGGACGATGCCCCGGTTGTGGTAGAGGACGATGAGCCGATTGTGGAAGAGGATTGGGAACGCATCGACCCCGCCGAGGCTGAAGCAGGCGCCGACGAGGAGGACGTTTTCGCGTCGGAAGAGGTGGAAATAGTCTCCGAGGACGTCGACCTTTCGCAGGAGGATGACGACGACAACCCTTACCAGGAGAGCGACGAGGCGCTGCCCGACGACGGGGAGGAAGCCGCTATCCGCGGGCACCTCCGAAAGCCTAATGACGGCGGCCGCTTCGGCGATTGACCTCCGGCCGTGAACCGCCTGTTTTAAGGCGCATTCTTGCGCAATATCGGGAACCAACGCGTCTCTCCGCTGTTGAGGAGCGGGTGCGGCCGATGCTCCTGGGAGGTACGCCAAATGAAGAAATTGATCAGCAGTTTCCTGGCAGAAATGAAGCCTCTGTGGCTCAACCAGCGCAGGCAGCAGGGACTGGGCCATTCCGTGGACAGGCCCGAACAACTCGAACAGATCATCCGCGCCAATCCATGGGTTCCGTTCCAGAAACGCAGCCCCGGCATCCATGCCGGCGCAGAAGCCGCGCGCGACGCTCACACAAGGCACTGAACGCAGCGGAGACGTGACAAGGGAAGAATCGCGCACCGATTTCCGACCTCACCAAACTGGCCGCCATGGCCAACTACCAAGCGTTCAAAGCAGCCTGTGGCGCCTTTGCCGCTATCGAGGGCTGGGCCTGCTACGTCTATGACTAGGGCGGGCAACGCATCCTCTCCATGGAACCGCGCGGACCCACGATATCGGCGCCTGTTTTCGTAGCCCTGCAAACGATCCTGACCCTTCCGTTCCGCCGCGCAAACCCGTTCTGGCGCGCTGCGGGAACCAACTTGCCTGCTGCTTGTTGGTTTTGGGCATTCATTCAATGCGGCGAAGGGAGAGACCGAAATGCACGGCATCATTTATCTCGTCGGCCTTGTCGTGATCATTCTCGCAGTGCTGTCGCTGTTTGGGCTGCGCTGATCACCGCGCAATCCGGGGAACCTCCCGCCTGACCTCTGACGTCGGCGACGCGGAGTTTCCGCAACTTTCCGAGGAGACTTTCGATGGCCATTTCCGACTCTCCCCTGATATCGGTCGGCGGCGTGCAGGCCGAGGAAAGTTCCTATGTCGACTGGCCGGCGATTTTTGCCGGCACAATATTCGCCACCGCAATATCGTTCGTGCTCCTGACATTCGGTTCGGCGCTCGGCCTGTCGCTTACGTCGCCTTATGAAGGTAGCGGCATGTCGCTGTTCTGGTTCCTGATCGCCGCCGCGCTGTGGCTGCTTTGGGTGCAGATTTCGAGCTTCATCGCCGGCGGCTACCTCACCGGGAGGCTGCGGCGGCGCAAACACGACGCTACCGAAGACGAGTCGGACATTCGCGACGGCTCGCACGGGCTGATCGTATGGGCACTCGGCGCCCTGCTCGGCGCCTTCATCGCCGTATCCGGCATAAGCGGCGCGGCGAGCACCGCCGCCACTTCGATGAGCACGATAGCGGCGGGCGCAGCCAGCGGTGCGGGCACCGCCGAAGGCGAAGATCCTCTGTCGGGCGCCTACGACCTTTTGGTCGACAGGTTCCTGCGCTCCGGAGACCCGGCGGCACCGCCGGTGAGCGCCGAAGCGCGTGACGAAATAGGCCGCGTGCTCACCACCGCCGTATCAGACGGCGCGCTGAACGACGCCGACCGGCAATATCTGACGACAACCATCGCCGCCCGCGCAGGCCTGGATGAGGCGCAGGCGCAGCAACGCGTCGATGCGTTGCTGGCCGATGCGCAGGCGGCTGAAGCGGAAGCGAGGCAGGCGGCCGAAACGGCGCGCAAAGTGGCGATGATCGCGGCCTTCGTCACCGCCGCCTCGTTTCTGGTCAGCGCGGTCGGCGCCTATTACGGCGCGACGCTGGGCGGCAACCATCGCGACAACCAGACGGTATTCGCCGATTGGCGGCGTCCCTGGTAGCGATCGAGGGCTGCGCTTGGCGGCGCAGCTCTTTTTTCTCACCGCTATATTTTCAACGCGTTGCCATAGCCGCCGAGAAAGGCGGTCAGGTTGTCGCCGAGCGCATCGCAGAGATAACCGCCTTCCTGGACGATAACAGTCGGCAGACCGAGCCCCGCGATCGCCTCGGCGATCCGTGAAAATCCGGGCGTCGTGACGGACAGTCCGCCGAACGGATCGCCCTCGAACGCGTCCAGCCCGAGCGCCACCACCAGCGTGTCCGGCGCAAAAGCGCGGATGCGCTGACGGGCGGTGGCCAGCGCTTCGAGAAATCGCTCGTCACCGGATTTACGGGCAAGCGGCAGGTTCCAATTGTAGCCAAGGCCCGGCCCCTCGCCGCGTTCGTCGGCATGACCCCAGAAGAACGGATAGAAGCGAATGGGATCGGCATGAATCGAGACCGTCAGCACGTCGGGCCGGGCGTAGAAGATGCCCTGCGTGCCGTTGCCGTGATGCAGGTCGACATCGAGAATGGCGACGCGGGCGGCGCTCCTACGCAGATGCTGGGCGGCGACCGCCGAATTGTTGATGAAGCAGAAGCCGCCGGCGACATCGGCGAAGGCATGATGGCCGGGCGGTCGGCAGAGCGCATAGGCGGCCGGCGCGCCGGACATCACCGCTTCGGCTGCCTCGACCGCCGACCATGCGCTCCAGCAGGCGCTGTCAAAAGTTTCGGCCGAGATCGGACAGGCCGTGTCGGCCATATGATAGCCGGCTTGTCCGACCGCCGACGCCGGATAGCTGCCGCCGCGCGCGATCGGATGGATGTTAGGGATGACCTCCGCCGACGCGCCTTCGATGCGCCGCCAGCGCGCAAAGATGTTTTCGAGGAATTCCAGATATTCCGGTGTGTGGACGGCGGCGATCGGCCCGGGACCAAAATCGCGCGGGCGGACGATTTCGCAGCCTGCGGCGCGCGCGCCGGCAAGCAGCCGCTCGACGCGCTCCGGCTTTTCCGGATTGGGCTGCGGCGCCCCGCTTGATAAGAATGCCTTCGGGTCGTGGCGTCTTTGTTCGTCGGCAAAGAAGGCTTTCATAACAGCTTACCCCTCGTGATCGCCAGCGTCGGCGAGCGCGTCGAAATCCTCGCGATAGGCGGCATATATCTGCTCGGCGTCCGATAGGCGAAGCCCGAGACGCTGGTAAAATGCCTGGGCGCGGTGATTGCCGGTGTCGACGGAAAGGCGGATGTAGCGGCCGCCGCGCGCCCGCGTCACCGCGGCCAGCCGTTTCAACAGCTTCTCGCCTACGCCAAATCCGCGAAAATTCTTCGCCACGAACAGGTCCTGAACATAGACGCCCGGGCGTCCTTGCCAGGTCGAGAAGCTCGGGAAGAAAAGACAGAGGCCGGCGAAGACGCCCTCGACTTCGGCAATCAGCGCCTCGAACGCCGGGTTCGGACCAAAACCGAAGCGGCGGATGTCGTCCGGCGTGCTTTTCACCTTGTGCGGTTCGCCGACCGCCTCGGCGATGCCGAGGATCGCAGCATGGATCGTCTCGGCGTCGTCAATGGTTGCCGGGCGGATGAGGGGGTGATTGTGGCCGGTCATGGCGTCTAAAACGCCACCCGGTCGCCGCCCTTGAGGGCCAGCATCTCGCGCGCTTCGGCGGGCGTCGCGACCTCCAGCGACAGCGCCTCCAGGATGATGCGGATGCGGCGGACCTGATCGGCGTTCGACTTCGCCAGGTCGCGGCCGTCATAGAGGCTGTCCTCCAGCCCGACGCGGACATTGCCACCCATTGCAGCGGCCATGGTGATCATCGGCATCTGCCTGCGGCCGGCGGCCAGCACGGAAAAGCTGTAGCTGTCGCCGAACAGCTTGTCGGCGATGCGCTTCATGTGGGTGAGGTTTTCGGGGTCGGCGCCAATCCCGCCAAGAACGCCAAACACGAACTGGATGAAAAGCGGTCCGGAAACTAGGCCACGGTCACGAAAATGCGCCAGCGAATAGAGATGGCCGACATCGTAGCACTCGAATTCGAAGCGCGTGCCGCAACCTTGGCCAAGGCGCGTCAGGATCGCTTCGATGTCGGCAAAACTGTTCTTGAAGATCGTGCCGCGCGTCGCTTCGAGAAGCTGCGGCTCCCAGTCGTGCTTCCATTCGGTCGGCTTGTCGAGCGCCGGAAACAGCGCGAAATTCATCGATCCCATGTTGAGCGAGCACATTTCGGGCTCGGCCCTGACGGAGATGGCAAGCCGCTCGTCGAGTGACATCAGCGACGATCCGCCGGTCGAGATGTTGATGACCGCGTCCGTCGCCTGCTTGATGCGCGGCAGGAACTGCATGAACACGTCCGTGTCGGCGGTCGGGCGGCCGTCCTTCGGGTCGCGAGCATGGAGATGCAGGATCGACGCGCCGGCTTCGGCCGCCGCGATGGCCTCCGCGGCGATCTGGTCGGGCGTTACCGGCAGATAAGGCGACATGGACGGCGTGTGCACCGATCCCGTTACCGCGCAGGTGATGACGACTTTCTTCCGGGGTTTGCTGTTCTCGGCCATGTGCGACCTCAGCCGTTCACGGGAAGGTCGAGTTCGGCGGCGAGTGCAGTGAGCGAATCGTCGAGTACGCTAATCATCTCACCGACCTGTTCTGCAGTAATGATCAGCGGCGGGGCCAGCATGAAATTGTCCGCCTCGACGCCGTCGCCGCGGATGCGCCGTGAATAGATGATCATCCCGCGCTCATAAGCGAGGTCCACCAGGCGTTGATTGGCTTTCCTGGCCGGGGGCAGCGGCGCCAATGTCTCCGGGTTGGCGACGAGGTCGGCGCCGAGCAGGAGCCCCTTGCCACGCACATTGGCGATGAAGGGGTAGCGCCCGGCAAGCGCCTCCAGTCCCTGCTTCAGGAGATCGCCCATCGCTGCAGCATTGGCGATGCAGTCCAGCCGCTCCATCTCGTCAAGAACGGCGAGCCCCGCAGCGCAGGAGAGCGGATTGCCGGCATAGGTGTAGCCGTGCTGGAAGCCGCCGGAATCGAGCACCGGCCCGACCAGGCGGCGGGACGCGGCCATCGCGCCGAGCGGCGCGTAACCGGAGCCGATGCCCTTCGACATGGTCACAATGTCCGGCCGGCAGTTCCAGTGCTCGCCGCCGAGGTATTTTCCGGTGCGCCCGGCGCCGGTCATCACCTCGTCGTGGATAAGCAGGATGCCGTATTTGTCGCAAATCTCGCGGATGCGCGGGAAATAGCTGTCCGGCGGCACGAGCGCAGCTGTGGCCGCGCCGCCGATCGGCTCCATGATGAAGGCGAGCACGCTTTCGGGGCCTTCCGCGAGGATCTTCTCCTCCAGCATGTCGGCATAGCGCAGGCCGCGCTGCTCCATCGAAAGATTGTCGCGGTCGCGATAGGCAGTCGGCGAAGGTATCTTCGGCATGGCGCGCGTCTGCGGCGCGAACGTCTCGGTCAGCGCCAGATCGCCAGTCACCGCAAGCGAGCCGATGGTGCCGCCATGATAAGAGGGAAAGCGCGAAATCACCTTCCAGCGGTCCGGCTGGCCTGTCGCAACCGCCCACTGCCTGGCAAGCTTTATCGCCGATTCCACCGCCTCCGAACCGCCTGACACAAAAAAAATCCGGTCGAGGTCGCCGGGCATCTTTTCCGCCATGCGACGCGCCAGTTCCTCGGCCGGCTCGTTCTCGAAATGCAGCCGATAGGCGAAGGTGACGCGGTCCATCTGCCGCTTCATGGCGTCGAGCACATTGCGGTTGCCGTGGCCGAGATTCACCACCATCGCGCCGCTCGACCCGTCGATCATCCGCCTGCCGTTCTGGTCCCAGAGGTAGATGCCCTCGGCGCGGTCGACCAGCGGGCGGCGCAGGCGGGTCATGTAGAAGAGATTGGACGGGCGACGGCTTTCGCCAGCGTCGGAAACCTGCGTCATAAGCGGCTTGGACATGATGTGCGCGTGCTCTGGTTCAGCGATCGAGGAAACGGTCTAGCACATTGGCGGTGACACGCTCGACCATTGCGTCGCGCCGCAACAGACCCGCGACCCATTCGCAGCTTCCGGCGTGGAAAACCTCGCCTTTGCCTTTCGGGAAATTGACGACCATGCCGTTGCTGTAGCGGACCTTTTCCAGGTTCTCGTCGCTGGCGTCGCCGTAAAGCGTCTCGGCGATGAAGCGGCCGTCCTCGTCGCCGAAGAACTGGTCATCCGGCCGGAGGAAATCCGCCTCCTCGACCTGGCTCGCCATTCCCATCGCCAGAATTTCCAGTCCAGCCGGCGCGCCGCTGGCGGCCGTGGGATATGGCCGGCCGTTGCGGATCTCGTAGTCGAGCCCATCGACTTCGTAGCCGTACACATGGCTGTCGGCGCCCAGCAGATCGCCATAAAACAATCCCGTGCCGGCGAACGCCCAATGCTCGGGACGATAGACGGGAAAGCCGCGCATGCCGCGCGGCGCGCAGCCGCCCCAGCCTGCGTAAACCCCCTTGGTGGAGTTGAGACCGAAGGTCAGCGCCCCCGGCCGGCCGATTTCCGGCGCTTCCCAGGAATTGGTGGCCCGCGTGACGTTGCCGCCGCGATAGGCGGGGTCTTCGGCGCGGGCGCGATATTTGTAGCAGACTTGCCTACGGCCCTCGTCCTCCAGCCTGGTCTGCCACATGAAATTGCCAGCGAAGCGAGCGGCATGGCCGCCGCGTTCGATATAGGCGTCGACGGCGTCGCGCATCTCCCAGGTCCAGTATTCGTCATGGCCGACGAAGACGACGCAATCATAGCCATCCAGGATTTCGGGCGTGAAATGCAGATCGTGCTGGCTGGCGAGGTCGATGGCATAGCCGGCGCGCTCGGCCCAGCGGAAAAAATGGCTGTCATAGCTCGCCCAGCCGGCCGAGGCATATTTCTTGGAATGGCCGGTGGCGAAAGCCCATTCCATATGCGGATAGCGCGGCACGGTCTGCGGCGGCATCGATACTTCCAGCGGCACGCGCGGCGCATCGAGCGGCAGCACGACGAAGCCGCGGCACCATGGGCGCTGCGTCGAGACCATGCGGGCATATTCGTCGCGATTTGGGCCGGTGATGCCGTCATAGGCGTTCGACCCGCCCCATGTGTTGTAGGCGAGCCATGTGCCGGTGGCGGCGACCTGCAGAATGCGGCCGGGCTTGCGGCCAGGATGCGGCCGGACGATGAAGAGGTGGTGGCAGCGGACCGGGTCGCCATCCCGGCCTTCGGCGGTCAGCGCGACACGGTATGCGCCGGACGGCCAGCTTTCCTCGACTGTGAATTCGAAAGACGCCGCCCAGCCGCAACCTTCGACCGAGCACTGGTCCGGCGTGTCCTGCCAGCGCGCCGCCAGGTTTTGTCGCGTGAGCACCTGTGTCTCGACGCCGCCGTCGCGCGTGACTTCGATCCCGAAGCTCGACGCGGTCGAACTGACATGAAGCGCGACCGACTCGCCCGGCGCGTAGGAAAAGCGGTCGGTGTAGCACCAGATCTCGCCGCGCTCGCCGTCCATGCCGGGATGTTCGTAATAGCAGCCGCGCACGGCGAAGCGGCGCTCATCGGCCGTCAGGCCGAAATCGGGAAACGCGCTCGGTGTATCGTGCATCGTGGCTCAGCTATCCGGCGCTTTAGCTTAGGCAGATGGTCCCGAACCCAGCATCGCGTCTCATCGCCGATTACGCAACCGGATCGCGCGCCGGTAGATACAGATTGCGGCAACAGCAGAGACAGGCGCCCTCAGACTTCGATCGTCTGCAGGCGAACGGCAACCAGCGCCGCCAGTCTTTCGGCGACGTCGTGCTTGGACATTTCGGGCCATTCTTCGAAACCCGCCTTCGACACGATCTTCACGCGGTTGCGGTCGCCGCCCATGACGCCGCCTTCATGCGACACGTCGTTGGCGACGATGATGTCTGCGCCTTTCTTTCCGAGCTTGGCCCTGGCGTTCTCCAGCACATTCTGGGTTTCGGCGGCGAAGCCTACGACCAACCACGGCCGCTTCCGGTGATGGCCGACGCCTGCCAGAATATCGGGATTCTCGACCATCTGGAGCGCCGGAGGCCCCTCACCCACGACCTTCTTGATCTTTTCGCCAGCCGAATTTTCTGTGCGCCAGTCGGCGACGGCGGCGACCATGATTGCAGCGTCCGCCGGCAGCAGCTTTTCCACCGCGTCTCGCATTTCGCGCGCGGTTTCGACATGCTGCGTATCGACGCCGGCCGGATCGGCGATCGTCACTGGCCCGGAGACAAGCCGAACATCGGCTCCAAGGCGCGCGAGGGCCGCTGCGATGGCATGGCCCTGCTTGCCGGACGACCGGTTGGCGATGTAGCGCACCGGGTCGATCGGCTCGTGGGTGGGGCCGGAGGTGACTATTATTTTTCTACCCGCCAGCGGTTTTGGGCGCTGGTCGAGCAACGCCTCGATGGCCGCGACGATCTCCAGCGGCTCGGCCATACGACCTTCGCCGGCCTCGTTGCGCTCCGCCATCTCGCCCTTTGCCGGACCTACGAACTCCACGCCGTCCTTTTCCAGCGTGGCGCGGTTGCGGCGGGTCGCCGGATGCACCCACATTTTCGGGTTCATCGCCGGCGCTATCAGCACTTTCTTGTCCGTCGCGAGTAGCACCGCCGAGGCCAGGTCGTTGGCCTGTCCACCGGCGAGTTTCGCCATCAGGTCGGCGGTGGCGGGCGCGACGACCAGCAGGTCAGCCTCACGCGATAGACGGATGTGGCCGACATCGTGCTCATCCTGGCGATCGAAAAGCTCGGTGAAAACATGATCGACCGTCAACGCTCCGACAGAGAGCGGCGTGACAAATTGACGGGCGGCGGCAGTCATGACGCAGCGCACGGAAGCGCCGCGCTCGCGCAGGCGGCGGATCAAATCGAGGCTCTTATATGCCGCGATCCCGCCGCCAATGATCAAGAGAATGCGCTTGCCGGAAAGGATCATGCGGCCGTTGTCCGCAAGATAAGACCGTTCCAAATTCGTGGACGCCCTCTGATAAGGCGGCGCGCCGGATGTACGCGCCGATGCCGAAACTTCCTCGGCTAATACCGAGCGCTGGGCAGGTATTGCCACCGTTCCCGCAATGACGTCCCTGAGATGCTGTTCCATCGACACGCCGCGCTCGGCGGCGCGCTTGCGCAGCTCCGATTTCACGAACGGGTCGATGTTCCTGATGGTTACGGCGCCCATAGCTATCTCCTGACGGAAAATCTAACGGAACGCGCAATGCTGTCAATGACAGCATTGCAATCAGACCGAGGTTGCCAGCTGGGCGGCGATCCAAATCAGCGCCAGCGCTATTACCCATAGCGCTACACGGCCGGAGCGGGTGTGGCGGGCTTCGGCTTTGCCAATTGCGTTGGCGGTCGCCGGATCGAAGCGCAGTCCGTGCTCGGCCATCAGGTCGATCTCGCGTGACAGGCGTTCGGTGCGGGCGGCGAGGTCCGGCGCCTGGCGGGCGAGCGTCAGAAGCGCGTTGGCGCCGTCGCGCGCATCCGCCAGCATCCCGCGCGGCCCGAGATTGTCCTTGATCCAGTGGCCGACCACCGGCTCGGACGTCTTCCACATGTTGAAGGCCGGATCGAGCGTGCGCGCCACGCCTTCCACCACGACCATGGTCTTTTGCAGCAGCACCAGTTCGGGCCGGGTCTGCATGTCGAATATTTCGGTGACCTCGAACAGCAGCGTCAAAAGCCTGGCCATGGAGATTGTTTCGGCTGGCTGGCCGTGAATCGGTTCTCCGATCGCCCGGATTGCCTGGGCGAAGCCTGCGACGTTGAAGTGGCGGGGCACATATCCCGCCTCGAAATGCACCTCGGCGACACGGAAATAGTCGCGGGTGATAAATCCGTAGAGGATTTCCGCAAGGAAGCGCCGCTCTTTCTTGTCGAGACGGCCGGCAATGCCGAGATCGACCGCGACGATGGTGCCGTCATCCTCGACGAACAGGTTTCCCGGATGCATGTCTGCGTGGAAGAAGCCGTCGCGCAGCGTATGGCGCAGGAATGACTGAATGAGGTTTGCCGCAATGAGCTTCAGGTCGTGACCGGCCGCCCGCAAACCCTCGATATCGCTCATCTTGATACCGTCGACCCACTCCAGGGTCAGGACATCGCGGCCGGTGCGTTCCCAATCGACGGAAGGCACGCGAAAACCCGGGTCATTTTTCGTGTTTTCGCCGAGTTCCGACAGCGCGGCCGCCTCCAGCCGCAGATCCATCTCTATCTTGGTGGTTTCGGCGAGCGTCTGGGTGACCTCGACGGGCCGCAGCCGGCGGGTGTAGGGAATGTAGCGTTCCTGCAGCCTCGCGGCGAGAAAGAAGCTTTCGAGATCGCGGAAGAAGGCCTTGCGCACGCCGGGCCTTATGACCTTAACGGCGACCTTCGACACGCTGTCGCTGTGGGCGACCTCGGCCCAGTGCACCTGCGCGATCGAGGCAGCGGCGACGGGATCGCCGAGGCGGATGTAGAGGTCGTCGATGGTCCGCCCAAGCGAGGCTTCGATCGCGACGATGGACTGCTCCTGCGGGAACGTCCGCATACGATCTTGCAAAAGCGCAAGGTCGAGCGCGATGTCGTTGCCGACGACATCGGGCCTCGTCGCGAGGAACTGGCCGAGCTTGACATAGGACGGGCCGAGCCGCGCGACCGCCTGCGCCAGCCTCTCGGAGCGGCCGCGGCCGATGGCGCGCCTGCGCGTGAGCAGCCGAGCTATCCGCCAGCCTAACCTCGGGAGGCCATAGAGCTCGTCGCCCGGCAAAGCCGCGATCACGCCCTCGCGGGTCAATATCCAGCCTGCCCAGGCAAGCCGGAATGCTGCTCCGAGACTGCTCATGCGGATGCGCCCGTCAAAGCTTCCAGCCCGAGTGCAGCGCTGCGATGCCGCCGGAATAATTGCGCCATGTCACGCGGTCGAAGCCCGCGCGGCTGATCATCGAAGCGAAATTGGCCTGATTAGGGAATTTGCGGATCGATTCGACCAGATAGGCGTACGGTTCGCCGTCGCCGGCGACAATCTGGCCGATGCGCGGAATAGCGTTGAACGACCACGCTTCATAAACCCGGTCGAGTAGCGGCATCTCGACCTCGGAAAACTCCAGGCAGAGGAAGCGGCCGCCGGGCTTCAGCACGCGGAACGCTTCCGACAGGGCGACCTCGATACGCGGCACGTTGCGGATGCCGAAGGCGATCGTATAGGCGTCGAACGTGTCGTCGGCGAAAGGCAGTTCCTCGGCATTGGCTTCGACGAAGTCGGTGTTGGCTTCCAGCCCGCGTTTTGCGGCGCGCTCGCGGCCGACCTCCAGCATCGAGCCGTTGATGTCCAGCACGGTCGCATGGGCATTGCCGTGCGAGGCGTCGATGATGCGGAAGGCGATGTCGCCGGTGCCGCCGGCGACGTCCAGCACCTTCCAGCCTGGCCGCTTCGGCGGATTGAGCCAGGACACCAGTGCGTCCTTCCACAGGCGGTGCAGGCCGCCCGACATCAAATCGTTCATCAAATCATAGCGGCCGGCGACACGATGGAACACGTCGTTGACCAGCGTCTGCTTGTCGCCTGCGCCGACATCCTTGAAGCCGTAGGAGGTTTCCATGCCGCCGGCGGCCGTTGTGCGCTGCTCTGACATTATTTTGATCCGCCATAAAATCGGCCGGACCATAGCCGATCGGAATACGGGGCGCTATTGTTTAAGCCGCGATGAACAGCCGCGCTTGGGACGTCAGATCACAGGGACGAACGAATGCCTTTGAAAGCCGAACTGCACTGCCACATCGAAGGTGCGGCAGCACCCGAACTCGTGATCAGGCAGGCGCAGAAATACGGCAAGGATGTCTCCCCCTACATCCAGGACGGGTCCTTCGTCTGGCATGATTTCACCAGCTTTCTGAAGGCTTACGACTTCGCCGCCGACCTGTTCCGCACCGAGGACGACTATGCGCGGCTCTCTGAACACTACCTGACCAGCCTGGCGCGCGACGGCGCGATCTATTCGGAGGTCTTCACCTCGCCCGATCATGCGATGAAGGCCGGCCTGTCGCCGCAGGCCTATACCGACGCGCTGGGCGAAGGCATGGCGCGGGCCAAGGCCAAGACCGGCATCGAAGGCCGCATGATTGTCACCGGAGTGCGGCATGTCGGCCTCGAATCGATCGAGGCCGCGGCACGTTTCGCCGCCAGATGCGGCCACCCGCTGGTGACCGGCTTCGGGGTCGCCGGCGACGAGCGGCATGGCGACATGGAGGACTACGTGCGCGCCTTCGAGATCGCGCGCGAAGCCGGGCTCGGCATCACTGTCCATGCCGGCGAATTCGGCGGATGGGAAAGCGTGCAGGCGGCGCTCGACCACATCCGCCCGTCACGCATCGGCCATGGGGTGCGCGCCATCGAAAATCCGGATCTCGTCAAACGCATCGCCGCCGAAGGCGTGGTGCTCGAATGTTGCCCCGGATCGAACATCGCGCTGAAGGTGTTCGATAGCTATGTCGAGCATCCGTTCCCCGCTTTGCGGGACGCCGGCTGCAAGGTCACGCTCAATTCCGACGACCCGCCGTATTTCTGGACGACGCTGAAACATGAATACGACATTGCGGCGGAGCATTTCGGCATGAGCGACAAGGATCTCACGGCGGTGACGCGCACCGCGATCGAGGCAGCCTTCGTCGACAAGAAGACGAAGGCGCAGCTTCTTGCGCGGCTGAACGGCGGCCAGCGCTGACGCGCATCGACAAAACTGTGGTCGGGCCCGGACGGGGCGTTTCTTGCCGGCAACGCAGCCTATAGTATCGCACGGCAGCCGGAACTCAGGAGTAAGCATTATGGGCGTTACCGTCGTCGACCACCCGCTTGTCCAGCACAAGCTCACCATCATGCGCGACAAGGAAACGTCGACCGCGAGTTTTCGCCGGCTTTTGCGCGAGATCTCGCTGTTGCTCGGCTATGAGGTGACGCGCGACCTGGAACTGACCACGAAGACAATCGAGACGCCGATCGAGACGATGGAGGCGCCGATACTGGAGGGCAAGAAGTTGGTCTTCGCCTCGGTGCTGCGCGCTGGCAACGGCCTGCTCGAAGGCCTCCTCGATTTGGTCCCGGCCGCACGCGTCGCCCATATCGGCCTCTACCGCGACCACGAAACGCTGGAAGCGATCGAATATTTCTTCAAGGCGCCGAGCGACCTCGCCGACCGGCTGGTAATCGTCGTCGACCCTATGCTGGCGACCGCCAATTCGGCGATTGCGGCGATCGACAAGCTGAAGGGCCGCGGCGCGACCAATTTGCGCTATCTCTGCCTGCTCGCCGCGCCGGAAGGCATAGAGCGCTTCACCAAGGCGCATCCGGACGTTCCGGTCTATACCGCCGCCATCGATCGCCTCCTCAACGAAAAGGGCTACATCGTGCCGGGCCTGGGTGACGCCGGCGACCGGCTCTACGGGACGAAGTAGCTCCCGTCGTTCAGCATGCGTTAACGAAGGGGCAAGAATTAGCCCTGCGTTAATCGCCCGATATCGGCTGCGGGCTATGCTCCCGCAACGAACCAGGGCGCGACGACCATGCTGCGGCAACTCATCATCCTCGGCGTCTGCGCCGGCACATCGGTGCTGATCCCCATTGCCTACCAAGCCAACCCGCAGGCGTTTCATGCGTTGCTGCAGCCGGGCGTCGCTGACCGCGAACCCAGCACCACGCCTATAGCCGCAGTCAAGACGCTAAGGCCGAAAGCACCTGCCAAACCAGAAATGCTGACCGGCAGGAAGGTGCGGCTCGCGGCCGATACGCGCGGACACTTCCTGGCCGACTTCAAGCTCAACGGCCGCAAGGTCGAGGCGCTGGTCGACACCGGCGCAACCGCAGTGGCGATCAATGCTTCCACAGCCCGGCGCATCGGACTTTCCCTGAAAAGCTCCGATTTTCGGCATTCCGTCAACACCGCCAATGGCGAGACCCGCGCGGCTGTAGTGATGATCGACCGCATCGACATCGGCCGCGTCCATGTCGAGAACATCGAAGCCGTGGTGCTCGACGACAAGGCGTTGTCGGGCACGCTCATCGGCATGAGCTTCCTCAAGCGGCTGGACCGGTTCGAGGTGGAAAACGGCGCTTTGCTGCTGGTGCAGTAGCTTGATTACATCCGCGCGCCGATGCGCCTGATCACCGCGTTCTGCAACGGCGGCTTCGTTTCGCCGAGCGTGTAAGCCGACTGGATCGCGGCTGCTGCCTCTCCCGCGTCGGCTTCCGATCGGGCATGAACCAGCGCCAGCGCCTCGCCGGCCATCACCTCCGCGCCGACCGGGAGCAGCCGGGAGATGCCGACCGAATGGTCGACGCTGTCTTCCGGCCGGGTGCGGCCGCCCCCGAGCATGACGACGGCAAGGCCGACCTCGCGGGTCGCGATGCCGGCGACATAGCCGTCCTTCAAGGCCCTGACGGCGCGTTCGACCTTGGCCTTGGGCAGATAGTGCCGGCACTTTTCGACGAAATCCGCCGGGCCGCCGAGTTCGGCCACCATTCGCGAAAACACCTCCGCAGCCTTGCCGCTCCGCAGCGCCTGGCCGGCGCGGTCCATGCCCTCCCGGTTGGATCCGGCGATGCCGGCGGCCTGCAGCATCTCGGCGGCGAGCGCCAGCGTCACCTCCTCCAGCCGACCGTCGCGAAAGCGTCCCGTCAAAAAGTCTACCGCGTTCTCGACCTCGACGGCATTGCCGGCGGCCGAGGCCAACGGCTCGTTCATGCCGGTGATCAGCGCAGTGGTTTTGAGGCCCGCGCCATTCGCAACCTCGACAAGGCTGGTAGCGAGCGCGGTCGCGTCGCGCGACTTCGCCATGAAGGCCCCGTTGCCGAGCTTGACGTCGAGCACCAGCGACTGCAGCCCGGCGGCGAGCTTCTTCGACAGTATGGACGCGGTGATCAGCGGCACGGATTCGACCGTCGCGGTGACGTCGCGGATGGCGTAGAGCCGCTTGTCGGCGGGCGCGAGATCGGAGGTCTGGCCGATGATGGCGCAGCCGGCCGACAGCACGGTTTTGCGAAACAACTTTATATCCGGCTGGGTCGTGTAGCCCGGGATCGAATCCATCTTGTCGAGCGTGCCGCCGGTATGGCCGAGGCCGCGCCCGGAAATCATCGGCACATAAGCGCCGCAGGCGGCCACGATCGGCGCGAGCATCAGCGAGACATTGTCGCCGACGCCGCCGGTCGAATGCTTGTCGGTGACCGGGCCGGGCAGGTCGGACCAGTCCAGCACCTCGCCGGAATCGCGCATCGCAAGCGTCAGCGCGACCGCCTCGTCGCGGCTCATTCCGTTGAAAAAGATGGCCATCGCCAGCGCCGCCGCCTGGCCTTCGGAAACCGCGCCTGAAGTGACGCCGGCGACGAAGCCGGCGATCTCCTCGGCGGAGAGCGGCTGGTCGTCACGCTTGCGGCGGATGATTTCCTGGGGAAGCATGGCTCAGCCTCTCCCTCCCCCTTGAGTGGAGGGTCGATCCGCGCAGCGGATCGGGGAGGGGTCATTTCGGCGGTGCGCGACACATCTTTTTTGCAGCATCGCAAGCAGGTCGCGCACTGCCGCGACGACCCCACCCGTCCAACCGCCTTCGGCGATTGTCCACCCTCCCCTCAAGGGGGAGGGAGATGCCGCGTTACCCATCCACCAACCCCTCCGAGAACATGTGCTTCAGCACCGCCGCCAGCCGTGCGCCGCCGATCGGCGCCATGTCCTTGGTCTCCTGGTGCGACAGCTCCGCGCCGGTCATGCCGGCGGCAAGATTGGTGATGACGGAGGCCGCCGCGACGCGCAGGCCGAGGAAACGGGCGAGGATGACTTCAGGCACGGTTGACATGCCAACGGCGGTCGCGCCCATCAAACGGGCCATGCGGATTTCGGCCGGCGTCTCGAAGGAAGGGCCTGAAAACCACATGTAAACGCCCTTGTGCAGCTTCGTGCTAGTCGCTAGCGCCGCCTTTTCGAAGGCTGCGCGCAAGCGCGGGTCGTAGGCTTCGGTGAGGCCGACGAAACGGCGGTCGGTCGGCTCGCCGAACAGCGGATTGGAGCCCGAAAAATTGATGTGGTCGGTGATCAGCATCACCGAGCCCGGCGGCATGTCGGGATCGACCGAGCCGGCGGCATTGGTGAGGATCAGCTTGGTCACACCTATGCCCGCGAGCGTCTCCAGCACCGGGCGCATGGCGGCAGCATTGCCGTGCTCGTAATAATGCGCCCGGCCGGCCAGCATCAGCACCGGCGTTCCGGCGAAATTCCCGGCGACGACCTCGCCGGCATGGCCCGTGACGCCGCCCGCCGGAAAGCCGGGCAGCTCGGCATAGGGGATGCGGACCGCGTCCTCCATCTCGCCGGCCAGCCCGCCAAGGCCGGAGCCCAGCACCAGCGCGACCGACGGCATCCGCCCGTCCAGCCTTTCGACGAGCCGTCCAACTGCTTCCCTCATGTGAGAACCCCACCTTCGAAACCGTGCGGAAGCAATTCGCCCATGGTCACCGTTTCGGCCACGCCGGCGGCGTCGCAGAGATAGACCTTGGCATCCGCCGGCGCGAATTCGGCGAGACGCTGGCGGCAGCCGCCGCAGGGCGTCACCTTGGCCATGCGCTCGGCGATGACGGCGATCTCGGCGATCTCGCCGCCGCCGCCCATGATGTAGTGGCCGAGTGCCGTCGTTTCCGCGCACCAGCCTTCCGGAAAGGAAGCGATCTCGACGTTGCAACCGGAAAACACCCTGCCGTCCGTGGTGCGGATCGCAGCTCCCACCGGAAATCTGGAATAGGGGGCGTGGGCGTTTTTCATGGCGGCTTTCGCGGCCAGGAAGAGGTCATGAGGCATTGATCTCACCGTGACCAACTATCGGAGACTCGTATTTGCAAAAGCCACTCGCTTCCCAGTGCGTCAAAAATCTCTGAAGCTTCTCGCCTTGTGACGGTCGGAAAACTTCGATCGTGAATTTTCGGCCACCTTCAATTTCGGTTACGATTCCCAGAGGGGCCATAAGCGAAATCATGCCCGCTACGCGATCTTTCGCCATATGTTCTGAGAAGGTAATCGCTACCGTCGTCAAGTTCGATATAGCCTATTTTGAAGAGCCTCTCGAAACATGGTCACCGCTCCTTCACATAGGGCACGCCGCCGGCGCGCGGCGGGATCGCCTTGCCGATGAAGCCGGCGAGCAGGATAACCGTCAGGATGAAGGGCAGCGCGTTGATGAGCTGCACCGGCACGCGGCCGATGACAGGCCAGGGCAGTCCCTGGAAGCGGATCGAGGCCGCCTCGAGGAAGCCGAACAGCAGACAGGCGAACATGGCCGGCACCGGCTTCCATTTGGCGAAGATCAGCGCTGCCAGCGCGATGAAACCCTTGCCGGCGGTCATGTCCTTCACGAAGCCGGCATTCTGGGCGATCGACAGATAAGCGCCGGCCAGGCCCGATAAAACACCGGTGAAAATCACCGCGCGGTAGCGTAGCCAGGCCACCGAGATGCCAGCCGTGTCGACTGCCGCGGGGTTTTCGCCGACGGCGCGCAGCCTCAGGCCGAAGCGGGTGCGAAACAGCACCCACCAGGTGAACGGCACCATCAGGAAAGCGACGTAGACGAGCAGCGAGTGACCCGAGATCAGCTCGGAATAAATTGGCCCGAGCACCGGCATGTCGCGCAGCGCGTCGGCGCCCGGCAGCGTGATCGCCCCGAAGCGCGCCTCGCCGGAGAGCGACGGCGTGCGCCCGCCTTGCTGGAACCAAGCCTGGCCGAGGATGATGGTGGAGCCGGCGGCGATGAAGTTGATGGCGACGCCGGACACGATCTGGTTGCCGCGATGCGTGATCGAGGCGAAGCCGTGAACCAGCGCGAAGAAGACGGCGGTGAGCACCGCCGCCGCAAGCCCGATCCAGGCGGAGCCTGAAACCGCGGCGGCCGAGGCGCCGGCAAAGGCGCCGGCCAGCATCTTGCCCTCGAGGCCGATGTCGAAGACGCCGGCCCGTTCGGAATAGAGGCCCGCCAGGCAGGCGAGCAGAAGCGGCACGGAGACGCGGATGGTCGCGTCGAAAATCTGCAGCATTATGCCGACGAATTCCATGTCAGGCGCCCTCCCCCTTCGGCGCCGCGACCCCGACCGATCGCGGGCTGAACGAGGCGAATACCGCCTGGATGGGCGCACGGAACATGTGTTCCAGCGCTCCTGCGAACAGGATGACAAGGCCCTGGATGATGACGATCATGTCGCGCGAGATGTTGGGCATCTCGAACGCGAGTTCGGCGCCGCCCTGGTAGAGCACTCCGAACAGGATCGCCGCCGGCACTATGCCGGCCGGATGCGAGCGTCCCATCAGCGCCACGGCGATGCCGACGAAGCCGGCGCCGGCGACGAAGTCCAGCGCCACGCGATGCTGGTCGCCCATGATCGGATTGAGCGCCATCATGCCGGCCAACCCGCCCGAGATCATCATGGCAACGACGATGATGCGGCTTTCCGAAATGCCGGCATAGCGCGCCGCCTTGGGGCTGAAACCGAAGGTGCGCATCTCGTAGCCGAGTTTGGTGCGCCAGATCAGCACCCAGACCGCGAAGGCCATCAGCAGCGCCAGCAGGAAGGAAATGTTCAGCGGGGCCGAACGCACCGCCAAGCCGAGAGATTCGAGCAGCCAGCCCATTTTCGGCAGTTGCGCGCCATCGAGGAAATCGCGCGTCTGCGGAGCCATCGATCCGGCCGGTTTCAACACATCGACCAGCAGATAGACCATGGCGCTGGCCGCGATGAAATTGAACATGATGGTGGTGATGACGATGTGGGAGCCACGCTTGGCCTGGAGATAGGCCGGGATGAGCGCCCACAGCGCGCCGACCGCCGCTGCCGCGACGATGGCCAGCGGAAATGTCAGCCACCAGGGCAGGATGGCGTCGAAGGTGAGGCAGACCAGCGCAACGCCGAGGCCGGCGATATAGGCCTGCCCCTCGCCGCCTATGTTGAACAGGCCGGAATGGAACGCCACCGCGACGGCGAGCCCCGTGAAGATGAAATTGGTGGCGTAGTAGAGCGTGTAGGCGATGTTCTGACCGTTGCCGAAGGCACCGTCGATCAGGATGACTGCGGCGCTCAGCGGATTTTCGCCGACGAGCAGTACGACGACACCGGCAACGAGGAACGCGACCAGCAGATTGACTATGGGGATCAGCCCGTAATCGGCCCAGCCCGGGAGTTTCGCGTAGGGCGTGCTCATGGCAGGGCCTCGATGACCGATCTTGCGTCCGAAATTTTCGCATACTCCTTGTCGAGGATGGCCAGCGTCAGCGCGTGCACATCCTCGGCCGGCCAATGCCTGCCGCGCAGGTCGGTGCGGTCGATGCTCGCCACCGCGTCTTCCGGGATGACCACCTCGAAGCCGAGATTGCCGGCCATGCGGGCGGTCGCCTCGACCGAATTTTCAAGCAGCACGCCGGTGAGAACCAACTGGCTGACCTGCAATTCGTCGAGCAGGTCCATCAGGTCGGTGCCGATGAAGGCACTGTTGGTGCGCTTGTCGACCACGGGCTCGCCCGGCTGCGGCGCGACCTCGGCCTTGAACTCGTTGCCGGGCGTGCCCGGCCGGTAGGGCGAGGCGGCGTCGGTCGAATCGTGGCGTATGTGGACGATCGGCAAGCGCCGCTCGCGCCAGGCCGACAGCAGTTCGCCGATGGTCTGTTCCATCTCCGGCTGCCCGCGCCGGCCCCATTTGGGATCGTCGATGGCGTTCTGCACATCGATGACGAGAAGCGCAGGCGTCGTCATTCGGCGGCCTCCTGGCGTTCGACGCCGGCCATCAGCAGGCCTAGTTCGCCTTCGGTCGCGTCTTCGCCGCGCTCGCCAACGACCCGGCCGGCAAACATCACCAGAATGCGGTCCGACAGCGAGCGTATCTCGTCGAGCTCGACTGAGATCAGCAGCACGGCCTTGCCCTGGTCGCGCATCGCGATCAGGCGTTTGTGGATGAATTCGATGGCGCCGACATCGACGCCGCGTGTCGGCTGGCCGACGATCAAGACGCCGGGGTCTTGTTCCATCTCGCGCGCAAGCACGATCTTCTGCTGGTTGCCGCCGGAGAAATTGGCGGTCTTCAACCGCGCATTGCCGGGCCGGATGTCGTATTTCGCGATTTTTTCCTCGGCGTCCTTCTGGATCGCCTCGATGTCGAGAAACGGGCCTTTGAGATATTGCGGCTTGTCGTGATAGCCTAGGATCGAATTCTCGTTCTCCTCGAAGGCCAAAACCAGCCCGACATGGTGGCGGTCCTCCGGCACGTGGGCGAGGCCGCGGTCGCGCAATTCGCCGGGATCGGCAACGCCGGTCACGTCGATCGTCTTGCCGTCCAGTTCGACGCTGCCTGAAATTGCGCGGCGGATGCCGGAAATCGCCTCGATCAGTTCCGACTGGCCGTTGCCGGCGACGCCGGCAATGCCGACGATCTCGCCGGCGCGCACGTCGAAGGAGACGTTGTCGACCATGGTGACGCCGCGCGAGTCCTTCACCGTCAGGTTTTTCACCTGAAGCTTGACCGCGCCCGGCTTGGCCTCGCCCTTTTCGACCCTGAGCAGCACGCGACGCCCGACCATCAATTCGGCCAGTTCCCCGACGGTGGTTCTGGCGGTCTCGCGGGTCGCGACCATCGCGCCCTGCCGCATCACCGAAACGTTGTCGGTGATGGCCATGATCTCGCGCAGCTTGTGGGTGATGAGGACGATCGTCTTGCCCTCGTCCTTCAGCTTCTGAAGGATGCGGAACAAGTGATCGGCCTCCGGCGGCGTCAAGACGCCGGTCGGCTCGTCGAGGATGAGAATATCGGCGCTGCGGTAGAGCGCTTTGAGGATTTCGACGCGCTGCTGCAGGCCGACCGGCAATTCCTCGATCAGCGCATCCGGATCGACTTCGAGGCCATATTCCTTTTCCAGCCGCACCAGTTCGGATCGCGCCTTGGAAATGCTAGTTTTCAGCAGCGCCTCGCCCTCGGCGCCCAGAATGATGTTTTCGATGACCGAAAAATTCTCGACCAGCATGAAATGCTGATGCACCATGCCTATGCCGGCAGCAATCGCGTCGTTCGGCGTCTTGATCACCGCCGGCTTGCCGCCGACCCGGATTTCGCCTCTGTCTGCCTGGTAGAAACCATACAGGATCGACATCAGCGTCGACTTGCCGGCGCCGTTTTCGCCGACGATGCCGTGGATGGTTCCGCGCTGGATTTCGAGATTGATGTCCCGGTTGGCACGCACGGCGCCGAAGCTCTTGTTGATGCCGACAAGCTCGATTGCGGCCTCCGCCATGCGACGTCCCACCTCTTGTTGTTTTTTATCGCTTGGTCAAAAACTAGCATGCCGGCTTTGCGGTGCCAATCGGCATGCGGATCGAGATCACTCTCGGCAAATCCCGGTGCGATTGTCAATTTCCCAAGACCAGCGGAGCGCTATAATCAATCTCCTATCCAGCGATTTGCGGCCTTTGGCCGCCACGCTGAAGCAGGATGAGGTATTTTACCATGACGATGCCCGGCGACCGGCTGACGACGCTTGAAATCAGCGCCGCCGAACATGAAAAGACGATCGAGGAGCTTTCCACCCAGATCGTGGAGCAGTGGAAGGTGATCGAGAGCCTGCAAAAGAAGGTGGATGCGCTGGCCGCTCGCTTTCTGGCGCTCGAGGAACAGGGCGCGGCGGACGTGCCGGTGACCAGGCCGCCGCACTGGTAGCGCGGCGAAGCTGTCTCGCGGCGGCGATCCCATTCTCTTGAACGCAGGCCTCTTTACGGGCTGGCCCGCCGGTCGCATGATTGCCGAACGGAGGGTTGCCATGATCGATGAAGGCGATCGCCTGGCGCGGGCCGGCCATTACGTGCTGGGCCTGATGGATGACGAGGAGCGCGAGCGCGCCGAACGCGATCTCGAGCGAGACGGCGCGTTTCGCAACGCCGTGCTGAGCATTGCCGAGCGGATGCATGTGCTGGACGCTGGTCCCGCGCCGGACAGCAAATGGCGGGCTATCTCTGAGCGCATCGCAGAAATGCCGCAAATGCGCGGCGTCGCGCCTGCCATAACCCTGGCAGCAATGCCGCAAACAGCTGGTCCCAAGGTTGCCATTCGTCGTGTAGGCCTGCGTTCCGTCTGGGGCTGGCGCGCAGCACTCGTGGCTGCCAGCCTGATCGCCGCCTTCGCACTCGGCTACGTCGCAGGCATGTCCAGCGCCCCGGAAGCACCTGGGGTGGTCAATCGCGCCAACCCGTAGGCGGCTGGTAGGCCACAACGTTACCGGACGACGATCGGCCTCCGGGATCGTCCGATCAGCAGCGGTATCAGGCTCACGATTCCGACCGCCGACGACACCGCCAGGAACCAGCCGAACCCCGGCCAGCCATAACTCTCGATGACCTGGCCGGCAAGCGGCGGGCCGAACACTGTGCCGATACCGCCGGCCTGACAGACGAGACCGATGGCGACGGCGGCCGAGCCGCCCTTCGGCAGGATCAAGGGAATAGAGGCAAAAAGCGCCGAAGCGGTGACACCGCCCGAGATCGCCAGCACGATTGCCGCGAGCGTTGCGGACCAACCCGATGTCCCGGCGAAAGCCGGCAAGGCGGCTGCGGCGGTCGCGGCGAAGCCGATTGCGGCAAGCCAAGCGGCGAAGCGAGCGTCGCGGCCGCGCACCAGCCAGCCGGTCAGGAGATTGCCGAGCGGAACGAGCAGCGCGATCGTTCCCGCCGAAATCGCGATTGCCGATGCGCCGCCGGCGATGAAGGCCGGCGTGAAGGCGAAGAAGCCGACCGACAGGATCACATAGACGCCGAAGGCGAGCGAGATCAGCGCCACGCCGGCGGTCATCGTGGCGGCGAACGCGCCGCCGCCCTCTTCCGCATCGGGGCGCTGCGCGCCATCGAAATCCGCGACCTTGAATACGAGTGCCGCCGCTGCGGCCGCAAACAGCGCAAAGCCCAGGATCGCCGCAAGCAGATAGACCGTCTCGCCCGCCGGCAGGATACGGGCCGCCATGAAATCGGCGACGGCGAAGCCTACCGGAACGAAGCCGCCCCAGATCGCCAAAACTGGCGCGCGCCAGGCCGGCGGCGAGATCGAGTTCAGCAGCGCCGGAATGGCGATGACCAGCACCAGATAGCCGGCCCCCTCGACGGTGCGGGCAGCGAGGATGGCTTCAGGCTTCTGCAGGAAGGCGAGCGCGATGCCGCCGGCGGCCATGATCACGCAGGCTGCCGCGAAGCTTACACGCATGCCGGCGCGCTCGATCGCCCACCCGGCCGGAAGTGCCGCCAGCGCCACGAATATACCGATCATCGAGGTCAGCCAGCCGATCAGGACCAGCGAGAAGCCGATGTCATCCTGGTACCAGCCGACCAGCGGCGCGATCTTGCCGAGCTGCGTTCCGGCAAGGATGCCGGCGAGGAGCAGAGCCGCGATCGCCGCCAGGCGCTTGCTTTTGTCGGTCATCGGCTGCTCGTCCCTTCACGTCTGCCGGGCTCGCAACAGGCGTCGGCTTCGCATTTCTCGGGCATGAATGTTTCCGGACGACGCCGCCGGATCGCGCCGGCCAATAAAAAAGCCGCCGGCGCGAGGCCGGCGGCTTCATTTCCTGAAATCAGGATCAGTACGGGCAGGAATTGTCCGACATGTAGTCGTGGACCTTGATGGTTCCGGCGATGATATCGGCTTTGGCCTTTTCGGCCGCCGCCTTCATCTCTTCGGTCACGAGGTCCTTGTTGTTCTCGTCCATGGCGTAGTCGACGCCGCCTTCCTTGAGGCCGAGATCGTTGATGCCGGGCGTGAACTTGTCGTTCTTGGCGTCCATGAAGGCGTTGTAGACCGCGACGTCGACCCGCTTGACCATGGAGGTCAGGATCTTGCCCGGCTGCAGGCCGTTCTGGTTCGAGTCGACCCCGATACCGAGCTTGCCGGCATCCGCGGCGGCCTGGAGAACGCCAACGCCGGTGCCGCCGGCGGCTGCGTAGACGACATCTGCGCCCTGGTCGATCTGCGACTTGGCGATTTCGCCGCCCTTGGTCGGGTCGTTCCAGGCGGCGGGCGTGTCGCCGGTCATGTTCTGGATGACGTCGGTCGCGCCGGCAGCCTTGGCGCCGCCGACATAGCCGCAGCCGAAGCGGCGGATCAGCGGGATGTCCATGCCGCCGACGAAGCCGACCTTCTTGGTCTCAGAGGCCATGGCGGCCATGACGCCGACGACATAGGAGCCTTCCTGCTCCTTGTAGACCACCGAACGGACGTTCGGCTTGTCTACGACCATGTCGATGATGGCGAATTTGGTGTCCGGGAAATCGGCCGAGACCTTTTCCAGCGTCGCGGCCCATGAGAAGCCGGCCATGACGATCGGGTTGTTGCCGTCCTCGGCAAACTTGCGCAGCGCCTGCTCGCGCTGGGCGTCGTTCTGGATCTCGAAATCGCGGTATTCGACGCCGGTTTCGGACTTGAACTTCTCGGCGCCGTTAAAGGCCGATTCGTTGAAGGATTTGTCGAATTTGCCGCCGAGATCGTAGATGATCGCCGGCTTGATGTCCGCGGCGAAAGCCGGGAAGGACATTGCTGTTGCGGCCAGAAGGCCAAGAACCATACGCTTCATGTGATCCACACCCTGTCGGTTGTTTTTCGTTGGATGCCGCGTCAAGCTCGTTCCCCGGGCGCTTCGCAGCATTTGGCGCAGGGCTCCGCCCCCGCTCGGCAGCCACTCTTGCACGGCGAAAAACAAAATTCACGCGGAATCTTGACCATTTGGAAAACCCCGCGAGGCAAGCATCCCGCGAGGTTAACGGCCGAAATGGCCTGGTCGGGCAGCGCGGGGAACCGGTCTATGCCGATGCAGCCTGCGGCATGGCGCAGGCGACGCCGGTGCCCCTTAGATTGCAGTAGCCGTAGGGATTCTTGGCCAGATATTGCTGGTGATCCTCCTCGGCGAAGTAAAATTCCGGCGCCGGTGCGATCTCAGTGGTGATCTTGCCGCGGCCCGCGCCGCGCAGCGAAGCCTCGTAGGCGTCGCGCGAGGCGACTGCCGCCTGGTACTGCTCATCGCCAAAAGTGTAGATCGCCGAACGGTAGGTGGTGCCGACATCGTTGCCCTGGCGCATCCCCTGCGTCGGGTCGTGGTTTTCCCAGAACGCCTTCAGGAGTTCGGCATAGGAGACGATCTTCGGATCGAAGACGACCAGCACGACCTCGGTATGGCCGGTCAGGCCGGTGCAGGTTTCCTGATAGGTCGGGTTGGGCGTGACGCCGCCGGCATAGCCGGCCGCGGTTACCCATACGCCGTCCATCTGCCAGAACATGCGCTCGGCGCCCCAGAAGCAGCCGAGGCCGAACATCGCCGTTTCCATTCCCTCGGGATAAGGCCCCTTGAGCGGCCGCCCGGAAACGAAATGCTTCGAGGCCGTCGGGATCGGTCTGTCGCGGCCCGGCAACGCCTCTTCGGGCTTCGGCAGGTTGAGCTTCTTGTTCAACATGTCGCTCAGGAAGAACATCTGCAATTCCTTTCCTTGTTCGGGCGATCCACCGGCTGCTGCGGCTGCCGGATGTCAGTTTCACGCGGCAAAACGGCCAACCCGCCGCTGCGGCCGGCGGCCGATCGCATAGAGCAGGAAAGCGATCGCGCCAAAAACGACAAAGCCGGGCAAGCCGAGCACCAGGACCGCGACCGGATCCCAGATCAGCGGGTGAATACGGTCCTGGATGAATACCCGTACGGTTTCCAGCGTGTCGGGCGACATCGTCATCCAGCTGGTATTGAGTGGCGTCAGCACCAGTTGTTCGGCTGCTATGGTGCGCGTGGCGTCCAGCACCGCCATGATGACGGCGACAGCCAGCGCGATCATCGCAAGCAGCCGGAACAGCAGGCGCACCATTCATATCCTTCAGATTTCGAGACGAGACATATGGTGCGATGCGACACTTCGCAATCAGCCACACGCGAATTTGAAGGTCCAGGGGCGGGAGCGAAGCCGGCAGCGGCGGAAATATGGTCGCAACCGGCAAACAATGCACGGCGCGCGGCTTGGCATTCGCCGCGAGATCGACTAGATGAGCCCCGGCGTCCGCCACGCCTTGGAGCCCAACGATCGAACGGGCTCCGAAGTTTGATCAGCGCATGATCTCGTCTGAAAAGTTTGCAGCTTTCGGGATCAGGCTCTGGCCGCAAGCGGACGCATGCGGAGAGATGGCCGAGTGGTTGAAGGCGCACGCCTGGAAAGTGTGTATACGGGGAACCGTATCGCGGGTTCGAATCCCGCTCTCTCCGCCAGACGCTAAGTTATTGTTTTAAAAGAACTTTCTGGCTTGCAAGCCACACTGCAACGCCCCGGATTATTTGAGAAATCCGGCCCTGCTATTTCTCCTTCGGCGGTGTCTAGCGACAAAGGCAAGGCTCGTTGGCTAACATTTATGCCCAACGGACTCTGACACCGAAGGACGCGAGCCATCAGGTGAGCACCGAGTGGCGCTCGTTACGCCGCGCTGATGTCATGATGAAGGCGAATGAACCCGCGCGGAATTTTCGAAACCAGCGATGGATAGGAGAGGTCAGTATAGAAACGAACGCCCCGCCAACTAGGTCATTTTTTGGAGAAAGTAGTTGATCGGCTCCTTGGCAGATATGGGGGTTTATGTCTCCGTGATGGTGGCCATCTCGGCCTTCTCTGCGTTAATGTGCGATGGCCGAGGAGGTTCAAAGCCATTTTCCTTAGCTTTAAATAGTGTTCTTATCACATTCCTTTCTATTCCAATTGTATCTATCATCTTTTCTGGTAATAGTGCTGCTAACGGCGACGAATTCTCTATAGGTCGATTAATTTCCCTAATTCCAGGATTGTTTTTGCTTTTCCCTATAGTTTATTTTGTGATTCCCGTATTAATTATTATGAAAATAATGGGAACAAACAATAGGACAAAACTTTTCTTTGTTGTTCCGTCAATTGTATTGGGGTCTATATTTTACGTATACGCATCTGCGGTAACTTGGTGACTGATATAAGGTTAAGGGAACACAACGTCCGAAGTGTCCGGCGTCAGCGCCAATGAGACAGAATTGCTTAACGAGGAAGGGAGGATTTCTGGCCATCGTAGCCCTCCACAGGAGCGAAGATGAGACAGAAAGCTGGGACACCGAAACCGTCTGCGGAGACGGTCATGAAGGATAGCCGATGCGGCGAAAGTGCTCCTCCGCCACCTCCAGGATGCGCGCGCACCTCGTTCCGATCGGACGATTCATAGATGTCTCCGGAACTGAGGAATTATCTGCCGGCCCGCCCTGAACGATCATCTGCAAGCGGTAAAGTCATGCGGCAGGCCCTGCGTATGTTCAGGCACGCCAGAGGGCGAAATCTTGACCCGTCTCCTCCGACAACAGGGCCCCTATTCGGCAGCAATTGCTGTGGGCATTTCCAGTTCATCCGTCCAGTCGGATGGCTCCTCATGGACCTCACCCGCAATCGGCTTGATCCGGAACCACGCGGCATAGAGCGCGGGAAGAAAGAGCAGGATCAGCACCGTGCCGACCGCCGTGCCGCCGATCAGCGTATAAGCCATCGATCCCCAGAAGACTGAATGCGTGAGGGGGATGAAGGCCAGCACGGCGGCGAGTGCCGTCAGGATCACGGGCCTCGTGCGTTGCACCGTGGCCTCGATGACCGCGTGATAGTCGTCAAGGCCGACAGAACGGTTCTCCTTGATCTGTTCGGTCAGGATCAGCGTGTTGCGCATCAGGATGCCGGCCAGTCCTATCATGCCCAGAATGGCGTTGAATCCGAAGGGCTGGTTGAAGGCGAGCAGCATCGGCACGACGCCGACGAGGCCAAGCGGCGCTGTCAGCATGACCATCGCCATCGTCGAGAAGGATCGCACCTGCAGCATGATCACGATCAGCATGGCGGCGATCATGGCTGGAAAGACTTTAGCCAGCGCGGTGTTGGCCTTTTCAGCCTCCTCGATCGATCCGCCCAATTCGATGCGATAGCCGGCCGGAAGGGATGCGATCAGCGGCTGAAGGGCCGTCGCTATCTGCTTAGAGACCTCCGGTGGCTGGGTCGCCTCGTTGATGTCCGAGCGGATCGTGACGACGGGCGTGCGATCGCGGCGCTTCAGGATCGGCTCTTCTAGGCGGATTTCCGAATGGCCGATCTGGTCGAGCGGAATCGAGCGGCCGTCGCGGCTCATCAGTGAGAAATCCGCCAAACGCGACGGGTCCAGCCGCTCGCCCCCGGCGCTGCGTGCCACGATGGGGACATTGCGGATGTCCTCGCGGACCTGCGTGACGGGAATGCCGGTGAGGAGGAACTGGAGCTGCTGGCCCACCTCCGCCGGCGACAGGCCGATAAGGTTCAGTCGATCCTGATCCGGGACGAAGCGGAGCACGGGTGTGCGGTTGCCCCAGTCGCGATTGGCCTGCCGCACGTCCGGGACCCCCCGCATGATGTCGAGGGCCTTCTCGGAAATGCTGTAGAGTTGCGCGGGATCAGGTCCCACGACCCGGAACTCGACCGGGAACGGCGTGTAGGGTCCGAAGACAAGCTGAGTGACGCGCACGTAGGCCTCTGGTGCGAGCCCCTGGGACACCGCCTCCCGGAGCCGGTGCTTCAAGGCCTCGCGCAACTCCGCGTCCGGTGTAAGCACGACGATCTTGGCGAAGGCGGGATCAGGCAATTCCGGCGCCATTGCGAAGAAGAAGCGCGGAGCGCCCTGACCGACATAGCTCGTGACGATCTCGGCCTCGGGCTGGTCCTCCAGCCAGTCTTCGAGCTTCTCGACCGTGGCGGTCGTCGTCTCGATGCTGGTGCCTTCCGGCAGGCGAACCTCCACCAGCACTTCGGGACGGTCGGATGTCGGGAAGAACTGCTGTTTGAGGGAACCCATGCCGACAACGGAAATCGCGAAGGCGATGCCGACGATACCACAGGTTACGAACTTGTGGCGCACGGCGAAGGTGATGAGCCGCCGCAGGCGCCGATAGTTCGGTGTGTCGTAAATCGCGTGGAGACCGCCTTCGATCGGTTTGATCGCGGGCAGCATTTTGACGCCAAGATAGGGCGTGAAGACCACGGCGACGATCCAGGAGACGATGAGGGCGAACCCCACGACCCAAAAGATGTTGCCGGCGTATTCGCCGGCCGTCGAGCGCGCGAAGCCCACCGGCAGGAAGCCGGCGATCGTCACGAGCGTTCCGGACAGCATGGGCGCCGCGGTGTGGCTCCACGCATAGGCGGCCGCCTTGATGCGGTCCATGCCCTCTTCCATCTTCACCACCATCACCTCGATGGCGATGATGGCGTCGTCCACGAGAAGCCCGAGCGCCAGGATGAGAGCGCCGAGCGTGATGCGGTCGAAGAACCGGCCGGTTTCCAGCATGATGAGGAACACGACGGCAAGCGTCAGAGGGACGGCAGCCGCCACAACGATGCCGACGCGCCAGCCAAGGCTGAGCAGGCTCACCAGCAGCACCACCCCGAGCGCCATCGCGAACTTCATCATGAACTCGTCAACCGCCGAGGTGATGTTGACGGCCTGGTCGGTCACCTTGTCGAGCGTCATCCCGAGCGGCAGTGTCTGTGCGATGGCCGCGGTCCTGTCCTCCAGCGCCTTGCCGAGCGCGAGACCATCCCAGCCCTCCTGCATCACCGCCGCGAGCATGATGGTGGGTTCACCCTGGCGGCGGATGAGATAAGTGGGAGGGTCTTCGTAGCCGCGGCGGACCTCGGCGACGTCGGAGAGCTTCAACGTCCGCCCGGCAGCGGCGATCGGCGTGTCGGCGATCGCCTCGACACTGTCATAAGCACCGTCGACCCGGATGAAGACCTGCGGTCCCCTTGTGTCGATAGAGCCCGCCGGTGTGACGGTATTCTGCCGCTGCAGTGCGGCGACGATGTCCTGTGCCGAGACGCCGAGGGTTGCCAGTCTGGCATAGGAAAACTCGACGAATATCTGTTCGGGACGTTCACCAAGGATATTGATCTTCTTGACGCCGGGCACGTGCAGGAGGTCCTGGCGGATCACCTCGGCCTGCCTCGCCAACTCACGCATCGGCATACCCTTGGCCTTCAGTGCATAAAGGGCGAAGCTCACATCCGAATATTCGTCGTTGACGAAAGGGCCGAAGACGCCGGACGGTAGGTTGCGGGCTTCATCCCCGAGCTTCTTACGAGCCTGGTAGAACTCCTCCTGCACAACAGATGGCGGTGTGCTGTCCTTCAGCGTGACCGTCATATACGCATAGCCTGGCCGCGTGGTCGTCTCCACCCGGTCGTACCAAGTCAGCTCCTGAAGCCGCTTCTCCAACGGCTCGGCGACAAGGTCCTGCATTTCGCGCGCCGTCGCGCCCGGCCATGCGGTGGTGACCGTCAGGGTCTTGATCGTGAAGTTGGGGTCCTCCGCCCGCCCGAGCATGATGAAAGCGTAGGCGCCGGCGGCTACCAGCAGGAGGATGAAGAATAGGGTGACGGCGCGTTCGCGAACGGCGATCGCGGAAAGATTGAGGTTCATCGGTTTCCGCTAGCTCACAATTTGTTCAGCGACGGCCTCTTCGAGGCCAGCTGCCGCTTGGATGGCAAGCGCATTGGCAGCCGCTTGTGAATCTTGAAATTCCTCGAGTGCATGGACTCTGCCCCACCGCAGGGTGAAGACGTGGAGACCACGATTGAAATACGACGCGTCGCCGTTGAGCAGCGTCGCGGTGCCGTCCCACTGCGCAAACACGGTGGTATTCCATGGCCAGCCCTTCACCCAGACGTTGTCGACCGTGATGCGGAGAGTGGGCAGGACGCGGCCGAGGCGCTCAAACCAGCGGCGCAGAGCATCTTTGTCGTGGCGCTCACCGCCAAGCGCATGGGCGCCGGAAACGCGATGAAGAACATGCGGCGCGACGGCTTTCACCGCCTCATCCCAGCGATGGTTGTTGACGTGGTCGAAGGTCTTTCGGATCTCTTTTTCGACAATGTAGCTGTATAGCATTGGAGTCCTCCGACTGTGATCGCGGGAAGGTTGAGGCTAATTAGTTGCCGCTTTCAGGCGCAGTCCTGACGCGAGCGCCCTCCTGCAGGAGATGGGCACCGAGCGAAACAATGGGGTCGCCGGAGCTCAGTCCGGAAACCACAGCGGTTTCGCTGGTTACACGAACAAGCTGGACGGGCTGAAACCGCACGGTCGAGGTAGCACTGTCCAAGACCCAAACGCCGGTCCTCTTGCCGTCATCGAGCACGGCTCCCAGCGGCACCTGGACCTCCGGCTGGCGCGCCTGGCTTGCAAGCCGAATGGTTACGGTCGCGCCAAGCGGTGCTGACGCAGCCTCACCGTCAAGCACATAGCGGGCCTCGTAGGTGCGCGTCTGGGCATCGGCGGAATCCGATAACTGCCGGAGATGTGCCGCAGAGCGATGTCCATCGCCTCCATACAGGCTGGCCTCGGCTGCCGAGCCGATCGCCGGACGGATTGTTTCCGGAAGCGCGACTACCGCTTCTCGCGGGCCGGCCTGGGCGATCCGGACCACTGGTTGGCCGGCAGAGACCACCTGTCCCGGCTCGCCAAGCGTTTCGACCACCGTTCCATCGGCGTCGGCCACCAGGATCGAGTATGTCGCCTGGTTCTCGGCCACCCGTGCCTCGGCTTCGGCGGCGGCGAGTTGCGCCTCGGCCGTGTCCGACGCTGCCTTCGCCTGCTCGTAGCGCTGCCGGGAAGCCCATCCATCCTTGAGCAAGCTGGCGTTTCGCCGCTCATCCGCGCTCAACTGAACCACAGATGCGCGTGCCGCGGCGACGGCGTTGCGCTTCGCCGTGAGCGCAAGGCGGAGGTCCGTTTCGTCGAGCCGCATGAGCGGCTGGCCGGCCTCCACCTGTTGTCCGACACTCACGAGCCGTTCCATGATCTTGCCGGCGACGCGAAAACCGAGATCGCTTTGCACCCTCGCTCCTATGATGCCCGTGAAGCCGCGCTCGGATCCGCTCACCCGCGCCGGCGCCACCAGCCGGACGATTGGAGGTTCCAGCCTCGGATCGCTTACGGCAGAGGCTCCCTGCGTGGGAATGGCAAATGTGGCGAATGCGGCCACGCCCGACACTGCGGTCAGGATGCCCCCCAGCACGATAAAGGGTCGCTTTTTCACGTTCATCGCCTCATACCAAAATAGATTGCGTTCGAACTCTATAACTGATATAGATTTCGAATGCAATCTAAAAAAGGGAGATTGACGATGCGCGTAAGTCGTACTCAGGCTGCGGAAAACCGCGAAACCGTGATCAATGTGGCAAGCCGCCTTTTTCGGGAGCGCGGCTTTGACGGCATCGGCCTCAAGGATCTGATGAACGGTGCCGGGCTGACCCAAGGCGCCTTTTACAAGCAATTCGCTTCAAAGGAGGACCTGGCGGCGCAGGCGTCCAGACGGGCAATGGAGAGCGCCGCCCTCCGATGGTCGGCCGCGACTGCGGCAAAACCCGAGGATCCGCTTGGCGCGGTGATCGCGTTCTATCTCAGCATGGATCATCGCGGAGAAAGGATGGACGGCTGCCCGGTCGTTGCGCTCGGCTCGGATGTCGCCAGACAGGGCGCCGACGTGAAAGCGTCATTCGAAGCGGGGATCAGGGATTACCTCGAATTGCTCGGTAGCTGGGTTGGCGAGACCGCCGACAAGGAACCCAGTGGCAAGGCCATGGCCATTCTCTCGACCATGGTCGGTGCGGTGGTCCTCTCGCGGGCCGTTAACGACCCCAACCTCGCGCAGGCCTTTCTGGAAGCGGCGACCGATCAGGTTCGCGAAGCAGTCGCCGCCTGAAGGGCGCGGGCAGCGCTGGCGGCACACCCAATTGAGAGGAGAATAGATGCGACGGATTGTTGTTACAGGCATGGGAGCGGTCACGCCGCTCGCCGCGGATGTCGAAACATCCTGGTCGCGTCTTCTGGCCGGCCGCTCGGGCATCCGTAGGCTTACGGACGATGTGGTGGGCGACCTCCCGGCGAAGATCGGCGGCGTGGTTCCCTCCCTGGAAGAAGACCCCGAAGCCGGTTTCGATCCGGATGCCGTCCTGGCGCCGAAGGATCAGCGCAAGGTCGATCGGTTCATCCTCTTCGGGCTCGCGGCGGCGGAAGAGGCGCTTGCGCAGGCGAATTGGAAGCCGGGCTCGGACACAGATCGCCTGCGCACGGCCACGATCATCGCTTCAGGCATCGGCGGTTTCCCGGCTATCACCGAGGCGGTGCGCACGGTGGACGCGCGGGGTGTGCGCCGCTTGTCGCCGTTTACGATACCGTCCTTCCTGGTGAACCTCGCGGCAGGCCACATCTCGATCCGCTACGGCTTCAAAGGTCCGCTCGGAGCACCGGTGACGGCGTGCGCGGCCGGCATCCAGGCGATCGGCGATGCCGCTCGTCTTATTCGCGCCAATGAAGCCGACATCGCCGTGTGCGGCGGCACGGAAGCATGCATGAACATCGTCAGTCTCGGCGGCTTCGCGGCGGCTCGCTCCCTTTCGACCTCCTTTAATCACCGTCCTGATGAGGCCTCCCGACCGTTCGACATGTCGCGGGACGGCTTCGTCATGGGAGAGGGGGCGGGCATCCTGGTGATCGAGGAATTGAGCCACGCGCTTGCGCGCGGCGCAAAGCCGCTCGCGGAACTCGTCGGCTACGGCACGACCGCGGATGCTCATCACGTCACCTCCGGTCCCGAGGACGGCGACGGTGCGCGCCGGGCCATGGAGATCGCGATTACCCAAGCAGGGATTTCGCCGCGCGAGGTCAGTCATCTCAATGCGCATGCGACCTCCACGCCGGTGGGTGACCTGGGTGAGATCGAAGCGATCAAGAGCGTGTTCGGGCGCGATTTCGGGATCGCTGTCAGCGCAACGAAATCGGCGACCGGACACCTGCTCGGCGCCGCCGGCGGGCTTGGAGCCATCTTCGCGATCCTGGCGCTCAGGGATCAGGTGGCGCCGCCAACCCTCAATTTGAGCGCTCCGGATCCAGCCGCCGACGGGATCGACTTCGTCGCAAACGAGGCCCGGCCAATGGGGATGGACTACGCAATCTCCAATGGCTTCGGCTTCGGAGGCGTCAATGCCAGCGCGCTATTCCGGCGCTGGACGAACTGACCGGCGCGAGCACCGGATGGGCCGGTGATTGAAGCCACAAAAAAGGAAGCAACTTCCATGAACAAGACCAATACTGGCGTCGCCCTGGTGACGGGGGCGTCCACCGGCATCGGGCACGCAACGGCCAAAGCCCTGCAGAACGCGGGTTTTCGCGTTTTCGGAACCAGTCGTCGCGCGGTCGCCGAACGATCCGATGGCGTGACCATGCTGACCTGCGACGTGACCGATGACGCGTCCGTGGCGAAACTGGTCGGGGACGTGCTGGCCGAGGCCGGGCGCATCGACCTGCTCGTCAACAATGCCGGTGTTGGGCTGCTCGGCGGCGCGGAGGAGTCCTCGACCGCTCAGGCTCAGGCGCTGTTCGATGTGAACGTCTTTGGCGTTTTCCGCGTGATCAACGCGGTGTTGCCGACAATGCGACGCCAGGGCAAGGGCAGAATCGTTAATTTGAGCTCGGTGCAAGGGTTCATTCCAGCTCCCTATTTCGCGCTTTATTCGTCGACCAAACATGCCGTTGAAGGATATTCCGAATCGCTAGACCACGAACTGCGCCCGTTCGGAATTCGCGTTGTGTTGGTCGAGCCCGCCTACACCCGTACGTCGTTCGAAGATAATCTCGCCAGGCCGGATCAATTGCTTGATATCTATGACGCTGCGCGCGCCGGCATGAATGCAGCCGTGCGGAAAGCGATGGAAAAAGGCGATTCGCCCGAAGTGGTAGTCAAAACCGTTTTGGCGGCTGCGACCGATCCGGCTCCGAAGAGGCGCTATGCGGCGGGCAAAATGGCGCGCCAGGTCAGTTTCCTGCGCCGTTTCGTCCCCGCATCGGCATTCGACAAGAGCCTACGAAAGCAGCTCGGGCTGCCGGCCTGACGTCGATATCAATAGTGTCTTGTTTCGGTCGAACCGGCAGGGGCTGTGGGCGGGTTCCGGAGTTGACACCCTCGACACTGCGCGAGAAAGCATCTTCGAGGCGCCCGCGACTGAGGCGGGCGCTCTTCTATATTTACGAAAGGGACACCCCTATGAGGATCGGAATCATAGGCGCTGGAAACATCGGCGCCACATTGGTACGAATGCTTCGGGCGCGTCCTCTCCTTAAAGCCGTCACCGGGCTTGCAATGCGGTGGCGCATTGCGACATTGGCTGCATGAGCACGTCCGCACAACCAATGCGTCTGGTCCGCTCCGAAAAGAAACGGCGTCGCATCCCCGTTGCCGTCATCATGGCATTGAGTTTCGGCACGCTTGTGTTCCTGTCGGTCGGCGGCGTGCTCGCATTGTCGGTCGGTGCCAATTTTCGCAACACGTTCGACCTGCTCGGCGCGCAATCAACGCTTCTTATCGACGCGATGGAGGACTCGCTGCGCGCCGAGATGGGAGACGCCGAGAACGCGGTGAACGGCATCGCGCAGCTCTATGCCCAGGGCGAGTTCCAGATCGACGACAAGGCGATGTCTGCAGCCGTTGCCGGTGCTCTGGCTGCCGCTTCGGGGGTCGAGGCGATGCTGATCTGCACCCCTGACCTGGTCTGCCGCGGCGCCGCGCACTCCATCGAAAACAACGTTGCAACGGGCGCGATCGAGCATTTTCCGGCCGAGCCCGAGAAGTCGCCCCAAGTCCGCGCCGCCCTCGAGCAACGCCGACGGGTCGGCGGCCGGCAGTGGGGCGCGTTCGTGGCCAACGAGTTCGGCCTATACGCGCATGTCTCCATGCCGCTGGCACGTGATGGCGTGACGCATGCCTGGGTGATCGCGGCGGTCGAATTGCAGAAACTGTCCGATATCACGCGGGAGCTGTCATCGCGATTTGGCACGCATGCCTTCATTCTCAATGGCGAAGATCGCGTGCTCGCCGACCAAAGGCTGGCCGATCCCGACGCTCTGAAGAATGGCGTCCTGCCGCTGACGCCGCTGGCCACGTATGGCGATCCGGTATTGGCCGCATATAGCTCGCGCAAGGTAGAGCGGGAGTTCGACACGCGCCACGCCCGCGACATAGAAATCGCCGAGATCCGCGTTGATAACCGAGACGATCCTACGTCATGGGAAGGAGAGAACACTTACATCGCCATCACCCGCAAGATCACCGGCTACGGCGATAAGCCCTGGACGATCGGCGGGTATTTCGAAAGCAGTCAGATCAGTGATGAGATCGAGCGCGTCATGGGATCGGCCCTGCTCGGTGTTGGGGCGATGGCGGCGGCGGTCATTGTCGCGATCCTGCTCGGCAGGCGCCTGTCGCGCCCGATCCAGGCGATCGCCGGCCAGGCTACGCGCGTTGCCGATTTCGATCTCGACGGCGTGACCCCCCTGCCGCGCAGCAGGGTGCTGGAGTTGGACAACCAGGCTTCGGCGTTCAATGCCATGCTGATCGGTCTGCGTGCATTCTCGACCTATATTCCGCGCTCGCTGGTGGCCAAGCTGGTGCGCACCGGAGAGATCGGCATCGCCGAACCGCGCGAGGCGGTCGTCACCGTCATGTTCACCGACATCGCCGGCTTCACCACGCTATCGGAGCAGATGGACGCCGCTGCCGCGGCGAGGCTCCTGAACCATCACTTCGCGATCCTGTGCGGCGCGGTCGACGCGAATGGCGGCACCGTCGACAAGTTCCTGGGCGATGGCATGCTGGCGTTCTTCGGTGCGCCGGACCGTCTGAAGGGCCATGCCGCCGCGGCCGTCCGCGCCGCCGCGGCGATCCGCGAGGAGCTGGAGAAGGACAATTTGGAAGCTGCCGGCGAAGGCCGGCCTCCGCTTCATGTCCGCATCGGCATCCACACGGGCTCCGTCATCGTCGGCAATATCGGCGCATCCGACCGCGTCAACTATACGATCGTCGGCGACACTGTGAATGTTAGCCAGCGGCTGCAGGACCTCGGCAAGCAGCTCGAACCGGGCGCCACGGCGGCAATCGCCATTTCCGGCGAGACCGCGTCGCGGCTCGACGAAAGGTTCGAAACGATCCCGGCAGGCAAGCACAGGCTGCGCGGACGCGGCGAGGCGACGGAGGTCTTCAAGCTTGGCAAAGTCGCGGCGTCAGCATCGCCCCCTATGGACGTTCACCGCGCCGAAGCGGGCTGAGTAACATGCCGCTTCCATGCCGCTGACCGGCGCCTTGGAGAAGCTGTCTGCTTTGGGAATGGTACGGCGCAGGACGCCGACGACCGCATCATCTACGACAGCAGCACCGGCAAGCTGATCTATGACGCTGATGGCAGCAGCGTCGGAGGGACGGTGCAGTTCGCCCAGCTTGTCGCCGGCTTGCACTCACCAACGCCGATTTATTCTGTTTGAGGAGCAGCCGTCACAGCACGCATCCTGAAAAATCCGCGGTCGGAAGCCTGAAACCGTGTCGCGCCCTTCGGATTCCTCCTGGCCTTTGCCGGGGGAATCCACCCGGGGCGTGAGATAGCTTCCCCCGCGATTGCGTGATTGCGTGGCCGCAGGGCGGGAATTTGCCGTACGCTACGATCAAAGATGCGTGAAATGATGCGGATTTGCCCCTGAGAGCCGCAGAAAGCCGCTTTTTCAGGTGGCGGCGGGCGCTCGCTCGCCGTGCGAAACTCGGAACATTTCATTGGCAGGGCTGTTGAGACCGAGGGGTCAGTGAAATGACCCGTGAAATCCGTACAGGAGTAAAGGCCATGAAAATTCTTCTAGCCACGGCATTCTCCGTCGTTATGGCGATGTCCGGCGCTGCCTATGCGCAGGAAACTGGCGCCACCCAGCCAGACGCGCTCGGCACCGACGATGATCGAGGCGGCGGCGCAACCGATGCCCCCACCTATCTCGAAGGGCCCAACATCCATCGGTTCTACGTGGATGAAGGGATGACCACCCTGCGTCCCGTAGTAGAGATCAGGACCACATACCTGGCCTTGCCCGAGGCCGACAGGACTAGCTTGGCGGTGGCCTGCGAGAAAAACGACGACGTGAGATTCACGGATTTGTGCCGGAACATCGGTGGGATGTAGCAATCCTGAAAGCGAAGCCCGCTCCGGTCGAACCGAGGCGGGCTTTGCTTTGCCATCGCGACAAACAGCCTGAGTTCGCGCGCGTCCGCGTCGGAGCCGCCAGGCCGAGCGCCCGGCTTAACGCCCCCTTAAATCGCCGCATTTACTGTCCAGTTGGCGTCGCTGACGCATGACCGAAAACCGGGATTGGTTTTCGGAAATATGCGCAGATCAAAGTCCTGGAGCATCCTTTGCTCCAGGGGGACGGACACGGCGGGACGGCATGGCGAACCGAAACAAGACGCGCATCGAACCGACCTTCGACGGACCGTCACGGACGAAATCCCAGGCGGGTCTTTCGGTCAGCGAGGACGATCGCGTCCTGCCGCGACAGCGCAGGCCGGCGGCGAGCAAGCGTAAATCGGCAAAATCCGCGCGCGGCCGGACCAGAAAGCGGCGCGGCCTGTTCGGCGGGTTCGCGAGGCTGTTCTACTGGTGTTTCGTGCTGGCGATCTGGGGCGGCATTGCAGCCGCCGGCATCGTCGCCTGGTACGGCGCGCAGATGCCGAGCGCCACGACCTGGGCCATCCCCGACCGCTCGCCCAACATCAAGATCGTTTCCGTCGACGGCAAGCTTCTCGCCAATCGCGGCATGACCGGCGGCGAGGCAGTCGGCCTGCACGAAATGTCGCCCTATATCCCCCAGGCGGTCATGGCGATCGAGGATCGCCGTTTCTATTCGCATTTCGGCATCGATCCGATCGGGCTCGCGCGGGCGATGTTCGAGAATGTTACCAGCGGCCGCTTCTCGCAGGGGGGCTCGACGCTTACCCAGCAGCTTGCAAAGAACCTGTTCCTGAAGCCCGACCGGACGATCGAGCGCAAGGTGCAGGAAGTGCTGCTGGCGTTTTGGCTGGAGCACAAGCACACCAAGGACCAGATCCTGGAAATGTACCTGAACCGGGTTTATTTCGGCTCCGGCTCCTATGGCGTGGAAGCGGCTTCGCGCCGTTATTTCGGCAAGTCCGCGCGCGACGTGACGCTTTCGGAGGCAGCGCTTCTCGCGGGCCTGCTGAAGGCGCCGTCGCGGCTGTCGCCGGCGCGCGACCCGAAGGCAGCTGAAGACCGCGCGCAGCTCGTATTGGCCGCGATGCGCGGCGAAGGCATGATCGGAGAGAAGGAACTCACCGTTGCGATGAGCGCGCCGGCAACCCGCGCCGCCGCCTACTGGACCGGCTCGGAGCACTACGTCGCCGACCGCATCATGGAGGAGCTGCCCGGCCTGATCGGCGATGTCCGCGCCGACATCATCGTCGACACGACGGTCGACATGACGCTGCAGGATATCGCCGAAAAATCCATCCGCCGGCTGATCGTGGAGAATGGCGACAAGCTGAACGTCAGCCAGGGCGCGCTGGTGTCGATCGACAATTCGGGCGCGGTGCGCGCCATGGTCGGCGGCTACGACTACGCCAATAGCCAGTTCGACCGCGCCTCCGAGGCGCGCCGGCAACCCGGCTCGGCCTTCAAGCCCTTCGTCTTCCTGGCCGCGCTCGAGCAGGGCCGTACACCGGCTAGCGTCCGCACCGACGCGCCCATAAAAATCGGCAAATGGACGCCGGAAAACTACAACGGTAAATATTTCGGCAAGGTCACGCTGGCGACGGCGCTGGCGAAATCGCTGAACTCGGTCGCGGCGCAACTCACCATGGAGGTCGGTCCGGAAGCCGTGGTCGAGGCCGCCCATCGCATGGGCATCGAATCCGAGCTCCAGGCCAACACCTCGATTGCACTCGGCACGTCCGAGGTCACGCCGCTGGAGCTGACCGCGGCCTATGTCCCCTTCGCCAATGGCGGCTACCGCCCGGCGGTGCATTTCATCCGGCGCGTCACGACGACCTCCGGCGAGGTGCTTTACGAAAACACCGGCGGCTCCGCGCCACGCGTCATCCGGCCCGAGATCGTCGGGATGATGAATTCAATGATGACCGGAACGGTCGAGACCGGCACCGCCACCAAGGCTGGCTTCGCCTGGCCGGCCGCCGGCAAGACCGGCACTAGCCAGAAGTCGCGCGACGCCTGGTTCGTGGGCTACACCGCCAATCTGACCACCGGCGTCTGGTTCGGCAACGACGACGACGCTCCGATGAAAAAGGTCACCGGCGGCGCCCTGCCGGCGCAGGCGTGGCATGAGTTCATGGTGGCGGCGCATGAGGGCGTACCGGTGGCGCGCCTGCCCGGCTCATGGACGCCAACGCCGCAGACGACGCCCGGCTTCGAGGATGCTGTTTCCGATGCGATCGCTGGGACCGAACAGCCAGTGCCCCAGCCGGCCCGTCAGAAGCGCACCGTCGAGACGGTCGAGGCCGCCGGCGGCTTTGAACTGCCCCGCCAGGACGCGCCGACCGCTTCGATACGCCGCCCGGTGCCGCCGGCCGAAGTCGGCGGTCCGACGGTGAAGCGCCAGACCTCGATTCTGGACATCATCCTGGGCAACTAGAGCTTGTCCCGAAAAGTTGCAGACTTTTCGGATAAGATCATGCGGAAAAACAAGCAGAGGCGATTCAATCGGAATCGATCGCCTCTGAGACGAGGGATCGCCCTCTCGCCAGCTTGAATGGCATCGGCTACATAGCGGGTTGGAGAAGATTGATCCTATGGCCGAGATCGACACCCGAAAAACCATTGTCCTCACCGGCGCCAGCCGCGGCATCGGCCATGCCACGGTGAAGCGCTTTTCGCGTGAGGGCTGGCGCGTCATCACCTGTTCCAGGCAGGCATTCACCGCGGATTGCCCCTGGCCGGCCGGCCCCGACGACCATATCAAGGTCGATCTGGCCGATCAGGAGGACGTCGGCATCGCCATTTCGGAGATAAGGCATCGGCTCGAAGCGCATGGCGGCAAGCTCCACGCTCTCGTCAACAATGCCGGCATTTCGCCCAAGCTGAAGGACGGCAGCCGGATGAACTCGATCGATACGCCGATGCATCTCTGGCGCGACGTGTTCCAGGTCAATTTCTTCGCGCCGATCATGCTGGCGCGCGGGCTATTCAAAGAGTTGGCGGCGGCAGGCGGCTCGATCGTCAACGTCACCTCGATCGCCGGCACCCGCGTACATCCGTTCGCCGGAACGTCCTACGCGACTTCGAAAGCGGCCCTCGGCTCGTTGACCCGCGAGATGGCGGCCGATTTCGGTCCGCACGGCATTCGCGTCAACGCTATCGCGCCGGGCGAAATAGACACGGCGATCCTGTCGCCGGGCACGGAAAAGATCGTCGAGACGATACCGCTGCGCAGGCTCGGCGCGACCTCGGAGGTCGCCGACATCATCTTCTTCCTGTGCTCGACCCAGGCGTCCTATGTCACCGGGTCCGAGATCCACATCAATGGCGGCCAGCACGTTTGACGCTCAGGCAGCCGGCGGCTCCGCCGGCTTCGGCCCGTCAGGCGCCAACGGTCCGTCGCCGAACAAGGGTGGCTCCGTCCTGCCTTCCAGAACCTGTTCCACGATGCCGCGCGCGATCTCGCGCTCGCCCATGATCACAGTGTCGGCGCCGAGCCCCTTGAGGTGCTCGACCTCGGCGTCCGAATGGGCGCGGGCGATGATGGCGATGGCGGGATTGGCGGCCCGCGCGCGCAGGATGATCTGGCCGGCTTCGAAGGCGTTAGGGATGGCGAGGATCAGCCGCTTGGCGCCGACGGCATTGGCCGAGGCGAAGACGTCACCCTTGGCGGCGTTGCCGGCCACGGTCTCGATGCCGTCGGCCTGCAGCCGGGCAAGTGTCTTGTCGGCGTCCTCGATGACGAGAAATGGCAAGCGGGCCTGCTTTAGCGCCTGACCGACCAGGCCGCCGACCCGGCCGTAGCCCACGAGGATGGTGTGCTCGTCGAGCTTCGTCATCGGCGGCGGGCCGTTGTCCGCCGGCGTTTCGGCCTCGGCCAGCGTCGCGACCTCACCGGGCTCTGTCGCCGGCGCGACCGGCTTGGGCGCTGGTGCGGCCGCAGGTTTGCCCGCCCGCTTTTCCAGCCAGGGTTTCAGGCGCTCGGCGCCGGCAAAGACCAAGGGGTTGAGAACGATGGACAGGATCGCGCCGGCGAGGATCAGGTCGCGCCCCTGCTCGGGTAGCAGGTTCAGGCCGACGCCGAGTTCGGCAAGGATAAAAGAAAATTCGCCGATCTGCGCCAGGCTGGCCGAGATGATCAGCGCGGTGGCGATCGGGTAGCCGAAAGCAATGACGATAAGGAAGGCCGCCACCGACTTGCCGATGACGATGATGAACAGCGTCGCCAGGATCGGCCAGGTCTCGTGAAACAGGCTGGTCGGATCGAACAGCATGCCGACCGAGACGAAGAACAGCACCGAAAATGCATCGCGCAGCGGCAGCGATTCCTCCGCCGCCTGATGCGACAGTTCGGATTCGCTCATGATCATGCCGGCAAAGAACGCGCCGAGCGCCAGCGATACGCCGAACAGTTGCGCCGCTCCGAAAGCGACGCCGAGCGCAATGGCTAGGACCGCGAGCCGGAACAATTCGCGCGAGCCGGTATGCGCGACATAATGCAGGACCCACGGAATGACCCGGCGGCCGACGACAACCATGACGATGACGAAAGCGGCGACCTTGGCCAGCGTGATACCGACGACGCCCCATATGCCAGCGTCGAACGGCAGTGACAGGAGCCCGCCATCGCTTTGCGTCGCCTGCTCTGTGCCGCCGAGGACACCGGCGAGCGCCGGCAGCAGCACCAGCGCCAGCACCATCGCCAGATCCTCGACAATGAGCCAGCCGACGGCGATGCGGCCGCGCTCGGTCTCGATCATGCGGCGCTCCTGCAGCGCGCGCAGCAGCACCACCGTACTCGCAACCGACAGCGCCAGTCCGAACACGATGCCGGCACCGACCGACCAGCCCAGCATCCAGGCGAGGCCGGCGCCCAGCGCCGTCGCAAATCCGATCTGCACCACGGCGCCCGGAATCGCGATCGCCCGCACCGACAGAAGATCCTTGAGCGAAAAATGCAGACCGACGCCGAACATCAGCAGGATCACGCCGATTTCGGCGAGTTCCAGCGCCAGGCTCTGGTCGGCGACGAAGCCGGGCGTGTTCGGCCCGACCAGAACGCCCGCGATCAGATAGCCGACTAGTGGTGGTACGCGGAAGCGGTTGGCCAGCGCTCCGAAGATGAATGCCAGCCCCAGACCGGCGACGATTGTTGCGATCAGGGGCGTTTCATGCGGCATTGTTCAGGGTGCGCCTTTCTAGAAAATGGAGGACTGCCGCGAAAGTCGCCGCGATTCCAATATGGTGGAGAGGTCAGTCCCGGCGCAACCCCGACTTGGCCGTCGGTACTGCCCAACCAGCCGAACGAGGCCGTGTGACGAGCGCACGGCCCTCGGCGAAATCATTTCAGCGCAAGAGGCGTTCTTACGCCTCCTGAAGAATCCGTTCAATTTCCGGGACGGGATGATTGGTTAGCGTCTTCGGCACTTCCGCGAGGATGCGGTCGGTCACTTCCTTGTGCAGCTTCCTGCGCATTTCGCCCAGCACCAAAGGCGGAGCGATCAGGACGATCTCCTCGAAATCTCCGCGATGCGCCATCGTATAGAGCCGCTCGGCGATCTCGTCGGCGAAGCGTTCCTTGCCGAGCCGGTGCCAGTCCGTGTCTGCGACTGCGCTCTTGTGCATGTTCGGCCCGTCGCTGAAACGTCCGGGGCGGTCGGTGCCCTGCTCGCGAGTCGCCGGATTGTCGTCGCGCACTTCGCGTACGACATTCAGGTCGGGGGTTCGGGCGTCGCCGTCATTCTTCAGGAACAGCGCTTTCTCGCCATCGGCCACCAGTATCCAGAGGCCGTGCTTCAGCCTGACATCGCTCATCGGACGCTTCCTCATTGTTAACGGCTTGAATTACGGCGGGCTTTGCTTTTCTCTTCCTTCTGTACGCGGGTCGCGCCGGCGGGGCGCTCGAAGCCGCGTTTCATATCGTCCTGGCTGCCCACATCACGGGCCACACCACCGCCGCTGACGCCGCCTTCCACGCTGCCTTCGGTGCCGAGATGTTCGGCGCTTTCGAGCTCCTGCTGCCGTGCGCCCTTCTTGCGTTCCATCTCGTCACCTCCGTATTGCTGGCTGTTGTCACTAACGCGGGCTAGGCTTCGATGTTCCGATGATCCGACTGGCGGCGGGGCCCAAGAATTATTTTTCTGCCTGTCGGGCATATTCCGGAAAATGCATCGTCATGCGTGCGGCGCGACGCGAGGCCATGCCTTCTTATGGCGAGAGCTTTCGCCGACAATCCCTATCCAGTGTCCAGGAGCCTGCCCGCAGTGATCAACGGCGCCGCGAAACTCAATGCATTCCCCGTCTTCGTGCGGGTGGAGGGCGAAGCTGTGGTCGTCGTCGGCGGTGGCGAGGAAGCGCTTGCCAAGGCTCGGCTGCTTGGCCAGTCGAGCGCTCGCCTGACCATCGTCTCGGATCATGTCGAATCCGCTCTGGCCGGCTGGATCGCCGCGAGCGGCGCGACGCATGTGAACGCGCCCTACGAGCCGTCGCAACTCGAAAGCTCTGTGCTGGTGTTTGCCGCCAGCGGCAATGAAACGCTGGACCGGCAGGTGTCGGACGATGCCCGCCGGCTCGGTATTCCGGTCAATGCCGTCGACCGCCCGGAACTCTGCGATTTCTTCACGCCTGCGCTGGTCAATCGTGCGCCGCTGGCGGTCGCCATCGGCACTGAGGGAGCCGGGCCGGTTCTGGCGCAGATGGTGCGAGCCAAGATCGATCGCATGCTGCCGCCTTCGCTCGGGCCACTCGCTGCGCTCGGCAATTCGCTGCGTGAAGCTGCCGAAAAGCTCCTTCCCAAGGGCAGCCGCCGCCGCAGCTTCTGGAACGATTTCTTCACCGGCGCGCCGGCGCGTGCGATGGAGATCGGCCATGCTTCCGAGGCTCGTGCGGCTGCCGCCGAACTCTTGGCGCGCAATGCGCCCGCCTCGGGTCATATCGCCCTGGTCGGCGCCGGACCGGGCGCCGAGGACCTGCTTACGCTGCGGGCGCAGCGGCATCTGATGGAAGCCGACGTGATCATGTATGATGCGCTTGTGCCGGAGGCGGTTGTCGCCATGGGCCGGCGCGACGCCGAGCGTCTCCCGGTCGGCAAGCGCAAGGGCTGCCATTCCAAGTCGCAGGACGAGATCAACGCGCTGCTGGTCAGGCTCGGCCGCGAGGGCAAGCGCGTCGTGCGCCTGAAATCGGGCGATCCGCTGGTCTTTGGGCGCGCCGGCGAGGAAATGCAGGCGCTGCGCGATGAGGGCATTTCCTATGAAGTGGTGCCGGGCGTTACCGCGGCATTCGCCGCCGCCGCCGATTTCGAACTGCCGCTGACGCTGCGCGGCGTGACCTCGTCGATGGTGTTCACCACCGGACACGACCTCAAGGGCTCGACGCTGCCGGACTGGGCGAAGCTCGCCATTTCGGGCGCGACGGTCGCCGTCTACATGGGCCGCTCGGTCGCCGCAGATGTCGCGGCGCGCCTGATCGAAGCCGGGCTGTCGCCCGACACCGCGGTCGCGGTGGTGGAAAACGCCAGCCTTGCCGATCGCCGGCTGTTCCACGGCACGATCGCCGACCTTCCGGCACTTCAGGCCCGCGATGAACTTACTGGGCCGGTCATGACACTCATCGGGGACGCCGTCGCCGGCGCCAACTTCGCACGGTCGACGCCGCTCGCCGCGCAAAACCGCGTTGCCGCGGCACGAGAGACCGAGGGAGCAGAAAGATGAAAGTTCTCACCGCAAACCGCCTCACCGATGGCGAAGCCGTCTGGTATGCGACGGACCATTCCTGGGCCGAAACCATCGACAATTCCGAAATCGCCCGCGACAAGGCCGGCGAGGACAGGCTCGAGGCGATCGGCAAGGCCGCTTTTCTGAACAATGAGGTCGTCGACGTCGACATGATCGACATTCAGCTTGTCGACGGCGCTATCCGCCCGATCCGGCTGCGCGAGCAGATCCGCGCGAGCGGACCGACCAACCGCAACGATCTTGGCAAACAGGCGCGGCCCGCCGTGCCGCAAGCCGCCTGAACCACTGGCTGACGAGCCCTGAAAGACGAAAATGTACCGCTACGACGAGTTTGACCAGGATTTCGTGAATGCCCGCGTCGCCGAGTTCGGCGACCAGGTCGACCGGCGCTTGGCCGGCGAAATCACCGAGGACCAGTTCCGGCCGCTGCGGCTGATGAACGGCGTTTATCTGCAGCTCCACGCCTATATGCTGCGCATCGCCATCCCCTACGGAACACTAAACCCGCGGCAGTTGCGCATGCTTGCACACATCGCCCGCAAATACGACAAGGGCTACGGCCACTTCACGACGCGCCAGAACATCCAGTTCAACTGGCCCGCACTTTCCGACGTGCCGGCGATCCTGGCGGATCTCGCTTCCGTCGAGATGCACGCGATCCAGACTTCGGGAAACTGCATCCGCAACGTCACCGCCGATCATTTCGCCGGTGCGGCCGCCGACGAAGTCGCCGATCCGCGTCCCTATGCCGAGATCCTGCGCCAATGGTCATCGGTCCATCCGGAGTTCTCGTACCTGCCGCGCAAGTTCAAGATCGCGGTGACGGCGGCGGAGCGCGACCGCGCCGCGATCAAAACGCATGACATCGGCCTGCATCTCAAAAAGAACGAGAAGGGCGAACTCGGTTTCGCCGTCTATGTCGGCGGCGGCCAGGGCCGGACGCCGATGATCGCCAAGAAGGTGCGCGATTTCCTGCCGGAGAACGAGCTCCTCTCCTACTGCACGGCAATTCTGCGCGTTTACAATCTGAACGGCCGCCGCGACAACAAGTACAAGGCGCGCGTCAAAATCCTGGTCCACGAAACGGGCGTCGAGGAAATCACGCGCCAGATCGAGGCTGAATGGGAAGCGCTCAGGGAAACCGAGTTGAAGCTGCCGGACGCCGACATTCGCGCCATAGAGGCCTATTTCGCGCCGCCCGCCCTGGTCGCACGCCCCGAGGGCGAAGAGGCGGTCAAGACCGCACGACTCGACAGCAGGAGCTTCGGCGAGTGGCTTGACCAGAACGTGTTTACGCACCGCCATCCCGACTATGCCGCGGTGACGATCTCGCTGAAGGGCATCGGCGAGGCTCCGGGCGACGCCACGGACAGCCAAATGGAAGCTGTCGCCGACATCGCCGAGAAATACGGCTACAACGAGATCCGCGTAACTCATGAGCAGAACCTAGTGCTGCCCCACGTAGCGCGCGCCGACCTCCGCGCCGTCTATGACGCGCTGGTCGAGATCGGCCTTGCGACGGCCAATTACGGCCTGATCAGCGACATCATCGCCTGTCCGGGACTGGATTATTGCGCGCTGGCAAATGCCCGTTCGATCCCGATCGCGCAGGAGATCTCGCGCCGCTTCGCCTCGCTTGAAAGGCAGCGTGACATTGGTGAGTTGAAGCTGAAGATCTCCGGCTGCATCAACGCCTGCGGCCATCACCATGTCGGCCATATCGGTATACTGGGCGTCGAGAAGAAGGGCGCTGAACTCTATCAAGTGACGCTCGGCGGCTCGGGCGATGAGAACACGTCGATCGGCGAGATCATCGGCCGCGGCTTCGGTCCGGAAGAGATCACCGACGCTATCGAGACGGTGGTCGAGACCTATCTGCGCATCCGCGCCGACCGTTCCGAAAAATTCCTCGACGCCTACCGCCGCGTCGGCGCTGCTCCGTTCAAGGAGGCGCTCTATGGAAGCGAAGTCAAAGCTGCCTGACCTGGAAGCCGAGACGCTGGCCGAAGCCGCGCGTCTCGACGCGCTCTACGGTCACCTCCCGCCCGCCGAAATTATTTCGCGCGCGGTAGAGCTGTTTGGTCGCGGCGACATCGCCGCAGTGTCGTCCTTCGGCGCGGATTCGGCCGTGCTGCTGCATATGGTTGCCGAGATCGACCGGTCGCTGCCGATCATCTTCCTCGACACCGGCAAGCATTTCGGCGAAACGCTCGATTACCGCGATGCGCTGGCCGCCGATCTCGGCCTGAGCGACATCCGCGTCATCACGCCGGAGGAAGCCGCGCTAAACCGCGACGATCCGGACGGTAAGCTTCACCTTACCAACACCGACGCCTGCTGCGCCATCCGCAAGGTCGAGCCGATGGCGCGTGGCGTCGAGCCGTTCCGTGCGTGGTTCACGGGCCGCAAGCGGTTCCAGGCCGCGACGCGGCAGGCATTGCCGGTCTTCGAGGCCGTAGGCACCCGCATCCGCATCAATCCGCTCGCGCGCTGGACCACCGCCGATCTGGCCGACTATATGAAAACGCATACGCTGCGGGAAAATCCCTTGGTTGCCTATGGCTATCTGTCTATCGGCTGCTTTCCCTGCACCTCGATCGTGCAGCCGGGCGAGGACGCGCGCAGCGGCCGCTGGGCTGGACAGGCCAAAACCGAGTGTGGCATTCATCTGCCCGAACTCGACAGGTCGCTCGCCAACGCGACCCACTAGGAACTTTTCGTATGTCCGAACCGAACGCGCCGACCGCCACGCGCCTGTGGACGCCGCAAGGCTTTCGCGAGGACGAATGGGTCCATGCCGAGAGCGCCGACGCGCTCTCCGGCAATGGCCGTTTTATACTACCGCTGCAGGCTTTCCTCGATCTCGATTCAGAGGTGCGGAAATCCGCGAAGGAACGTCTCGGCGTCTTGCTTCTTCCCGGTGATGCGCTGGAAAAGATCGCCGAACTGCTGGACACGGTGTCGCTCGTTGCGCTGGCCTTTCCGGCGTTCAATGACGGCCGCAGCTTCTCCAAGGGCGAACTTCTGCGCAGCCGTTACCGCTTCGACGGCGCAGTGCGCGCCACCGGCCAGGTGCTGATCGACCAACTTCCGCACATGCTGCGGCTTGGCTTCAGTGAATTCGAGGTGTCGCATCCGACATTGATCGCCCGCCTCGAAGCCGGGCGCACCGGGGGCATTCCGCTCTACTATCAGCCGACGGCCAAGCCGGCCGGCAAGAGCGTCGGATACTCGTGGCGCCGGGTTCCCACCGCTTAGCCGCCGTTCACCCAAATATGTGATCCGCGCTGCCAACGCCGCGCCGCATTTCCGGCTTTTCCTTTCAGAGTTTCCGCCATAGGATGCGCGCGATTATTTCGGCTGCCGAAATAAATCTGATCTGGGAGGAGAACCGAGATGCCGGGCAAGAAAATTCTGATGCTGGTCGGTGAATTCAGCGAAGAGTACGAGATTTTCGTTTTCGAGCAGGCCATGCACGCGGTCGGCCACACGGTGCATGTCGTATGTCCGGGCAAGAAGGCGGGCGAGATGATCAAGACTTCGCTGCACGACTTCGAGGGGCATCAAACCTATACCGAGAAGCTAGGTCACGATTATTACGTGAACAAGACTTTTTCCGAAGTGAACCCGGCTGACTATGACGCAGTATATTGTGCCGGCGGCCGCGGTCCGGAATATATCCGCATCGATAAGGGCGTGCAGAAGATCGTCCGCCACTTCCACGAGACCGGAAAGCCGATCTTCACCATCTGCCACGGCGCGCAGATTCTGATAGCGGTAGATGGCGTGGTGCGCGGCAGGGAGGTCGCGGCGCTGCACTACTGCGAGCCGGAGGTAACGCTTGCCGGCGGCATCTATATCGACGTTGCGCCCGATGGCGCGCATGTCGACGGCAATCTCGTCTCGGCCAAGGGCTGGCCGGGCCTCGCCGCTTTCATGCGCGAATGCCTGAAAGTGCTTGGCACCGAAGTCTCGCATGGCGAAATCATGATGCGCGAGACGCGGCAGGCCGCCGAGTAGCGTTCCGGCGCGCAGATCACCCGGAGGTTCGGGTGACCTGCCGGCCACCCGGACCCAGGTATCAGTTCGAGGGTGCTTCGCGCGGGAAACGGCCGGCGCCGCCATGCGGGAAAAGGCGGAGCTTGCCGTCTTCGAGCGTGGCCGAGAATGCATAGCCGTTGTTGACAGGGCGCAGATCCGAGGCTGTCGGGTCCTGTCCGTAAAACATTTGCGGACGGACGGGCATGCCGACCGAGAACTTGTTTGCGACGTGACCGTCGCCCTTGGGGGCGAGCGCTACGGCGGTTGCCGAAACTGCGGTGGCGATAACCGCTGCGGCGGCCAAAGACGATACGATTGCGTTCTTCATTTTCTTTCCATTGGCCGAAGCCACTTTCATTGCTGCGTTGCAACATGCAGATATGGTGCATTGCACAATTTAGCAAATGAGAAATTTTTAGCCGCCCGATAAGGATTTCTGATGGGCTCGGCCGGCCGTTAATACTGCCGGGGCATCGACGTCGCGCAAACGGCACCCATTCATCTGGGCGAACGGATGTCTATGCTCAGCAACGGACGCGAGAGGCTCACTCGGGCAACCCGGCTTTTCGCAACGCCGTAGCAAATCCGTCCATCAAATGCGGCCGCACGAGGTCCATCCGCACGAAACCGCCAATCGTCCAGCCTGGCGCCATTTCCAACAGCCGCCCGGCTGCCGCGCGCGCTTGATCAAGGCGGTCGAGATTGGCGTGGCTGGCTACGAGGGAGGCATGGAGTATGCTGAAACCAGGATTCGCCTGGATGGCCAGAGTTGAATAGCTGGCAGCTTCCTCGAAACGTCCGGTGAACAGGCAGACCCACGCCAGCGCCAGATAGGGGTGGTAGTTCAATGGATCGAACGGGCTAAGGCGCAATGCCTTCAGAGCGTCGTCGCTCGCCCGTTCATAACGTTCGCAGAACATATGCACCAAGGCGCTGAAACCGAAGGCGAGCGCCGAATTGGCGTTCATTTTCAGCGCCCGATCGAGCGCACCGATGGCGCTTTCGTAGTCGTGGGTGATATTCGCGTTGACGAACGCCCCGATGCACAGTGCCTGAGGGTCTTCGGTGCCGATGCTCAGCGCGATATGGGCATGCTTCAGCGCGGCGGCTCTATCCTCGGGATGGAATCCGCCGCGAAGGAAGCGCTGCTCGTGGGCCCAAGCCGCATAACTATGCGCCGCAGCATAGTTTGGGTCGAGCCGCAGAGCCTCATTGAGGAGACGCAACGCTTCATCCGTGTTGGCCGGCGTGTTTGCGTAGGCATGCGGCATAGCCCGCAGATAGACATCATAGGCGTCGAGGCTGTCGGGTCGCTTGCGGCGCGCCCGCTCTATCTCAGCCCGCCGCAGCGAAGGCTCCATCGCCCCGACAATGCTCTCTGTCAGCCGATCCTGCAGGTCAAAAATGTCTTCGACCGCGCCTTCGAATTTATCGGCCCAGACGTGTGTCGCATCTGTCCCCTCGACCAGTTGTCCGGTAATGCGCAACCGGTTTGCGGCCTTCCGGACGCTGCCTTCTAGAACGTAGCGGACGCCGAGTTCCTTGGCGACATGGCGGATATCCACCGTCTTCCCTTTATAGGCAAAGGTGGAATTTCTGGCGATGACGAACAGGCCGGGCATCTTGGACAGACTGGTAATCAGGTCTTCGACGAGTCCGTCGGCGAAATACTCCTGCTCCGGGTCGCCGCTCATATTGGTGAAAGGCAACACCGCGATCGACGGTTTGTTCGGCAGCGCAAGTGGCATGACCGATGATATGGCGAGGCTCGAGCCGTCCAGAACGACGCGATAGGCGGGGACCGGCTCGGTCATGTTCTTTACCTGCTGATCGCCCATCGGTTCGAAGCCAAAAGCGAGCTTCTTCTCCACCTCGCGCGCGACCTTACCGGAGACGCAGATACCACCGGGTTGAGCGAGCTGCTCAAGTCGCGCCGCGACATTCACGCCCTCACCGTAGCGGTCGCCGCCGTCAACGATCACCTCGCCGAGATTGACGCCGATCCGCACCGTTATGCGCTCGCTCTCGAGAACGTTGGCATTGCGTTCCGCCAGGCCGCGCTGCAGCGATACCGCACACTCTACCGCGTCCACGACGCTGCCGAATTCGGCGAGCAGTCCATCGCCCATAAGCTTGAAGATGCGGCCGTGACGCTTTTCGATTTCAGGCTCGAACAGTTCCTTGCGGCCGGCCGTCAGGCGCTCAAACGTTCCCGCCTCGTCGCGCTCCATGAGCGACGAGTAACCAACCACGTCTGCGGCGAGGATCGCCGCGAGCTTCCGTTCCATGGAACGGCCCCCTCAGGGCAGGAACCAATGTACGCTGGATGCTACACAAGTGCATGGAACCGCGCAAAGTCTTTCAATTGCAAGGTGTCAAAGACACCCCCGGCTGATCGCTTCCGGGGCATTCACCCCGGCGCGTGCGCCTCGCGGAACGATACGAGCTTGCGCCGGCTCTCGTCCCACAGCACGAGCTTCACGCAGCGCAGGCTGTCGGCAATAGTGATGCGTCCGACATCGCGCAATTCCGGATAGTCCCTGAGTACTTCCGGAAGCCGGTAGTGCGGCACCTTGCTGGACAGATGATGCACGTGGTGGATGCCGATATTGCCGGTAAGCCACCTCAAAATGCCCGGCAAATCATAGTGCGAGGAGCCATGCAGCGCGGCTTCCTGGAACTCCCATTCGTCGCCTTCGGCCCAGTGCGTGTCCTCGAACTGGTGCTGGACGTAGAACAGCCACACGCCGACGGCGCCCGCGATGATGACGATGGGCAGGTGGACCAGCAGGAACGGGACAAGACCAACCAGCCAGATCAGCCCGGCCGCGATCGTGGCGATTGCCAGATTGGTCGCCATGGTCGACATCCAGGGCGTGACCCCTGATCGCATCATGCCGAACGGGAGCCGCTGCTGAATCAGGAACAGCCAGGCCGGCCCGATGCCGAACATGACGCCCGGATGCCGATAGAGGCGGTAGCGAAGCTTGCCCCAGCGCGACAGCGCCTGGTATTCGGCGACCGTCAGCGTGGTGATGTCGCCGACGCCGCGCTCGTCGAGATTTCCGGCCGAGGCGTGGTGGGCCGCGTGCGCCCGCCGCCAGTAGTCGTACGGGGTTAGCGTTAGCACTCCGATCGCGCGGCCGATCCAGTCGTCGGTGTGGCGATGGGCGAAGAACGATCCATGGCCGCAATCATGCTGGATCATGAACAGGCGGACGAGGAAGCCGGCGGCCGGAATGGTAAGCACCAGCCCCCACCAATGACCATATTCGACCGCCGCCCAGGAAAGCGCCCAGAGCGCCGCGAACGGAATGACGGTGACCGCGAGTTCGAAGGCGCTGCGCAATCGGTCCGGCTTGCGATAGCGTGCGAGGATTTTGAGCCAGGCGCGTTCGGCCGTGCCGCTGGGAAGATTGGGGGGCATCATGTTCATCGCGGACCATAAGCGTGCCTTTGACGCTGGTGCAAGGCGGAAAGCCGACGAATTGTGGGGATGGCCTGCGGCAGATCGTCAGGAGCGGCCGTTCGACTTGCTCTTGCCGGCCTTGGAGGCCTTCTCGGCATCATCCAAGCGGTCCAACAGATCGCGCAGGTTTTTCGGTATGTCGGGCTTGACGGCGAATGACGAAAAGGACCGGACATACCTCCTCATGGGTTCGCCGCGAAGCTGCCGCCGGATCTCTGGCGATAGACGGTCCAATCGGTGTTCGGTGTCGCGGGTCATTATTTCAAGGCCAATTCTGTTCTACTTCGAAACTCCCTGCGCAAAGCAAAGGTTCCTGCATTGGTCGCCGGTTGCAAGCGCAACCCGCCAACACGGTAAAGTTTTAATTAATTTTTACATGATCGAGTGAGTGATTTCGGCTGCTGTCGAGGACAGCGGTCGGGATTGCATAATTGGCGAACGGCAACTCCTCTCAGGGGCGGCGGATGTCCCTTGCCCCTTGATTTTTGGCACCCGAAGCTCGATATCGGGCGCAATTTCCAAACCTTTCCGAATGACGGGATATGGCGATGAGCGACCAGATAAAAGACGAACGCGCGCCTGACGAGAACGAAGCGGCAGAAGCGGCGGCCGAGACCAATGACGGGGGTGTCGATGGCGATTACGAAGCGCTTGTGCGGCTCCTGAAGGAAAACGAGGAGCTCAAGGACCGCGCTCTTCGGGCCGCCGCCGAGATGGAGAATCTGCGTCGCCGCACGGCCCGCGAATTGCAGGACGCACGCGCCTATTCAGCCGCTAATTTCGCACGCGACATGCTGTCGGTTTCCGACAATCTGCGCCGTGCGCTCGACGCCATTCCGGCCGAAGCGAAGGCTGCGGGCGATGCCGGCTTTACAGCGTTGATCGAAGGCGTCGAAATGACCGAACGCGCCATGCTTGCCGCGCTGGAACGCCATGGCGTCAGGAAATTGCAGCCGGAAGGTGAGAAGTTCGATCCGAATTTTCATCAGGCCATGTTCGAGGTAAACAATCCCGACGTCCCGGCCAACACGGTCGTCCAGGTCGTGCAGCCGGGCTACTCCATCGGCGAGCGCGTCCTGCGTCCGGCCATGGTCGGCGTCGCCAAGGGCGGCCCGAAGCATGCGGCAAACGAAGCGCCGCCTGAGCCGGGCCCGGTGAACGAACAGGCCGAGAAGGATGCGTGAAAGCGAATAGCGAATAGGGAGTAGCGAATAGGGAATTGAGGGGTAAGGTAGACCCGCAGTCAGTTCGTAGTCCCTATTCGCTATTCGCTATTCGCTAATTCCTATTCGCTCGCCTCATGAATCCCATCCTGCTTCTCGACTATGCCGGCGTTGCCGTGTTCGCCGCCACCGGCGCGCTCGCCGCGTCGCGCAAGCAGCTCGACATTATCGGCTTCCTGTTCCTCGCCAGCATCACCGGCATCGGCGGCGGTACATTCCGCGATCTCATCCTCGACGTTCCGGTATTCTGGGTCGGCAACCGCGCCTATGTGCTGGTCTGCGCGGCGGTCGCTATCATCGTCTTCTTTACCGCGCATTTCGTGGAGTCGCGCTACAGGCTGCTACTCTGGCTCGACGCCGTCGGGCTGGCGGCCTATTCGGTGATGGGCGCGGCCAAGGGGCTGGCAATCACTGGCTCGCCGACCATAGCGATTATCATGGGCATGCTGACGGCGACCTTCGGCGGCATATTGCGCGATCTGCTTGCAGGCGAGCCTTCAGTCCTGCTGCGCCCGGAAATCTACGTGACTGCGGCTGTGACGGGCGCCGCGGTCTTCACCGGCGCCGACCTCATCGGATTTCCAACCGTCGCCTCTGCCCTGATCGCCTTCGCGGCAGCCTTCATCGTACGCGGCGGCGCGCTGAAATTCGGCTGGTCGTTTCCGGCCTATCGCAGCCGGCCGGGAAGGAACCCGAACGATATTCCCTGACTATTTCCGCCATACCTTGAGTACCGCCTTCGGCGCCTGCATGGCGAAGGCGCGCTCGAGCCGGAGCGCAAGTTCGGCGGTCGGGATGGCATGGATGCGCACGAGGATCGCCGGCCAGCCCTTGTAGTGGTCGGTCTCGAAATAGATTTCCGGCGCCGCGGCGATCAGCAACTCCTTTTCCTCCAGCGGGCACATCAGCACCACGGTATCCGGATCCTTGACCCGGCAGAGCGATTTGCCACGCACCTTCAATGAGGGGGTGTTGAACCAGGTGCTTTGCGCAATTTCGGGCAGATAACCGGCTGCCCGGACCAGCTTCGCGAAAGCGGGGCAAGCTCGGCCTCGGTAAATTGCGGATTATGCCGCGAAACGGTGCGTCTCCCCGCCATAGTAGCTGATGTAGCGCTGGCCGATCTCCCGGACCGGCATGACAACGAAGACGTCGACCGTATCGAATTCGTGGTCGACGACGCAGCCGTCGCCCACTTTCGCGCCGACCCGCAGATAGCCCTTGATCAGCGGCGGCAAGGCCATGGCCGCCGATCTGATATTGATCGCCTCGGCGGGCATCAGATCCATGCTGCGGTAGCGTTCGGGCACCGCCCGCACGTCGAATTCGGTGCTCGTCCGGCAGTGATGCGCCAGATAGGAAAGCGCCTCGGCGTGGGCAGCTGGAACTGTCCCGTGAAACGAGGCGCACCCCGCCATGACGCCGATCTGGTAATGGCTGATATAGGCCCAGATGCCCTGCCAGAGCAGTTCTATCGTGCGCTTCGAGCGATATTCCGGCAACACGCAGGACCGGCCGAGCTCCAGGAACCGCTGGCCGGGATGGCGCGCGATGAGCTTGCCGAACTCGAATTCCCCGTCCGAGTAGAAGCCGCCGGCGGCCAGCGCCTTCTCCTGCCGCAACAAGCGGTAGGTGCCGACGATGCGGCGGTGTTCGGGGCCGGGAAGCGCGGTGTCGAAGACCAGGAGATGATCGCAGGCCGCGTCGAACCGGTCGGCGTCGAGGCGCTGAGGCGACGATGCGTCCCCCGTCGCGCCGAGTTCGTCGAAGAAGATGCGGTAGCGCACTTCCTGCGCCGCAGCGATTTCGGCTTCGTTGCGCGCAAGCCGCACCTGCAGAGTGCCGATGCGGCCGAGAATCGAGGCCGCGAGACCCGTATCCGGGTGATGTGGCGGGGCTATGCCGCTTTTGGCCCCTCGGAAACCGTCCAGCTCTGGCAATGCTGTCTGCACGGGCGAATCTCCTTCGAGCCATCCCTTTGCCGCGGAATTAGCGGGGCTATGCAACAGGATTGTGACCTTAGGCGACCAGCGGATTGGCTGCAACAGCCGGCTAAAGACTTACGCGGCGGCCTGTTCCTCGACCGCTTCCACCAGCGCTTCCGGGTCGAGCGGCTTTGTGACAAAGCCGCTGGCGCCGTGGGCCAGGACCGCATGGCGGGTCTTTTCCTGGTTGTCGGCCGACAGCACCATGATCGGCACAGGCGCGACGCCCGTCTCCTCCTCGTGGCGGCGGATTACGGCGATAGCGTCGAGACCGTCCATGACCGGCATGTGCAGGTCCATCAGCACGACGTCGTAGCGGTGTTTCGGGCCCGCACCTGTCACGGCCTCGACCGCGGCCTTGCCGTTGCCGACGATCTCGACTCTGTGGCCGGCCTTCTGCAGGGTGGCTCGCGCCAGCATGGCGTTAATGTCGTTGTCTTCGGCGATCAGGATCGAGAGTCCGAGCGGTTTGGCGTTCCGCGCAGGGATTGAAGAAGCCTTGGAGGCCGCCGTTTGGGCTTGCGCGGCCGGCGCGGCGCCCGCTAGCAACACGCGAAGCAGGGTTTCGCCTCTGACAGGGCGGGCCAGGAAAGTCGCGTAGCCGCTTGCGCGGAACTCGCCCAGCATGCCGCGGTCGGTTGGCGCGATCAGCGTGATGGCTTCGCCGGCCGTGAAGCCAGCCTGTCGAAGGCGCTTGAGCACCCGTCCGTCGCCCGCCTCGAGCGCGGCGTCGACGAGCAGCGCATCGCAACGGCCTGCAAGCGCCGTCGTCTGCTCAACCGTGGCGGCGATATCCACCGTACCGCCATGGGCGCGCAAGGTGCACGCGATCGCCTCGGCCTCCACCGCATTTCTGGAGAGGATGACGGCATGGTGTCCACTGAGCACCGCGCCGCGCGCCTGCTGGGATTCAGTTGCCGCTGCCGCCGGAATTTCGAAAGTGAATTCCGACCCGGCGCCGTATTCGCTGGCGACCGAAATCGCTCCGCCCATGGAGGTAACGATGCGTTTCGAGATAGCGAGCCCGAGGCCGGCGCCGCCATGCGCGCGTGTCGACGTTCCGTCCGCTTGCTCGAATTCCTCGAATATGCGCTCGATGTCGGTTTCCCGCAGCCCGGGCCCGGTGTCGCCGACGTTAAAGCGGATCATGCCGGAACGGCCGGCGCCTGAACGGGTGACCGTGACCAGCACGCCGCCTGCATCGGTGAACTTTATGGCATTGCCGATGAGGTTGAGCAGTACCTGCCGGACGCGCCCCGGATCGGCGGTGATCATATGCGGCACGTCGGGCGCGACATGGCATCCGAGGCCGATATTCTTGGCAAAGGCGCGCGCAGCCAGAAGTTCAACCACGTTTTCGGTCAATTCGCGCGGCGACATGGGCTGAGGTTCGGGCTCGAACCGACCTGCCTCGATCTTGGAATAGTCGAGCAGGTCCTCGATCAGCGCCAGAAGCGCACTGGCCGACGTCGAGACCGCGCCGACATAGGTGCGCTGCTCGGGCGACAGGTTCGTATCCGCCAGGAGCCTCGCCATACCCATGATGCCGTTCATCGGCGTGCGGATCTCGTGGCTCACAGTCGCCAGGAAGCGGGACTTCGCCTGGTTTGCAAATTCGGCGCGCTCGCGGGCGTTGATCAGGGCCGTCTCGGCGCGCTTGCGCGCGGTGATGTCGCGCGCGATCGCCCGGTGCGACACGCTCTTGCTGGCCTTGTCGCGCACCGACAGCTCGATCCATGAAAACCAGCGCGTTCCCCCAGGAGCCTGGATCGCCACGTCGGTCGAACTCAGGCATTCACCGTCGGAAAACGCGGCGTCGGGCACGATGCCAACCTCGATGCCGAGTTCCGACAGCGCCTGCCCATAAAGATCACGCGCATCCGCGCCGATGAGTTCGGCGAACACCTTGTTGGCGTAGACGATGCGCCCTTCGCGATCGCGGTGCACGACAAGGTCGCCGAGCGCATCGATCAGGCCGTGGAAGCGCTCTTCGCTTTCCTGCAGCTCCCACATCTGGTCGGCGAGGGTTTCGATCTCGGCGCGGCTCCGCGCCACCCGCTCATCAATGATCGAAGCGGTTTCCCTTTCCGCCCTGAAGCTGCGAAGCAGCACGAACAGCCCGGCGGCGGCGGTGGCGAGCAGGCACACGCTGATGAAGGCCGGCGCGCCGGTCAGTCTTGCTATCCCGGCCAGCATCACGACGGCGATGAGCATCGCATAGGCGAGCGCGCGAAACCGCTTCGGCGGAAGCTCGGGCGCGAGCGGTGGCGCGGCGATATGGCTGCGCGCCGGCGCCGTCGGCCCCCCGCCGGAAGCGTGGCCCGCCTCCCGTACCCGCCTGTCTTCGCCCAATGCCGCCGTCATGCGCAATTCATAAGCAGATATTGCTTAGAGAAGCTTTTGGCCGATCGTTCGAATTTTAGCGGTACGCCGCGTTTGACCGGCAATTTGACGCGGCGGGTACCGTTCCGCCTGCTTCCGGTTGAGACGGAGCTGGATTCATGGAATGTGGGGCCATGCAGACAAAAAGCCCGCTCCGCACGCCATCGATTCTCCGATCCTTCCTCGATAGCGAAGCGTCAGGCGGGCTGACGCTGATGTTCGTCGCCGCCCTGGCGCTGCTGATCGCCAATTCGCCGCTGGCGCCGCTCTATTTCGACGTGCTGCACCGCTATGTGTTCGGCCTGTCGGTGCTGCACTGGATCAACGACGCGCTGATGGCGGTGTTCTTCCTGCTGGTCGGGCTCGAGATTAAGCGCGAATTCCTGGACGGGCAGCTTGCGACCTGGTCGCGCCGCGTCCTGCCAGGCATAGCGGCGCTCGGCGGCATGGTCGTGCCCGCTGCGATCTTCGTCGTATTGAACTGGGGCGACCCGGAGCGGCTGCGCGGCTGGGCGATACCGTCGGCGACCGACATCGCGTTTGCGCTCGGCGTGCTGTCGCTGCTCGGTCCGCGCGTGCCCATCTCTCTGAAAATATTCCTGACGGCGCTGGCCATCCTGGACGATCTTGGCGCGGTGCTGATCATCGCGGTCTTTTATACGGCAGACCTCTCGCCACTGATGCTCGGCCTTGCCGCCGCGGTGCTGCTGGTGCTGGCGGCCCTCAACAGGGCCGGCGTCAAGCATCTCGCGCCCTATCTCGTCGTTGGCGCATTGCTTTGGTTCTTCGTGCTGAAGTCGGGCATTCATGCGACGCTTGCCGGCGTCGCGCTGGCGCTCGTCATCCCGCTCAAAATCTCGGCCGGCGACCACCCGGAATCGCCGCTGCACCGGCTTGAGCACGCGCTCCAGCCGTGGGTCGCGTTTGCGATCGTCCCGATCTTCGGTTTCGCCAATGCCGGCGTGTCCTTTGCCGGCCTCACCTTCGCCAAGCTGGCGGAACCGGTGCCGCTCGGCATCGCGCTCGGCCTTTTCGCCGGCAAGCAGGTTGGCGTGTTCGGCTTTGCCTGGCTCGCGATCCAGCTGAAGCTTGCCGACATGCCGCGCTATGCGTCATGGCCGCATCTCTACGGCGTGTCAGTGCTTTGCGGCATCGGCTTCACGATGAGCTTGTTTATCGGGCTGCTCGCCTTCCCTTATTCGGAGCAACTCCAGAACGAGACCAAGTTCGGTGTGCTTTTGGGCTCAACGGCCGCCGGTCTGGTCGGCTGGCTGATCCTGCGCCTGACCGCGGCCGATTTTCCCAAGCAGCGCTGACGATCTACCGCGGCTCACATCTCGACGACGACTCGGCCCCGGACAGTTCCGTCCATGATCCGGTGGGCGGCGTCGATGATGCCGTCGAAGCCGATCGTCGTCGACAGCGCCGCAAGCTTGGCATGGTCGAGTTCAGTGGCGATCCGCCGCCAGGCTTCGAGGCGGAGTTCGCGGGGCGCCATCACCGAATCGATGCCGAGCAGCGACACGCCGCGCAGGATGAAGGGGGCGACGCTGGCGGGCAGGTCCATGCCCTGCGCCAGGCCGCAGGCTGCAACCGCGCCGCCGTAGCTCGTCATCGACAGCACATTGGCGAGTGTGTGGCTGCCGACCGCGTCGACGCCGCCGGCCCATCGCTCCTTGGCCAGCGGCTTGGCTGGCCCGGAAAGCTCGTCGCGCGAAATGATCTCCGTCGCGCCCAGGTCGCGCAGATAGCTTTCCTCCTCGGTTCGGCCGGTCGAGGCGACGATATGATAGCCGAGCCTGGAAAGGATTGAGATCGCCACCGAGCCGACGCCGCCGGCAGCCCCGGTCACCACGACCGGTCCGCGTTTGGGCATTATCCCGTGGCGTTCCAGCGCCATGACGCACAGCATCGCGGTATAGCCGGCGGTGCCGACCGCCATGGCGTCGCGCGGGCTTATACCTTCTGGGAGCGGCACCAGCCACTCACCCTTGACGCGGGCCCGCTCGGCGTAGGCGCCATGATGGGTTTCGCCGACGCCCCAGCCGTTGAGGATGACCTTGTCGCCCTTCTTCCATTCGGGATGGGACGATGCCAGCACAGTGCCGGCGAAATCTATGCCCGGTACCAGCGGAAAGCGCCGGATCACAGGCGCCTTGCCGGTTATCGCCAGCCCGTCCTTGTAGTTGACGGTGGTCGCTTCGACGGCGACGGTCACGTCGCCTTCCATCAGGTCGGCCTCGCTGATGTCCGTCACCGCGACGGACTGTTTCTTGTCTTCGCCGCGCGAAACGAGGATGGCTTTGAAGGTATCGGGCATTCTGTCCTCGCTCGTTCTCTCTTGATCGATAGCAACTTTGCGGTCGCGCTCAGGCAAAATCAATCGCCCGAAGGCTCCTCCGGCTTCTCGCTTCGCCAGTTCAGGAACTCGTCCAGCACCACGACGAACGCCCCGACCGAAATGAAGGCGTCGGCGAGGTTGAACACGGCGAACGACCAGACCGGAGTGTGGAAAAAAATGTAGTCGATGACATGGCCGTACACGGCGCGGTCGATGAGATTGCCGATCGCGCCGCCGATGATCAGGCAAAAGCCGATGCGCGCCATGACCTGGTTGGGCTCAGTCCGCCTCGCCAGGAACAGCACGAAGGCGATGACGGCGAGCGACATAACCATCAGGCCCTTGTCGCCGACCCAGGAGAACATGGAGAAGGCGACGCCGGTATTATAGGTGCGGTAAAGCGCGAGAAAGGGCAGGACGTCGACCTGTTCGTGCAGGGCGAGCCCGGCTTCCACCAGCCGCTTTACCCACTGGTCGAGCGCGATTGCTCCTGCGACGAGGCCGCCATAGGCTGCAAGCGATCTGTAGTTCACCGCGTATCCTCCGCGCCCAGCTTCAGCGCGCCACGCCGTATCTCGAACAGCATGACGCCGGTCGCGACCGCCAGGTTGAGCGAATCGGCGCGTCCGGCCTGCGGGATGCGCAAGAGCTTGTCGCAGGCGCTGGCGAGCTCGTCGGGCAGGCCCTGTTGCTCATTGCCCATCAGCAGCACGACCGGGCGTCCCGAATAGTCGATCGAACGGTAGTCGACCGCGCCCTTCAGATGCGTGCCGGCGACAAGGCCGGAAAATCCCTTGCGCCAGCCGAGAAACGCTTCCGTGGTGGCGCGCGCCACTGGAACTGCGAAGATCGAGCCCATTGTCGCCCGCACGGTCTCGACCGCGAACGGGTCGGTGGTTTCACCGACGAGGATGACGCCTCTCGCGCCGACCGCGTCGACGGTGCGGATAACCGTGCCGAGATTGCCCGGGTCGCGCACCCGGTCGAGCGCCACCCAGACGTCGCCGTCCTTCGGCTGAATGTCCTTGAGCGGCATCAGGCGCTGCGCGAAGACACCGACAACCATTTGCGGGTTGTCGCGGCGGGTGATCGCCGTCAGCACCTTTTCGGAAACTTCCAGCACCGTGCCGCCGGCGGCGACCGTGCGCGCCGCGACCTTCTCGATAGCCGCATTGCCGCGCCCAGCCTTGGCAAAGACCAGCGTCTTGATCGACCAGCCGAGATCGAGCGCGTCGATCACCAGCTTCAGCCCTTCCGCCATGAAGGCATGCTGCTGGTCGCGGAATTTCTTCAGCGCCAGCGCCTTGATGTCCTTGATCAGTGGGTTGGCGAGGCTGGTGACCTCCTTGACCTGGCCCGGCGCACCGTGGCGATGTTCACTCATGCAGCCACCCACCGCGAGAACAGCGAGGTCGATAGCGCCCGGCCGGCGGCCTTTTCGCGGATGACCAGTTCGCCGGATTCGACGGTTCCGCCCATGCCCGCAAAAGTGTCGCGCATCAGCGCGTGGATCGAAAAAAACGAGGCGCGGATCGAATAGGCGGTCAGCACCACCGCCAGCGGCTTCGGCGTCAGGATCGCGCGGCAGATGTCGGCCAGCGCCGGCAGATCCTCGAAAAGTTGCCAGACCTCGCCCTTCGGCCCTCGGCCATAGGCCGGTGGATCGAACAGTATGATGTCGTAGCCATTGCCGCGCCGCTCCTCGCGCTCGGCAAATTTCATAGCGTCGTCGACGATCCAGCGGATCGGCTTGTCGGAAAGCCGGGCCACCTGCTGGTTCTCGCGGGCCCAGCCGATCGCCTTTTTCGAGGCATCGACATGGGTTACCTCCGCGCCGGCACGGGCGGCGACCAGCGACGCCAGCCCGGTATAGCCGAACAGGTTGAGCACCTTTACCGGGCGTTTCGCATCCCGGATCAATCCGGCCATGTGGTCCCAGTGCGAGGCCTGTTCGGGAAAGACTCCGACATGGCGGAACGAGGTGAAGCGGCCGAGATAGTCGATGCCGTCATGCCGCATCGGCCAGGTCTCGCCGAGCGGCGTCTTGGGAAAACGCCAGCGGCCCATGCCTTCCTCGTCGGTGTCGCCGGTGAAGATCGCGTCCGCCTGTTGCCACTCGCGCGCCGGCAGCGCTTTTTGCCAGATCGCCTGGCCTTCGGGCCGGACGATGCGGTAGGGGCCGTATTGCTCGAGCTTCTCGCCGCCGCCGCTGTCGATCAGCGCGTAATCGGCATTGGGCGCGACTTCGAGGATGACCGGCAGTCTTTCGGCCGGCAACGCACCTTCGCGGCGGCGGAGCACGCGCGGCCTGGCTGCCGGTTCCTCGGCTTTCGGCGCCGGGCGCGGCTCGGCGCGCTGGACCGCCGTCGCGGCGGGCTTCGGCCGCTCGCGCTCCGGGCGTCTCTCGCGGCGTTTGTCACGCGAAGGTTTCAAGAAAAGGCGTCTCCCGGCGGCATCGGGCCGCTTTTGGCACAGCGCATCCGGCGGCGCAACAAAGGCTAGTCTTTGCGCCGGATCGAGACGAGCGTCAGTGCGACCATGACGAAGCCGACGAGCTTGATCGCCGCGACGGCCATGTGACTGCTGCTCTTCTGCGGAAAGAAAGTAAACTGTCTCCGGCACACACCGCTCCATTGCCACGCTGCGTTTCCGCCCTGGCCATTGTTAGAGCCCTTCGACAGGCTCAGGAGTCGGGAAGCGGGGCGCTTGGCCTTGCCTTCCGAAACTTAAATACGTGGCGCAGCTTCCGCGCCCCGCCGGTGTCTGTCGCCACGGTCGACCGGTCACGCGCCCCGCTCCATGTTCTTTCCATGGACAATGACGCGCGGATGATCCGCCTTCCGTTCACGAAGCATTGGTGCTTCGCTCGGAATGCCGGCCCGTCGGACGCCCTCAGGCCCGTGGGAACCGAATCCACGGGGAGAGGTCACCGCCGCCCTACCGATCCCCGGTCCGGAACCGGTTCCCGCAAGGGCGATGCCGAGGATTATGCGGGTGGGGCGGGATGTGTGCACAAATGCAGGTGCGAAATTATTCTCGCCGGCTGATATGCCATTGATCCAAAACATTTCTTTTTGACAACGAGCCGGAATGAGGGTGGATTCTATCCACTGAAGGGTGGCAATGCCCCCTCCACCACGCTTCGCGTGGTCCCCCTCCCCCGCTTCGCAGGGGAGGAACCAACGTCGCCGCTGATCCTTCCCCGTTTACGGGGAGGGGAACGCCGAAAGCGGTGGAGGAGGCGTAGGAAAGCACTGAGCGTGGCGGTTCGGGGGGGTGGGTAGCCAGGCCGCCGGGGTTGGGCCTAGCTTGTCATCGCCCTGTACACCGCGACCCCAGCTGCAAGATCCTCCAGCGCTGCGCCGACTGACTTGAACAGCGTGATCTCGTCGGTCGTCTCGCGGCCCTTCTTCTCGCCGCGCGCCAGTTCGTGCAGGTCGGCGATGATTGCGTCCTTCGACAGTACGCCCGACGCCAGCGGCTGGACGATGTCGCCGGCCTCCTTGGTCGCGCCGGCGCGGGTGTCGACATAGACCCGCGCGCGGCGGATCGCTTCGTCGTCGCTTTCGCGCATCATTGGCGTGAAGCCGCCGACCAGATCGACATGTGCGCCGGGTTTCAGCACGGCACCCTTGATGAGCGGAGTGGTCGAAATGGTCGCCGAGGAGACGATGTCGGCCTCGCCGAGCGCGGTGTCGAGATCGTCGGCGGCCGTCGCGGAAAAACCTTCCGAACGAAGTTCCGCCGCTACCTTTTCAGCATTGGCGTGTGTGCGGTTCCAGATTTTTATCTGGCGGATAGGGCGAACCGCCGAATGCGCCCTGGCCAAGAAGGGCGACAATGCGCCAGCCCCGACGACCAGCAGCTTAGAGGCGTCCTCGCGGGCGAGATAGCTGGCGGCGAGCGCCGAGGCGCAGGCGGTGCGCCATTGCGTCAGCCGCTGGCCGTCGATCAGCGCCTGCGGTTCGCCGGTAATCCCGTCGAGCAGCAGGTAGAGCCCCATCACGGCCGGTTTCTGGATGGCGTTGTTGTCGGGCGAGACGGTGACGATCTTGACGCCGATATGGCCGCCGCCGGTAGCGCCCGCCGCGTTGAAGTCTGTCCAGGCCGGCATCAGGAGCAGCGTCGAGGCAGCGCCGGTAGGCCGCTCTATCGTGTGATGGTGCCGCACCGGCTGCACCGCGCCTTCGCGAAACGCCGTCCGCAGCGTCTCGACCAGTCCCGGAAAGGTCAGCGCCCGGTCGACCTGGCCGGCCGAAATTGTCAGCATCTTTTTGTCCTTGTCTCGGTTCCGCCGGAAAAGGTTGAGGCGCTCAAAGGGTCGGCTTGGGCAGGGAGGGCGAATCGCGCTCGGGCCGTGGCGCCGCCTCGCGCAGCAGCTCGGCTTCCCGCGCGCGCTGCCGCGCCAGCTTGCGGTAACGTCCCTGCCGGAACCAAGTCGCGACGCTGCCGATGATCATGCCGAGCGCCAGCGCGGCGAACAGAAGGAAGAACAGCGGCAATTGCACCGTCAGCGCCGGATTGCCGGGATTGAACGGGTCGAGAGTAAAAGCAGCCGGCGCGCGGTTGGCCACCGCCAGCGCGATCAGGATGATCGCGATCGGAACCACGACGGCGACGAGCAGGATACGATTGAGCATATGTTTTCCCGGAAAGGCCCATCCGCAGCCAAACGCTGCGGATTTGACAGATCATTTTTGCGCGTTGAGCCTCTCGCGCAGTTCCTTGCCGGTCTTGAAGAAGGGCACCCACTTCTCCTCGACCTCGACCGAATCGCCGGTGCGCGGGTTGCGGCCGGTGCGGGCCGGCCGGTTCTTGACCGAGAACGCGCCGAAACCGCGCAGTTCGACGCGGTTGCCGTCCGCAAGCGCATCGGTGATCTCATCGAATATGGCGCTGACAATGTTTTCGACATCCCGCAGGAAAAGGTGCGGATTGCGTGCGGCAATGATCTGCACGAGTTCTGATTTGATCATGAGCGCGTCCCTCGCAAATGGTTTCTATGCAAACTGTACGCGGATGATTTTATTTGCTTTTTCGTTCCTCCGCGCGCGTTTTCAAGGGTGCCAGACCGACACCAGCCCGTCAAGGAACAAGCGGTCGGCGCCGATCTCGCGTACGAATTCGGCGCCATAACCGGGCATGCCGAGCGCCCGGCCGGCCATTTCGGCCAGCGAACTGCCCAAAAACAACACCGAATCGTCCTCGTCGGGTTCCCACTCGATCACCCGCAAGTCCGGCTGGACGCCTTTCGTGGTCAGCCAGTCGGTGGCCTCTTGTTCGCCGCCCAGGCTGTCGACCAGCTTTCTTTCGAGCGCCTGGCGGCCGGTGAACACCGAGCCGTCGGCGAGCGCTTGGGCTTCCGGGCGCGATAGCGGGCGGCGCTCCGCGACTATGCCGACGAACCAGTCGTAGCTGTCGAGGATCATGGCCCGGATCATCGCCCGCTCCTCCTCCGTCGTCGGACTGAACGGCGACGGTTCGGCCTTCAGCGGCGACGACTTCACCTCTTCCAGCTTGATGCCGACCTTGTCCATCAGCCCGGTCACGTCCGGAAACTGCACCAGGACGCCGATCGAGCCGACGATCGACGATTTGCGGGCGACGATATGGTCGGACGCGCTGGCGATCATGTAGCCGGCGGAAGCGGCCAGCGTGCCGACCTGGGCGACAACCGGCTTCTCGGCCGCCAACCGACGGACGGCGTCGAAGATCGCCTCGCCGCCGGCGGTCGTGCCGCCCGGCGAATCGATCGACAGGATGACGCCCTTGACGGAGGCCGATTTGCGGACGTCCTCGAGGAGGTCGAGAAGGTCCTGATCCTCCGTGATGGTGCCTTCGATCTCGACCTTGGCGATGTGGTCGACCGCCGTTCCGCCGAAGTCGTCACCATAGATCCAGGCGGATGCGGCCACGATGGCGACTGCCGCGGTGGCGAGCGCGGCTATGCGCCAGAAGGTCAGCTTGCGCCGCAAACGGCGGCGGTCGATCAGGTCGTCGACTCTGTGTGCCATGGTTTCGTCTCGCATTTGATGTAGCCGTCGGTTCTAGAGGAAGCCGCTGACGAGAGCTACCGCTTTTCGGATTCCATCCCTGCAACGCAAAGGGCTGACAATTCATCCAAATATAACCATATTGGGGTGTAAGTCGCAGGCATCGGGCGGTGGCCGGTTTTTCTGCGCCAGGCTTGGACAAGGGTTACGGAACATCTTTTGCGGCGGATGGCGCCAAATGCGCGGTCCGCCGATGTGGTGGCGGAAGCGGCGCAGCCATAATTTCGCGATTTTCAGAGGCTTGATCCAGCATTCGCATGTCGGGGATCTTGCAATGACGGCTAAGCCCGGCATCAAGCCGGAAAGAAAAAGGCATTGATCTTGGCGGGATCCGCAGAGACGAGCAGCGACAGGGAAGCTATCGGCGCCGCAGCAACCGGCGCGTCCCGCGAAGCCTTCCTGCGCGCGCAAAGGCACTCGCGCACCGTCCGCGTGCTCAAGATCGCGCTGCCGCTGCTTGCGGTCATCATGGCGGCCGTTTTTTTCGGATACTCCTATCTCATGACCCCGGCCTCGGTGGCGGTGAAGACCGACGGATCGGCGATCTCGGACGGCAAGCTGGTCATGGCCAATCCGAAGCTCAACGGCTTCACCAAGGACAATCGCCCCTATTCGATGACGGCGCTGCGCGCCATTCAGGATTTTCAGAACGAAGGCATCGTCCAGCTCGAGGGCATCAGCGCCAAGCTGCCGGTCGACGCCGAAAACTGGGCGACGTTCGGCGCGGAAAGCGGCGTCTACGACCGCGACAAGAACACGCTCGACATCAACAGCGAACTGACGGTAACCACCGCGGACGGCATGACGGCCAAGCTCAAATCGGCTTCGCTCGACATTGGCGGCGGCGGCATGACGACCGGCGATCCGGTCGACATCAGGATGGACGGCGCGACGATCACGTCCGAGACGATGGCGATCCGCGAGAACGGCAAGGTTCTGGTATTCGAGAAGCGCGTCCGCATGGACATCGATCCGCAGCGGTTGAAGGCGGCACAACAGGCAAATGGAGACCCGGATGTGGTCAATTGATTTTCGGCTGCCGGCGGCAGCATTGGGTCTCCTGGCGCTGGCGTCCGCGCCGGGGAGCCTTTGGGCTCAGGAAAGCACGGCGACAAGGCTGGGGCTCGAGATGTCGGGCGACGAGCCGATCCAGATCGAAAGCGACAAGCTGGAGGTCCGAGAATCGGAGAACATCGCCATTTTCAGCGGCAATGTCAGCGTCACCCAGGGGCCGACGCTCCTGAAATCGGGGAAGATGACGGTCTACTACGCCAAGGACGGCGGCTCGGCGGCGACCGGTTCGGCCAATATCGACCGGCTGGAGGTCGAGGACAAGGTTTACGTCAAGTCCGACAAGCAGGTCGCAACCGGGGACCGCGGCACGTTCGACATGAAGACCGAGGTGCTGGTGCTCTCGGGCAAGGAAGTGGTGCTGTCGGAAGGTCCCAACGTGCTGGTCGGCTGCAAGCTGACCGTGCAGATGAAGACCGGCGAGGCGCAGGTCGACGGCTGCAAGACGGGCGAGAGCGGCAAAGGCCGGGTCATGATGTCCATCACGCCCGGATCGCAGCAGCCCGGATCGCAGACCACCGGATCACAGAACCCGTAGTGCAGCACAGCATGTCCCTGATCTCGCGCATGTCTGGCCGGCTGCAGCCGAAGCCGGCGCCGCCGACGCTGCGTCCCGATGCCGACAAGTTCAAAGGCACTTTGATCGCCCACGGCCTGTCCAAGAGCTACAAGGGCAGGCAGGTGGTGAACGGCGTGTCGATCGGCGTCAGGTCCGGCGAGGCGGTCGGGCTGCTCGGCCCCAACGGCGCCGGCAAGACCACGTGCTTCTACATGGTCACCGGGCTGGTGCCGGTGGACCAGGGCAAGATCGAGATCGACGGCTTCGACGTGACGTCGATGCCGATGTACCGCCGCGCCCGCCTCGGCGTCGGCTACCTGCCCCAGGAAGCGTCGATCTTCCGCGGCCTGACCGTCGAAAACAATATCCGCGCCGTCCTCGAAGTCGTCGAGAAAAGCCGCAAGGAGCGCGAGCGCAGCCTCGATGCGCTGCTCGAGGAATTCCATATCTCGCATCTGCGCAAATCGCCGTCCATGGCGCTGTCGGGCGGCGAGCGCCGACGCCTCGAAATCGCCCGCGCACTGGCCACCCGCCCCAGCTACATGCTGCTCGACGAGCCTTTCGCCGGCATCGACCCGATCGCGGTCGCCGACATCCAGCAACTGGTGCGCCATCTCACCACGCGCGGCATCGGCGTTTTGGTCACGGACCACAATGTCCGCGAGACGCTCGGCCTCATCGACCGCGCCTACATCATCCACGACGGCGAGATCCTGAAGCACGGCTCCGCCGCCGATATCGTCGCCGATCCCGATGTGCGGCGGCTCTACCTCGGCGAAGGCTTTACCCTCTAAGCGTGCATTTAACGCGCCATTTCGACGAATCCGGTGCGAAAACGCCGCGTTTTTGCCTGCGTAACGCTCCGGTAAGGCGCTTTTGCTAGCGTTTCGCTTGACAAGCAAAAGCCGGGCCAGTTGATAGGAGACTGGTTCCTGCCGACGCCCCCGCGGCTTCGGCGCGTGGTTCGGGGCGTAAATTCGATCATGGCTCTTTCGGCCAAATTGCAGCTCAGGCAATCGCAGTCGCTGGTGATGACGCCGCAGCTGATGCAGTCGATCAAGCTGCTGCAGATGACCCATGGCGAGCTGGAGCGCTTCGTCGAGGAGGAGATCGAGCGCAATCCGCTGATCGAGCGCGCCGACTCGCGCGAGGATGCGGCCTCCGATCAGCTTCCGAAGACGGAGGAAGCGGCCGAAGGGGAGTGGTTCGCGGCCGACACTGCATGGAGCGCCGAGGCGATGGCCGAGAAGCTCGATTCGTCGCTCGAAAACGTCTTCCCGGACGATCCGGGAACCACCCAGAGGCTTGGCCCGGACCTCACGGCGCAATGGAAGTCGGTGGGCGCGGGCGCCGGCGGCTCGTCGGATGTCTTCGACATGGAGGACATGGCAGCTGCCGCGGTGACGCTGCGCGACCATGTGGGCGAGCAGATCGCCTTTGCCTTCGTCGATCCGGCCCGGCGCCTGATTGCGCACGAGCTTGGCGATGCGCTCGACGACGCCGGCTATCTGCGCAGCGAGACGGCCGAGATCGCCGAGCGGCTGGGCACGGACGAAGCGGCGATCGCCGACGTGCTGTCGGTCTGCCAGTCTTTCGACCCGGCCGGCATTTTCGCGCGCAGCCTGGCCGAATGCCTTGCCCTACAGCTCGAACGCCGCGACAGGTTCGACCCGGCGATGCGTGCGCTTGTGGCCAATCTCGAACTGCTCGCGCGGCGCGATTTCCAGACCCTGAAGAAGGTCTGCGGTGTCGACGAGGAAGACCTGCTCGACATGATGGCCGAGATTCGCGCTCTCGATCCGAGGCCCGGGCTGGCTTTCGTCGGCGGCGTGGCGGACACGATCGTCGCCGACGTCGAGGTCCGCGCCGCCGCCGACGGCTCCTGGACGGTCGAGCTCAACCCGGAGACGCTGCCGCGCGTGCTCGTAGACCACATCTATTTCACGCAGGTGTCCGGCACCGCCCGGAAGCAGGCCGACAGGGATTTTCTCTCCGAGTGCCTGCAGAATGCCAACTGGCTGACGCGCAGCCTGGACCAGCGCGCCAGGACCATATTGAAGGTCGCTTCCGAGATCGTCCGGCAGCAGGACGCGTTCCTGCTGCACGGCGTGCGGCATCTGCGGCCGCTCAACCTGCGCACCGTCGCGGACGCCATCGGCATGCACGAATCGACGGTCAGCCGCGTCACCGCCAACAAGTACATGCTGACCCCGCGTGGCGTGTTCGAATTGCGCTACTTCTTCACCGCGGCGATCGCCGCGGCGGGCGGAGGAGAGGCGCATTCGTCGGAAGCGGTGCGCGACCGCATCCGCAAGATGATCGACCAGGAGCAGCCGGTCGACGTGCTTTCCGACGACACCATTGTGGATATCCTGAAGAAGGACGGCGTCGACATCGCCCGGCGCACTGTCGCCAAGTACCGTGAAGGAATGAACATTCCCTCGTCGGTCCAGCGCCGGCGCGAAAAGCGCGCGATGACCAGCGCCGGCCGGTAAAGCCGGAACCCGGTTTGGGCGCTGAACGTTGATTGACAAGCCGCAATGAAGTGACTAGAAGCCCGCCCGCATGGGACGGGCTGATGCCCGCGCGTAGATGACCCCGTCGGGAGACGGCCTGTGATTAACCAGAAAGTTCGGACCTAATATCGGCGGCTGAACCGCCGTTAAGCTTGTGCGCTCCGGCCACGGGTATAAACTCGAAAAAGTTGATGTCTGAGCAAGGAAGGTCGGTTTTCATATGACCCTGCGCATATCGGGAAAACACATGGATATCGGCGATGCGTTCCGTGCGCGCATCGTGGCCCGCATCGGCGAAACGATCGAGAAATATTTCGATGGCGGATTTTCCGGACACGTAACGGTTGTGAAGTCCGGGTCACGCTACACCGCCGACTGCATGATTCATCTGGACAGCGGCGCTGCCCTGCAGGCCACGGGCGACGCCCAGGAGCCGACGGCAGCATTCGAAACCGCCGCCGACCGCTTCGAGAAGCGCCTCAGGCGCTACAAGCGCCGGCTGAAGTCGCACGGTCCGGGGGGCAATGGCGGCACAACCACCGACATCGCCTACACGATCATGGCGCCGATCTCGGACGACGAGGAGGAACTGCCAGCAGACTATGCGCCGGCCATCGTCGCCGAATCGACCATGGCGCTGAAGACCATGTCGGTCGCCTCCGCGGTCATCGAACTGGACACCAAGGACAGTCCGGTCTTCGTGTTCCGCCATGCGGGCAACGACCACATCAATATCGTATATCGCCGGCCCGATGGAAATATCGGCTGGATCGACCCCTCGACGGCAAAAATCGCACAGGGATAAACGGCGTCTACCGGGCGACCGCGGGTGGGGGACCTGCGGCGGACGGGACGAGCAAAGGATTTTGGAATGGATCTCAGCGATCTGATCGAAGTGCCGGCCATACTGCCGGCTCTGAAGGCGAATTCGAAGAAGCAATTATTGCAACTCATGGCCGAAAGGGCGGCCGCGATCACCGGAATTCCGGAACGCGAAGTGTTCGACACCATATTGCAGCGAGAGCGCCTCGGCTCGACCGGGGTCGGCAACGGCATCGCCATCCCGCACGGCAAGCTGGCAGGCGTGAAGCGGATCACCGGCGTGTTCGCCCGCCTCGATGCGCCTGTCGACTTCGAGGCGCTGGACGATCAGCCCGTCGATCTGGTTTTCCTGCTTCTGGCGCCCGAAGGCGCGGGCGCGGATCATCTGAAGGCGCTGTCGCGCATCGCGCGCGTGCTGCGCGACGCCGAAACCGTCGCCAAGGTGCGCGGCACGAGGGACGCGGCGGCCATTCACGCGCTTCTGTCGGACACGCCGGCCTCTCACGCGGCCTGATTTCTTCTTTTGGAATAAATCGTTGGGCGGGCGGCTCCAGGCCGCCCGTTGTCGTTGGGGTACTGCCCGCGCTTAGTGGATCGCGACCGGGATCAGGTCGTTTTCCAGGGCGCCGGCCAGCGCGCGGTCGCGCTCATCGGACAGCAGAATCGGCTGGCCGTTCGCTGCAAACAGTGCCCAAAGCGTCGTGTTTGGCGCGATTTCCGGCAGGCCGGGGAACTTGCCCCGCAATTCGTCGCTGTCGATTTCGCGAAGATACGCCACCGAGCCCTCGCCGAGATGTGCAAGATCGGCTTTCGAAACGGTGATTTGCCGTGTGCCTTGATATGCCATGTTAGCCTCCTGCTCGCGGGGCGTCCTTAACGACCAACCCGCCATAGAGCTGTTTGGTTCCGGCGAGAATTGTTTCAGTCTTTCACCGAAATGTTTATTTTCCGTACGAGCTTTTCCGGCTCGGGCCGGTCGAGGTCGATCGCCAGAAGCCCGTTCTTCAGTTCAGCCGTGATGACCCTCATGCCGTCAGCGAGAACGAAGGTCCGCTGGAATTGCCGCGCCGCTATTCCGCGGTGCAGGAATTCGTGCTCGGTTTCGTCATTCTGCCGGCCTCGCACCACGAGCTGGTTCTCCTCGGTCGTGACCTCCAGGTCCTCGTCGCAGAAGCCGGCGACAGCCAGCGTTATGCGTAGTCTTTCGCCTGACCCTTCGGCGTTGCGGATGCGCTCGATGTTGTAGGGGGGATAGCTGTCGCCTGTTTTCGCCAGGCGCTCGAGCGTCTTTTCCATTGCGTCGAACCCAAGCAGAAGCGGGCTCGAAAAGGGCGTCATGCGGCTCATTTCCGTGTCCTCAAAGAGCGACCTCAAAAGGAAAAACCCGGATGGCATTTTTCCTGACGATGCTGATATGGTCCGCGCCGCAAACAAGTTCAAGTCTGCACGGCAGCATCAAGAGGAAACGAAATGCCCGCATCCCGCAAGATCATCATCGACACGGATCCCGGCCAAGACGACGCCGTTGCGATCCTCCTGGCGTTGGCGAGCCCGGAGCTCGAAATCCTCGGGATCACGGCGGTTGCGGGCAACGTGCCCCTGAAGCTGACCGAGAAGAACGCCCGCAAGATCTGCGAACTGGCCGGAAAGCCGGACACGAAGGTTTATGCCGGCGCGGTGCGTCCGCTGGTGCGTCCGCTGGTGACCGCCGAGGAGGTGCACGGCCAGAGCGGCCTCAACGGGCCCCAGCTCCCAGACCCGACCATGAAGCAGCAGGAGCAGCATGCGGTCGATTTCATCGTTGAAACGCTGATGCGGGAAGAAAGCGGCGCGGTGACGCTTTGCCCGCTCGGGCCGCTGACCAACATCGCGCTGGCGCTCATCCGCGCGCCGCAGATCGCGCCACGCATCCGCGAGATCGTGCTGATGGGCGGCGGCTTCTTCGAAGGCGGCAATGTCACGCCGACCGCGGAATTCAACATCTATGTCGACCCGCACGCCGCCGACATCGTGCTGAAATCCGGCATCCCGATCGTGATGATGCCGCTCGACGTCACCCACAAGGCGCTGACCACGGCAAAGCGCGTCGCGGCCTTCCGCGCGCTCGGCACAAGGGTCGGCGTCGCGACCGCCGAGATGCTGGAATTCTTCGAACGCTTCGACGAGGAGAAATACGGCACCGACGGCGGCCCACTGCACGACCCCTGCGTCATCGCCTATCTACTGAAGCCGGAACTCTTCAAAGGCCGCGACTGCAACGTGACCGTCGAGACAAGCTCCGAACTGACGATGGGCATGACGGTCGCCGACTGGTGGGGCGTGACCAAACGCGAAAACAACGTCACTTACATGCGCGATATCGACCATGACGGGTTTTTCGCGCTGCTGGTGGAGCGGTTGGGAAGGCTATAGGCGACTGCCGTTCCTGCGGAAAAGGTAGTCCCATAGATAGAACCCCTTCTTGGGAAGGCTCTACGTTCTTTGCTCGATTGTTGAACATCTTCGGCGTTCCGGCATGGATTCCCGACACTCTCCGCTCGTTCCTCGCTCACGAGGTCGGGCATGACGACCTCCACTAACGCTTTCCGCAAATCGCCGAGGTTTGAGATTGGCGGAAGCAATCATGCTATTCGTCATTCTCGACCTCGTGAGCGAGGAACGAGCGGAGAGTGTCGGGAATCCATGCCGGAACGTATAAGATATTGAGTGCACGGACTCGACCTACGTCGCCCAGGGGAACCGTGATGACCTTGAAAGTCGAATACGATGCTGCCGCGAACGGGGCCTATATCCGGTTTTCGTCGGAACCGGTCCTTGAGAGCGAGGAAGTCGCGGACGGAATTATCCTCGACTACGACACGGAAGGGCATATCGTCGGCATGGAAGTCCTTGATGCCCGCCAGCATCTGCCGCCGACAATGTTGACCAAAGCGGCCTGACCTCAATACGCGATCTGGACCGAAACCGAGCCATTCTCGCGCACTATGCGCTCAAGCTTGACTTGCGATCCAATGGGGCGTCTTAGCCAATCATCGAGTGAGATCCACTCATTCTCCCCGAATCGCACTCTGTATCGGTAGGTGACGCCCTGAGCTTTATGCTCGATGTTGATCGATTCGATCTTTTCGACCGTACCGATCATGGCAACGATGGACTTCACAGGCCCCAGACGGGAGGCCTCCATCGCGGCAATCGCACCCACCAGCACCAATATAATTGCAGCAGCAATGGCGACTCCGCGAAGGTTCTCGCGCAGCCAAATCCAATAGCCTTTGAACATGACCCCTCCCCCACCACCAAAATCATGTGGGAAGGGACCATCGTCCGTTCAATCGACAGGTATCAGAGCAGCTTCACACGCGCCGAAAGCGCCTTTCCGACGCGGCCGAGGGCTCACTCAATCGACGAAACGGTAAGAAATAGAGCCGTTTTCGTATGTTGCCTGCTCGACCAGGATTTCAGAGCCTACCCAGTGGCGCGGCCGGTCACGTCTATCGCTGACAAGCACGATCCGATCGTCCTCCAGACGCAGACGATAGGTGATTCCCCCCTGACGACTATTGAGTTGCTGGATACCTTGGATAGTCCCGATCACTCTAACCACGTCTGAAACAGGAACCGGACGGCCAGCTTCTATTGCGGCAATCGCACCCACCAAGACCAATATAATTGCAGCAGCAATGGCGACTCCGCGAAGGTTCTCGCGCAGCCAAATCGCGCAAATTTTCAACATTACCCATCCCCCACCACCAAGGATTATGTGGGGAGAGAATCTCGACCGTTCAATTGACAAGTATCAGGGGCCGTTTCCAGCCCGCTGCATGGCCTCACTTCGCCCGCGAAAACGCCAGCCAGAGCCCGCCGCCGATCAGGAAGCCGCCGCTGAGGCGGGAGGCCAGTTTTACCCGGCGCGCCGACAGCGCCTTGCCGGCGCGGCCGGCGACGATGGCGTAGGCAGAGTCCGAGAACGCCGCGAAGACCAGTGCGGTGACGCCCATGGTGACGATCTGCGGCATGTAGGCGAGGTTGTGGTCGATGAATTGCGGGATGAAGGCGCCGAAGAAGATCAGCGTCTTCGGATTGCTGACGGCGACCAGGAGCCCCTGCAGGAAAAAGCCGCCGCGCGGCGCGACCGGCGCTTGGCCCTCCGAGAGTTTGCCGCTCGAACGGATCATCTGCCAGCCGATATAGATGAGGTAGGCGGCTCCGAGCAGCCGCACCCATTCGAACCAGTGTCCCATCGCCTCGATCATCGAATTGAGGCCGATGCCGACGATGGCGATCATCATTGCTATGCCGGCCTGAGTTCCGGCGACGTTGAGCAGGCCGGCGCGCGTGCCGTGGCGCATGCTCGATGCGATGACCAGGGTGACCGTCGGCCCCGGCACCAGGATGATGACGATGCAGGCGAGCGTGTAGGCGACATAGACTTCGAGCGACATCTTTTGCCCCTGATAGTTGCGAGTATCAGGGCTGCATTTTGCGGGGCGCTCGTCAAGGGTTGTCAGCCGCCCGCCAGCGCCGCGTCGACCTCCTCGGCCAAGGGTATGGCCGGTTGTGCGCCGGGTTTCAGGCAGGCCAGTGAGCCGGCGGCTGCGGCGCGACGCAAGGCATCTTCCAGGCGGAGGCCCGATGCGAGCCCGGCCGCGAGATAGCCGCAAAACGTGTCGCCGGCCCCAACCGTGTCGACCGGTGTGATCTTCAGCGCCGGGGCTTCGAAGAAGCTTTCCGGGGTCGCGGCGAGCACGCCTTCGCCACCCAGCGTGACGATGATTGTCCGGCCTGTGCTTTCGGCAAAGCTCTTCATCCGGGCAGGGCGGTCGCGGCCGCGCAGCTTCAGCAGTTCGCCGTAAAGATCGAATTCGGTCTCGTTGGCGACGACATAGTCGGCCTTGCCGAGGCATGAAGCGGCTTCGGTGCGGAACGGCGCGGTGTTGAGTATCGTCGTGGCCCCGGCCGCCCTAGCGGCGGCGAGGGCCGCTTCGATCGTCGCCTGCGGGATTTCATGCTGCAGGAGCACGACTTCGCCCTCTTTCAGAGCCGCCTTGGCGAGGTCCCCCGGCAGCACCGCGTCGTTGGCGCCGGGTACCACGGCGATCATGTTCTCGCCGTCGGCCCCGACCAGGATGAGCGCGGTTCCGGTGGCGGCATGCGCTTCGCGGACGCCCGAAAGATCGACCTTGCCTTCCCTGAGGCAGGCCAGCGCCTCGGCCGCGAAAGCGTCCTTGCCGACGGCGCCGATCATGCGGACTTGAGCGCCGGCGCGCGCCGCCGCCAGCGCCTGGTTGGCGCCCTTGCCGCCGGGGGCGGTCTTGAACGCGTCGCCGGCGACCGTCTCGCCCGGATCGGGCAGGCGCTCGACGCTGGCGATGAGGTCGAGGTTGATCGAGCCGATGACGATGATCAAGAAAAAAGCCTCCCGGTGATTCCCGGGAAGCTACGGATTTCGCCGGCCTATGGAAAGACACTGCCGACGAAAATGATCGCCGGCAGTATCGCAATCAAGCGCGCGCGCAGACCTGGCCGGCTTCCCAGCCGAGGATCGCCCGCTTGCGGGTGAGGCCCCAATGATAGCCGGTCAATTGACCGGATTTGCCCAGCGCCCGGTGGCAGGGCACCACGAACGAGAGCGGGTTCGCGCCGATCGCCGCACCCACGGCGCGGCTCGCCTGTGGCGCGCCGATCTCGGCGGCGATCGACGAATAGCTGCGCGCCTTGCCCATCGGGATCTTCAGCAGCGCATCCCAGACGCGGAGCTGGAAATCCGTGCCGATCATGACGACCCGCAGCGGCTGGTCAGAGCGCCACCGGGCCGGGTCGAAGATGCGCGCCGCGTAAGGGGCGGTCGCGGCCATGTCCTCGACGTAATTGGCGTTCGGCCAGCGGCTGGACATATCGGCGAAGGCTGCCCGCTCGCCGCCGGCATCGTTGAAGGATAGGCCGGCCAGCCCGCGGTCGGTGACCATGATCAGGGCGACGCCGAAGGGCGAGATGTGGTAGCCGTAGCGGATGGTCAGCCCCGCGCCGCGGGTCTTGTAGTCGCCGGGCGACATCGCCTCGTGGGTGACGAACAGATCGTGCAGCCGGCCAGGACCTGACATGCCGACCTCGAACGAGGTTTCGAGCAGCGGCATGCCGCTGTCGAGCAGCTTTCTTGCATGGTCGAGCGTCACCGCCTGCAGGAAGCCCTTGGGCGAAAGCCCGGCCCAGCGGGTGAAAAGCTTCTGCAGGTTCGTCGGTGTCTCTCCGACCTCGGCGGCAAGCGTCTCCAGCGAGGGCTGGTCGCGATAGTCGAGGCTGATCTTCTCGATCACGCGGCGGACGGTCTCGTAGTCGCCGCCCTGGGGTGTGATGTCCTTTTGCAGGATTGCGGTCTGTGCGTTCATGGCAAATCTCCTTGAACGCGAATATCGTGGTTTGGAAGGCGTTTCTCCACCCGATTCATGCGTCCAGACATGATTTCTCAGCCCGCTTTCGCCTTGGCCAGCGCCCGTGAAAACGCGGCCGCGAAGCTCTCGCGGTCGTCCGGGTTGAGGAAGCCGCCGATCGCCACGGCGCGGCCCTGGCCTTCCACCGCCATTCTGGTGATGCCGATCTCGTCGTGCCTGGCGACGGAAAAGCGCGTCCAGAACGGGTTGAAATGGTGCGCCTCGGCCCGGCCGGATGGTGCGGTCTTCCTGATGTCGAGGCTGGTGCGAGACAGCGACACCTCTTCGCGCGCACGCGCGGCGCGGTAGTTCAGCCGGAAGGCTATGTAGATGAGGAGCACGTCGAGCCCGAAGAAGCCGAAAACCGGCCATGCGCCCTGGCTGAGGAAGACGGCGCCGGTGGCGAGCCAGCCGAAGATCAGCGCGCCCATCAGCACCATGAAGCCGGTGCGGCCGAGCGAGCGGTGCGGCGTCAGCAGCGCCCTGAAAATCGGCTCGTCGGGAGAGGCGGCGTTTGTCTCGCTCATGCCGACAGAATATAGAGGTCGCATGAAAAAGCCCAAGCGCAAAAGCGAGCTGGCTACCGCTGCCAAAGCCAAGCCGCGCCCGCGCAGCTTCCGTGCCCGTTCGCGCTACACGCCGGCCGAAGTGCGCGAGATATTCCGCCGCTTCTCGGTTCAGCGCCCGGAGCCGAAGGGCGAACTGGAACACATCAACCCCTTCACCCTCCTGGTCGCCGTGGTGCTGTCGGCGCAGGCCACCGATGTCGGCGTCAACAAGGCAACGCGGGCGCTGTTTGCCGTCGCCGACACGCCGCAAAAGATGCTGGAACTGGGGGAGGAGCGGGTCGGCGACTATATCCGCACCATCGGCCTGTGGCGCAACAAGGCGAAGAACATGATCGCGCTGTCGGAGGCGCTGATTCGAGATTTCGGCGGCGAGGTTCCCGGCGAGCGCGACGCGCTAACGAGCCTGCCGGGCGTGGGGCGCAAGACGGCGAACGTCGTGCTCAACATGGCCTTCGGCCAGCCGACCATGGCGGTCGACACGCATATTTTCCGCATCGGCAACCGACTGGGCCTAGCGCCCGGCAAGACGCCGGAGGAGGTAGAGGCCGGACTGGTGGCGATCATCCCGGACGAATATATGCGCCACGCCCATCACTGGCTGATCCTGCACGGCCGCTATGTCTGCAAGGCGCGCAAGCCGGACTGCGAGGTCTGCGTCATCGCCGACCTCTGCAAGGCCCCCGAAAAAACCAACAGCGTGCCGGCGCCGCTGGTGGAGTTGAAGCCGCTGGAACCGATCGAGCTGGCCGCTCAGTAGAATACGCCGCGGGCCATCGTGGCCGCGAAGATGAGGATCAGCGCGAAGCCGACGATCTGCACCTTGATGTAAGAGCGCGCGGTCTCGATCTCGGAATCGGGCACGGTATAGGCCGGGTCGGCCGCCGCCTTGCGCCATCTGACGATGCGCGCGGTCGGCCCCATCGAAAGCATGCCGACGGCGGCGAGCGACGCCATCTTGGCCCAGAACATCGTGTTGTAGACATAATATTCCCAGCCCTTCAGGCCGAAAAAGACGCGCAGGATGCCGACGGCAATCAGCGTCCCAGCGATCCCGCCATAGGCGGCGTCGAGGCGTCCGAGCAGCGCCAGATTGCGTCCGCCGAGCCCGGGGCGTACCAGCGCCCATTCGGTGGCGAGCACGGAAGCAAGCAGGAAGGCCAGGAAATGATGGAATATCGCCAGAACGAGATCGGTCGCCATGCGTATTCTCCGCAGTGTTGGAACGCCGGAGAAATAGGCCTCGTAAATCCGGCTTTGGCAACCGCCGGTTGGCCGGCTTGATCGTCGGCGGCATCAAACTAAGTTCCGGGAATGGCACTCACGCGCGACATCAACCCAATGCCGGACCACATCCGCGAGGAGCTTCGGGCGCGCGGTTTGATTCCCGCCTATGAGGCGCGTCCCGACTACCAGCGCAACGACTATCTCGGCTGGATCGCGCGGGCCAAGCGCGAGGAGACCCGCCGCAAGCGGCTCGACCAGATGCTGGACGAACTCGAGCGCGGCGACATCTACATGAAGATGGCATGGCGCGGTGACCGCCACTGACTTCAACCCCAAAATGCTGGAGGAATTCAGTACCAGGCGCTGGCATCATCCGGCGTGCATCGGAAGGAGTAGCGTGCAGGAACCTGCATGCGGAGAAGCCAATGCCTGTCGCCATCGACATTCCCGTCATCGAAACGCCGCGCACTATATTGCGCGCCCACCGGCTCGACGATTTCGACGACTACGCCGCCATGTGGGCCGATCCGGTCGTCACGCGCTTCATTGCCGGCGGCAAGCCGCGCACGCGCGAGGAAAGCTGGCTACGCTTCCTGCGCCATCCCGGCATGTGGGCGATGATCGGCTACGGCTTCTGGGCGGTGGAGGAAAAGGCGACCGGGCGCTTTATCGGCGAAGCGGGGTTCCACGACCTGAAGCGGGACATCCAGCCCTCACTCGAGGGAAGAGCGGAGGCCGGCTGGGGGCTGATCGCTGCCGCGCATGGCAAGGGCTTCGCCACCGAAATCGTCGGCGCAGCGGCCGCGTGGAGCGACAGCCGCTTCGGCGGCGCGAAAACCGTCTGCATCATCGATCCCGACAACGCCGGCTCGATCAATGTCGCGCGGAAATGCGGCTATCGCGAAATCGCGCGGACAACCTATCACGACGAGCCGACGATCATGTTCGAACGCGTTGCTGAGCGTCAGTCCAGCGCCGTCGGCGCGTAGACGACGACCGGTTCGGCGCGGCCTTTCACGGTGATCTCCTTGAGTTTTCGGAGCGGGATGCGCTCCGAAACCTGCTCGGCGGTGGCCTGCCCGATGACCAGCGGCACGCCGAGATCCTTCGACGCGCCTTCGAGCCGGGACGCCAGATTAACCGCGTCGCCGAGGGCGGAATAGTCGAACCGGCGCTCGGAGCCGACATTGCCGACCACGCAATGGCCGGTGTTGATGCCGATGCCGATGCGCAGCGAAATCGGCGTCTCGCCGCGCGCCTCGGCCTCCGCCCGCAACTCGCCGTTCAGATCTTCGAGCGCCTGCATCATGCCGAGCGCCGCTTCGACCGCATGGGTGGCGTGGTCGGGATCGTCGAGCGGCGCGTTCCAGAACGCCATCAGGCAGTCGCCTATATATTTGTCGATCGTGCCGCCATGCGCCATCACCACTTCCGAAAGCGGTGTCAGGAGCCGGTTTATCAGCGTGGTCAGCCGCTCCGGGTCGCCCTTCATGCCTTCCGCGATGGTGGTGAAGCCGCGAATGTCGCAAAACAGGATGGTCAGCGCCCTTACCTCGCCGCCGAGGCGAAGCTGCGACGGATCGCGCGCCAGCCGCTCGACGAGGGCGGGCGACAGATATTGCGAGAAGGCGCGGGTGATGCCCTGGCGCATCCTGCGCTCGGCCGCGAAATCGCGTGCGCTCTGGGCGCTCGCCACCACCCCCATCGCCAGCGCCGGCGCCAGCGGCGGGACGAAGACGCGGCCGAAGCGCAGAAGCAGATAGCTGCCGGCAAGCAGCGCGGCCGCCGCGATGATGAAGCCCGCGAGCGTCCGCCATCCGGTCTGCCGCCACACCAGTATCGCGCCGGCCAATGCGCCGAGCGCGATGGACAGCATGGCCGTCGCAGTGGAGGCCCGGCCGATGGACAGCCGCCCCGCGAGATTGTCGAAGACCGTCGCCTGGATCTCGACGCCCGCGACCAGCCTGCCGGTGCGGATGGTGAAGGGCGTCGCATGCACGTCGGCCCCGGCTTCGGAAAGCGTCGGCGCGTTCTGCAGGCTGAGTCCGACCATGACGACCCGGTCGCGGAAATGGTTTTCCGGCAGGAAATTGTCCGGATCGAGCGCCTGGTAGTAGGAGACGGTCGGGTAGGTGCGCGAAGGCCCGAACGTCTGGATAAGCGCGCCGACGGGGACGGCAGCCGGGCGGCCCGCCGCCCCGGCGAGCTGTGCCGCGAAGCCGTCGCCATAGCCGGGCACGCGCCGCAATATGCCGTCTCCGTCGGGCGAGATCGAGGCGATGCCGGTCGCAGCGCCCGTCGCGGTGAACATGGCCAGTGGCTCCACCCGAACATGCTGCGCCGCCTGCACGGTCTCGATGAAGGTCTCGTCGCCGGCCAGCACCACATCCGGCCCGAGCGCTGCCGCCAGAGCCTCGTCGGCGGTGGAGCTGGAGGGCTCGGCGAAGATGATGTCGATGCCGATAGCCTTGGCACCGGCGCGGCGCAGCGCCTCGATCAGCCTGGCGTGCAGATCGCGCGGCCACGGCCATTGCAGGCCGATTTCGGCCAGCGAAGGCTCGTCTATGGCGACGATGATAGGCCCATCGGCCGGCCGCGCCGGCGGCGCGATCGTCGATAGATAATCGAACGCCCGCGCCTCGACGAGCCGCCACGGCGTCAGGAATGACAGCCCGGCGGCAATGAGCGCCGCGGCAAGCGCGATTGCCAGAACGCCGTTGCGGCGCGGCGCACCGGATGCGGAAGCGCCAAGGCCCTTCCACCACGGGCCGGCGAAAAACATCAGAACCGGACCTTGAAAGAGCCTACGAAGCTGCGGCCCCAGCCGGGCGTGTTGGCTAAGACCTCGAATTCCTCGTCGAAGAGGTTGTAGCCGGCGAGTTCGAGCTCGAAACGTTTGTCGAACGGCTCCCAAGTCAGGAAGGCGTCGGCAGTCCAGAAGTCGCCGAGCTGACCGCCCGTGACTTCGCTTGCACGCTCTCCGACATAGGTGGCCGCGACGGTGACCTTGAAATTTGAGGGATGGACCCACGTCATACCCACGCGCCCGGAAATCTCCGGCACGAAAGGCAGGGCCGCACCAAAGCCCGCGCTCGCAGGGTCCTTTATTTCTGAATCGGCGTAGGCGGCAGTCGCGAAGGCGCCAAAGCCGTTGCCCAGCCATACGTTGGCCGTTGCGCTGACGCGGTCGATGCGGCCTTCGCTGAGATCGACTGTGCCGATGGCCAGGGGAACCTCTATCGCTAGGTCGTGCATGTCTTGGTGTTGGTACTCGACACTGGTGAACAGACGGTCCGACCACTCGGCGTCCCACTGGGCCGCGAAGGTGTCGGAATATCCTCCTACGCCGAGTTGGGTCTGATTGGGCTGGATGCCCAGAATGCCAATTGGTGCCAAAGTGGTGGAATCGATTGCAGATGTTTCACGCAGGAAAGCAGCGCGTAGCCAATGCCCTTCCGTCGGCGCCCAAGCGACGCCAAAGCGCGGCTCCAGCCGCTCCACGTTGATGCCATCGCCGTCGAGATAGGTTCCAAACAGTGCTGCCTCGACCTTGACGGTCGGGCTGACGTCGTAGAGCGCGTCGAAATAGGCGCGCCCGATGTCGACTGTCCCTTCGACGGAAGAAATGGGAACCGTTATAGAGGGGAACGGCCCGAGATAGATTGTCGTCGACGTATCCTCACCGAGGTCCAAGAACCCACCTTCCACGCCGTAGCGCAGGGTGAGATCGCCTACACCGTAGAAATGGTTCACCGCGCCGAGAAAAGCTTGCTGTTCAGTTTCCGTGTCTAAGGTGCTTCCGATCGCACCGATATCGGTGTCGAGCAGTTCTCCAACGGTGCTCTTCTGATTGAGCACCGAGACAAACAACGCGGCGTTCGCGACATTGTGGTAACCCAAGGTGTGGCTCCACGCGACAGCTGCGTTGCCGCTCTCAGTTTGCTTTTCCAAGGGTACTCGTACACCCGTCACCGGTGGCTCCAATATAGATGGATCAAACGTGGCGGCTCCGAAATCGGACGTGTTGTTACTGACGGACAGATAGGCAACGACTCGGTCGTTCGGCGTTGGCTTCGTGGCAAAGTAGCCTGTGCCGCTAGCGTCTTCGAAACTGGCGTCCACCTGGGCGTCGATTGGACCAGGAATGGTAGTGAAGCGCGTATCATTCAAGTCGCGCGTTTCGAACGTCCCGTAAAAACTCCACGGCAGCGGGGTCTGACTGAAGCCTTGCAGCTCGACTTCGGTCGTCAGGCCGGGATCGGCGTTGGCGGTGCTCGTAAAGCCAGCCCCTATTGATGCCTCCAAGAAGGGTCTGCGGATCAGGTTCGCGCTTCTCGACCGAGAGGAGATCATGAACGGGTCGAGCATGAGACCTTGCAGGAACGATGAAAAGCTCGAGGTGTTGGTGTCGGCTTCGACTGCGAGGTTCCCGAAAGTCGCGTCATTGATAAATGGGTCCCGGCTGCCTGCGAGCGTCTGGTCGACATAGCTGGATGCGGCGAAGGGATCGAATACCGCCTGGCCGTAGTATTTTCCCCATGCGTCCAGCCCTTGAAGTCGGAAAGCGTCGTTTAGTGTCGAACCTGTATCCTTGTTGGCGCTGAGCGCCGCGTAGTCGCCGCCGCGCGCCCGCGCGCGCCTGAGAGCTTCCTGCGCGCTTCTGATCGCGCGATCGGACTCGTAGGCATCAATGGCGATGGCGGTTTCGAAATTCGACGTTACCGGATCGTTCGGATCGAGCCTGTCAGCGTTTTTGAGCGCCTGTTCAGCAGGCTCGCGCTCTCCGCTTTCGTAGTAGCCGGCCGCGAGCAGCAGAAGCCCCTGAGCATAGGCCGGGTTGGCCGTTGTGCCGGCGAGCAGATCCTCCAGCGCCTTGTCCATCTCGCCGGTCTGCAGATAATAGCGCCCGCGGGCGACCAGCATGAGATCCAAGGCAGGATCGGCGGCCATCGCCTTGTCGATCAGCACCTTGGCTTCCTTCACCCGGCCTTGGTCGAGATAGAGGATCGCGAGGTTGGCGTAGGCCACGGGGGCGTTCGGATCGAGGTCGATGGAGCGCAGATAGGCGGCCTCCGCCTCGCGCTCGCCGCCGCGCGTGCTCTGCAGATTTCCGATCGCATTCCAAATCGTCGTAGAACCTGGCGCGATGTCAGACGCACGCATTGCGTCCACCAGTGCGCCTTCGATGTCGCTCTGGACACCGGCCTTGTAGTTGACGCGCGCCTCGAGCGCGATCGGATCGTCGGGATCGAGCGCCAGAGCGCGCGCGATTGCTTCCTTCACCTGCTCGCGATCGTCGATGAGGATGGCGAGCATGGCACGGTAACCGGGCAGCGACGGGTCGTCCGGGTACTGGGTTTCGGCTCGCCTGATAACCTCGATCCCGGCCGGGATGTCCTTCAGGAAGCCGGCGGTCCAGGCCTCGACGAGCGCGGCATAGGGGCCGCCGCCATGCACGGCGGGCGGCTGCTCGACATGATCCGGGTTGGCGAGCGACCGTGCGAAATAGGCGCCATAGAGCGCGATTGCCCGGCGTTTCGCATCGAGGCGGGGCGCCGCGCGCTCGAAAAGCTGTGCCGCTTGCGTGTACTGCTGCGCCGCCCCCGCAGCGAGCGCGTCGATCAGGTCCAGCCGCGCCTTCTGGGCGGCAGTGAGGCGGAAGGCCCGCGCCTGCGCCGCCGCATCGAGGGCGGCGCGCTTGCCGTCATAGCTCATCGAGACTTCGGCGAGCGTCAGCCACTCTTCCGCGCTGCGCGCCTGCCCCGGTTTGGCGCCAATGCGCGCCCGCTCGGCACGCATGTCGGGGCTCGACAGCGGCGACACCGGCATCCAGCCGAACGCGTTGCGCAGCGACAGATAAAACAGCATCTGCTCGCGATCATCGGAATCGACGATGACCACCTTCGTCGGCGCCGAGCCGATGCTGGCGGCAGCCGCCTCGCCTTCGGCCACGCTGACCGAGCCGAATTCGTTGGCGAGTTCGACCGTGCCTTCGAGCACGGTCAGGGAGGTACGGCCGTTGCCGTCGACGGTCATCGTCCAGTCAGTGCCGCGGATGGCGGCGGCCGCAGCTGGCGTTTCGATGGTCAGGCCTTCGCCGCCGCGCTCGGCCCGCGCCCAGATCGAGCCGGATTCCAGCGCGAAGCGGGTGTCCGCGGCCGCGCCTATCTCCTTGACCAGAAGCGTGGTGTTGCGGCCGAGCCGCATCTGGGTGCGGTCGGAAAACAGCACGGCCAGGCTGCCATTGGCGTTGGTGCGCAGGTAATCGCCGGCCACCACGTCCTGCCGGAGGTCGACGGCCTGCCACGACGACACGTCGATGAAGCGCACCTCTTCGCCGCTCTTGCGGGCGATGACAGACCCCGCAGCCGGCAAAGTGCGCGGCACAGGATCGGCCGCCGCCTGCTGCGCGCAGGCGAACGTCGCCAACGCCAGCGAAACACGAATAGTCCCCCGCATGCAGTCCTGAGCCCCCGCCTGGAACGGCGTTTATGACGGTACTGCGATGAAACTGTCAAACATTCCGTTGCAGCAATCCGTGTAATGCGGCAAACGTTGCAGGCAAGACACAGGGGCGGGAAGCAGGCAAAAGATCATGGGCGTGATGGAAAAGACGAAGAGCGCCGTTTTAGGCGCCGATGTGAAGGCATTGCCGATCGGCAAAGATTATGTCGATCATCTTAAAAAGATAAACGATGTCTTTTACGACCAGATCAAGATCGCCGACCAGAAGGCCGCCTACATCTTCACCTTCATGCTGGCGTTCCTGATTACCTCCTCGGAAGGCCGGGCGGCTTTCAAATGGCAGCGCTACGTCGATGCCGAATTTCATCTGGTGATATTTTCGGGGGGCATGGCGCTTGCAGCATCGTGCGCGCTGGTTGCGGCCATCCTTGTGGTGCTGCCCAGGCGGGGTGTGGGGTCGACCTCGCTGTTCTGGGGCGGCTGGGAGGCGCATCGGGCGATGGTGCTCGAAGCCGGCTGCCGCAACGACCCGGACTTCATCTTCCAGGAATATCTGGCCAACATCGACAGCCTGTCGCTGATCGCCACGGTCAAATACCGCTACGTGACGATGGCCTTCCGTTCGCTGATCGTCATGGTGCTGGCTTATCTGCTCCTGCTTCTGGCGGTCAGCTAGGAAGACCACGCTATCTGCCTCGCCGGAGCGAATTCTCAGGCGGTCTCCGACAGCAAACGGTCCCGGCCTGGGGAAAGCCAGGGCCGGGACCGTCGGTGCTGTCGCGTACGCAGATACTGAGCGACGCGGCAACATCGCCTCCGATTGGTGAACGGCCGGTAAACCGCCATTGATCCTGGATGTCCGCGGGCCTTGGTCCACCGATGGCGGTTGACATGGCGGCTGCCTGGCTTAGGTCTGACCGGAAGAGCGGAGGCCCGATGGATAGCCAGAACCTGCCGGCCGGCTATCGGCCCTCGACAAGCCATGTGGCGCTGGGCGACGAATTCTACGACATTGTCGCCCCCGCCCCGTTCCCGAAGCATGTGCTCAGATGGCGCAACCAGCGCTGGGCCGAGCGCGTCGGGCTGGGGGAACTCGGCGAGGATGAGTGGATCGACCATTTCGGCCGGTTCCGGCCGTTGCCCGGCAGCTACCGGCAGCCGCTTTCGCTGCGTTATCACGGGCATCAGTTTCGCGTCTACAATCCCGAGATCGGCGACGGCCGCGGCTTCCTGTTCGCGCAACTGCACGACCGGGTGGACGGCAGGCTGCTCGATCTTGGCACCAAGGGCAGCGGCCGCACGCCCTGGTCGCGAACGGCCGACGGCAGGCTGACGCTGAAGGGCGGCGTCCGCGAGATACTGGCCACCGAGATGCTGGAAGCGCTCGGCGTCAACACCTCGAAAACCTTCAGCCTTATCGAGACCGGCGAGGAACTGATGCGCGGCGACGAGCCTTCGCCGACGCGGTCTTCGGTGCTGGTCAGGCTCAGCCATTCGCATATCCGCATAGGCAGCTTCCAGCGCCTGCTCTATTTCGACCGCAAGGACGATATCGCAAAACTGCTCGACTATTCGATCAGGACCTACATGCCGGAGATCTGGCGCGACGATCTTGCCGGCCGGGCCGTCGCCTTCGTCGAGAATGTCGGCAGGCTGGTGGCGCGGACGGGTGCTGAATGGATGGTCGCCGGCTTCGTGCACGGCGTCCTGAATACCGACAACATCAACATCACCGGCGAGAGCTTCGACTACGGCCCCTGGCGCTTCCTGCCGGTGCTGGAGCCGGGCTTCACCGCCGCCTATTTCGACCATCAGGGCCTCTACGCCTATGGCAGGCAGCCCGACACGCTGCTCTGGAACATGACGCGGCTTGCCGAATGCTTTTTGCCGCTCGCGCAGCAAAGCGAACTAGAACGGGTGCTTGGCGGCTTCGGCGGGATATTCCAGGCAGAGTTCTCGAAAAACCTGCTTCGCCGGCTCGGGCTCGCTCCGGCTTCCGAAGAGAACGCCGCCGCCCTGGCACAGGCCTGGTGGCAGTTCCTGCATGCCAGCAAGGCGCCCTTCGAACAGGCTTTTTTCGACTGGTATGGCGGGCTGGCGAGCAGCGCCCGGGCCGAGGCCGGTCCGTCCGCCGAATTCTATGCAATGGAAGCTTTCGCTCCGGTCCGCGCCGCCTTTGCCCAGTTGCAGCCGGCAGACGAGGCCGCTCTCAGGCATCCGTATTTTTCGCGGCAGCGGCCCTGCACCATGCTGATCGACGAGGTCGAGGGGCTGTGGGATCCGATCGCCGGAAGCGACGACTGGTCCGTCTTCGAAGCCAAGATCGCCGCCGTCCGCGAGATGGGCAAGGCGCTCGGTAACAGGCCGGCCCAGCCATAGCCTGCCGCTACGCCGCTTTCAGCTTGCGCGCTTCAATCCGGCGCTCGGCTGCGGAGACGGAAATCTCGAAATGGTCGGTCTGCGTCACGTCGAGCACTTTGCTTGGCCGGTAGGCCGCGATGTTGATGCCGCCGCTGAGCCTGACGCTGTCGTAGAGGATGCCGTCGCCGCCCGAAGCCCTGACAGCTTCGCCGAAGGCTTGAGAGGCGGCATAGCTGTCGGGCGCGTAGAGTTCCGGCCTTTCGGCCTGCAGGCTGCGAATGTCGACATAAGCGCCGCTGAGGCTGGCGGAATAGGCGCGGTAGGTGCGCCGCATTGCCGGCGCGTTGCGGGCGACCGCTTCACGGCGCAGATGATGGCCGACCTCGGCGATCGCCGTCTTGACGTCGGCTGCTGCATACCACGCCCCGAGTTCGGGGCCGTTGAAGCGCATCCCGGCCGGCGCGACATGCAGGAACGCCGCCATGACGATGCTGGCATTGGCGCGACCGAACACCCATTCATGTTCCGGCAGGCGGCCGATGCGTTCGGCGACGAGGCGGTCGTTGGTCCATCCGGCGAGGTCCATCACCGCCTCCAGGTCCGATGCTGTAGCCACCGTGTCGAACAGCCCGATAGGTGGGAATTGCGACGGGATCAGCCGGTGCGACGGCTGCGGCGCCGGCGAAAGCTTTTCGGTCACGTGAAGACGATATCCGCTTCCCTGTAGGGCTCGAATGCGGCGTCGGCCGCGTTCGGCTCCATGTAGAGCCCGCCGCGCGCTGCATCGAGGAAGCGGCGTACGGTGAGCAGGCCGTCTTGCGAGCCGGAGGCCACCAGCGCGAGTGGCGGCCGACCGCCGAAGACGGCGGCTCCATGCGGGCCGCGCAGCCACGCCACGCCGTCCTTCTCGGAACCATAAAGCACGCCGAGCGCCTGATGGATGCCGAGCACCGCCGAAATGCGCGTCAGCACGTCGACGTCGAGGGTGAATTCGCCATGGATGCGGGCAAGCTTAGCCCAATTATGGTAGGTGGACCGCGACGGATAGCCGAGCACCAGGCGGCGCTCTTCCTCGCCAAGGCCCCAGAGGTCGGCGATGGCGAGGAAAGTCCGGAAGGCCGGGGCGCTCAGCCGCCTGCGATTGGCCGGCGCGAAACGCGACCGGTCGAGCACCTGCGGCCCCGCCTCCACAATTTCGGTTTGGGTCTTGAGCAGGCGCGCCATGCAAGTTCTCCCTTGTCCGGATTTGAATATAGTCCAAATCCGGACATTTGCAAGCAGGCTCCTTGCTAAGCGGCTTTCGACCTCACATAAGCGATGTAGCCGCGCACATCGGCGGCGGGCTCGCTGTATGCCGCACCCAGCGTTTCCTCGATATTGGCCATGTACTTCTTCGCCCAATCCGGCAGCGGATAGTCGATGACGGCCAGGAACTCGAGCGTCGCGGCAAGCCGGATGTCGGCGATGGACGGCTTGTTCCCGCCGATGAAAGGCTGGTCGCCGATAAAGAAGCTCTGAAAGACGCCGAGCGGTTCGGCTATGGCCTCGACAGCTGCCTTGCGGGCGGCTTCCTTGGTCGGAACGTCCGCCTCGCTGTGGCCGACTTCACCCGGATATTGCGGGAAGCCGAGCAGCGGATAGGTGGATCGCGCGAGATAGGGATAGAAAGTGCCGACCAGATAGAACATGGCGCTGTCGATCATCGCCCGGCGGGCGGGGTCCGTGGGATAAAATTCCTCCAGGCCGTGCTTGTTGCAGAGATACTGCATGATGGCGCAGCTCTCCCACAGCGCGCCCCTGGGCAGGCCGGTCTCCTCGATCATCGGCGTCAGATGCGCCGGATTGCGCGCCAGGAACTCCGCCTGCCGCGTTTGGCCAAAGACATCGTGCTCGCTGAACTCCAGCCCTGCGGCGCGAAGGAAAACCCGGACCGTCAGATTGTTGACGCTGGGCTTGATCACGTTGAGCTTGATCTCGGACATTTCAACTCCTCCCTTGGTGGTTTCAATACGGGTTCTTGGGTTCGCGATCCGGCGACAGCGTTGGCCGGGAGCGCGCCGTCAGCGCCTCTATCGCATCGGCGAGGTGGATTTCGGCGATCGCGTATTCGTTCCGCTGCACCCTGATCTTGTGCGCTTCCATCAGGACCTCGGCGTGGGTGAAGCCGTGCGGCGGCTCGAAGCGATAGGAGGCGAGCTCGACCAGAAGGCCGAGCGGGTCCTCGAAATAGATAGAATCCATGAAGCCGCGGTCCTTGACGCCGCTGTGCTTGATCTTGCGCTCGTCGAGCCGTTCCACCGCCTGCAGGAACGACACACGCGAAACCGAGAATGCGATGTGATGGACGCAGCCCATGTCGGTCGAGGTCCGTGTCGGATCAGGCTTGCGGTCATCGTTGGTGAACACCGTGATCAACCGTCCGTCGCCAGGGTCGAAGTAGAGATGGCTTTCGGAGGCGCGGTCGAGATTGGGCTGCTCGAAGATGAAAGGCATGCCCAGCACCCCTTCCCAGAAATCGATCGAGGTCTGCCTGTCGGCCCCGACCAGCGTGATGTGATGAACTCCCTGCGATTGAAGTTTTCGCATTGTATTCCTCCTCCCACGGGCCGGCGCTGTCATCGCTGCACCAGCTTCGACTTGTATTCGCTGCGCTGGAGCGTGCCCCACGGCGCCAGATCGACCCGCGCCGCAAAGACCAGCACGTCGCGGATGCGCTTCTGGATCCGGGCGGCAAGTTCCGGACCGCCAGCATAATCCTTCGCCAGTTCGACCACCACCGGCAAAGGCGGTTCCTGCCGCACGCCCAGATCCCGAGGCTTGATCAGGATCATGCCGCTCACATCGGGCATGAACTGGTTGACGATTTCGCGGATGGCCGAGGGAAAGACGTTGACGCCGCGCACGAGAAGCATGTCGTCGGTTCGGCCGACACAGCGAATACGTGGCGCGGTACGGCCGCACCTGCAGGGCGAGGTCCAGACCTGGACATGGTCGCGGGTGCGGAAGCGCAGCAGCGGCGCCGCCTGATGGTTGAGATGGGTCAGGACGAGTTCACCGCGCGCGCCGTCCTCCATCCGAATGGATGCGCCGGTTTCGGGATCGATCAGTTCGGGGTGGACAAAGCCGCGTCCGCCAAGATGCATGCCGCATTGCTCCTCGCACTCGCCCCACAGCGAGACGCCGATGTCGCCGATGCCCATCGCCTCGGTCACCTTCGCGCCCCATGCCTGTTCGAGATGCGCCCGCAATGCCGGCTCGCCGCCGCCGGGCTCGCCGGCGACCAGAACGCGCTTCACGCTGGAGCCCCTGAGATCGAAGCCTCGCTCCTCCGCCCACTCCGCGAGGTGGGCCGCGTAGGACGGCGTCATCACCACCGCCGCCGGCTTCAGGAGGCGGATCGCGGCCATCAGACGCTCGGTATTTCCCGTGCCGACCGGAATGTGGGTCATTCCTATCCTGTCGAACGCGCCGAGCGCCGCGCCCGCAACGAAGGGTCCGGCATTGTAGGTCGAGACGATTGCTTCGCCTGGGCGGATGCCGGAGGCTGAATAGCTCCGGGCCGACGTCACGACCCAGTTGTCGAGGTCCTGCGCCGTCAGGGGAATGTAGCTGGGCGTGCCGGTGGTGCCGCTGGTGGAGAAGATGCGCACGATCTCTTCCCGCGGCACGGCGAGATGCGTGCCGATCGGATGTTCGGCGCTGCAAGACGCCCTGATCTCGTCCTTCTCGGTGAAAGGCAATCTCTCGATCGAATCCAGACCGCCGACCTCATCGGCGGCGGCGAAGCCGGCCGCTCCGAGCTTACTTTGGCAAAAGGCTGAGCGGGCGAGAAGGTATGTGACCTGGCGGCGGTACAAAACGTCGTCCTGTCTGGCCTGATCGCGCCAGGGGCGGGTCTCCACCTCCGGATCGAACATGGTCAGGTTCCGTTCCTGCCGCTGTAGGAAACGGCTGCTTCGGCATGGCCGGCAAGCACAAAGCCGATGGGGTTCTGCTGCTCTTCGGCGAGATGGGCGAGGATGCCGCCGGCGCGCGCGAGCAGCGGTATAGCCTTGATCATCGAGGGCGGGAAGTCGAGGTCGAGCAGCACCGCGGCGATCGGCATCGAGACGTTCATGACCAGCGGCTTGCCCCAGACCTGCGCCACCGCCTCGCGCATTCGCCGGGCCAGGTCGACATGCGGACCGGCGACGCCGCGCTGGTCGGCGAGTTCCAGGATGCGTTCGGCGCGCGGGTCGAGCGGCCGGTGCACAGGGTGGCCGAATCCCGGCGCCTTGCCGCCCGCTTCGCGGATTTCGCGGGCCATTTCCAGCACGACCGCATCGGCGTCCTCGCCTTCGGCCACCCGTTTCCGGGCCTTCGACAGCAGCGCGCCGCAGAGCTCGGAGGTGCCGAGCAGCACCGGGCCGCAGCCAAGGATGCCGGCGGCAAGCGCGCCCTGCAGTGCGTTCGGGTCCGCAGCGAGCGTCATCCGCGCGGCCTGGACGGTGGGCATCATGCCGTGCTCGGCAATGGCGACGAGCAGGAGATCGAGGAAATAACGCTGGTCCTCGGTCGGCTCGCGCCCGGTCAGGAGCAGATAGAAATATGCGGTGAAGCTCAGCCGCCCCATAAGATCGCCGCAGAGATCTTTTCCGCGCACTTCAACGGCATCCGCCGTCGCGATGCAGATGTCGGAGGTGGCCGCGCGCGCTTTGCCGATCTGCATGGGTCCCACCCATCTGGAGCCTTGATGACGTCCGGATGCTAGACTGAAAGATGGAAGTCGCACAACAGCGGTGCCCGTCGAGAATGCTCGCGAGATTGCCGTTCGACGTTCTTGAGAAATCCGCTAACCCGGATAGCAGCCACGCTCGATGGCGAGGCGTCGCACCAATGCCAGCACCAGATCGATCGTCGGCGTAGGCTGACCGGTGAGTTGCCCAAGCTCCCGCACCGCCGTCACCAGCGCGTCGATCTCCATCGGCCGCCCGCGCTCGAGATCCTGAAGCATCGAGGTCTTGTGGGCGCCGACGGCTCCCGCGCCCTTGATGCGCCGGTCGACATCGATCGGGAAGCGGACACCCAGTCTTTCGCCGATCGCCTGCGCTTCCAGCATCATCGCGCGGGCAACGGTGCGCGTACTCTCGTCAGCGACGATGTCGGCGAGCGTGCTGCCGGTGAGCGCAGAGATCGGATTGAACGACAGATTGCCCCAGAGCTTAACCCAAATCTCGCCGCGTATGTCGTCGCGCACCGGGGCCTGGAGCCCGGCCGCGATCAGCTCCTCGGCAAGGCGCACGACGCGGTCACTCTTTTCGCCGGACGGCTCGCCGAGCGAGAAGCGCTTGCCCTCGACATGGCGGATCAGGCCTGGTGCATCCACTTCGGCTGCCGGATAGACCACCGCGCCGATCACCCGCTCGGGGCCGAGCCTTTCCCAGATCGCTCCGCCGGGGTCGACCGAGGCTATACGACTTCCTTCGAGGGGCCCGCCGATCTTGTGAAAGTACCACCAGGGCACGCCGTTCTGCATGGTGACCACGGCGGTGTCGTCGCCGAGAAGCGGCGCGATCTGGTCGAGCGCCGGTCCGAGCGAGTGGGCTTTCAGCGCGAGCACGACATAGTCCTGGACGCCCAGCTCTTCCGCCTTAGCGGCCGCCCGCACCGGAACGGCGGTTTCCTTGCCCTCCTCGATCAGGCGGAGCCCGCCGGACCGGATCGCTTCCAGATGCGCGCCGCGCGCCACTATCGACAGGTCGGTCCTTCCGGCGAGAGCAAGCTTCGCCGCGAGGTAGCCGCCGATCGCACCGGCGCCGAAGATTGTAATCCGCATCATTCCAGGCCGAGTTTCGCCGCAAGCCCGATGCGTTGCAACTTGCCTGTGGCGCCTTTCGGGATTTCGTCGAGGATGACGATCTTGCGCGGTACCTTGAAGTCGGCGAGCCGGCCTGAGGCGAAGCTGCGGATATCATTCTCGTTGGCGACGACGCCCTCGCGCAGCACGATCGCGGCGGCGACCTCCTCGCCGAGCTTGTCGTGCGGCATCGCGAAGGTGACGACCTGGGCGACGGCCGGATGATCCATCAGCACCTCGTCAACCTCAAGCGGCGAGATCTTCTCGCCGCCGCGGTTGATGATTTCTTTCAGCCGACCGGTTACACGCAGGTAGCGGTCCTCATCCAGCATGCCCTGGTCGCCGGTGTGGAACCAGCCATGGGCGAAGGCCGAGCCGTTCGCCTCCGGGTTCTTCTCGTAGCCGGCGGTCACGTTCGGTCCGCGAATGACGATCTCGCCCGTTTGCCCCGGCTCCAGCAGCCGGCCGTCCGTCGCCATGATCGCGACCTCCGGTCCGGCGGCGGCGCCGACGCTGCCGGGCTTGCGCAGACCCGGCGGGAGGCGGTTGGACGTCATCTGATGCGCTGCCTCCGTCATGCCGTAGGACTCGATCACCGGGCAACCGAAAACCGATTCCAGCTCGGCCATGACTTGTGCTGGCAGAGAGGCCGACGATGACCTGATGAAGCGGAGCTTCGCCGCTTGCAGCGCTTCCGGATTGCGCGCGGCGCGCGCCAGGATCGCTTGATGCATGGTCGGCACCGCTGTGTACCAGGTCGGGCGAGCCTCGGAGAGCCACTGGAAAAAGCGCAGTGCGTTGAAGCCCGGCGTGCAGAACACGCTGCCGCCAGCTGCGAGCGACGACAGCACCGCCGCGATCAGCCCGTGGATGTGGAACAGCGGCATGATGTTCAGGCAGCGGTCGCTTGCGGTCAGGCCGAGCGTCGCGCCGATATGGGAGGCGGAAGCGGCGAGATTGGCATGGCTCAGCGGCACCAGTTTCGGGCGCGATGTCGTGCCGGAGGTATGGAGCAGCAATGCGATGTCGTCGGCCTTGGCGAAGCCAGGCACGGCCGGCTGGCCGACATTATTGCCCTCGATCCGGAAGCTGCCGGCGGGCGCATCGGACAATGCATGAAGCCTCAACACGCCGATGCCGAGACGCGCGGCGACCGCAACGGCCGGACCGGTCTCTTCTTCGCCGGCAAGGATCGCCTTTGCGCCGATATCGGTGAGATAGAATTCGAGCTCATCGGCGCGGTAGGCGGGATTGAGCGGCGCGGTCGAAGCCGCCGACGCGACCGAGAGGAAGGCCGTCGCCATCTCCGGCCCGTTCGGCAGCACGATGGCGACGCGGTCGCCGCGGCCGATGCCGCGTGCGTTCAACTGCCGCGCGGCATCCGCGATTTGACGGCGCAACCCGCCATGCGTCATCACAGCGCGTTCGGGCGCTGCGATCGCCGGCGCGTCTTCAGCGCCGGCTGCGATCCGCTCGACGATCGATTCCGCCTCAGACAACGCGGACCTCGATGTCGCCGACACCTTCGACATGGCCGCGCAGCACATCACCGCGGTTGACGGCACCTACGCCGGCCGGCGTTCCAGAAAGGATGACGTCGCCCGGCATCAGAGTGAACAGGCCCGACAGATAGCTGATCATCTCAGGAACCTTCCAGATCATCTGATTCAGGTCGCCAGTCTGCTTGCGCTGGCCATTGACGTCCAGCCAGATCGTGCCCTGGGTGGGATGCCCGATTGCGCTTGCCGGCACCAACGGCGTGCACGGCCCCGACGCCTCGAACGCCTTTCCGACCTCCCATGGGCGGCCCATGTCCTTTGCCTTGCCCTGCAGGTCGCGCCTAGTCATGTCGAGGGCGACGCCATAGCCGTAAACGCAGTCCAGCGCCTTTTCGACCGGAATGTCGGTGCCGCCGCTCTTCAGCGCCACGACCATCTCGATTTCGTGATGGACGTCGTTGGACGCAGGCGGATAGGGAAACTCGCCTGATGTGTCGAGGTTGTCAGGGTTCTTCTGGAAGAAGAAGGGCGGCTCCTTGTTCGGGTCGTGGCCCATCTCGACGGCGTGCGCGGCGTAGTTCCGGCCGACGCAATAGACCCTGTGGACAGGGAACAACTTGTCGGTTCCCTGAACCGGCAGGGCCGGGATCGCGGTCGGCTGGATGACGTAGTTCGAAGTGGCGCCGTGCATGTTCACTGTCTTGCTCCTGCGTAATATTCGACTTTGGCTTCGGCCCGTTCGATCAGATCGGAGAGCACCAGGGCGAAGGCAAAAAGGATGATGGTGAGGGCCCAAAATTCGGCCATTCGGAAGTTTCGGGAAAAGGTTTCGAACAGCGCGCCGTAGCCGACGATGGCGACGAGCAACTGGCCGATGACGACCCCTTTGACGCCGCGGATGAGGCCAAGGCGGATGCCGGCCAGGATTTCCGGCAACGCGGCCCAAAGGATGATCTTGGAATAGAGCGCCGGTTTCGACGCGCCATAGGACCGCGCCATTTCGATCAGCGAGGGCGAGATGTGGCGGACGCCTGCCCTCGTATCGAGAACGATGATCCAGATCGCGAACAGGAACACCGCCGCGACGATCGTCTTCTCGCCGAAGCCGAACAGGATCATCAGCACCGGCACGATCGCCGATAGCGGCGCGCTGGAGAAGATGTTCACCCACATGCCGAGCAGGTCATCGGCGATCCTAACCCGGCCCATCAGGATGCCGAGCGGTATGCCGACGACGATCGCCAGCGCCATGCCTATGCCGAAGGCGCGCAGCGTTGTGAGGGTCGCACTCTGCCAGGAGGGCGTCTGCACGAGTTCGACCGCGGCGGCGAGAACGTCGCTGAAGGGCGGCAGGATGAACATGATGCCGAGCCGGCCGACAATCTCCCAGACGACGCACCAGACCAGGAGCGACGCCATCATCGGCACGCGGTAGCCGAAAACGGTCATGACTGGTCACTCCACATATTGCTTAAGCCCCTGCCAGATCTCGTCGACCGTATCGAGGTAGTGCTTGTCGCGGTGGATGCGCTCGGGATCGCCCGAGCGGTCGATGGCGGGCTCGATGATCTGCGACACGCGGCCCGGCCGCGGCGACAGCAAGACGATGCGGTCGGAAATGTAGACCGCCTCTTCGATCGAGTGCGTCACGAAGATGAAGGTCTTGTTCTGGTTGGTGCGCAGCCGGATCAGGTCCTCCTGGAACTTCCGCCGGTTCTGCTCGTCGACCGCCGAGAACGGCTCGTCGAGGAGCAACACCTCCGCATCCACCGACAGCGCCCGCGCCAGGCCGACGCGCTGGCGCATGCCGCCCGACAGCTCGTGCGGGTATTTGTTCTCGAAACCGGCAAGGCCGACTTCGCCGATATAATGGCGCGCCTTGTCCTCGCGTTCGGTCTTGTTGGCGCCGCGCAATTCGAGGCCGAAAGCCACGTTGCGCATCACCGTCGCCCAGGGCATCAGGGCAAAATCCTGGAAGACGAAGGCCCGTTCCGGCCCCGGCCCGCTGACCGGCTTGCCATTGACCGTGACCTTCCCGGCATTGGCCTCTATGAGGCCGGCGATGATCTTCAGCAGTGTCGTTTTTCCGCAGCCGCTCGGCCCGAGAAGGCTGGTCAGCTTGCCGCGGGGGAAGTCGAGATCGACGCCGCGCAGCGCCTCGACATCCCCGTAGGTCTTGGAGATGCCCCTGACCTCCACGATAGAATCGACTTGCGCGGGCATGGGCGATGGTTCCTTCAGCAAAACAGCGCTGCGCATTTCAGGCTCCTCTCTTCTCGGGCCTGAAAACGCGGACTTCCACCCATTGCAGGAATACCAGCGTGAGGGTCGAAAGCGCGATGATCGAGCCGATCGTTGCGTACATCTCGGCGTAATCGGCGCGCGAGCGGTGGAAAGTGATGAGATCGCCGATTCCGGTCGGCGTGATCAGAAGCTCGGCGAGCACGACGCCGACGAAGCCGGCCGCCACGCCGAGGCGCAGTCCGGCGAAGATCACCGGGCTGGCGTCGGGAAGGATGATCTTGATGACGCTTTGCCAGCGCGTGCCCAGGAACGAGCGGCACATGACGAGCAGGGATTCGTTGACGTTCCGCACTGCCTTGTAGGTGTTGAGCACGATGACAGGTAAAGCCAGGATCATCACGGCAAGTATCTTGGAGGTTAGCCCGATGCCGTAAACGAAGGTCACCATCGGGATGAAGGCCGCGACCGGCGCCGCCTGCAGCACGACGAAGATCGGGATCGCCAGCCATTCGCCGGTGCGCCATAAGCCGCAGAGCGTGCCGAGCCCGACGCCGATGAAGGCCGACAGCACGACGCCGAGCAGCAGCGGCTGCAGCGTCGAGAGATAGGCGCTGGGCATGCTGCCGTCGGCCATCAACCCGAAAAACGCAACGATCGTGTCGGAGAAGGTCGGGAAGGCGAAGCTGACGGGGATGCGCCCGGCGATCTCCCACAGGCCCGCGAAAAGCGCGATCGACACGAGGCGCAGCAGGATGGGGCGGTCGCCCCATCCTACCGCCTGCCCCCGCCCCGAAAGGGGAGCGAGGCCGACCGCCTCGCCCTCTGTTCTGATATTGGTCGCCATCATGCCGGCCGCTTATTTATTGCCGAGCTTGGCGACGGCGCGGTCGGCGGGTCCGAGATCCCAGAAGTCTTCCACCTTGAGGGTTGCGGGATCGCCCTCGATCTGGCCTGCCGCGGCGAAGAAGGCGAAGTCGCCGGCCGCCGCCTCTGCGCCGCCGCCGTTAAGCGCGAGCGCGCCGGCCTCCGCCGTCTCCTTGTAGTATTCCGTGATTTCGGTGTCGGCTTCCGCCCCGAGATCCGGCAGGAGCTTGTACTTGTTGCGCAGTTCGACCGCGACCGCCGGCTTTTCGGTGATCTCGCGTCCGGTCTTGATCAGTTCCTCGACCAGAATGTCGACGTCTGCGGCGCCGTTCTTGAGATACTCGGCCGTGGCGAACACCGTCTCGTCCGACGCGCTGACGTTTTCGACCGGCAGCACAATGAACTTGCCGGGCGCCTCCGCTTCGAGCGCGCGCCGGTTGGCCGCATCGACGATCGAGGCCTTCAGCGTTCCCTGAAGCAGCGCGTTACGCCGGACCTCGGAGCCGGGAACATAGCTGATCGCGCCGAGCGTGATGCCGTTGTTCTTCGCCATCAGCTTCATGACGGCCTCGGTGCCGGAGCCACGCCCCTGCACTGCGACTTCCTGTCCGTCCAGGTCCTTCCAAGTCTTGTAGAATTCGCCGTTGACCACCGGGAAGAAGCGCTGCGTCGAAATCTGCGCGAAAATGCGGATCGGCACGCCGACCTTCTGGATCAGCGTATAGGGCGCGCCGATGCCGACATCGGCCTGGCCGCCGACGATCGCCTGGGTCGCCAGGTCCTCGTCGTTGAGGATGATCAGTTCGACGTTGACGCCACGCTCCTTGGCGCGCTCGATCGCGGCAAGCGTCTGGATGGATTCGATGCCGGGCAGATCGCCGAATGCGATGCGCATGTCGCCGGCGTTCGCCGCCGACAACGGCGCCGCGCTTCCCAGGGCCGCGGCGAAGACCGTTGCAAGGATGGTACGTCTGGACAGGCTGGCCATTTTTATTCCTCCCGTTTTGTAACCAATAATGTTATTGGTTAAGCCTGCGGCATGAATTGGTCAAGGATAAATCTGTTGTAATCCGCCTGCGACGACGCAAGTTCTGGATATTGACGCCTTGGACCAATCGTCTTAACACCAGCAATGGGAATCAATGCGCGAATTGGTTAAATCGATGGATGTTGGCGGGAATGGCGGCCATGCCGCCTTGGTGCAGCTTCAGGCCTATCTCGCGCAGATGGACCTTTCGGGCGAAAGCCGGCTGCCTTCGGAGCGGGAACTGTGCGAGAGCCTCGGCGTGTCGCGCGGCGACCTGCGCAAGGCGCTGGCGGTGCTGGAGAAGGACGGCCGCATCTGGCGCCACGTCGGCAAAGGCACTTTCGTCGGCAGCGGCCCGGTCGAGGAGACGATCGGCATTTCCGAGATCGCCGGCCGCACCAACCCGGCCGACGTGATGCGCGCGCGCCTGATCATCGAGCCGGAGATCGCGCGCGAGGCCGCGCTGCACGCCACGCTCTCCGATATCGCCGCGATGCGGCAATCGCTGGCGCAGACGCGCGAAGTCGCCACCTGGCGGCAATACGAGAACTTCGACAACCTGCTCCACCGGCAGATCGCGCAGGCGAGCCGCAACAATGTGCTGCTCGGCCTTTTCGACGTCCTGAACGCCGTGCGCCGCACCGTCGTGTGGGGCCGGCTTCGCTCCGATGGCGCGCGGCCGCCGGCCGACCACCACAGCTTCGCCGACCATGAGCGCATCGTAGAGGCTATCGCCGACCGCGACCTCGGCGGCGCGGCGGCGGCGATGCGGCTGCACCTCCAGCAGGTTGGGCGGCGCCTGATCCCTGTGCGCGGGGCCGCCGAATAAGGCCAAATAGAAGCCGAATAAGTTCGTCGAATCCCGCCGGTGCGGAAAGCGGTCGGCCTTTGCGGCGCCCGGCTGGTCCTTTGGTTTCGAGGCGTTGGGACGGTGCGTTGGCACTCGCACGGTGCGAGTGCTAAAATTTCTGTTTATCCCTATTGAACCTGAAAATTTCCAAACTAATTCGATATTTGCGCGATGCCTGAATAAGGGTCGCAGCTCCTCGCGCCGGCCGATATTGCCGGTTGGGCGCGCAGGAATACTCGGTCTGTTTGTCCATGAGGAGAACAACATGACGTTCCGTCCATTGCATGACCGTATCCTGGTCCGCCGCGTCGAGGTCGACGAAAAGACGGCTGGAGGCATCATCATTCCCGACACTGCCAAGGAGAAGCCGCAGGAGGGCGAAGTCATCGCCGCCGGACCCGGTGCGCGCAACGAAGCCGGGCAGATTCAGCCGCTCGACGTGAAGGTCGGAGACCGCATCCTGTTCGGCAAATGGTCTGGCACCGAGATCAAGCTGAATGGCGAGGATCTGCTCATCATGAAGGAAAGCGACGTGATGGGCGTGATCGAGAAGACCGCTGAAATGAAGAGCGCCGCCTGACGGTCTCTGACGGCGAACCGACCAGTCAACGAAAGCTGCCTATTTGAAGGAGTGATCCAATGGCTGCCAAGGAAGTGAAATTCCACACCGACGCGCGCGAGAAGATGCTGCGCGGCGTCGACATTCTTGCCAACGCCGTCAAGGTGACGCTTGGCCCGAAGGGCCGCAATGTCGTCATGGACAAGTCGTTCGGCGCTCCGCGCATCACCAAGGACGGCGTCACCGTCGCCAAGGAAATCGAGCTTGAGGACAAGTTCGAGAACATGGGCGCGCAGTTGGTTCGCGAGGTCGCTTCGAAGACCAGCGACATCGCCGGCGACGGCACGACCACCGCGACCATACTGGCTCAAGCGATCGTCAGGGAAGGCGCGAAGGCCGTAGCCGCCGGCATGAACCCGATGGATCTGAAGCGCGGCATCGACAAGGCCGTGGAGGCCGTGGTCGCCGAGCTCAAGGCCAACGCCCGCAAAGTCACCAAGAATGACGAGATCGCGCAGGTCGGCACCATTTCGGCCAATGGCGACACCGAAATCGGCCGGTTCCTTGCCGAGGCGATGCAGAAGGTCGGCAATGAGGGCGTGATCACCGTCGAGGAAGCCAAGACCGCCGAGACCGAGCTCGAAGTCGTGGAAGGCATGCAGTTCGACCGCGGCTATCTCTCGCCATACTTCATCACCAACCAGGACAAGATGCGCGTCGAACTCGAAGAGCCGTACGTGCTGATCCATGAGAAGAAACTCTCGAACCTGCAGGCGCTGCTTCCCGTGCTGGAAGCGGTGGTCCAGTCCAGCAAGCCCCTGCTGATCATCGCCGAGGACGTCGAGGGCGAGGCTCTGGCGACGCTGGTCGTCAACAAGCTGCGCGGCGGGCTCAAGGTCGCGGCCGTCAAGGCGCCGGGCTTCGGCGATCGCCGCAAGGCCATGCTGGAGGACATCGCCATCCTGACCGGCGGCACTGCGATCAGCGAAGATCTGGGCATCAAGCTCGAGAACGTGACGCTCCAGATGCTCGGCCGCGCCAAGAAAGTCGTCGTCGAGAAGGAAAACACCACCATCGTCGACGGCGCCGGCTCCAAGACCGAAATCCAGGGCCGGGTCAGTCAGATCAAGGCGCAGATCGAGGAGACAACCTCGGATTACGACCGCGAAAAGCTGCAGGAGCGGCTCGCCAAGCTGGCGGGCGGCGTTGCCGTGATCCGCGTCGGCGGCTCGACCGAGATCGAGGTCAAGGAGCGGAAGGACCGCGTCGACGACGCGCTGCATGCTACCCGCGCGGCCGTCGAAGAAGGCGTACTGCCTGGCGGCGGCGTAGCGCTGCTGCGCGCGGCCAAAGCACTGGACAGCGTCGCCGTGGACAATTCCGACCAGAGGACCGGCGTCGAGATCGTACGGAAGGCGATCGAATCGCCTGTCCGCCAGATCGCCGAGAACGCCGGGGCCGAAGGCTCCATCATCGTCGGCAAACTGCGCGAGAACGCCGAGTTCTCTTACGGCTGGAACGCGCAGACTAACGAGTTCGGAGACCTCTATAGCCAGGGCGTCATCGATCCGGCCAAGGTAGTCCGCACGGCGCTGCAGGATGCGGCTTCCGTCGCCGGCCTGCTGGTGACCACGGAGGCGATGGTCGCCGAGAAGCCGAAGAAGGAAACCTCGGCTCCGCCGATGCCTGCCGGCGGCGGCATGGACTTCTGACCTGCCGAAGATGCCCGCGCCTTTCTGGGCGCGGACACGCTTGGCCGACAAGGCACGCCTGGGCAAATGCGACGGATCCGGCTAGGCCATCCCCGCAGGGCGCCGGCATCGGTTACCGCACCACCTATCCCGCCACGGCCTCCACCGGTGGTTTGCGCGCCAGCGCACTGGCAGTCGCCGCGGCAGCGGCGGCGGCCTGCTTCTCGTCGCCTCCCACCTGGACGGTCGGCTGTGCGAACTGGATGTCGTTCGCCGCGAACGCTTGCTGGATCATGGTGTAAGCACGCCGCCGCACGACCGACTGGTGCCCGGGCTTGGCCATGAAGGCGAAGCTCAACTGGATGCCGAAATCGCCGATCTCCTCGACGCCCTTCATCTTCACCGTCTCGAGGATTTCAGGCCCCAGTTCCGGATCCGCCTTCAACTCGGTCCCGATGCCCTTGAGCAGCTTTTTCACCTTGGCAATGTCGGTGTCGAACGGCACGCGTATCCTGAACTTGTCGATGACCCAGTCGCGGCTCATGTTCTGCACCGCGCCGAGCGAGCCGAACGGCACCGTGAACACCGGGCCGCGGTGATGGCGCAGCTTGACCGAGCGTAGGCTAAACGATTCCACCGTCCCCTTGTAGCTGCCGCTCTCGATGTACTCACCGACCCGGAACGCATCGTCGAGCATGTAGAAGACGCCGCTGATCACGTCCTTGACCAGGGTCTGCGAGCCGAACCCGATCGCCACGCCGAATATGCCCGCGCCGGCGATCAGCGGCGCTATTTGCACCCCGAGCCCGGAAAGGACAATGAGAACAGCCACGGTGGCGAGCACGACTCCCAGAAGGTTGCGGAAGATGGGCAACAAGGTCCGCAGGCGGCCCCGGCGCGCCGCCTCCTCCGGGCTGACCGTGCCGTCCACGGTGGCCCCTTCGAGCTTTCGGGCGATATAGGCCTTTGCAAGGTGCCAGAGGAGATCGGCGACGAGAAGGATCACGACGCCGTGCAGCAGGCCGCGCATGATCCGGCTGGTGGGTGAATCGCCTTCGGTCAAGGCATTGGGGCTCAGGCGCCAGATCAGGCCGAGCCACAGCACGGCGAGCAGGATCACCAGCGCCCGCGCGCCGCGCACCATCATGACGGCCCGGAATGAATTCGCCGTGCCGGCGGCGCCCTGCCGTTCCGCGACGGACTGTGCCGCCTGGCCGGTCACGGTCAGCAGGCGCGGCAAAAGCAGCGCGTAGACGCCAAGCCACAAGAGGCCGTTCAGGCCGGCAACCCAAAGGCCCCACAGAACGACCAGGTAGATGCTGAGCAGCCAGTTTCGCGCGCGGGCGCCCTGTGTCGCCGGAAGGCCGCCCGGGCGACGCCATACCATTTCGATCGCCAGCAGCAGCAGGCCGATCCCGGCCAGATAGGAGAGAAGCGTCTTCACATCCGGCGAAAAGCCCAGCATCGGAAGAAGGTTGAGTACGGCCCAGCCAGCCATGAAGTAACCAGTGAAGACAGCAAGGCGCCGGAACCAGAAGTGCGCCTCGGCATCGTTCATTGAAATCAGCCTGGTGGACCCGCCGGGCTCTGCCTCGCTGGCAGCGGCATGGGGCCGGAGCAAGATCCGGCCGATCGCGATGACCAGCCGCGCGATTATGAATGCGACCAGAAACGTAAGAACGACGAGGCGCAGCAAGGGAGCCCAGGAGAAGGCCAGGAAAACGCCGACGCTGACGAGGGCGAACACGAATACCGGCGCGATCTCTGAAAGCAGGCTGACGGCAAGGTTTGCAGGGCGCGCCGGCTCCGCCGCGTCCGGTTGCCCATCGCTGCTTTGCCCTCCTCCCAATACCGTTCGCCTGAACAGCCATTCCGCGCCGAAGCCGAGTGCGAGCAAACCGCTAAACAGGACGAGGACCGTGCCGTAGCCATCGTTGTTGATCTGTGTGCGCACGATCAGCATCGCGTTGGCGACCTCGGCTGGTATGCGCGGAAATGCATTTCGCATGTCGACGAAATGCTTGCGTATGCCGCTCTCCCAGGCTGCGATCTCCTCCGCAGCCGGGGCCTCCGGACTGGTGGCGGCTGGTGTCCGCGCGGCTTCCAGCGCAGCGCGGACCTCGGGGTCGTCCAGAAGCCGGATCAGCTCCTGGATCTTCTCGCTCGCCGGAACCTCCGTGGGCTGCTCGGTCTGCGCAAATGACGCGCCGCCTAGCGCAGCCAGCCAGACCAATGACAGCACCGCTATCCAGCACACCGCAGATAAGGGCAGTAGCTTCAACCTGAATACATTCGCGCTCATGCCGTCCTCCCACGGTACTTCACCTAACAACTGGCGCCCGGATGGGAGAGCTGTCTGGGCAACTCGTCCGCAACCTGCACCATGCTACGGCGGTTGCAGTGAAAAATCTCCCTTAAAAAACAAGGACGCAGCATTTCTGTCCCGCGGCATCTATCGCAGCCGTTCGAGGAATGGCGACGTTTCGGGTTGCGCACCGCGCGCGATGTCACGCGAAACTTTTCAGGTGAACGGTGGGATCTGGTCGCGGCCTACGGCAACGGCGAGGATCGACTTATGGCGGAACCTGAACGGTGATCTTGATCGATGAATAGTAGGCGGCGACATTCGCTATATCCTCGTCGCTCAAGCCCTTGATCACGATCGTCATCTGCTCGTTCTTGCGCTCGCCTGCCTTGAAGGCTGTCAGCGCCTTGACGAGATAAGCCTCCTTCTGGCCGGCTATGTTCGGCGCATCAGGCAGCTTGGCGAGGCCATCCTTGCCATGACAAACCTGGCACTTCAGCATGACCTTTTTGCCCAAAACGGCATCACCTGCCGCTTCCGCAGCAGTCGAACAGGCAACGAAAGCAGCCAGACTTACGACAAAGCCCCGCACCTCAAACTCCTTGTCCATAGGGAAATGAGCATGCGGCAGGCAGAAGCCCCGCCGCATGGCGAAGTCCATTTAATCGCCGTAGGAAATACGCCAGACCGCTCCGGCCAAATCGTCGGATACCAGCAGCGAACCGTCGTTAAGCACCTGAACATCGACCGGACGGCCGAGATACTCGCCGTTCTCGTTCAGCCAGCCTTCAGCGAACACTTCCGTCTTGTCCGCCGAGCCGTCCTCCTTGAGCGAAGTGAACATTACCCGAGCGCCCACCGGGTCCACGCGATTCCAGGAACCGTGCTGGGTCGAGAAGATTCCGCCCCGGTATTTCTCGGGGAACTGCTTGCCGGTATAGAACGACAGGCCGAGGTCGGCCGCGTGAGCGTCCTGCTCGACCTCCGGAAAGATCACGCCTTCGGGCACTGTGGCGTCCTTGTACTCAGCGGTACGGACCTTGCCGCCGCCATACCAAGGGAAGCCAAAATTCTGGTCCGGCCCGGTAACATGGTTCATTTCACCCGGAGGGATGGTGTCGCCCATGCCGTCGACCTGATTGTCATTCACCCAGATTGTCTTGTCCTTTGGATTGAAATCGATGCCGAGGGGGTTGCGCATTCCGCCCGCGTAAATCTTGCGGTCGGTACCGTCCTGCTTCATGCTTATGATGCCGCCGATGCCCAGTTTCTGAAACTCCGGCAGTACTTCGGGCGCCGGTACGTTGAAGGGCTGGCCGATGGTAATATAGAGGCGGCCATCGGGCCCAACGCGACAGGTGCGGGCGGTGTGATTGAAGCTCTCATCGGATGCCGGAATCAGTTCGCCCTGCTTGACGATGGCGAAAGCCGCGACATCCGGACCTTCATAGAAAAACTCGGCGGCCGGGAACCACAATACGCGGTTCTGTTCGGCGAGATAGAGGTGGCCATCTCGCGAGAAACAAACGCCGTTCGGCACTGCCATTTTGATCGAAGGCGCGAACACCTTCACATCGTCGGCGACGCGATCCTTGTTGCGGTCGGTCATCGAATAGACCAGTTCCTTGCGGGTGCCGACGAACGTCACCACACCCTGGGGCCCCACCGCCATATGGCGCGCATCGGGAACGATGGCATAAAGGCCGATCTTGAAGCCGTCCGGAACCTTGATTTTCGCAGCGATGGCTTTGAGGGCTTCGGCGTTTTCGCCGGTCTGCGGAATTGGCTCCATCATCGGGGTGCCGGTAGTCTTGAAGCCGCCAAGTTTCTCGAGATTGTTGTCCTGTGCAAAGGCGGACGCTACGCAAAAGGCGGCAGCGCATGACAAAACGAAAGCGAGTTTCTTGATCACGGTATCCTCCTCCCAACTGGCCAATTGAGGCACCTCGAGTGGCCAGACACTACGTCGCGGGCGGCTGCATTATTTGAGATTTCCGGCGCCGAGCATAAGGTCTGCCAGTCTGCCTCAAGACCTCAAAAACATTGCATAGATCAATAAGCCTGACAATCACTTGGGATTGCATCTGGTTTGCCGCTACCGCACCGAGTATCGATATTGTCCGGGCGCCCGCGATTATGCGTCGTGAGTGTCCAGCGCCTCGCGATTAGGCGGCAGACAAGGCCAGGGTTGGACGTTCAGGGGCAAGGAGGTCGCCTGGCAGCTTTGCGTAAGCGACGGCGGGAAGCCTTTGCCGCTCGAATACGTCATCACCAGCAAGTGGGTTGCCGCTTCGCCGGAATATTCGATAGAGTTCAGAAACTGGAACACGGCGCCGTCGCTCGACGAGGGTGACGGTCTACGGCACGCTGGTCTGGCGATGCGGCGGGACATACTACCAGCCATCGGGGGTCCAACCATGTCGCCGTCTATGTCGATTGAAAGCTTTACCGCCCCCCTGAAGCGGCCGCCGCATTTGTTCTGGTTTCTCGGCATGTCGGCGCTGGTCATTCTCGCCGGATGCGCCAGCCGCCCGACCGGCGTGCTGGCTCCGGTGGCGGATACCTCACCGTCCGCCAGCAGCGTCGAAATGCTCGTCGCGACGACCCGCGGGCGTGCGTCGAACCCCGGCGAAATGTTCAGCGGCGAACGCGGGGCCGCGCCGGCCTTCGCTGAAATCACCGTGTCTATACCGCCTGACAATGTGCGCAAGGTGGGCGAGGTCGCCTGGCCGCGGAAACTGCCCCCTGATCCGGCGACCGATTTCGCGACGCTGAGAGCCGAGGAAGTCAGCCGCGAAGGAGCGGAAAGCTGGCTCCGCAAGTCTGTTGCGAAGAGTTCCGACCGCAGCGTGCTTGTCTTCGTTCACGGCTTCAACAACCGTTTCGAGGACGCGGTCTACCGCTTCGCGCAAATTGTCCATGATTCAGGCGCGAACAGTGTTCCCGTGCTGGTCACCTGGCCGTCGCGGGGCAGTCTGCTCGCCTATGGCTACGACCGCGAAAGCACCAACTACACGCGCAATGCATTGGAGAACCTGTTTCAGTATCTGGCGCGTGATCCCGACGTCAAAGAGGTTTCGGTTCTGGCCCACTCGATGGGAAACTGGCTTGCACTTGAATCGCTGCGTCAGATGGCGATCCGCAACGGCAATCTTCCGCCCAAATTCAAGAACGTGATGCTCGCAGCGCCTGACGTCGATGTCGATGTCTTCCGATCCCAGATCGCTGACATGGGAACACCTCGCCCACAATTCACGCTTTTTGTCTCGCGCGACGACCGCGCTTTGGCGGTGTCTCGACGCGTTTGGGGCAATGTTGCCCGATTGGGGTCAATCGACCCGGAGCAGGAGCCATACAAGACCGAGCTCGCGTCCAACAATATATCCGTCATCGATCTCACCAAGATCGAGGCGGGCGATGATCTCCATCATAGCAAATTCGCCGAGTCTCCTGAGATCGTCCAGCTCATCGGCACCCGCCTATCAAGCGGCCAGACTTTGACCGATAATCGTCTGGGCCTCGGCGACCACATCGTGACCGCGACGGCGGGCGTGGCGGCTGCGGCCGGCACCACGGCAGGGCTGGTTATTGCCGCTCCTGTCGCCGTACTCGACCAGAATACGCGGGATAACTACGCCAGTCACGTTGGAGCGCTGGGAGCAACTGTGCCTGTCGGGCATGCTGATCGCAGTACAGTCAGCAATGACTGCGGCGCCAACAAAACGAATGGATGCGACCGGTAGATTGACGATGACGACGGGGCGCGCACGGCATTCCCAATGAGCCTGGCAGCAATGGTGCTGGCTGCGGCCATCCGGTAGTCAATCGGCTCGGGCCGCTCGCGTGCATATGTTGCTCGAAGGGCATCGACTTGGAAACACGGTCAAAGGACCTCGCCGACCCTCGGGCAAGATGACCTTAAAAGATTGCTTGGAGGCAGACGGGCATGCAGGACGTCCTTCAGGGCTTGGCGTGGGTCGCGCTCGGCAGCATCCTGGGAGGCCCGGCACGCTACTTCGTGTCAGGCTTCGTCGGTCGCCACATCGGCGAGACCTTTCCCTGGGGCACGATGGTCGTCAACATCACCGGAGCCTTTGCAGTCGGCTTGATTTCAGCCGGTGCGGTCGTCGAAGGCTTTTTTCCAATGCCGGTCGCATGGCAGTTCGCCGTCACCGGGTTCCTCGGCAGCTACACGACCGTCTCCTCCTTTAGCCTGCAGACGCTCATGCTCGTCCGCGATGGCCAGATCATGCGCGCTGGCGGGAACGTGATCCTGTCCCTTGCCCTCTGCCTGGCCGCGGTGGCCCTCGGATATGTCTCCGGCTCCGTCGCTTTGGGGGTCGGCGCGCCATGAAGCCACTGGACCAGGCGCGGCCTAGCGGGCAGGCGCTGCCTGAAACGGAGGCGAAGCAGAAAGGCGAGGCCAGGTGGCGGCCGGCTCGCGAAACCTTCATCCTTTATCTGGCCGTCTCCATCGGGTCCGTAATCGGCAGCGTCCTGCGGGCTGTCGCCTCGATGGCCGCGCTTGCCTATCTTGGCGCGGGTTTTCCCTGGGGCACCTTGCTCGTGAATGTTCTCGGCTCCTTCGTCATCGGCTTTTATGCCACCCTTACAGAGCCAGGCGGACGCGTGTTCGCCGGGACGCGCCAGCGCCAGTTCGTCATGACGGGGATCTTCGGCGGCTTTACCACCTTCTCGATGTTCAGTCTGGAAACCCTTTTCCTCATGCAGAGCGGCAATTGGCCGGCGGCAGGACTGAATATCGGTGTCTCAATCGTCACATGGCTCGGGGCCGTCTGGCTCGGCCATATGTTCGCGTCGCGTTTCAACCGATTGGGAGGAGTCTGACCCATGCAAATACCAAGGCAGGCGGTGCTTCTGCGCATACTCATCGGCGAGGACGACAGGAATGACGGCCGCCCGCTTTACGAGGCGATCGTGCTCAAGGCCCGCGAGATGCACCTCGCCGGGGCAACGGTGATGCGGGGAGGCATGGGCTTCGGCCATTCCAGCCGATTGCACACGACAAAGATCCTCCGCCTGTCGGAGGACCTGCCGCTGGTGATCGAGATCGTCGACAGCGAGGACAAGATCAATGCTTTCCTGCCGACGCTCGACACGATGATGACCAGCGGCCTGATCACGCTGGAAAAGGTCCAGGTGTTGCAATACGGCTCACGCGGCGGGCAGATCGAGGCGACCCCATGAACAACGGCATTTTTCCTTGGCAAGCGTGGGCGCAGCTCTCCGCCGCCAAGCCGCGAGCTGAGCGCTTGCCGCGCTCACTGCTCATACCTCATACGATGAAGAAATCGGCGTTGGTCATCGCCAACCCGGCGTCGAGCAGGGCGAACGGCACCGCACCGCCGGCTGCGCTGCCGTTCTCGTCGTAGATCAAACTGCCGGTGTCGGTCTCGTAGATGATGCAGTCCGACCATCCTGTGCCGTGGCCCGTGGCGTTGGCGGCGAACTGCGCCGCGGTCAGCACGCCGGTTCCGGCAATGCTGGCTAAGATCGCGTCATCCAGCCTGATCGTGTCGTCCAGGACCGTGAAGTCGGTGATGGTGTCGACATTGCTTGATTGCTGCGTGACCTAAGGTGAACCTAGGTTGCCCGTACCGCTAACTGTGCGCGAAGATGTCTTCCTCGTCCCAGCCGAGCAGGTCGAGCTTCGCGCGCGTCGGCAGGAAGCGGAAGCAGGCGTCGGCTTCCTCAGTGCGATTTTCCCGCGCGAGCATTCCCGCCAGCACGTCGCGAAGCCGGTGCAAATAGAGCACGTCCGACGCGGCATATTCGAGCTGCTCCTGGGACAGCGTCTCGGCGGCCCAGTCGGAGGATTGCTGCGCCTTGGAAAGGGCCACGCCGATGAGTTCGGCGCAGATGTCCTTCAGCCCGTGGCGGTCTGTGTAGGTGCGGGTCAGCCGCGAGGCGATCTTGGTGCAGAACACCGGCTCAGCCATGGCGCCGAAGGCGTGATAGAGCACTGCCAGGTCGAAACGGCCGTAGTGGAACAGCTTTGTCACCTTCGCGTCGCGCAAGAGGGCGACCAGATTGGGCGCCTGCGTCTGGCCGGGGGCAATCTGGATCACATCGGCGGTTCCGTCGCCGGGCGATATCTGCACGACGCAGAGCCGGTCGCGATGCGGCTTGAGGCCCAGCGTCTCGGTGTCGATGGCTACGGCGTCGACCTGGTAATGCGCGAGATCGGGCAGATCGTGCTTATGGAAGCGGATGGTCATCAAGGCCTCACCTGGTCAGTGCGTCGAGGATGCGGGCCCAGGAGCGCTGGCCCTTGTGGAAGGAGGACAGGTCGTATTTCTCGTTGGGCGAGTGGATGCGGTCGTCTGGCAATGCGAAGCCGACGAGCAGCGACTCCATGCCGAGATAATTCTGGAAATCGCCGACCACCGGGATCGAACCACCGCCGCCGATCATCACGGCAGGCTTGGGCCATTCGTCGGACAGCGCATTCTTGGCTTTGGCCAGGAATGGCGAGTCATATGAGAGCTGTATCGCCGGCGAGCCGCCATGCTCGTGGAATTCGGCCGAGCAGTCGGCCGGGATGCGCTCTTCTACGAAAGCCCTGAAAGCGGCGCGTATTTTCTTCGGATCCTGCTTGTGGACGAGGCGGAAGGATACCTTCGCCGAGGCTTCCGCCGCGATCACCGTCTTGAACCCCTTGCCGGTGTAGCCGCCCATTATGCCGTTGAATTCCGCCGTTGGTCGCGCCCACACCAATTCGAGTACGGAACGGCCCTGTTCGCCGGCCGGTTGCGACAGGCCGACGGGCCCGAGGAAATTCTCGGCGGTCGTCCCCAGCGATTCCCAGGCCTTGAGCACCTGGGACGGTGTCTCTTCGACCCCGTCGTAGAAGCGCGGAATGGTGATTTTGCCGTTCTCGTCGTGAATGTCGGCAAGGATTTTTGCCAGCACCCGGATCGGGTTGGCTGCGGGCCCGCCATACATTCCCGAATGGAGATCGCGTCTGGCTGCCTTCACGGTGAGCTCTTCGCCAACCAGTCCGCGGAGCGACGTGCAGATCGAGGGCGTCTCTTCGTTCAGCATATCGGTGTCGCAGACGAGCGCGAAATCCGCCTTCAGCTCGTTCGCATTGGCCTCCAGGAACGGTTTTAGCGAGATCGAGCCCGATTCCTCCTCGCCTTCGAACAGGATCGACACCTTGCAGGGCAGCTTGCCGTGGACCTGCTTGTAGGCGCGGCAAGCCTCGACGAAGAGCATCAGCTGGCCTTTGTCGTCCGAGGAGCCGCGGCCGGTAATGATTTTGCGGCCGCCGCCGATGTCCTTCAACGCGGGGGCGAAGGGGTCGCTCTCCCAAAGCTCGAGCGGATCGACGGGCTGGACGTCGTAATGGCCGTAGAAAAGCACATGCGGCGCATCCGGCGTCGGTCCGTCATGATGGGCGACGACCATCGGGTGGCCGGGCGTGGAGCGCACGCTGGCGTCGAAGCCGATCGAAGTCAGGTCCGCGACCAGCCATTCGGCGGCGCGGCGGCATTCAGCGGCGTAGGCAGGGTCGGTGGAGATCGACTTGATGCGGAGCAGGCCGAACAGGCGCTCCACGCTCTTGTCGAGGTTCTGGTCGAGGCGGTCAAGGACGGGGGATAGCGGCAGCATTCAAGGGCCTTTCGAATCTGGCCGCACCCTAATGTGTCGGAACGGCGACGGAAAGCCCGGGCAGATTGTGAATGCAAAATATGGGCTACATTGCCGAGCCGCCGAGTTTTCTTGATGCGCAAGTCCACTCACTATATGATGCGTGATGATTGATGCGCGATTGGAGCTTTAAAATGCGTACGACGATAACGATCGATGACGATGTGCTCATGGCCGCCAAGGCTATTGCAGAACAACGGGACCGCCCCCTTGGCGAGATCGTTTCCGATCTGGCCCGCCGCTCCCTGCGTCGCTCCCAGCCTGGAAAGCAGCGGAATGGAATTCCGCTGCTTTCGCCACGTCCTGACGCGCCGCTTGTAACACTCGAAACCGTCAACACGCTGCGCGACGAACTGACGTGACATATCTGCTGGACGTCAATGTGCTGGTGGCACTAATCGATCCGGGTCACGTCGCCCACAATGCTGCGCATAACTGGTTCGAAGGATTGGGGCGCGAGGATTGGGCAAGCTGCCCGCTGACGGAGAACGGAGTTATCCGCGTTGTAGGCCATCCGCGGTATCCGAACACGCCTGGGTCCCCGGCGGCCGTTGCCGAAATCGTATCAGCCATGCGGAACCTTCACGGCCATAGCTTCTGGCCCGACGACTTCAGCCTCGTCGGTTCGGAGGATGTCGATCCCAGCCGCATTCTCACCTCGGCCCAAGTTACAGACACTTATCTACTCGCACTCGCCCGCTCGAAGCATGGCCGGCTGGCTACATTTGATCGCAAGCTGTCGGTTGCGGCCGTTCGAGGCGGAAAAGCCTCCCTCCATCTGATCCCGGGGGACTGATTCCGGACAGCCGCCTCTGGAGAGCAGTTGTTTCCAAGCGTAGATGAAAAAATGCCGCGTAGATGAAAAAATGCCGCCGTGGCGGAGGGGGAAACCACGGCGGCGCTTGCTTCAAAATGGAGCGGCAGCCCGGAGAGGGGGGATGAGGCTGCCGCTATGTCCGGTCTAGGCGGGGGACGGGCCTTACTCCGGACTCGGCTAAATCGCCGATGCCTACCATTTGGAAACCGGAAAGTGGTGATTCAAGGGCAACAACATTACAGTTTCGTAACAAACGCGTGATCGATGCGGAATGTCAGTTTCGTGCACCCGGATTCATGCACCCGAATGTTTCGAAGTGGACAGTTTCGGACCTCCGCGCTAGGGCTAGCGCCATGCAAAAAGGCGATCACCTCTTCCTCGTAGACGGCTCCGGCTACATCTTTCGAGCCTACCACGCGCTCCCTCCATTGAACCGCAAATCGGACGGGCTGCCGATCGGCGCGGTGCTGGGCTTCTGCAACATGGTCTGGAAGCTCACCCAGGACGCGCGCAACACCGATGTAGGCATCGTGCCGACGCATTTCGCCGTGATTTTCGATTATTCGTCCAAAACCTTCCGCAACGAGCTTTATGCCGAGTACAAGGCGAACCGCACGGCGCCGCCGGAAGACCTGATCCCGCAATTCGGCCTGATCCGGCAGGCTACAAGGGCTTTCAACCTGCCCTGCATCGAAATGGACGGGTTCGAGGCCGACGACCTGATTGCCACCTATGCGCGGCTGGCCTGCGAGGTGGGCGCCGACACGACCATCATCTCCTCTGACAAGGATCTGATGCAGCTGGTCGGCCCGACCGTGTCCATGTACGACCCGATGAAAGACCGCCAGATCGGCGTTCCCGAAGTCATCGAGAAATGGGGCGTGCCGCCCGAAAAGATGATCGACCTGCAGGCGCTGACCGGCGATTCGGTCGACAATGTGCCCGGCGTGCCCGGCATCGGGCCCAAGACGGCCGCCCAGCTCATCGAACAATTCGGAGACCTCGACACGCTTCTGGCTCGGGCCGGCGAAATCAAGCAGGACAAGCGCCGCCAGTCGATCATCGACAATGCCGAGAAGGCGCGGATCTCGCGCGAACTGGTGCGGCTGAAGAACGACGTGCCGCTGGTCGACGGGCTGGACGATTTCGCGCTGCAGCCGCCGAACGGACCGAAGCTGATCTCCTTCCTGAAAGCGCTGGAATTCTCGTCGTTGACGCGGCGCGTCGCCGAAGCGACAGGGGCGGAGCCGAACGAGATCGAGGCGGCGCGGATCACCGTCCAGACGGGCGCCGAAGCGCACGGCCCGGATGTAGGTGCGGGCGTTCTACCTCTGCTTGAGGCGGAGGCTGCGCAGCGCACCGAGGGAGCGCATCCTTCAGCAGGCCCCTCCGCCACCTCCCCCGCAAGGGGGGAGGGCGCTACCCCCGTCGCGCTCGCCAAATCGCGCGCGGAGGCCGCCATGGCGGCCAAGATCGACCGGGCGAAATATGAATGCATCCGCGACATCGCGACCTTGCAGGCCTGGATCGCAGAGGCGCGCGAGGCAGGCACCGTGGCGTTCCGCACGGAAACCACGTCGCTCGACCCGATGCAGGCCGGATTGGTCGGCTTCTCGCTCGCCGTCCGACCAGGCCGCGCCGCCTATGTGCCGATAGCGCACCGCTCCAGCGAAGGCGATCTGCTGGGCGGCGGCCGATCGCCGAACCAGGTATCCTTCGAAGAAGCGCTCGCGGCGCTGCGCCCGCTGCTGACAGACAGGTCGGTGCTCAAGATCGGCCACAACGTCAAATATGACTGGCTGCTGATACACCGGCTGGGCATCGATATCGCGCCCTTCGACGACACGATGCTGATCTCCTACGTGCTCGACGCGGGCAATGGGGGCCACGGCATCGAAGCGCTGGCGGAGCGCTGGCTCGGCCATGCCATGATCCCGTTCAAGGACGTCGTCGGCTCCGGCCGCAACCTCGTCACCTTCGATTTCGTCGAGATCGAGCGCGCGACAACCTATGCCACCGAGGGCTCCGACCTTGCGATGCGGCTCTGGCGCGTCCTGAAGCCGCGTCTCGTCGCCAACGGCTTGGTCTCGGTATATGAGCGGCTGGAGCGGCCGCTGGTGCCGGTGCTGGCGAAGATGGAGCAGCGCGGCATTTCCGTCGACCGCCAGATGCTTAGCCGGCTTTCGGGCGAGCTGGCGCAGCGCGCAGCCGCACTCGAGGACGAAATCTATACGATTGCCGGCGAGCGCTTCACCATCGGCTCGCCCAAGCAGCTCGGCGACATATTGTTCGGCCGCATGGGCCTGCCGCGCGGTTCGAAAACCAAGTCGGGCCAGTGGTCGACGACCGCGCAACTGCTCGAGGAGCTGGCCGCCGAAGGCTACGAACTGCCGCGAAAGATCGTCGATTGGCGGCAACTGACCAAGCTGAAATCGACCTACACGGACGCCCTGCCCGACTACATCCATCCCACCACCAGGCGCGTCCATACCTCCTATGCTCTGGCCTCGACGCCGACCGGGCGCATCTCCTCGTCCGAACCCAATCTGCAGAACATCCCGATCCGCACGGCCGAGGGCCGCCGGATCAGGACTGCCTTCGTCGCCGAAAAGGGCAACAAGCTGGTTTCGGCGGACTACAGCCAGATCGAGCTCAGGGTACTTGCCCACATAGCCGACATCCCGCAGCTGACCCAGGCTTTCGCTGACGGCGTCGACATCCATGCAATGACGGCCTCCGAGATGTTCGGCGTGCCGGTGGCCGGCATGCCTTCGGAAGTGCGTCGCCGCGCCAAGGCGATCAATTTCGGCATCATCTACGGCATCTCGGCCTTCGGTCTGGCGAACCAGCTTTCCATTCCGCGAGAGGAGGCCGGCGATTACATCAAGCGCTATTTCGAGCGCTTCCCCGGCATCCGGGACTATATGGAATCGACGAAGGCCTCCTGCCGCGAAAAAGGCTATGTCGAGACGATCTTCGGGCGGCGGGCGCACTACCCCGAAATCCGCTCATCCAACCCCCAGCATCGCGCCTTCAACGAGCGCGCCGCCATCAACGCGCCGATCCAGGGCTCGGCCGCCGACATCATCCGCCGCGCCATGATCCGCATGGATGCCGCGCTGGTCGAAGCAAAGCTCTCGGCGCGCATGCTGCTGCAAGTCCACGACGAACTGATCTTCGAGGCACCGGAGGCAGAGGTCGAGGCGACGCTGCCAGTGGTGCGCGAAGTGATGGCGGGCGCCGCAATGCCGGCGGTCAATCTGGCCGTGCCGCTACAGGTGGATGCCAGGGCGGCGGACAATTGGGACGAGGCGCATTGAGCCGGTGGATGATTATACGCCTGCTGGCCGAGTGCGGAAAGATAGCACTCATTGCGACGGTAATCGTTCTGTCCTTGTCTATAGTCACTACGCTCGAACTCGGATTTGGATCCGGGAGAGAAGGAAAAATTATACTCCAAGCTTTCCAGGACGGCTTACTGCCATCCCTTGTCAGTCTGCCCTATGCAATTATTTCGGTAGCATCGATACACAAAAGCGAAGTTATTGAGCAACGGTCACGTGGAACATGTTGCGTTGTTACATATCTGGCGTTGCTGTTATTAACTATCCTCTATGTCGATTTAGACGATTTCCATTTCACGGTATTCGGCAATAAGGAAGCTGGTTTTGTAATCTTGAATTACGCGTTATTCGCCGTCTTTTTCAGTACATGGACTCTCGTCCAACGTTTTGAGAAATCGCAATCGGATTGAAACGTGCGATGCAAAGATATCCGCAATTGCCCTTGCATTAGTAATTGCCCCGAAACCTGGCAGGCGAAGTTACCGCTACAGTGCTAAGCCGCCACGGCCGCGCATGCAGCGCAGGTGCCGCGGAACTCGATCACCGCCTTCTTGGCGGCGAAGCCGGTCGAGCCGACCCAGGCGTCGAGGCTCTTACCTACGGTTTCGTCCGAAAACTCGGCCACTTGGCCGCATTTGTCGCAGATGGCGAAAGCGATCATCCGATGGCTGTGGTCGTGCGGCTCGGCGCAGGCGACAAAAGCGTTCATGCTTTCGAGGCGGTGCACGAAACCGGCATTCATCAGCCCGTCGAGCGCGCGATAGACCTGCAGCGGCGCGCGAAAGCCGTTTTCGCGCAACTGGTCAAGCAACGTATAGGCGCTGAGCGGCCCGGTCGCTGCCTCGAGCTTTTCGAGCACCCGCAACTGGTTTTTCGTCAACGTGTCCCTGCCTGCCATGATGCTTCCGGTTCCTTCGACGCGCCGCCGAATTTTCGCACGGCGCGCAAGCGATGTCATTTCTCCAGCAAATAGCGATTGACGACCGGTTTTGCCAGCGCGAGCTGGCGGGGACGGCCGCAGTGGCGCACGGCAAACGTTCCGCCGGAGCGTCAGGCTGCCGCCTTCGCCTTGCCGAGCCGCTTGATGGCCGGCTTCAGCGGCCTTTCGCCGTCGCTGTAATCCTTCCAGGCGGCGGTCTTGGCGAGCAGCGCCGGCGCGGTGCGCAGCGTGTAGCGCTTCGGGTCGAGGCCCGGCTTCACCTCCTCCCAGTTCAGCGGCATCGACACGGTGGCGCCGGGCCGCGCGCGCGGCGACAGCGGCGCGACAGCCGTCGCCATGCGGTCGTTGCGCAGGTAATCGAGGAAGATGCGGCCGGTGCGCAGCTTCTTGGCCATGTTGACCAGATAACGGTCGGGGCTGTCGCGCGCCATCTGCTTGCAGACCTCCTGGGCGAAGGCTTTTGCTTCCTTCCAGTCGGGGCCGCCCCTGGCCGGCGCCTTCAGCGGCGTCACCACATGCAGGCCCTTGCCGCCGGTGGTCTTGCAGAAGCTCACCATGCCGAGCGCTTCCAGGCGCTCGCGCATCTCGCGAGCCGCCTCGATGATGGCCTCAAATTCGACCTCCGGCCCCGGGTCGAGGTCGAAAACCAACCGGCCCGGCACTTCGGGCTTTCCGGGTTCGCAGTTCCACGGGTGCAGTTCCAGTGCGCCGATCTGGGCGACCGCCGCGAGGCCCTCGACGCGATCAATCTGCAGATAAGGCTTCTTGTCGCCGAAGACCGGCACCAGTTCGAGCAGTTTGGACGTGCCGGGCATTGCGTGGCGCTGGAAGAACTGCTCGCCGCCGATCCCGTCCGGCGCGCGGATGATGGAGCACGGCCGCCCTCTGATGTGCTCGATCAGCCAGGGGCCGACAGTCTCGAAATAATTGGCGAGGTCGAGCTTGGTCACCGGCTCGCCGTCGCCGGCGTCGGGCCACATCTCCTTGTCCGGGTTCGATATCGCGACACCCATCACCATCGGCTTTCCTCCCTTGCCACGCGCTCCGGCAGGCTTTGCCGCTTGCCTGGCGCTCGTCTCGAGTTCGGCTGTTTGCGTCTGCTCGACCGGCACGGGCATTTCGGCCCTCACCTCGCGGGCGGGCTTGTCCTCGCGCAGTCCCTTGAACGCCGCCTGCCTGATCTGGCCGCCATCGGTCCAGCCGGCGAACTGTATCTCGGCAACCAGTTCGGGCCTGGCCCAGTTGATGTTCGGGGCCTTGCCGGGCGCATTGGCGCCGGTGAAGGGGGATTTCTTCGTCGCCACAGCCTTCAGTTTCGGCAAAAGCTTCTCGACCTTCTCGCGGCCGAAGCCGGTTCCGACGCGGCCGACATGGACGAAATGGCCGTCGTGAAAAACACCGGCGAGCAGCGACCGGAACTTGCCGTTGGTCGTCGTCCAGCCGCCGATCACGATTTCCTGGCCTTCCCGGCTCTTGGCCTTGGTCCAGCTTGTGGTCCGCCCTGATTGGTAAGGCGCACTCGCCTTTTTGGAGATGATGCCTTCCAGGCCAAGGCTGCTCGCCGAGCGCAACACCGCCTCGCCGTCGCCTTCGAAATGCTCGACGAAACGGATATGCGGCGTATCGTCCGCGTTGTCGTCCAGCAGTTTCTGCAGCCGCGCCTTGCGCTCGGTCAACGGCAGCGGCCGCAGGTCCTCCGACCCGTCGAACAAAAGGTCGAAGGCGAAGAACACCAGTTCGCCTGTATCCTGCTCGGACAGGGCGGCTTGAAGCGCGCTGAAATCCGGCCTGCCGGAACCGTCCATCGCGACGATCTCGCCGTCGATGATGCAGTCGGGAAGCGCATCTCCTTCCGCAGCGATGGCGCCGAACTTGCCGCTCCAGTCGAGACCCTTGCGCGTCTTCAGCACCGCACGGCCGTCCTCGACGCGCAATTGCATGCGATAGCCGTCGAATTTTATCTCATGCAGCCAATCGGACCCGCTCGGCGCGCGGCTCACCGTTTCGCAGAGTTGCGGCGCGATGAAATCGGGCATGGCGGCCGACTTGCCGCGCTTGCGCGCGACCGGCTTTCGCAATTCCTGCTTGAGCGAAAGTTTTTCGTCATCACCCCTGTTGGAATTCCAGACTGCGTCCGGGCTCGCAGCACCATCGCCGGCCAGCATGAAGGGCTTCGGAGCTTTGCCCTTGCCCTTGGCTATTTCCGCCAAGGTGCGGCCCGAGGCGACCGAGCGGTCTTCCTTCAGGATCGCCTCGCCGTTACCTTCACGCGCGAAAGCGTCGCGGTGCTTGATGAGCAGCCAGTTGGTGCGCTTGCCGCCGTCGCGGTCGCTTTTCATGCGCACCAGAACCCAGCTTCCGTGCAGGCGCTTGCCTTCGAGCGTGAACTTCAGATCGCCGGATTCCAGCGCCTTCTCCGGGGTCTTGCGGCCTTCGACGCTCCAGTAGCCGCGGTCCCAGAGTTGCACCGTGCCGCCGCCATACTGGCCTTTGGGGATGGTGCCTTCGAAATCACCATAGGCGAGCGGATGGTCCTCCGTTTCGACAGCAAGGCGCTTGTCATGCGGATCGAGCGACGGTCCGCGCGTGATCGCCCAGGACTTGAAAACGCCGTCCAGTTCGAGGCGCAGATCGTAATGCAGCCGCGTCGCGGCGTGCTTCTGGATGACGAAGCGGAGACGCGGAGACGGCGACGCTTCCGCCTCGTCGCTGGGCTCGGCAGTCTTGGTGAAGTCGCGCTTCGACCGATATTTCGAAAGCTTCGTCTCTGCCATCAGGCTCTCCGCATGACCTAACGCCATGGAATGAGTTTGGTTTCTGGCGCGGATTTTCGCAATGCCCGGCATGCGAGCGCGCCTGCAATGGAACATAAGTCCGTCCGCGCTGTTCGGCGCCGACGAGATGCGGCCGTCGCCTTCCTCCCCAACCGCAACGCGTCGCGACCGGCGGCGTCTCGTCGCTCGCCCGGCTGCGACACGCGCCGGGCATGGAACTTTCCCCGCGAAACCGGCTTTCTGTCTGGTGGGGCGATGAACCGCGCCCTGCGGACAGGATGGATTCCAAAGGAAATGTTTTATGAGAATTGCGCATGTCGCGCCGCTGTTTGAAAGCGTGCCTCCGCGTTATTATGGCGGAACCGAACGCATCATCACATACCTCGTCGACGGACTGGTGGAACTCGGACACGAGGTGACGCTGTTTGCCAGCGGCGATTCCAAGACCACCGCGACGCTCGTGCCGGTCAGGGACCAGGCGCTGCGGCTCGATCCCTATCCGCTGAAATCGCAGATCGCGGCGCACCTCGCCATGCTGGACGAAGTCAGGCTGCGGGCCGACGAATTCGACATCATCCATTTCCATTTAAGCCATTTCCTGCATTTCCCGTTCTTCGAGCACATGCCGGAGCGGACAGTCACCACGCCGCACGGAAGGCTCGACTACAAGGACCTTCCCGGAGCCTACCGGCGCTGGCCGCGCTTTCCGATGATCTCGATCTCGCACCGCCAGCGGCAGCCGCTGGCGGAAGCCAACTGGGTCGGAACGGTTCATCACGGCCTGCCGCTCGAGCTCTACAGGCCGATCCCACGACGCGAGGCGGAGAGCGGTTATCTCGCCTTCCTCGGCCGGCTTTCGCGCGACAAGCGGCCCGACCGGGCCATCGAGATTGCCCGCCGCTCCGGCATGAAGCTCAGGATGGCGGCCAAGGTGGGAGATGACGACCGCGCATATTTCCACGACACGGTCGAGCCGCTGATCGATGGCGTCTCGATCGAATATCTGGGCGAGATCGGCGAGGACCAGAAGGCGGACTTCCTCGGCAACGCTTCGGCGCTGCTGTTTCCGATAGACTGGCCGGAACCGTTCGGGCTGGTGGTAATCGAGGCGATGGCGTTCGGCACTCCGGTCGTGGCCTGGAACAGCGGCGCAATGCACGAGATCGTCGATCCAGGCGTGACCGGGTGCATCGTGGATACGGTCGACGAGGCCGTCGCCGCGGTGGACAAAGCCGTAAAACTCGACCGGAGCCTGGTGCGTGCGGCTTTCGAAAAGCGCTTCTCGGCCATGCGAATGGCCAGCGACTATGTCGCCATCTACGCGCGACTGCTCGACAGATCGTCCGATGGGCCTAGAATTGGGGCCGTGGCGGCCGTCTGATTCCGAGACAACAAGCCGCCAGTGCGGCGCGGATGGAAATGGTGGAAGCGCAATGACCCTGCTCGACGAGCGCAAACTCGATCCGGCTATCGCCCTGTCGTCGTTGGACGACACCGCACCCCGCGAACCGCATCGGCAGTTCGCGCTGAAGCATGGCGACTGCTTCATCGTGGCCGACGCCTATGGCGACATACGCGGCAGCGGCGACGGCCTGTTTCGCGACGACACGCGCGTCCTGTCGCATTTCAAGTTGCTCGTCGGCGAGCGCGTTCCCTCGTTGCTGGGCGCCTCGCTCAGCCAGGACAACATGGTTTTCACGGCCAACCTGACCAACCTGCCGCTGACCACGCTGGACGGCAGCGCCACCCCGCAAGGCGTCATCTACATCGAGCGCTCGCGCCTCCTCTGGGAGGATCGGATGTACGAGCGCATCACGCTCTGGAACTACAGCGAACGCGAGGCGCTGGTGCCGATGACGCTGCGCTTCGCCGCCGATTTTCGCGACATGTTCGAAGTGCGCGGCTCGATCCGAAGCAAGCGCGGCCGGAACTATGACGTGGAAATCACCGAAGATAGCGTCAGCATGCGCTATGAGGGGCTGGACAAGGTCGATCGCCACTCGACCATCGCCTTCTCGTTGCCGCCGGAGCAGATCCTCGGCGATCGCGCCGATTTCACGATGCGACTGTCCAAGCGGGGCAGTGAATCCCTGTTCATCGAGGTCGGCGCCGACAGGCCTGCGGCGCCGAGCCGCGAGCGTTTCCGCGCGGCCGCCGCCCGGGCACGCTTCGGCATGCGGGGCAAGAGACGCCACGGCGCCTCGGTGTTCAGCTCGGGCCGCGTGTTCAACGACTGGCTCTCGCGCGCTCGCGCGGATATTGCGCTGCTTACTACCGACCTGCCGACCGGGCCCTATCCCTATGCGGGAATACCGTGGTTTTCGACCGCCTTCGGCCGCGACGGCGTGATCTCGGCGCTGCAGATGCTGTGGCTCAACCCGGGCCTGGCGCGGGGCGTGCTGTCGTTCCTGGCGCAGCACCAGGCGACCGAGACGTCGCCCTTCAGCGACTCGCAGCCGGGAAAGATCATGCACGAGACGCGCAAGGGCGAGATGGCCGTGCTGCGTGAACTGCCGTTTGGCCGCTACTATGGCGGCGTCGACACGACACCACTCTACATCTACCTCGCCTGCGCCTATGCGGCCCGAACCGGCGACATGGAGTTCATCGACGCTCTCTGGCCTTCGCTTTGCGCGGCGGCCACCTGGATGGAGGAGGCGGGCCAGCAGAACGGGAACGGCTTCGTCGCCTATCAGCGGGCAGCGGAATCCGGCCTGGCCAACCAGGGCTGGAAGGACAGCTTCGATTCGGTCTTCCATGCCGACGGAACGATACCCAAAGGCCCTATTTCGCTGGTCGAAGTGCAGGGCTACGTCTTCGCGGCCTATCGCGGACTGGCCGAACTTGCCGTGCAGCGAGAGGATGTCGGCAGGGCGGTGCATTGGACGGAATGCGCCGAGCAGATGCGCCAAGCGGTCGAGACGCATTTCTGGATGCCGGACAAGGAGTTCTATGCGCTGGCGCTCGACGGCGACGGCCGCCCCTGCAGGGTCAGGACGTCGAACGCGGGCCATCTTCTCTTTGTCGGCCTGCCGTCGCCCGAACGGGCGCAGCGCGTAAGCGATCAACTCCTGTCGGCGTCGTTCCATTCCGGGTGGGGCGTGAGGACGCTGGCCGACGACGAGATCCTCTTCAATCCGATGTCCTATCATAATGGCTCGATCTGGCCGCACGATACTGCGATCTGTGCCGCCGGACTGGCGCGCTACGGGGTCCGTGACAGCCTGGTCAGGCTGTTGAGCGGCACCTTCGAAGCGGCGGTGCATTTCAACATGCGGCTGCCGGAACTCTTCTGCGGCTTCACCCGCGCGCCTAGCGAGGCGCCGATCGCCTATCCCGTCGCCTGCCTGCCGCAGGCCTGGTCGTCGGGTTCCGTATTCATGACGATGCAGTCATGCCTGGGCCTCGAAATCGACGGCGTGCACGGTGAAATCCAGGTCACCCGGCCGCGCCTGCCGATCGGCATCGACCATCTCACCATCCGCCGGCTGAGTGTCGGTTCCAACCAGGTGGACCTTTCGTTCCAGCGCGTCGGAGACCGCGTGGTGGCCTATCTCGATACGCGCCACGAAGGTCTGGCGCCGCTCGTCGTGCGCACCTGAGCAGGCCTGCCTGAGAGAAAATTTTTTCCGGAACGGATCGGCTGCCCGGGAGTTCCCGTCCTGCAGGATGCCGCGAACCGGTTCGCGCCGGGTGCTCTGCGGCAACCTTCTTCTCCCCGCGAGAGCATCAACCCATGTCTTTTTCATCAAGCTTACCCCATCGCCCATTATGACAGACCTGGATCCGAGTTTTCTGCAAGCATACCCCGGTGGAATGTGGGGGCTGCTCGCCACCAGCCTTCTGCTTTCCGGCCTAGCCGTCGCCCTGTCCGCAACCGTGCTTTGGAGACGGCGTCCGACGCTCGCCGGATCGTCCGAACCGCTCTTCCAGGACACCGGCCCGATGGCCGAGACGGCGCGCCAGTTGCTGCGCGAATTCGAGAAAAACAGCGGAACCGTCGACGATCCGCTCGTCTCGTGGTCGCCGGACACGTTGCGCCGGATATTGCGAACCGAGTTGCCCGGCGCGCAGGTCATCGTCGTGTCGAACCGCGAGCCTTACATCCATAATATGAAGGACGGAGGGGTCGATCTTATCGTGCCTGCGAGCGGACTGGTGTCAGCTCTGGAGCCGGTGACGCGCGCCTGCGCCGGCACCTGGATCGCGCATGGCGGCGGCTCGGCCGACAAGATCACGGTCGACGAGCATGATCACGTGCAGGTGCCGCCCGGCAACCCCGCCTATACGCTGCGCAGGGTGTGGCTGAGCGACGAGGAGTTGCAGGGCTACTACTACGGCTTCGCCAATGACGGCCTGTGGCCGCTCTGCCATATCGCTTTCACCCGTCCGCTGTTCCGGGCTTCGGACTGGGAGACCTACGAAGCCGTCAACCAGAAATTCGCCGACATCGTGGTCGAGGAGGCCCGCAACGAGCGGCCGATCGTACTAATACAAGACTATCACTTCGCGCTCCTGCCGCGGATGATCCGCCGGCGACTTCCGGAAGCGATCATCATCACCTTCTGGCACATCCCATGGCCCAATTCGGAGGTGTTCAGCATCTGCCCGTGGCGGGAGCAGATCCTGGACGGCCTGCTCGGCAGTTCGATCGTTGGCTTCCACATCCAGTTCCACTGCAACAATTTCATGGAAAGCGTCGATCGGTTCATGGAAAGCCGGATCGAGCGCGAGCATTCGGCGATTTCCTACGGCGGCCAGACGTCGCTGGTGCATTCCTATCCGATCTCCATCGAATGGCCGCCTGCCGCGCTCGCCGCACAGCCGCCAGTGGAAGAGTGCCGGCGCAGGGTGTTCGAGCGCTTCGGCCTGTCGCCGGACACCAAGCTGTTCGTCGGCGTCGAGCGCATGGACTATACCAAGGGCATCGTCGACCGCTTCCAAGCCATCGAGGAGTTGTTCACAAACCATCCGGAATGGATCGGCCGGCTGGTGTTCCTGCAGATCGCCGCGCCCAGCCGCGGCACGCTGCCGGCCTACCAGCACCTTCACCAGGAGTGCCTCGACTTCGTAGACGCCTTCAACCGGCGCTACGGAAGCGACGGCTACAAGCCGATCATCATGCTGGCTGAGCACCACACCCAGGAGGAAATCTACAACGTCTATCGCGCCGCCGACGCCTGCGTGGTCAGCAGTCTGCATGACGGAATGAACCTGGTAGCCAAGGAATTCGTGGCGTCGAGGGACGACGAGCACGGCGTGCTCATCCTGAGCACCTTCGCGGGCGCTGCGCGCGAACTGCTCGAAGCGGTCATCGTCAACCCTTACGACGCGACCGCCATGGGCGAGGCCATGCTGCGCGCGCTGACCATGCCCGAGGACGAGCAACGCGAGCGCATGCGGCGGATGCGCGAGATCGTGCGCGACAACAACATCTACCGCTGGGCCGGAAGCATGCTGCAAGACGCCGCGCGACTGCGCAAGCGCAACAGCATTCAGCAGGTGACCGAAAATCCGCCACAGCGGCTGGGGCATAACATCGTGCGGATGTTCGACAAGCGCAAGGCTATGGCCACCCGCGACAAGACGCCGGCCTGAGCGTGCGTCGCGAGCCTTCGCCCGCCGCCTGCCAGCGGCGATAGAGCTTTCCGGATTATCGGAACATGATCCCGGTATTGGCAATCCTCCGGGATCAGCCTTGAAGGCCTCTCAGCGCCTGAACATCCGCCCGACGGCGATCAGTATGCAGGCGCCGATGAAGCCAGCGATCAGATAGCCGATCCAGCCGCCCAGACTGACACCCACAGCAGCCAGAATAGCGTTTGCGACGATCGCGCCCACAATGCCCAGAACGATGTTCATGAGGAGCCCCATATTGCTCTTCATGAACTGTTCGGCCAGCCACCCGGCAATGCCGCCAATGATGATGGCGGCTATCCAACCCACGCCACTGTCTTCCATCGTCGCTCTCCTTTTGAAAATTCCAAAGCATAATGCCCGTGCCGGGCGCAGTAACAAACGGCCGGTCGGGCCGGCGAGACTGCAATAGTGCTCGTCGAGGTTGATCGGCTCAAGCAACAATGCGGTCCGGGGCGGAGCGTTCCATCCGGCTTCGGCGGGTATGCGTTCGATTGCGGCTAGATTGATTAAATTCGGAACTCCCGACGCCGGACGCAGTTTTTGATGGGAGCGTTTCAACCTTCGAGCCGAGCATGTATCCGCGGCCAAAACAGCAATTCGGCCTTTTTGAAGCCACCCTGTCGGGAACGGTCCTGGCGGCTGCGGTTTTTCTATCGTTTCATTTGTTCGGCGACATCAGGCAGACCGAAACCGTGCGCCTGACCTATCTCGGCCTGCAGGACAGGGGCGCGCCGGAACGCCCGGTGGCGACAATAGAGGAGGTCAAGCTCTGCCCCGATACCGACTTGCCTTGCCTGCCTTCATCGTTGGATGGCGCACAGTTCGCCGAGCGCCGGTCCGATTGATCCGGCCGGCGAGGTTTCCCGACAGGGTCGGGATGGGACAGCCGCTACGACTTCTTCAGCAGGGCCAGGTTGGCATCCACGACGGTCGCATCGGCCAGGCCGCCCTTGGCTTCAAGAAGAAGGGCCTGCGCCTTCTTCTTGTTGCCGCGCAGCAGCTGCGAATAGCCCATATTGTTGACCACCTGCGCCTTGCGCCCCGCGACCCTGAGAAGCTGGTCATAGGCGCGGTCAGCGAAGTCGAACCGGCCAAGCTGGTCATAGGAGGCGGCCAATCCCATCCAGGCCTCGGCATTGTCGGCGCGAAGCTCGACCGCCTTGCGGAAATGCTTTTCGGCAAGCCCGTAATTGGCCTCGCGGAACTGGGTCTTGCCGGCGGTCAGGTCACTTTCGCTGATGTCCTGGGCGACCGGCGCGATCGATGTCGTCTCGGTCTTGTCGATCTTGCTCGACGTGCAACCGGAAGCGAGCGCAACCGCTGCAACGATGACGGCCGTTGCCGTTATGTGGATATGACGCATCTGCCCCGTCCGTAGCGCCCGTTTGCCGGGTCGTTGTCCATGAACGACATTACATGCGACCCGTTAAATCAACGTGCCGAAGCATGCTTAAAATTAGGAACGCCTAATACAGAGCGTTAACCACGCTCATTCGCTGAGCATCGTCATCTTCACGATGATCGGGATGACGGCGATCATCAGCACGACCGGCAGGATGCAGACCGTGACCGGCACCGACATCTTGGCCGGCAGCGCGTGCGCCTTTTCCTCGGCCATCGACATGCGCTTGTGGCGCATTTCGTCGGAAAACACGCGCAGCGCGCCCGACAGGCTGGTCCCGAGTTCCTTCGACTGCTGCAGGAGCGTCGCGAATGAACGCACCTCGTCCAGGCTAAGCCGGTCGGCCAGCGATTTCAGCGCATCGTCTAGGCTGCGTCCCGCCCTCAACTCCAGCGAAACCAGCGTGAGATTCTGGCTGAGGGACGGATAGGTAATGAACAATTCCTTGGAGACGCGTTCTATGCCAGCCTCCATGGTCATGCCGGCATCCGAACAGACGATCATCAGGTCCATGAAGTCCGGAAAGCCGTTGCGGTATTCGCGCATCTTCAGGTAGATCTGCCGGGTCAGCGCCAGCCCCGGAAAGAAATATCCGGCGCCTCCGGCCATGACGACGAAGGTCCAGCGACTCATAGCGGTGGAATCGCCGCCCATCCACTGATCCGCCAGGAATGCGCCTACCGCCCCGACGGCAAAGCCCGCGAACCGGATGAGGAAGAACTTGCCGACTGCCGACGGATCCATATGCCCGGCCTGGATCAGCCGCATGCGCAATCTCGCCACGTTCTCCGGGTCGCTCTTGGCGTAGAAATCATGCGCCGTCTTCATCGCCTTTTCGCGAACGGCTCTCTGCTTCTTCTTCGGCGCTTCCGAAACGGGCGAGGCCGCAACGGCCGTCTCTACCTTGAGCCGGCGCTTCACGTCGCTGCGCCCGCCGCGGCGGGCAAGCAGCGGCCACGCCATCGCCACGCCGCCCAGCGCCAGCAGCAACATGGCCACGGGCGCCAGCGAGGTCGGCCGAAGGGCAGCGAGGGTGGCAACCAGGTTTTCCATCAGAACCTGACGTTCGACATCTTGAACATCATCGCATTGCCGAGCAGCAGCCATGCGATCGAGCCGCCAAGCAGGTACCAGGTCAGCGGTTCGCCCCAGACGCTCTCATAGAAGTGCGGCATCAGCACCATTATGCCCGTTATCAGCAGCACCGGCACGGCGGTCAGTATGTAGGCCGACATGCGCCCTTCGGTCGAAATTGCGCGCACCTTGCGCCGGAGCTTGCCGCGCTCGCGGATAACTGACGAAAGGCCGTCGAGAATCTCGCGCAGATTGCCGCCGGAGCTGCTCTGGATCGACACCGCGGTAACGAAGAGCGGCAGATCCTCGTGCCCGACGCGCTCGAACAGGGAATGCAGCGCCGAAACCAGATCGGAACCGTAAGTCACCTCGTCCGCGACGACGCCGAATTCTGTGCCGATGGGATCGGGCATTTCACGGGCGACCATGGCGATGGCCACGGGAACCGGGTGGCCGGCCTTCAGGCTGCGTGTGATCAATTCGAGCGCTTCGGGCAGTTGCAGGCCAAACATCTTGTGCCGGCGCTTGCGCAGGAACCGCAGCGCCATGATCGGAATTGCGAGGCACAACAGCGGAAAGGCGGCGAGCGCGAACAGGAAAGGCAGGCCGTTCCATATGGCGGCCAGCACGGGCAGCGCCGCGACGCCGGTGGTGATGCCGAGGAATTTCGGGAGCGGAGCGATCAAGCCGGACTGGGTTCGCAGCGCCCGGAAACGGTCCAGCGAGAACAACCCGGCCCCTTCGCCAAGTCCGCGCTCCTTGCGGAGCTGGATCAGGACCTGTTCCTGGCTGAGCTTCTTGTCCTGCAGCTTGACGCGGCGATTTATCGCCGCGCGGCGGTCCTTGTGGCCGGCATAGAGCAGGTAGAACGCCTCGGCGATCATGATTCCGGTCAGGCCGGCGCCGGCATAGATTGCGTAAATGACGCTGAAGCCCTCGAACATGCGGCTACTCCAGCGGCCGCCCGGGCTCGAAATACCTGCCCGGAAACTCGATGCCCATAGCCTTCATGTCCTCCAGGAAACGGGGGCGCAGCCCCGTCGCCTCGAAGTGGCCGAGGATCGTGCCGTCCGCCTCCATGCCGGTGCGCACGAACTTGAAGATTTCCTGCATCTGGATGACGTCGCCTTCCATGCCGGTCACCTCGGCGACGCTGGTCACCTTGCGCTTGCCGTCGGAAAGGCGGGTGAGCTGAACGATGATGTCCAGCGCGCTGGCGATCTGGCTGCGGATCGACTGCACCGTCATCGGCATGCCGGTCATTCCGAGCATCTGTTCGAGGCGGCTGATCGCGTCGCGCGGCGTGTTGGCGTGGATCGTCGCCATCGAGCCTTCATGGCCGGTGTTCATCGCCTGAAGCATGTCGAACGCTTCCTCGCCGCGGCACTCGCCGAGAATGACGCGGTCGGGTCGCATGCGCAGCGCATTCTTGACGAGGTCGCGCTGCTTCAGTTCGCCATGGCCTTCGATGTTGGCCGGGCGCGTCTCCATGCGCGCGACATGCGGCTGCTGCAATTGCAGTTCCGCCGCGTCCTCGATGGTGATCAACCGCTCGTCTTCGGGGATAAAGGCCGACAGGGCATTGAGCATCGTCGTCTTGCCGGTGCCGGTGCCGCCCGAAATGATCGTGGTCTTGCGGGCGTGGACGGCGGCGGCGAGCACTTCGGCCATGTTCTGGGTGATGGCGCCGAACTCGACCAGCTTGTGCAGGCCGAGCTTGTTCTTCGAGAATTTGCGGATCGAGACCAGCGGTCCATCGACGCCTACGGGGCGGATCGCCGCGTTGAAGCGCGAGCCGTCGAGCATGCGCGCATCGACCATGGGCTGGGATTCGTCGACGCGCCGTCCGACGGCGGCGACGATTTTGTTGACGATGCGCAGCAGGTGCGCCTCGTCCTTGAACGGAATATGCACCTGTTCAAGCTTGCCGCGCCGCTCGACGAAGCAGTTCTGGTGGCCGTTGATCAAGATGTCGTTGATGGTCGGGTCCTTGAGCAGCGGCTCCAGGGGGCCGAGACCGACCATTTCGTCAACGATGTCGTCGACCAGCGAGTCCAGTTCGGCGACATTGATCGCCAGCCGCTCCTGGCGGGTCTTCTCCGACACGAATTCGTGCACCTGCCGGCGCATCTCGTCGCGCGGCAGGCGCTCCAGCGCCACAAGGTTGATCTCCTCGATCAGCATGCGGTGGATGCGCACGCGCGCGTCCAGCACCTTTATCGGCTTTGCCGGCCCGACCTCGGCCTTCGGCGGCGCCGGCTGCCGCGTCGTCGGGATCACGACCGCCATATGCTGGCTCGCGACCGGCTCCGGCGGGCGCTCGGGCCTTACGTCCCGCTTCTGGAGTGCGGAGAAACGGCTCTTCATCCGGCTTTCCTCAAAAATCCCTTGCCGAGGCCGAACAGCGAGCGTTGCTTCTTCGCCGGCGCGACCGCCTCTTCCGGCAGGATGATCCGCTTCAGATCGTTGACGACGTTGGCGTTGGGATCGATCTCATGCAGCGGCACGCCGCGGTCGACCGCCTCCCGCACCAGCCGGTAATTGTTGGAAATGCCGCCGACGAAATGCTCGCCCAGTATCTCCTGCACGTCCGCCGCTTTGATCCCGGTGTCGAACATGCGCTGCTCGAAGCGGTTTACGATGACGTTCGGCTTCACCTCCTTGCCGGCGGTTTCGTACACCGCCTGGATCAGCCGCTGGGTGTGGCGCAGGCACGGCACGGTCATCTCGGCCACGATGTAGAGCTTGTTGGAGCCGAGCAGCACGGTCTCGGTCCACGGGAACCAGGTACGCGGCATGTCGATGACGACATTGTCGAAATAGGCCGAGACGAGGTCGAGCATGCGCACCACGACATCGGTATTGAACGAGCGCATTTCCGACGGCCGCGTCGGCGCCGCAAGCACGCAAAGGCCGCTCGAATGCTTAGACAGCATGACGTCGAGAAGCTGGCGATCGAGGCGTTCGGGCTGGTTTTCGATCTCGTTGATGTCGAAGCGAGGCTCGAGATCGAGATATTCGGCGCAGGAGCCCTGCTGGAAATTCAGGTCGACCACGCAGGTCGACGTTCCTCGGGCCAGCGACTGGTGCAACTGGAAGGCCGTCTGTAGGGTCAGCGTCGTTGTGCCGACCCCGCCGGCGGCAGGCATGAATGTGTAGATCTGCGATTCCGTATTTTCCTCGCGGCCCGGTCCCTGCAGCGCGCGAAGCGAGGAGCGGACCAGGTCTGCGGTGGTGATCGGCTTGACCAGGAAGTCGGCGATCTGAAGCTGCACCAGGATGCGCACCGCGGAAGCGTTGAATTCCTGGGTTACGACGATGATCGGCGCGCGGCCTTCCAGCCGGCGCGTTATGCGCTGCAGCGCCTCGATGTCCTCGAGTTTCGCCGCGTCCATGTCGATGATGACGGCGGCGCATTCGGCTTCCTGAATCTCGGCGCGCAATTCGCCGACGGTTTTCTCCACGACAATCAGTTCGATCTGCTCGGACGAGGCGAACGCCGCCTTGGTGTCCTGCAGGAACGCCTTGTCGGTCGAGACCAGGAGGATGCGCTTGCTTTTACTGTTGGCGGCCATGTCGCTTTATCCGATTTGTCACTTGTCGGCATCGATCGAGCTGTCGACCCGCTCCGCAGCGACGGCGGCGGCTTCCTCGGTCCTGTATTGGCCGGGGTCGGCCGGCACGATCAGTTCGGTGTCCTCGACGCCGCGCGGCCACGGATCGACCATCTGCATCGCCGAATTGGCCGCCACGGCGTTGCCGCCGCCTATCGTCAGGCCATCCATCCGGGCTGTCTCCTCGGTGGCGCAGCCGCCGCAGAACGCGAGGATGGCGACCATGCCGGGTATCGAAAGCTTGCTCATGTTCATTCCTTCGGCAAGTCGAGGAAGTGGCCGACAGAGGCGACTGGCGCGGCCGGCATAAGCGCGTTGCGCGAAGCGCCGGCCTTCACCTCCTCCACATTGCCCAGAAAGTAATCGACATTGCTCGCCGCCATCGTGCCGTCGGTCGGAACCAGCGGCTTCTTGGAAGGATCGATCGGCTGGACCAGAAAAGGCGTAACGATGATCACCAGATCGGTCTCGCGCCGCAGATACGCCCTGGAGCTGAACAGCGGCCCGAGAATCGGGAGCTTGCCGAGACCCGGCACGCGCTGCTGGGTCATGTCGTTTTCGCTCTGCAGCAGCCCGGCCATCATGAAGCTCTGGCCGCTCTTCAGATCGATCGAGGTGCGGGCGCGGCGAACCACGAAACCGGGAATGGAGATATTGCCGAAATTGTACGAGGCGGACTTATCGACCGAGGAGACCTCCGGTTCGATATCGAGGCTGATCAAGCCGTCGGCCAGCACGGTCGGCGTGAAGTCGAGGCTGACGCCGAATTTCTTGTACTGGACGGTGATCTTGTTGTCCTCTTCGGAGACCGGGATCGGAAACTCGCCGCCTGCCAGGAAGCTCGCTCTTTCGCCGGAGCGCGCGATCAGATTGGGCTCGGCCAGCCGGCGTGCGACGCCGCGATCCTCCAGCGCCTTGATGGCGACATCGATCGACACGCCATTGGTCAACAGAGCGCCGATGATCTGGCCCGCCGGAACGGCTGTCGAGGCAGACGGACTGGAGTTGAACGAAACGCCGCCGTCGGAGCCCAGATACCGGACGCCGATCTTGGTACCGAGTTCCTGGCCCACCTGGCGGTTGATCTCGACGAAGCGGACGTTGAGCTGGACCTGCTGCGACGACGAGATGTTGACCGAGTTGATGATTTCCTCCTCGTCCGAGAAGCGCGTCGCAATCCGCGAGGCCTTCTCGGCCGCCACGGCGTCTTCGGCCGATCCGGACAGCACCAGCCTGCCGTTGGCCGAACTCACCTGGATGTCCGTGCCCGGCACGCTGTCGCGGATGGTGTTGGCGAGGCGATCGGTGTCGAGCGTGACCTCGATATCCATCGTTCCGACCAGCTGCTTATTCTCGTCGAACAGGGCCACGCCGGTCGTGCCGAGATTGTTGCCCAGCACGTAGAAGGAGCGGTCCGTCAGCGGATTGACGTTGGCGATCTCCGGGTCGCCGATGACGATCTCGTAGAAAGGCACGTCGGTCTTGACCGTCTTCGGCTTTCCCTTGGCAAGCTTGATCGAAGCGTTCTTGGCCGACGTGATGTGAACGACATCGTTCGCAGCCTCCGCGCCGCGCGGCGCAATCAGCACCTGGCCGGCGACCGAGACCGCCAGCAGCGCGACTGCCATGCGGCGCAGCCCGAAATTCCCCATCCACCCAAACATTGCCCTGGTCCCCAAGCCGGCGCCCCCGCCGGCACTCTTCATTCGTCAGGCGACACGACCTGATAGCTTTGCGGCTCGGTGCCGCGCGTCACGATCACAGTCGTGAACTTCGGCCCTTGCGGCTCCTCGGCGACCGTCTCGAACAGCGCGCCCGCGGCTTCCGCCACCCCCGAAGCCACAGAACCGCCAAAGGCCGAAATGGTCGTCACGCCGTCCACCGACGCGCCGCCGTCGCTCGACGCGCGGAGCGACAGCGACAGCGTTCCCACCGTGCGGGCGAGCGCAACCTTCTGCGCGCCCTCGCCATCGACTTCTATCGTCACCGACTCGGCGACCTGCGGTTCGGCGCGGCGTTCGTCGGCGCCCTGCCCGACTGTCAGCACCTTGGCGTTCTCCACAACGATCTCCGTGGTGATCGTGGAGCCCGCCGCGCCTTCGGCGTTCTTCTCGACCTCCGTGATTGCGCCCGCATCGCGGGTCAGCACGACGTCGACCCGGTCGCCCGGCGTGACGAAGCCGCCGACGCCCGCAATCTCGTCGGTGCGGATCGTCACTGCGCGCATGCCGGGAGAAAGCAGGTTGGAAAGCGTCGCGCGGCCGTTCGGCCCGGACAGTTTTGCCAAAAGCAGAGGCTCGTTGACCTCGACCGGCGACAGCACCACCCGTCCGCCTTCGGCAAGCAGCGCATCGATGGTGCTGAAAGAGCCTTGCGGCAGCGCCTCCTGTGGCCAGGGGATCTCGCGCAGCTGCGCCCGGTCGAGCGGCATGCCGAAACGAAGCGGCTGGGTGGCGACCACGATGCTGTTGAACTCCACCGCGGGAGCAGCCGGCAGCGGAATCGCGGCCGAAACATCCGTGGCGCGGGCGCTTGCCTCGCTCTTTATCCACAGATCGGCGGCAAAGATCGATACCGCGCCGAATACGGCGGCGATGCCGATCATGGTGATTGCCTTGCCCCTCACGCCCCAGAACCCCTTACGCGCCCGTTTGTTAGGGCAGAGGCTAGGTTGCATTCCTGAACAATTAGAAACTCCGAATGTTCAGTTTGGACATATGTGGCGGTTTGGTTACCGGCCCGTGAAGCGGACGCGCCGCAATCGAGCGTTTTCCGGAACCGCCTCTTCAGGGCTTTGTGGGATTGTCCCTCCGGGTTTGAAGCAGGGCATCATTGATGATCCGCAGGTTTCTGCAGGATACCGGGGGCAATTATGCGCTGGCGACGGTGCTGGCGATGATTCCGCTGATAGGCGCGCTGGCGCTCGCGGTCGACTTCTCCGAGATGAACCGCCAGCAGCAGGTGGCGCTGAACGCGCTCGACGCGGCCGGCATCGCAACGGCGCGCCACATCGACAGCGGGGCCAGCGACGCGGCGCTGATCGCCTACGCGACGGATTTCTTTCACGCCAATCTCGGCCCGGTCGATCCGGCCGACACGACGCTCAGCGTCGTATTGCCCAACAACGAGGAGGGCGGCGGAACGCTGAAGCTGTCGGCTCGCCTCAACTACCAGCCTTATTTCTTCCCGGCCTTCGCCGAACTCATCGGAAAGCCGGGCGACCAGGAAATCGGCTTCACGGCAAAAAGCGAAATCCGTTTGAAGAACACGCTCGAAGTCGCGCTGGCGCTCGACAATTCGGGGTCGATGGTTGAACTCGGCACCGGCTCCGGCCAGAAGCGGATCGATCTCCTCAAACTGGCGGCAAAGCAGCTCGTCGATACGCTGGCCGCGCAGGCGCTGATGATCAAGCAGGTTGAAAAGCCGGTGCAGTTCGCGCTCGTCCCATTCGCCGCATCGGTCAATGTCGGTCCGGAAAACGCCGGCGCTTCCTGGATGGATATCGAGGGGCTTTCGCCGGTCCATCACGAGAATTTCGACTGGTCGACGCTGTCGGATCCCGCCAAGACTGCGGAAAAGATCGATGGCGTGTGGAGAAAGAAGGGGATGGGCTGGGGCGACGAAGCGGGCGGGTTACTCAGCCGGTTTTCGCTCTACAAGGACATGACGGTCGTCACAAGCCACGAGCGAGTGGAGGGCACCAAACGTTTTGTCTGCGATTCATATCGTAGCGACAACACCTGCCGGGACGGTCATTACGACTACGATTATCTCGACACATACGGCCCGTTCGCAAGCTGGCAAGGCTGCATCGAGGCTCGTCCCTATCCTTACAACGTCAACGATGCCCCCGCTACCGGCGGTTCGAACAACACCGGTATCGGCGTCGGCAACCCGGCTACCATGTTCGTCCCCATGTTTGCTCCAGACGAACCGGGCGACCACTGGAAACAGAATTACGACAACCAGAATGAACCGACCCCGTCGAAACCCACAACGGCCAATAGTTGGTGGAACGACGACCCCGCAAGTTCGGGCGAAGCCGCAAAACAGCGCAACGTGGCAAAGTACTTTGTTGTGCGGCCTAATCAGGCGCCGGCGCTTACGAAGGGCACCGGCCCGAACTATGGCTGCACCACCAATCCGATCACGCCGCTCACCGATGTGAGCGTGCCGGAAGGCCTGGCGTCCATCAAGGCGGCGATCGACCTGATGGCCCCGAACGGCGGCACCAACGTGCCGGAAGGCCTGGCCTGGGGCTGGCGGGCGGTTTCGGGAGGCGAGCCGTTTTCGCAGGGCCGCGCGGACACCGAAAGAGGCAACGACAAAGTCGTCATCGTGCTTACCGACGGCGCCAACACCTACTACACGCCGTCCTCGCTCGGCTTCTCCGATCCCGCCGGCAGCAAATCCATCTACTCCTCCTACGGCTACCTGCAGCCGGGCTACAACGGCTCCGGCGTTGGCCGGCTGTTCCTCGGCACAAGCAGCGCAGTCGGGCAATTCGACTATTCGAACAGCAACTATACCAAAGCGCTGAACGAGCAGATGGCGACGGTCTGCGACAAGGCCAAGGCCGCCGGGATAATGGTGATGACAGTCGCGCTGGACCTGAACGCGGGCACCACGAGCGGCGCCAATGCCATCGATGCATTGCGCAAATGCTCGTCCGATTCGCGATTCCACAAGGATCCGGCGGATGCTTCCAAGCCCGCAAAACTGTTCTGGAACACCACGGGCGGCAACCTTGCGGAAGCTTTCAAGGACATTGCTGACGAACTGTCCAACCTCCGCATCGTCGGCTGACGGCCGTCACATTTGGTCGTTGTAAGGTCGCTTGGTTTCGCCGACGAGCCGCGCCATTTCGGAAAACTGCGGAATCTCGCCCTCGGACTGGCTGTTGTTGGCGATCTGGAGCAGGCGGATGGGAAAGCAGACGGCGTCCCGGTTCGCGGGGCGAAGATCTTCGGTAAGCCTGTCCTCGCCGACAGCATTGGCCTCGGCGCGGCGAAGCGCCGTGTCGATTTCCTCGACGGTGAGCAGTCCCTTGCGCACCAACGCGCTGTTGATGGATGCGATGGCCAGATAGAGGCCTTCCAGCTGCAGGTTTGCCGTGTTCATGGTCATGCTCCAGGGTCGGGAATCCTTCGCCGGCGCCGCCGGCCTTTCTGAAACAGGGCACCGCGAGGAAGGTTCCGCGCCCGCGTCCGCGCTGGAACAATTCGGCGCTCCGCCTGTTTCCGACAGGCGAGCGCAAAGGACCCGACCGATGAAGAGCGTCATCCCCGCCATTGTGCTTCTGGCGATGCTTGCGGCCTGCGGCGAACCCGATTCGACCGCGCCCGGGTCAGAGGAGCCGGTGCCGGCTCCTGAAGTCGACGCCGACCCGACGCCGCAGACCGGGAGAGGTGGGCCGTCGCAGACGACATCTCCCGACGCGACCACCAACAGCGCGCCGGCTGCCGACTGAGTGGCCGGATGGCTTCGTCCCGCTAACTGAGCACGACCCATGCGGGCGCGTGATCGCTCGCGCCGTCCCGCCCGCGAACCGCCTTGTCGACGCCGGCATCGGCCAGCCGGGCGGCAAGATCGGCGCTCAGGAGCAGGTGATCCAACCTCAGGCCGGCGTCCCGCGACCAGCGGTCCCGCTTGTAGTCCCAGAACGTGTAGACGGGACCCGACGGATGGCGCGCGCGCAGCGCGTCGGTCCATCCCTGTCCGAGGATGTCACGGAATGCGGCGCGGCTTTCCGGCTGAACCAGCGCGTTTTCGCTATACGAACTGGTCGGATAGATATCCGCGTCGGTGGGGACGACGTTGAAGTCTCCGGCCAGGACGACCGGCAGCCCGGATTCCCACAGTTCACGGGTCCTGGCCTTCAGCCGCTCCATCCACGCGAGTTTGTAATCGAAGCGGGGGCCGGGCTGCGGATTGCCGTTAGGCGCGTAGAGCGAAGTGACGATCACGCCCTTGACCGCCGCCTCGACATAGCGGCTTTCGCCGTCGTCGTCATCGTCTCCCGCAAGACCGCGCGACGTTTCAATCGGTTCGGCGCCGCGCGCCAGTATCGCGACGCCATGCCAGGATTTCTGGCCGTGCCAGATCGCGCCGTATCCGGCGCGGGCGAGAGCCTTCGCGGGAAATGACCGGTCGGCGCATTTCAGCTCCTGCAGGGCGACGATGTCCGGCTGCGCCTCGTCGAGCCATTCGACAAGGCGCGGCAGCCGGCCGTTGACGCCGTTTATGTTGAAGGTCGCGATCTTCATCCCGCGCTGACGGCGTCAGGCGGATTTGCGCTTGGGCTCGGCCTTGGCGGTTTTCTGCCTGGCCGGCGCCTTGACGCCCTCCTTCTCCAGGCTCTTGCGCAGAATGTCGGCGAGATTGATGACGTTTTCCTTGGGCGCGGGCGCTGCCTTGGGCGGCTTCTTGCCAGCGCGCTTGGCGTTGATCAGTTCGATCAGGGCATTCTCGTAGCGGTCCTCGAATTTCGACGGATCGAATTTCGTCACCTTCTTCTCGATGATCAGCGAAGCGATCTCCGCCATCTCCGGGTCGACCTTGCTGGTCTTGATGCCGTCGAACACCGTATCGGCAGCGATGACCTCGTCGCGATTGCGCAGCGTCGTCATGATCATCCCGTCCTCGTAAGGTTCGATGATCACCGGGCGCTCGCGCTGGTAAAGCACGATGCTGGCGGTGCCGACCCGCTTCTTCCGCTTCATCGCCTCGCGGACGACGGCGTAGGCTTCCACCGAAGCCTTGTCTGCAGGGTAGAGATAGTAGGGTTTCTCGAGATAGAGCGACTGGACCGCGTTCTCGTCCACGAAACCCTGGATTTCGAGCGTGTGCTCGGAGGTGACCTTGAGGCTCTTGACCTCTTCCGGCTCGATAAGGACGAAGTCGCCATTGTCGAGTTCATAGCCCTTGAGCTGGTCTTCCCTTTCGACCGGCTCACCGGTCTCCTCGTCGACGTAGCGGGCCTTCACCGGCAATCTGGATTTGCGGTTGAGGGTACGAAAATGCACTTTTTCGGATTCGCTGGTCGCCCCCGTGAGCTTGACCCCGCAAGTCACGGTGTCAAGTTTGAGGAAACCCTTCCACACAGCCCGTGCTACCATCGCACATCTCCACGGCGCCAAACCCGGCACTATACTCGTAGAGGCGAACGGCCGAAAGCCTCGAATCGTTCCGGCGAACGAGCGGCTTCAAGGATGGTTTGCAGGTTATGACCGGTTCCGGTTTTCGCTGTCGTAGAGCCGGCGCGTGGCGGCGTCGCGCTCGCGTTTCTCGCGCGGCGAGAGCCGGCGGCGAGCCAGCAGAGCGTAGGCAATCACAGCCGCCAGCACGACGGGACCGAGCACCGTGGCAAACATCCAGATCGGTTGCGATTCGAACATCGTCGTCTCCTTCACAACCAAACTTGCGGGGGTCGGTTTCGTTCCGAAGCGGCGCCCGAAGGCTGCCGGACGACGGCGCGGCGCTATCGCCGGCTCGCACCGCTGGCCTGGTGCTGCATACGCCTGCGCCGGTCGAGCAGGTTCAGCAGGTCGGCAAGATCGGCCGCCTCGTCGCTTTCGATGTCGACCAGTGTCTGTCTGCACCAGTGCGCCGGCAGGCCGGTAAACTGGTCGATGACATCGGCGGATAACTGGCTTCGCACTACGGCTCTGTATCTCCTGGGCATGGCCTCCAATCCTGGCTTTGCCGGTCCAACGGAAGACTGGGGCAAATTGTTCCGGGTTTTCGAGGCCTGACGTCGAACCCTTCCCCAACCCGGGGAAGGGTTCCGACCGGCGCTTCAGCGCACAGGCATCGTGGCGGCTCCGGGCACGAACTGTCCGCTCTGCCTCACCCGGACATTGTTTTGCACATGCATGACGCCCGACACGGATTCTGCCAGATCCTCGGCGCGGCGCTTGTCGATGCGGCTGTTGACGGTGCCCGAAAGCGTCACCTCGCGGTCGTTCACATCCACCTCGATATCGGTCGCGTCGAGGCTGCCATCGTCGGTCAGGCGGTCGTTTACGTCTTCTCTTATGCGTTCGTCGGACCGGATGTATCCCTTGGGACCATGCCCGCGAAACTGATCCATCTCCCTGCGGCGCTCGGCTTCGCGGTCGCCGAACCAGGACGAAACCTCGTCCGTCGCCTTGTCCCAGAAATCCCTGTCGCCTTGCCGGTAGCCGTAGCCGCCGCGTTCGCCCCGATAGAAGCTGTCGGCGCCACCATAAGGAGCTGAACGGCGCGGGCCGCCGGCCAGTCCTCTCGCCAAGCGTTCGCTGCCGGAACGCCACTCGTCGGCGCCCTGCGGTCGGGCGTATTCGCCCTGGCCGTACGGACTGCCTGTGGCGTAGCCGCCTCCGGAAAACTGCTCGCCGCGCTGTTGGCCGTAATCCTGATAGCCGCCCATGCCCGGCCGGCGCCCTCGTTCATAAGGGCCGCCATATCTCGGATCGTCGGTTTCGTATTCGTTGTCATAGCCGCCTTCGCCGCGCCTTCCTCTGCCGTTTGCCATTTTTTTCTCCCTTGTGTGAATCCCGCTTTGTTTGATCCCGCCTCCCCTTAGAACTGAACCGCAATCGACAGGTTCCAGCATTTCATCCATGCCGCCGCCCACGCGCGCGGTTGAGCAATTCATGGTCGACAATGCTGACGCCAAGTCGACGCTCGAGGGCTGCGCCAGCGACAAGAACCACTATTGCGACGCTTCCGGCCCGGAGGAGCTGCTTGCCGCGTTCTCCGGTATCGCGCAGTCGCTCAGCCGGGTCCGGCTGACCCGCTGAGCGCAGCGTCCAAGGCCTTCTGCAGGGTACGAACAACGACGTACCGACGCTGGAACCTATACGGCGGCAAGACTGTTGATTGTGCGGGTCCGTGGAGGTCAGAACAGTGCCGCCGAAAGAGATGGATGCCGTCCTTGAGCATTTGCCGCTCAGGATCGGGGCGTATGTCCCGGACGATCTTCTGGAAGACTGGTTCGCGCCGGGCACCGGCATGAAGCCCCCCAGCGCTCAGGCGCTGAGTGCCGCCAAGGCTTATGGGTGGCGATTCGAATGCGAATTCAAATATTATCGGGAGCGCATGGAAGGCGTGTTCTGGAAATGGGTTCCGGCAATCTGAAGCCGGCTCGTCCGTACAATTGTTGGTCGACAAAGAGCTCCGTCGGGCAGCCGGCCGCGCGGTCAGGCAATAGGCTGCCCTCCCGGAACCAAAAAGCAGCAACTTGGTTTCTGTCTCCGACAAGGAGCGCGTTGTTGAACGAAATCGAAATTAGCCAACCGCCCATCCGAGACGACGGACTCCAGATTGAAGAAGACCGTAGCTTCCAGGAACGTTTCTGGACGATCGAACGCTGGGCGTGGCTCGTTTTCGGGCTGATCCTCCTGCTTGCGCTGACGGGCCTGATGGGCGGCGGCGGCCTCCTTTCCCATTCTACGGTCGATCTGGAGGCTGGCCAGGTCGATTACCCGCGCGTCGCCCGTTGGGAATCCGCCGACGAGATCACAGTGGCATTCGCTTCCTCCAGCCCCGAACATCGGCTGACGATTTCGCCGCAATTTTCGAAATACTTCCAGATAGAGGACATCCAGCCACTGCCCGACCGCTCGCTCGCAAGTTCCGCAGGCGAGACCATGGTGTTCAAGAGCGAGGATGGGTCGCCCTCGCAGGTCGTTCTGCACCTTCGGGCCCAGCGGCCTGGCCTTGCCCGATATGACGTATCGCTCGATGGAGGCAGTCCGGTAGGGGCGACAACGGTCGTTCTGCCATAGGAGGCAGCCATGGAATCGATCCTGCGCGGGATTGCCATCTACACAATTCTCCTCGTCATCCTGCGGCTTTCGGGGCGCAGGACTCTCGCGCAGATGACCGCCTTCGATTTCGTGCTGCTGCTGATCATCGCGGAGACGACGCAGCAGGCGCTGCTGGGCGACGACTTTTCCATCGCCAATGCGGTGCTGCTCATTCTCACTCTGTTCGTCGCCGACGTCGTGCTGTCTTATGTGAAGGAATGGATGCCAAGCGCCGGCAAGTGGATAGACGGCGTTCCAACAGTCTTGATAAGCCTCGGAAAACCCGATCAGCGGGCGATGCAGCGGGCGCGGGTTGCGATGGACGACATTCTGGACGCCGCCCGCGAGCAGCACGGGCTGGAGCGCCTCGACCAGATCAAGTTCGCGGTGCTGGAGGTAGGTGGCCACCTCAGCATCATTCCGGCCGAAAAGATAAGTCTTCCGCGCGCTTCACGGCGAACTGCCGCTCAATGAACGGCGTTGACGCCACGCCGCCGTATAAACAGCTCGGGCGGTTCACACGACGGCTTCGTCTGAGCGGATGGCGGTGGCCGACACATCCGGCGTACGCACCGCGTCGCGCGGCGATGTCTCGCCCAGCGTCTCGAGAAGCCGGTTGCGCGCGCGGCTCAGCCGGCTCTTGATGGTCCCGATGGCGCAGCCGCATATATGGGCGGCGTCGTCATAGCTGGTGCCTAGGACGCCGATCAGCACGATGACTTGCCGCTGGTCGTCCGGCAGCGCCTCTATGGCGCGCGCCATTTCCTGGCTTCGCAGCGACCATTCCTGGCTCGCGGCGGTCGCGGGCCGGCCCGAAGCGCAGTCCAGCAGGCCGGGACCTTCGCGGTTGGCCATCTTGATGCGCGTGTAGAACGTGTTGCGCATGATGGTGAACAGCCAGGATTTCATGTTGGTGCCGGACTGGAAGCGCTCGATATTGGCGATGCCCTTCATCAGCGTCTCCTGCACCAGGTCGTCGGCATCGTTGGTGTCGGCGCAAAATGTGCGGGCAAAGGCGCGCAGTGCGGGGATGAGGGTGACCACCTCACCGCCGTCGGCGCATCGACCTTTCCTTTGGGTTGTAACCCCAGCTGGAGTATCGGCGCGACTCATAACCGATTCCTCTTGGATTGCGGGAGTGGCATAGGATAACTCGCCGGACCAACGCGGGCGTTGAGAGGGGGGTTCCTCCTGGAGGCCGTAAAGTACGGTTGCAGACAGTTTGGAAGCGGCCTATCGGACGCTCGGCGCTCGCCGTGGTGACAATGAGAGGATTTGTGTGATTTGGAGCTGATATCTTGAAAGCCGACGTGACATTTTCGGCCGCCTTCTACGCTCGCGACCCCGTCGCCGTGGCGCGCGACCTGATCGGCAAGCAGTTCACGGTCGAAGGCGTCGGCGGCCTCATAGTCGAAACCGAGGCCTACAGTCCGAACGATCCCGCATCGCACAGCTATCGCGGCCTCAAGCACGCCAACGCCAGCATGTTCGGGCCTCCGGCCCATGCCTATGTGTACCGGTCCTACGGTATACACTGGTGCCTGAATTTCGTGTGCCTGCCAGGCAGCGCGGTGCTTATCAGGGCCATCCAGCCAGTACTCGGAGTCGAAACCATGCAAGGCAGGCGTGGGTCGGCCGATCTCCGGAAACTATGTTCTGGGCCGGGCCGTCTCTGCACCGCCCTGGCGATCGACAAGAGCCACGATGGCCGCGCGCTGACGGCGGCGCCGTTCCGGCTTGCCGACGCGTCGGCGGCCGTCGACATTGCCGTTGGAAGGCGAATTGGCATCACCAAGGGCATGGATGCGCCCTGGCGCTTCGGCCTGGCAGGCTCGCCGTTCCTGAGCCGCCGCTTCGACTAATTCAAAATGCGGATACTGGCCAAAACTTCCGCCGTCCCGGCAACAAACTGCTGTAATCGCGGTTCGGATGTCTGAAACATCGATCGACGCGGCTATCGCGGGGATTCCGGAGCATGAAATCGAGCAATGCCAGCCAATCGGACAACCGGCATTCTGACCGGTTGCAACGGCTGGATCGCGAGATCGGCGAAATCCTCACGCGGATCGAGCAGGAGGAGGTCCCACAAACGCTGATGAGGCTCGCCGAGCAATTGCAGGGGGCGCTCAAGCGGAAGCGCGACGTTTCTGCTAACGAATAAGTCCTGCCCGATCAGTTGCGTTGGTCGTGCATGAGGAGCAGCCCGATCGTCGATGCGAGGACCAGAAAACTCACGTCCAGAACCGCCATTCCGAGCGAACCGGCCACGAGCATGCTAGCGGTCGCCAACATTGCCGCCTCCGGACTTGGAACGGCCCTGGGTCCGTTTCGTTTTCCCCGCCGGCGCGGGCACTGGTTCGAAATCCGATGGAATGCTCTGGTACATCTCCTTGCCGATCCGGTAGGCCGCCACGCCGATAAGCCCGAGAAGCAATAATCTCAACATCAGCTTCCTCCATAGCCCGCCCGTCCGGTGAACGCCGATCGCCACAAGGAGTTCCAGCGCGTCGTTGACCGTCGGATATCCGACGGACCAACGGTGAGCGGGAGCGAACGAAGTTGGCGCGGCGGCCGGAGCCGGCCGGAACACCATGATTTACATATCCGTTGCATTCGTGATTAGTTTGCGTGTTGCGGGGAGGGCATGCGGAGAGCCATCGAGTGAAATTTAGCACGCTATCCTTGCGCCAGCGCCTGTATTTGCTGACGGCGGTGGCGCTGGCCCCCGCGCTGGTAATCCTCCTTTACAATGAGGTGGTCACGCGGGGCGAGCGCGAGATCGAGGTGCACCGTTCCGCCATGCGGGTCGGCGAACTGGCGTCTCTGGAGATGCAGCGGATCATGGACGGCGCCGAAGGCATGCTGCGCGTCGTGGCCCGCTCCCCTTCGGTCCGCGAGTTCGACACCGGCTCGTGCGAGTCGTTTCTCGCGGATTTGACGACCCAGACGCCGCAGTTCCTGTCGGTTTCGGCCGTGGATTCGCAAGGGCTCATCCGTTGCCGCTCGACCGCGCCCGGAACCGAGATCCGCATGAGTGAACGGGAATATTTCCGCGACGTGATGGCAACCGGCAAATTCATCATCGGCACCTACCAGCTCGGAGATTTGAGCCGAGAGCCGACCTTGCCGCTGGCGGTTCCCATCTTCAGCCGGTCTGGGACCGTCAAGGGCGTGCTGGTCGCGGGGCTGAGCCTGAAATGGCTGAACAGCCGGATAGCCGACCGCCGGTTTCCGGACAATGACGCCCTTACGCTGGCGGACCGCTACGGCGTCATCATCGCTCGGCACCCTTATCCCGAGCGATACGTCGGGACGCGCATTCCGGATCAATACCTGCATCTGCTTACCGCGGACGGGCCGGGAACGCTCGAGGTCACGAGTCAGGACGGCACGCGGCGCATCATCGGCTACCGTCCCGTCGCGACGCCGCCCGACGGCATCTACATCAGCGCTGGCGTTTCGTACGACGACGCCATGCGGCCCGTATATCAGGCAACGGTGCGTGGCCTAGTCATTGCGGGGCTTGGCGCCGCGATCGCCCTTGCGCTTGCCGTGTTCACCGGCAACCGGCTGGTGCGCCGGCCTGTGAACCGCGTGCTTGCGACAATCGATGCCTGGCGGGCGGGCGATACCACCGCCCGCACCGGCATGTCGCCTGACAGCGGCGAACTGTCGGAAGTGGGCGCGGCGATCGACGACTTCATGGACGAGCTGCTCGAAGGCCGTTCGGCGCGCGAAAAGGCCGAAGAACACCGGGACATCCTGGCCAGGGAACTGGAGCATCGGATCAAGAACATTCTGGCGACCGTGCAGGCCGTGGCGTCGCAGACCTTTCGGGACGAAGCGGCAAGCAAGTCCCTGGCCGTGTTCAGCGGCCGCCTGAGCGCCATGGCCAGCGCCCACCAGCAATTGATGGCGGGCAACTGGACGAGCGCCGATCTGGAAGAGACCATCGTCACAACGCTGCAACCGTTTCGCAAGGAGCAGTTCGAGATCGACGGGCCGCCGTTGCGCATAGGCGAAAAGGCGGCCCTCGCCCTATCCATGGCGGTGCACGAGCTGGCGACCAACGCCGCCAAATACGGAGCGCTGCAAAACGACGCCGGCTGCGTCCGCATCAAGTGGGAAGTCGCCGGCGACACGTTCTTCTGGCGTTGGACCGAGCATGAGGGGCCCCCGGTGCGGCAGCCCACCCAGACCGGGTTCGGCACGCGCATGATCGAGCGCATGCTTTCGTCCGAACTCGCCGGCCAGGTCGAACTCAACTACAAGCCAGCCGGCGTCGAGTGCCTGATCGAGGCGCCGCTCTCCAGGCTTGTGGCGCGCAAGGAAAGCCATTCAAGCGAAGTCGCGGCCGAGACCGCCTGACCGCAAAGCATGCCGCGGTTAGCCGCGCCATCCCTCGGCCGTCGCCGTCCATGAGCTGGCCATAGCGGTGTATTCAAAGGAACATTCCCGACGGCTCCTTGTTGGAAGAACTGACGAGACGCGCTGGCGTCGCCATATCGAAACTCCTCCTAGCGCCGATGCGGCTCGTCGCCCGAACCGGAGCACGCCGCCTGAATGAGAACCCGGCACAGCGCAGGTCCGTCCACGGACGTCGAGGCGGCAATCGAGGCCTTCTTCGCCGCCACCAAGGGGGGACAGTGGTCAGTGTCGGTTGCCGACGGAGTGCGCCACGTACGCGCCCATATCGGCCGGGTTGCGATCCCGGAGGCTGAACTCGCCGAAATGGTCAAACGGTATGCGGCAGAGCACGGGCTCGAGATCCACCCCGACACGAAGACCACGAAACGACGACGCCCCCGGTGAGGCGGCTGGCGGCGCACGCCAAGCGGCCGATATCTGGTCCTTCGATATTCCGGTCAGAACTCGTTGGGGGTTGGAACCTCGCTACGCTCGGCGCCTGCATCGAACGAAACCGACAATCCACGCTGGATTGCGGCGCTAGCGACCATATCCGCCAGCTCCCGATCCGTGGACGGGCACCGCGGCAACAGCGTTCGTATGGCGCGGATGGCGAGCCCGGTTGACAGCACTGGCGAGCGGCGCCGCGACAGCACATAGGCTTCCGCTGCTTCCTGCGGCGACCTGATAGAGATCGAAACGAGACTCATTTCACACCTCCCTGTTCTGCCTGATCTTGTGCCTGGCAAGACGATAAATCTGTCAGGCTGCGCGGCCCTTGTCGACGCAAAAATGACCCTCTGTACGGTGGGAAACATTGTCTTCCGGCGACCGCGGCGCGGTTTCTCCGGCAGGGTGCTATCCGATCTCGCCGACCAGTCGCAGATACTCGGCTTCGGGCTCGCTGTATGCGCCGTCCGTGAGTTCGATGAGCCCCTCGCGATCACGCAAAAGGATCTCGCCGCGGTTGGCGCGGATGAAGCCCTTGCCTTCCAATATCTGCAACGCCACCGTCACGCCCGGCCGCCTCACGCCCAGCATGACGGAAAGGAATTCATGCGTGATGGTCAGCTTTTCGCCCGTCACGCGGTCGTCGCACATCAGCAGCCAGCGCGCCAAGCGTTCTTCGAGCTTCGAGCGCGCATTGACGAGCGCCGTGTAGCCAGTCTGGATATGCAGCGCCTGCACATACCGGAGCAGGAAAGGCCTGAGCGTCGGGCTTTGCGACAGCGCCGACAACAGCGCGCGGGTCTGCAGCCGGTAAGCCGCGCCGGCCAGTTGGACGTAGCACTCGTGCGCTGGAAGATCGTCGCCAAGCACCACGCCGGCGCCAGTCATACCTTCGAATCCGATCAGCCCGACTTCGGTATCGCGGCCTTTCGGGGTCTTGGCTACTACCGACCCGATGCCTTCCTCCAGGAAGTAGACGTACTCGATTGGAGCCTTGCGCTCTTCCAGCACCATTCGCAGCGGAAGATCGCAGAAGACAAGCCCGTGCTCGATCAACGCAAGATCTTTTGGGCTGAGACGCCGAAGAAGTCCGTTTCTGTATATCGGTTTGCGGGCGTTATGCATGGGCGGACCCAATGCAGGGCAAAAGTCCGTCAAACTCCAGGCCGCCCGCGCCCAACAAAACGTGCAAACGATCCATTTATTCTATGCTCGAACTTGGTTGGTTGGCGGCGCTCAAGGGGCGCGTCCTGCTCACGCCGCTTTCGAGAACGGGTAGATGAAAACCACGTTTTTGGTTTCGTCACAGACCTCGAAGCTGCAGCCCGCCAGCGCCGGCTGGCGGCCCAGAAGTTCCTCGGCGAGTATCTCCCTGGCGGAGGCCATCGCGTTCTCTTCCACCGCCGCCAGATCCGGAAGCAGTTCGCCCTCGTAGTCCTCGCTCAATTGGTCCCCGCTTCGAAAATGAAAAAAATAACGCGGCATGAAATCGCCCCCCACAAGCGGAGCCAGAGGTTTAATGCCGGGGCAATGGAAAGGTTAGTGTCGAAAACGTACCAACAGCTCGGTTGTACGAAACCGACATTCGCAATCTGATCAGAAGCCGGCTGCTGGAAAAAGCCGCCGGTATTGCGCTTCGGGAATGCCGTAGCTGGTGGAGATAAGCGCCTCCAGTCCGGCGCGATCCCGAATTTGAATGCGTGCCCGCGTCGATCGGATCAGATGCTTGCCCTCCAGCATGTGAAGGGCGACGGTGACGCCGGGCCGCCTGACCCCCAGCATCGCCGCAAGAAATTCGTGCGTCAGGCCGAACTCGTCCCGCTCCACGCGGTCGTGCACCATCAGGAGCCAGCGCGCCAGGCGCTTTTCGAGTGTCAGGTGCGAATTGGCGAGCGCCGTCTGGGACGTCTGCACCAGAAGCACCTGGATGTAGCGCAGCAAGTGCGCCTGGAGAGTCGGACTTTTTTCGAGGAGCGACTTCAGGGCGGCTGAGCCAATGCGCCAGGCCGCCCCCGCTATCTGGACGCGGCAATCGTTCGGCGCCATGTCGTCGTTCAGAAGGATGGCGGTGCCGGTCATGCCTTCCCGACCGACAACACTCGCCTCGATAGCCTTACCGTCGCGCAGCCTGGCGATGACCGATATCAGGCAATCTTCGGGGAAATAAGCATACGAGACGGGCGCATTGACGGTTTCGACGGGAGCACGCGCCTCCAAGGAGACCCGTTCGAGGTGAGGCTTGATCAGGGCAAAGTCCTGCGCGCCTATGATGCTGAGCAGCAGATTGCGCGGGCGCACTCCCAGTTTCATCGCGGCAAGCTTCTCGCGCGGTGAACCTTCCGCTTTACGGTCGACAGCTACGGCCGTTGGGGCCTGTAAAGACTGTACGTATTTTGCCTTTGGCTGGATCAGGTCGTTTTGATCTCTTTGGAACATTTTCAGTGACCCGGCTGTTCGGCAGTGCACCGGAGGCGTGCATGCCCCTTTACTATTTTCACTACCGGGCGGACGGAAAGCTCACCAGGGATACCGAAGGCATTGAACTCGCCGACGAGAAGGAGGCTGTCAGGGAGGCCATGCTGGCGGCGAAGGAAGTGATCGCTCACGCGCTGCTCAGAGGCGAGCCGGTGATACGGGAAGCGGAATTCGACATTGCCGACAGCGAGGGTCACCACTTGTACAGCTTTCCGTTTTCAGTCGCCGCCGACCGATCTCGGCCGTCGTCTGATGGAAGGGACGGCTGACAACGCCCTGATTGCCGCCTAGTTCCGTCTCGCACATTCGCCCCGATCCGGCCGGGGACCGGATGCGCTCGGAACCAGTACGGCGATGCGAAGTTTCTCCGCCCAGAGGAGGAGCCAAAAAATGCGTTACAGGTCGGGCGGATGCAGTTGCGGTTCGGTCCGCTACAGGGTGGCTGGAGAGCCGCTGCGTGTCGGGATATGCCACTGCACGAGTTGCCGCAAGGAATCCGGAAGCGTTTTCACCGCCTTCGCCGTCTGGCCGGAATCGGCGTTCGAGACGAGCGGCCAGACCATGGAGTGGGAACGCCGGCGCTTCTGTCCCAAATGCGGCTCCAGGCTGTTCGAAGTCGATGGCGGCGAGGCTGAAATAAAGATCGGCACGCTCGACACGGCGCCGACCGACCTCCTGCCGCATTACGAATTGTGGGCGCACCGGCGCGAATCGTGGCTGAAGCCGATCGATCGCCCCGCCGCCGCGCCCGCTGAATAGCGGTCCGCGCTGCACGCACTGCTATCGAGATCGTCCGGAGTGCGAAGCCGGTTGCCGCGTTTTCAGTTTGCCCTTGGCCATGGCCGCGCGCTCGCAGCGCGCCCGGAACTCTTCCACTTCCTCTTCCGTCAGGTGCTCGATGCCGATGAACTTGTTTGAAGCCGTGCCGGCCCGGATAAGTTCGTCGAGCTTGGTCTGAAGGGCCGCACCGTCGCGGTTCTGCGTGTTCTGGATCAGAAACACCATCAGAAAGGTGACGATCGTCGTGCCGGTGTTGATGATGAGCTGCCACGTGTCGGAGAAGCCGAACACGGGGCCGCTCAAAGCCCATACAACGACGATGGCGCAACAGGCGATGAATGTCGCCGGCATGCCGGCGGCGTGCGCGACCGTATTGGCGATCCGGGTGAACGTGCCGTTCAATGTCATGCCTGAGCCTCTTGACCGGGAGGCGGCATGATGCCCCTCACCTTCGAGACCCAGAACGTGTACGGGCCAGCCGGGTTCCAGGCCCTGCGATGCCCGATTGTCGCGCCGTGCGAACGGCGTGGCAGGCGTCAAGGTCGCCTTGGCGCGCTATCCGCGCCTGCGCAGGTACTCGTCGGCTATGGCGATCAGCCGCTCGCGGCCGAAGCTTGGTCCGTGGCCACCATGCGCTATGCGGACCGGCAACTCCTTCAGCCGTTCCATGGTGCGGCAGTAGGCCGCCAGGTTCGAGCCCGGCAGGTCGTCGATCAGTTCGTCGTCGTAGATGGCATCGCCGCTGAAAAGTACGCCGTTGGCCTCGTCGAACAACCCGATGGAGTCCGGGGAATGCCCCGGCAGGTGAAGTACCGCAAAGCGCCGGTCGCCGATATCGACCATGTCGCCCTCATCGAGGATGCGGGTCAGCGCGGCGGGCTCGATCCTGTAGTCTTCGGCGTTCCAGCCGGGCGCCGGCAAGGCCGAAACCGGCACTTCGAGTTCGCGAAACATATGCGCCAGCGTCCATTCGTCGGACATGGCCGCGAACCCCGCTGCCGAAACGCGCTGACCCGCCCTGTCGGCGAATTCGTGGAGCGAGCCGACATGGTCGACATGGATGTGCGTGGCGATTGCGAGCAGCGGCTTTCCCGGCTCGATGTCGAGCTCGGGCTGGAGCGGCCGCAATCCCATGCCGGTGTCGATCACCAGGTCCATGTCGGCGCCGCGCACGTGCCAGATATTGGCGCGGATGTAGGCATGCGCGTGCGGCTCCGTCAGCATGGTGACGCCGCCGCCCATCTCGCGGCGCTCGAACCACCGGGTGGCGACCGGCAGGTCCATCTTCAAGCCGGCTCGGCCGGCTGCAATTGCTACCACTTCGCGAAAGCGGCCTTTAGATCGTCGGAGGCAAGCGTTGCCGGGTTCGGCGAAAAGCCCGCGGCAAGCATCTTCCTGCCCAGCATATGGTCAGCGGGCCGGTTGACGGATTCGATGCAGATCAGCCTGTCGCCCACATAGTGGAACACCGAAAACCGGTTTTCGACCGCCTCGCCGACCACGACATTGCGATCGCCGCCGGCGGCCAGACCGACCATCTGCAGCTTCAAGTCGCCGATATCGGACCAGAACCAGGGGACGCTGCGATAGGCATCTTCATGGCCGGTTACGGTGCGGGCGGCCAGCCGCGCCTGGTCGGTGGCGTTCTGGACCGATTCCAGCCGCACATCGGCCCCTGAAAACCAGTGCCGGTAGTTGGCGTTGTCGCCGATCGCCAGGATTTCGGGCTGCGAGCTGCGCATTTGCGGGTCGACGCGGATGCCGTTGGCGACCGCAATGCCTGCCGCTTCGGCAAGCTCCGAATTCGGCACGACGCCGACGCCGATAAGCACAAGCCCCGCCGGCAGCCTCTCGCCCGACGAGGTCACAGCCGCGACGACACAGCCGTTCCCGCCTTCCAGCTGCTCGATCGTCGTGTTGGTCAAAAGGCGCACGCCCGACGCCTCGAGCCGGGTGCGGACATGGGCGGCGATCACCGGCGCGGCGGCGCGGGCGAGCAGCCGGTCCTGCGCCTCGACGACCGTGACGCGGCGTCCGCCGAGCGCCAGCGTCGCAGCAATTTCCAATCCGATGAAGCCGCCGCCGAGAACGACGACGTCCTCGCAGCCGGCGCTCGCCTCGCGGATCGCGCGGGCGTCGGCCACCGAGCGCAGCGACAGCACGCCGGCCAGGTTCGAGCCGGGCAGGGCCAGCATGCGCGGCCGCGAGCCGGTGGCGAGGATGGCGCGATCGAACGGGATATGTCCGCTGCTCGAAAGGTCGAGGCGCCGGCCTGCGAGGTCGATCCTTTCGACGCTGACGCCCAGCATCAGGTCGATATGGCCGTTGGCGTAGAAGGCCTCGGCGCGCAGCATTTGCGGCTTGGCGTCGGCCTCCTTCATGAAGGCTTTGGACAGAGGCGGCTTGTGGTAGGGAAGCTCGTTCTCGTCGCCGATCAGCGTGACGCGACCGTCGAAACCAGCCTCGCGCAGGCTCGCGGCCGCCTGCACGCCCGCATGTCCCGCACCGACAATGACCACGCCGTTCTTCATGATGCCTGCATTCCAGGGTGCAGCATAAGATGCTGTCCCGCCGGGCGACCGTTCCGTTTCCGACATCGCGTCCTGGCGCGGGGTCGCACCTCGAACGAGGCCGTCGTCTAATCGCTCGGTAAAATGCAAGCCCTTTTTGGACGTCGAGGCCGTCGTTTGCCGGGAGCAGTGTCGTCTTCGCGGTCGACATGCAGTCGCCGCATGATGGGGCTTCGCGGGTGAACCTTCCATTGTGTGAAGCGCACGCCACGGGCACAGTGGCTCGAAGGTGCAACGGCCTCGGCGGAATGGTTCGTCCACGTCCCGGCAGGGACGCCTCGGCGCGCCTTAGGGCAGGCGCATGTGAGCTTGCTGTGTCAGGCTATGACGCTGCTTGTCCGGTTGAACAGCTCACCCGATTTCAGCATCGCATGCATAATGACGGCCAGCTTGCGCGCGACGGCAACAGCGGAACGCTTGAAGCCGATCCTCTCCCTCAGCTTCAGTCCCCATGTACCCAGATCGCTATCAGCGTAGGTGCGCGTCAGGATCACGGTCGCTGCTTCATAGAGCAGCCCGCGTAGATGGGGGTCGCCACGCCGGGAGATGTGGCCGTCATAGTCGACTTCGCCGGATTGGTAGCGGCGGGTCGTCAGACCTAACCAAGCACCGACCGAGCGCGACTTCTTGAAGTTTGCGGGATTCTCGATGGCGGTTGTGAACGAGGTTGCGGTGACCGCGCCAACCCCTGGGATCGACATGAGCAACTGGCATGCCTCGCTCTGCCGTGCGCTGGCGACAAGCTGCCGCCCAAGCTCGGCGGCACGGATGCGCACGCTGCGCCAAGCCTCAAGAACCGGCAGTATGATACGCGCCAGCTCTTCCTGACCGGCAAGCAGGCGTTGGACATTGTCTTCGAACTTGCCGCCTTTGCTCGGGGGAACGATCAGCCCAAATGTCTTCATAAGCCCGCGGATCTGATTGGAGAGCTCGGTCGTGATCCTGACCAGTCTGGTCCGCGCGGCCACCAGCGTGCGGACCAGCATGCTGTCATAACCCTTCACCCGGACCTCGCGGTAGAAGCCGACCTCGGCCAGGTGCGCCAAGCCATCGGCGTCGTTCGCGTCCGTTTTGTTCGGCGCCATGTCGAGCGCGGCTTTGGCATGCCGAGCGTCGATGCAGATCGCCGGAAGCCCTTCTGCGCTCAAAGCGTGATAGAACCACACTGACAAAGGACCGGTTTCGAACACCACCCGTTTTGCCGTCGGCGCTCGTTTGCGGAGCATTTCCGCGAGCAGGGTCGGATCAGACGGGCATTTGCCGCGCCAGATCCTCTTGCCGTCACGCCGCACAGAAATCGCCGTCTCTTTCAACGACACGTCGAGACCGATATATTCATCCATGGTTGTTCTCCGTTCGATGCTTGGGCCCGGCGACCAGTCGTGAGCCCGTACTTCCATCCTCGGGGAACAACCACCTGCTCTCAATAGCGTGACCCTTCCGGCCATCAGGGCGACTCGCTCCCGCGATTACCCCATGTGTCAAGTGCGCCGGCTTGCCTCAGGTGCCGCTGCGGATTCGGCATCCATTAAGTTGAGAAACTTAGAATAGTTCTAATGTGTTGATTTCAAATGTTTTTGCTCGATCCGGATTGACTTTTTCCTGCCGACCGCTTTTATGGCGCCGTGCTCAATGAGCACATCCCTTTGATGTCTGGGCCTTGAACCCGTTCGATTGGAGGACTTCGTGTCTGCTTTTCCTTCCCGCGCTCCTGCGCGGTCCGCCCGCTTTTCGGCTGGGCGCATGTTCCTTGGCACACTGCCAGCCTCGCGGCCGCTCCAAGCGCCGCTGCGCATCGTCGCGCTGCTGCTGCAGCCCGCCAACAATACAGTCCAGCGCCGCAGGCCGGCCGATCAGTGAGGAGAATACGATGATGCGAGCATTGCTTACAGCGCCGCAGGGCGGCAGGTTGGCGGCGCTAGCTGCGACCGCGATGCTGACGGCGGCGATTTTCGTTCTCCCGGCAAAGGCCGAAACGGACCCCAAGGCGGTCCTGGCCACCTATGCGGACATCGCCCAGGCGAAATACGAAGATGCGCTTGCGACGGCCAGGCTGCTCGACGAGGCAGCGGACGCGCTGATTGCCAAGCCGTCCGCGGAAACGCTGGAGGCCGCCCGCGCGGCCTGGAAGGCGGCCCGCATTCCCTACCAGCAGACTGAGGTCTACCGCTTCGGCAATGCGATCGTCGACGAATGGGAAGGCCGGGTGAACGCTTGGCCGCTCGACGAAGGCCTGATCGACTATGTCGACGCCGGCTACGGCACGGAGTCCGACGAAAACACGCTTTACACCGCCAACGTCATCGCCAACCCGCAGATCGAGATCAACGGGGCGAAGGTCGACGCTTCGGCGATCACTCCCGAATTTCTTGCCGGCACGCTGCAGGAAGCCGGCGGCATCGAGGCCAACGTCGCAACCGGCTATCACGCGGTCGAATTCCTGCTCTGGGGCCAGGATCTGAACGGAACCGGTCCCGGTGCGGGAACCCGCCCCTTCACCGACTACGATCCGGCCAATTGCACCGGCGGCAATTGCGAGCGGCGCGCTCAGTACCTTGCGGCCACGACCGACCTCCTCGTGGCCGATATCGAGGAAATGGTGGCCAATTGGGGCCCCGAGGGAGAAGCGCGCAAGTCTTTGCTGGAAGGCGACCCGGCGGCAGGCCTGTCGGCCATCCTGACCGGCATGGGTTCGCTCTCCTATGGCGAACTCGCAGGCGAGCGCATGAAGCTCGGCCTTCTGGTGCACGATCCCGAAGAAGAGCATGACTGCTTCTCCGACAACACCCACATTTCACACCTCTACGATGCGATCGGCATCCGCGATGCCTATCTCGGCCGCTACAAGCGGATTGACGGGTCTGTCGTCGAGGGGCCGTCCGTCGCCGCAATGGTCAAGGAAGCCGACCCCGCGCTCGACGCCGAGCTGACCGGAAAGCTGGACGCTACCATTTCCGCCATGGAAGCCGTGGCCAAGCGCGCAGAAGGCGGCGAGGCGTACGACCAGCAGATCGGCGAAGGCAACTCCGAAGGCAACGCAGCGGTTCAGGCCGCGATCGATGGGCTGATCGACCAGACCAGGTCTATCGAGCGTGTTGTCGCGGTATTGAAGCTCGACTCCATCGCCTTCGAGGGGTCCGACAGCCTCGACGCCCCCGACAAGGTCTTCCAGTAAAAATAAAGCCAGGCCCGGCGCATCGCGCGCCGGAACCCCAGCCAGAGTTGATCATGATTGTCTGTCACTGCAACCTAATCACAGAAGAGGAGATCGAAGAGGCCATCATCCAGCTTCTCGATGCCGATCCCTGGCACCTCATCGTGCCGGCCAAGGTATATCATTGGCTTCAAAAGCGCGGCCGCTGTTGCGGCTGCTTCCCAAATGTGGTGGAAACGATCATTCGGGTAACCGAGAATTACCACCTTCGTTCGGAGGCGAACGGGGCGGATGTCGTTTCACATCTGGACCGCGTCCGAGGATTGCGGACCCAATTCGGGAGCAGAGGCAATGAAGGGCGAAATACAAGTCATCGAGCGGCTTAACGAGGCGCTGTTTCTGGAACTTGGCGCCGTCAACCAGTACTGGCTCCATTTCCGGCTGCTGGAGGATTGGGGATACCTCAAGCTGGCCAAGAAGGAGCGCGAGGAATCCATCGAAGAGATGCATCACGCCGACAAGATCATCGAGCGTATCATCTTCCTGGAGGGCCATCCGAACCTCCAGTCTCTGGCGCCGCTGCGCATCGGCCAGAATGTCCGCGAGGTGCTCGAATCCGACCTGGCCGGCGAATATGACGCGCGCACATCCTACAAGAAATCGCGCGAGATCTGCCAGGAATTGGGCGACTACGTCACCATGCAGCTTTTCGAGGATCTGCTGAAGGACGAGGAGGGCCATATCAACTTCCTCGAAACCCAGCTTCAGCTGCTCGCCAGCATAGGCGAGGAACGTTACGGCCTGCTCAACGCGGCTTCGGCGAACGAGGCCGACTAGGATATGCGATGCGGCGCGCCATAGATCTTCTGCGCCGCCGCACGCTTCTGCATAGTTGGTGCGTCCTTCGAGCCTCGAAGGACGCACGTTTACAGCCTCCGCTCCGATTTTTGATGGCCGCCCTCGCGAGTCTCGCTTTGATGGCTGTTGTCGCGGCCGGAGACGTTCCGTCTGGACTTTCCGCAACCCGCACCGACCTGACGGCAAAGGATCTCGCCCGCGTCAGGGCGATAACTGAGCCGACCACGGATTTCTCCAAGGCGGAAGATTTCGAGCCCATGCCGGCGGGCGCGGCGACCTCGCGCAAGCGCGTCAACCAGGATGCCTTCTCCCATCCGTCCGCCAATCTGAGCTTCGAGGAGCAGGGCACGTTCAAGCTCGGCAACGGCCTGTTCCGCAAGCTCTGGGTTTCTTCGCCGTCTTCCACCCAGGCGTCGGATGGGCTTGGGCCGCTGTTCAACGCGCGGGCCTGCCAGAGCTGCCATATCAAGGATGGTCGCGGCCATCCTCCGGAAGGCAATGCCGACGCGACCTCCATGTTCCTGCGGCTCGCCCGCGCCGCCGAAACCGCCGAGGAGAAGGCGATGCTGGCGCAAAAGGCCGCGCTCAACTTCCCCGATCCTGTCTATGGCGGGCAGCTGCAGGATCTCGCGGTTCCGGGCCTTGCCGCTGAAGGCAAGATGAAAATCGCCTACGAGGAGGCGGCGGTCACACTCAGTGACGAAAGTGCCGTTTCACTGCGCAAGCCGCGCTATTCGGTCAGCGGCCTGCCGCTCGGCCCGCTCCACCCGGCAACCACGCTGTCGCCGCGTGTAACGCCGCCGATGATTGGCCTTGGACTGGTCGAGCAGATCCACCCGGCCGATATACTCGCCAAGGCCGATCCGGAGGACCGCGACGGCGACGGGATTTCCGGGAAGGCGTCGATCGTGCGCGACACGGTGAGTGGCGAGCCGACGTTCGGGCGGTTCGGCTGGAAGGCGTCGACGCCGTCGATCCGCCAGCAGTCGGCCGAAGCCTTCGCCGGCGACATCGGCATCTCGACGCCGGATGTGCCGCGCCACTGGGGCGATTGCAGCGATGCCCAGAAAGACTGCCGGGCGCTACCTAACGGCGTGCAGGAGCGCCTCGGCGAAACCGAGGCGCCCGATCCGGTCCTCGACCTCGTCACTTTCTATTCGCAGAACCTCGCCGTGCCGGCGCGGCGCGACGCCGGAAAGCCGGGCGTGCTCGCCGGCAAGAAGGTGTTCTACGAACTCGGCTGCGCTTCCTGCCACACGCCGAAATTCGTGACGCGGCGCGACGCGCCCAACGAGGCGCACGCCTTCCAGCTGATCTGGCCCTATTCCGACTTCCTGCTGCACGACATGGGCGAAGGCCTAGCCGACGGCCAGAGCGTCGGCGACGCGGACGGCCGCGAGTGGCGTACGCCGCCGCTCTGGGGCATCGGGTTTACCGAGCGGGTCAGCGGCCACACCTTCTTCCTGCATGACGGGCGGGCGCGCAACCTGATCGAGGCGATACTCTGGCACGGCGGCGAGGCGGAGGCCGCGCGAGACGGCTTTGCCGATCTTGCCAAGGAGGATCGCGAGGTGCTTGTTAAATTCCTGGAGTCGCTCTGATGCGGAAGCTGATTTTCGCGCTGGTCGCAGCCGTTGCGGCCTTCGCAGGCCCGGCGAAGGCCGAGAACGCCGTCGTCAAAGGCGTGATCGAAGGCTTCGTCAAGCCGGTCTATAGCCAGTTCCGTTCCGTCGCCGCCCAACTCAGCGACGATATGGAGACGTTGTGTGCCGACCAGTCGCCGGACAAGCTCGCTGCGGTGCAAAGCAAATTCCTCACCCTCGTGAACGCGTGGTCGGAGGCCGAGATTATCCGCTTCGGTCCGGTGGCGGAAGAAAATCGGCTGGAGCGCATCCTGTTCTGGCCGGATCGCAAGAGCACCGGGCTCAAACAGGTGCAGGCTGCCCTGGCTGACAAGGACGCGACCGCCACCGACCCGGTGACGCTGAAAGACAAAAGCGTCGCCATGCAGGGCTTAGGCGCACTGGAATTCGTGCTGTTTGGCACCGGCTCAGAAGCCCTCAACGAGCCCGGCGACCCCTATCGCTGTGCCTATGGTAGGGCGATCGCGCACAATCTCGCAGATATGGCCACCGCGATCGACGAGGACTGGCAAGATCCGGCCGGCATTGCACAGAAGTGGGCCAGTTTCGGCGCGGAGAATCCGCTCTACAGGACAGACCAAGAGGCGATGACCGAGCTGTTCAACGTCTTTGTCCACGGCCTGGAGATGGTGCGGGACGTGCGCCTGAACGGCTTCCTCGGCGATCGCGCGGATGACGACAAGCCGAAGCAGGCGATCTACTGGCGTTCGGGCAGCACAGTCATTTCGATCAAAGCCAACCTCAACGGAATGCGTACCTTGTTCGACGTCTCGGGGCTGGTCGGGCTGTTGCCTGCCGAGTCGCAATGGATCTCGCAGTCGATCGGCTTCGAGTTCGACGCCGGGGAAGTGATGCTCGACAGAGCCGCGGGGCCGATCCTCGAAGTTCTTGAGGACCAGGACAAGCGGCAGGCCCTTGCCGTCACCCGGCTCATCACGTCCCACCTTTCCGAGCTTTTCGGCGTTACGCTCGCCGGAAAGCTGGGCCTGTCGGCAGGATTCTCCTCGCTCGACGGAGACTGACATGCGCCTGATCGACCGTCGCGACTTCATGAAGGCGGCGGGGCTCGCCTTCGCGGCTTCGCTCTCGCCGCGCCGGCTGCACGCCATGCAGCAGGCGGATGCGGTCTTCGCCACGGCCTATCAGATCAAGGATGGTCCCTGCGGCGTCGCGGTGCTCTCCGAAGACCGCAAGGTGCTGTTCACCTCCCCGCTGCCCGACCGCGGCCATGACGTGACCTATGACCCGCTGACGAAGTGCTCCGTCATCTTTGCGCGCCGGCCGGGCACTTTCGCCATTGTTTTCGATCACACCGGCGCGGTCGCGCCGACGACGATAACCAGCCCGACCGGCCGGCATTTCTTCGGCCATGGCGTATTTTCGCCTGACGGCAAGCTGCTCTACGCGACGGAGAACGACTACGAGAACGCTGCCGGCACGATCGGCATCTATGACGCCACGAACGGCTTTGCCCGCATCGGCGAGTTTCCGACCCATGGCATGGACCCGCATGAGATGCTGCTTCTTGGCGACGGCCGCACGCTGGCGATCGCCAATGGCGGCATCGAGACACATCCGGATTTCGGCCGCGCCAAGCTGAACCTTTCGACCATGAAGCCGTCGCTGGTGTTCGTCGACCGCATTACGGGCGATCTTATCGAGCGGCATGAACAGCCGCCCGAACTGCACCAGCTGTCGATCCGCCACATGGCGGTCGACCACACCGGCGCGGTCTGGTTCGGCTGCCAGCACGAGGGCCCCTCCACCGAACGGCCGGCGCTGGTCGGACGCGCCAGGGCGGGAGAAAGCTTTGGGTTGATCGAAATGCCGCAAGACGTGCTTGCCGGCCTGCGCAACTATGTCGGCTCGATCGCCGCCAATGCCGAGGCGGGCACGATCGCGGTTTCCTCGCCGCAGGGCAACGCGCTGGTGATCATCGAAGCGGCCGGCGGGCGCATTGTCTCGACGAGCCGGCTCGCCGAGGTCTGCGGCATCGCGCCCGACCGGAGCGGCTTCCTCGCCACCACCGGCGCCGGCGAGATCGTCGATCCCGACGGCGGCGCGAAATCGGCCGAGCAATATGCCTGGGACAACCACCTGTCCCGGATCGGGTGAGCCTGCTTGAGCGTCAGACCGCGCCGGACACGTCGGAATGCGCGATGGCCTTGCGCACTATGGCCATGAAGCGTTCGCCCGCTATTTCGCGCGGGCCGCTATTGTCGATGGAAACCACGCCCGGCCCGGCAAGCTTGACCGCGGCCGCACGCGCCAGCCGCGCCAGAACCTCGCCGCGCGATTCGCGCCCCCGCGAGGCAAGCCGCTCTGCAAGGATTTCGGGGCGGGCGGTGATCTCCACCACGGCAACGTTGGCGTAACGTTCCCGCAGGACCGGGATGACGCCGCGCGAGCCGTTGGCAATCGCCACGCGTCCATTTTCGATTGCGTCGTCGACGGCTGCCGGAAGACCGTATTTCAGCCCGTGCGCCTGCCAGGTCAGCGCGAATGCGCCCGACGCCTCTGCCTCGTCGAATGCGGCGTCGGCCAGCGTATCATGGATCTCGCTCGACCCGTCGCAGGGGCGGGTGATGACGCGGCGCACGAAATCCACGCCCTCCTCCGGCGACACGCGCTCGGCCGCATAACCGATCACCGTGTCCTTGCCGGCTCCGCTCGGCCCGACGACGACGATGAACACGCCATTGCGGATGGGGAATTCGGCGCGCGCCTGCTCGCGTTCGATGAGTGCGGAAACCATCATGCGACACGGCCCCCTTCGCGCCAGACGGTGCGGACGACCGGTACATGCTCGTCGACGCGCACGCGCACCAGATCGGCGCGGCGGCCCGGCTCGATCACGCCGCGGTCGGTCAGGCCGACGGCTTCCGCCGGCGTTTTCGAAACCATCGCGACGGCCTGCGGCAGCGAGATGCCCTCGACGACCTCGCCGAGGAAGAAGGCCGACTGGATCAGGCTGAACGGGATATAATCGGACGACAGAATGTCGAGCAGACCTTCCTCGGCAAGCGTGCGCGCCGAGACATTGCCCGAATGCGAGCCGCCGCGCATGACGTTCGGCGCGCCCATCAGCACGCCGAGTCCGGCCTGCTTGGACGCTTTCGCGGCCTCCGCCGTGGTCGGGAATTCCGCCACGCGAATTCCTTGCGTCACGGCCTCGTCGACATGGGCGATCGTGGCGTCGTCATGGCTTGCCAGCACGATGCCGCGCTGGTTGCACGCGGCAGCGATGGCGCTGCGGTTGGCGGGTGAATTCAGCGCCGATTCCGCCATCCGCCTTTCGCAGAATTCGCGAAACTGCTCCTCGTTCATCTTCAGCTTGCCCATGTAGTAGATTGCATAGGCTTCGAGACGGGCGAACTGGCGTTGTCCGGGCGCATGGTCCATCAGCGACGCCAGCCTGACTCGGTTATCGCCGTCGAAATAGGCAAAGCCCTCCAGGCAGTCCGCAGCCGAAACCTCGCAGCGCAGGTGAATGAAATGATCGGCGCGCAGCCGGCCCTGCCGGGAACTGTCTTCGATGGCGTCGGCCAGCTTGCGCATGTCCTCGATCGTGAGCTCGCCATCCTGGTCCATACCGACGCGCAGCGCGTCGAACACCGTCGTTATGCCGGCGGTCGCCACCTGCGCATCGTGGGCCAGAACGGAGGCTATCGGGTTCCAGCGCACTTTCGGGCGCGGCGCATAGTGACCTTCCAGATGGTCGGTATGGAGTTCGACAAGGCCGGGAATGACGAAATCGCCCTGCATATCCTCGCCGGTCCGGGTCGCGCCCGGCGCGATGTCGGCGATCTTGCCGTCGCGCATGACGAGCGTGCCGTCGATCATCTCGTCGGCAAGGACGATGCGCGCATTGGTCAGGATAGTTTCGGAAGTCATGTCAGGCAGTCTTTCTGTCACGTCGCGCATCAAGCGCGTAATAGGATTGTACCATGAACGGAGCGCCGGGCTCGCGCTCGACAAACAGCGCCAGGCCCGCGACAGTCACGGGCCGGGCAATGGCCGCCCGAAACACCTCGTCGACCGCCCGGCGGACCCGTGCGCTATCGTTTTCGGCCACGCGCCCGGTCAGCGTCATGTGGAAGCGGAAGGCGTCGAACACGTAAGGATAGCCCCACTGGTACAGATTGCGGAACTCGGCGGGGCTTAGCGCATCCGGATTGCGGCGCTCGATATCGGTCTCGCTCAACGGCGCCCGGAAGCGGTCGAAGCTGGTGACCACGTCGTCAGCGAAACGCTGGAGCCCAGGGTTTTCCTCGCCCGGAACCAGCGCAAAAAATCCGTCCATCTGCTTAATCACGAGACGCGGAATGACGACCGGCGCGGTCGCTCGCGCGAATTCCGCCATCGCCGCCTCGAGATCGGCCTGGCTTTCGCCTTCAGCGAGACGGAAAGGCGCTTTCAGCGTCGCGTGGAAGCCGTAGCGGCGTGCCGATGCAGTGTGGAAGGCGATCTCCGCCGGAGAAAGAACGGTACTTGCCGGCGGTTTGGTCGCAGCACCCGTGAACGGGTCGCGGCCCAGCCAATCGGCGGCGAGCCGCGTCAGCGGGTCGTGCTGTTCAGGTGTGAAATAGATCGCGTAACGCATCGAATATCCTCGCCGGCCTCGATGCCATAGGCGATTTGCATGACGGATTGACGAAGCAGGACAGATGCCGGCTGATAGCAGATGCCCCCGGCAAAGTCATTAGTCGGCGACCATGAGACCTGTCGGCGTCAGGCCTTCAGGAGCCACTCGTGTTCGGGCGCGTTGTAGAATTTCCAGGTCCGCTTCGGCCCGGCCATGACATTGAGATAATAAAGATCGTAGCCATGGCAGGCGGCGCAGGGGTGATAGCCCTTCGGCACCAGCACCACGTCGCCGTCCTCGACCGCCATTGTCTCGTCCAGCGACCGATCGTCCGTATAGACCCGCTGGAACGCAAAACCCTGCGGCGGGTTCAAGCGATGGTAGTAGGTCTCCTCGAGATATGACTCCCTCGGCAGGTCGTCCCGGTCGTGCTTGTGCGGCGGATAGCTCGACGTGTGGCCACCCGGCGTGATGACCTCGACCACCAGAAGCGAATCCGCCGGCTCGTTCTCCGGCAGGATGTTGGTGACGTAGCGCGTGTTGGTGCCCTTGCCGCGCACTTCCCGTCCTAGCTGTTCCGGCGCGATGACGCGTGCCCCGAGGCCGCCGCCCAGGCCCGGCGCCGAGCAAACCGCGAGTTCGAGGTCGGTGTCGGCAGTGACCGACCAGTCCGACCCCTCAGGGATGTAGACCGACCAGGGCTTGCCCTCGAAGGGCGACATGCGTGCGCCAAGCTGGCCGAGATCCTGGCCGCCGGCTGTTGCCG
>DASZDZ010000014.1:0-3062 GCA_035941355.1 Pseudaminobacter sp.
CCGCTCAAACAGGTCCGCCACGCAGATCCGAACTCACCGCCTCAATGCCATGGCAGAATGGAAGGCCGCGGCGTTGCAGATTGCCTGAAAACAGCTGTGGGCTTCCGCGCGTCCACGCTTCAAACAATGTGACAGCGCCCCCCGGCGGAGTGGCGCTCGTCACGGAACCGTGATGAGATCGGTTTGCCGAAACTCGTCAGCCGTGGCCAGAATGGGCACCGCGAAATATTTCGCGCATGCGTAATGCAGGCAATCGCCGAGATTGAGGCCATGGCGGCCGGAGCGATACCGGTGTGCCGCGGACAAGGCCAGCCTGGTGGTCTCGGATGCGGGCGGCAGATCCCGAACCTCGATCCCGCGCTCGTCGAGGAATTCGGCGACGATCGGCTCCACTTCGGAAACCGCGAGGGCAAACTTATCGGGGCGCGCGAGACCAAGGACGGCCTCCAGCACGGCGACCGGCGAGGTAAAGGCATTCTTCCCGGAAGCAATCGCATCCGAGACGCGGCCTGCTTCCGGCTCATCGGACAGCACGGCGATGATCGCGCACGCGTCGATGAACATCACTCCGATTCCCACATCTTGTCGAATGCCTCGCGCGGGAGCGGCTTCTTGGCCGCCTTCCGTAGGGAGACGCCATGCTTTTCACGCAGACGCGCAGCCGTCTGCAAGGGGCTCTCGGCAACACGGCGGCGTTCGATCGCCTCCTTCATCGCGATGACGATCGCATCGGTGATGCTGACACCGGCCATATGGGCGAACCTGCGCGTCAGCGCATCAGCCTCCGGATTGTTGACATTGATTGGCATAGAGCCTCCATGTAGATAACTCTCGCCGATAATGTAGATACTCTCATCTACATTGGCAAGATCGCCGATCTGGAAGGGAACAGCCGTTATGCTACCTTCGGCGTTGAGCGTGGGCGGCCCGTTCTTGCGCTCCGTTGGCGTCATTGCCAGGCCGACGGCCCGGCGCCGTCTGATTTGCGGATCGTCGCACCATCCCCAGATCACCTTTCTTCGGCCGCGACGGCCCGACCGGGAATCGGTCCCGCTACGCGATCGGCCGAGTGTGACCCAGCCGTCGAACCGATAAAGATTCCCGCTGTGTATGACGGCATCCTGATAGCTGACCGCCCAGCGGCAGCCGCGTGCAGCGGCAAACGCGAAGGATTGCTAAAGACGCAGCGCCACGCGGCACAGGTCCCGTTTCGCCGCGCAGAGTCGCGAAAGCTCAACCGCATCGTGCCGCGTCAAGCCGGTGACGCGCTCACGTATGAGCGTGTCGGCTGCGACGACGGCAAGCAGCCGGCCCTCGTGGCGCAGGCCGTGCGACCAGCCTCGCGTCGGGCGGTGGTTCTCCCCCATCCTGTGACCCCATAGAACGAGATGAGCGTTGAGATAGTCGCGTGTGATGGGCTCGAATGTTACGGGGGTAAATCCGACCTCATACACCGCACATCCCCTCGCACTCATTCAGCCAAAGGTCGAGCTGGCCGTGGTCAGCGGCGGTCGACAAATCGACGTCCTCGAGCGGAACACAGGAACGATGCAGGTACACCTCGCCGCGAATGCTCCTGAGCCCGGTCCGCAGAGCCCGGTCGACCTCTACCGCGTCCTGCCATGCTACGGCATCCTGTTCACGAATCGATCGCCACATGGCGTTGCTGTGAAAGGGGCAGCCGATACACGCGCTTTTCGGAGGATCGAGATAATCGTGCCGGCGCAGCGAGGCGAGGCAGTCCCGCCTGTTCATCCGCATCTCGATCAGCGGGAAGCGCTTGACCTGCCACGCCTCGAAACTAGGCTTTTGCGCGCACAATCTCGTCCGTCGAGATGCCTATCCAGCACTCGACGACCGGAAAGGAGGGAAAGCGTTTGCGCGTCTGGCCCGCAAGCTCTCGCACCTTCCGACGGATTGGAACAATCTTATAGTCGGTGGTGCATTGACGGCGGATCATGCCAATCGAGACGGTCTCCGTCGTGGTCTTGCGCGTGACGACTTCGATGAGCTCGCCCTCGTCGTCCTCGTCGAAGACCGGAACTACCGCGCCTGCCGGCGTGACGGTCTTGGCAAAGGCGGGAATCGAGGCCCAGCGGTTGCCCTGCCCCGCCGCGATCAACTGCTCGCGAATATTGCCGTCCGAAACAATATGGACCGGGAACGGCAAAACGTTGGGCGACGTCAGCCATGCGAGATGATCGTAGACGGCCTGTGGCTCCCGGCCGGTATCCGCGAAAATAGCGCAATCGGGCATGGGGCCAATCTCACCATGGGCCGCCATCAGGGCGAGTGTGGTGGATTGCACGCCGGCGCCAAGCGACAGCGCGCGCAAGCGGAGCGGGGAAGGCTCGGCGCCATCCCCCATGATGTTCGGAGCGTGCAGCATTACGCCGCCTTCGCGACCTGTGTCGCACCCGGCTGGAGATCGTGCAGATAGTTGACCGCACGCTGGGCATGGGCCGCCGCGGCAAAGATGAATCGCTTCTGGTTCCTGAGAATTTCGAGCCAGCTTGCCAGGTAGCTGGCATGATCAGGCCGCGGCTCGAGCTCTGGCACGATGCCGAGGTCAGCTGCTAAAAAGCAGCCGCCGAGGTCGGCCACGAGTTCTTCGTGAGCCCGGAACGAGCGATCCTTATGATAACGAGAGAGGTTGCGATCAAGCCGCTTTTCCGACCCGACCCAATGGGTCATGTGTCCGAGGGTCGCATAGTAGCCGGGCCCGTCGCGGAAACTCTCGAACGGCGGCATTTGCACAATATCGAGAGCCGGATTGAAATACGCCTTGTCGCCACCGTGGCGGATGACAGCACCTCATAGCGATAGCCATAAGCAGGATCAACGCGACCATTAAGTCCGGGTTGGCCGGCGCACGCTTGATGAAGTTACCCAGGACGTTGACCATCGAGGCCCCCTTTACAATCGCTTGAGAATTACTCTGCTGCTACGGAGTGAAACGTAGCTTTCGAAGTCCGAGGGCGCCTCGTCAACATGAGCGGCCCGCCAGCGGCAGGCTGTGCATGAGAACTATAGACAGGCGCGAAGATGGCTGGTCAGCAACT
>DASZDZ010000015.1:0-3272 GCA_035941355.1 Pseudaminobacter sp.
GCCTCGTTGATGGCGCTCGCGCCGCAATCCAGCGCACCGCGGAAGATGTAAGGAAAGCAGAGTACGTTGTTGACCTGATTGGGAAAATCGGAACGGCCGGTGCAGATCATGGCGTCCGGCCTGGCGGCGCGGGCCGTTTCCGGCATGATTTCCGGGGTAGGGTTGGCCAGGGCCAGGATCAGCGGCTTTTCGGCCATGTGCTTCAAGAGTTCGGGCTTCAGCACGCCCGCCGCCGACAGGCCGAGGAACACATCGGCGCCGGCAATGACGTCGGCCAGAGCGCGCGCCTCGGTGTCCTTGACATAGGGGTCTTTCCAGCGATCCATCTCGTCCAGCCGGCCCTTGTAGGCGACGCCGAAACGGTCCGTGACCCAGATGTTTTCGACTTTCGCGCCGAGCGAGACGAGCAGATTGAGGCAGGCAAGCGCTGCCGCGCCCGCGCCCGAAGTGACGATCTTGATGTCCTCGATCTTCTTGCCGGCGAATTCCAGGCCGTTGAGCACCGCGGCCGCGACGATGATCGCCGTGCCGTGCTGGTCGTCGTGGAAGACCGGGATCTTCATCCGGGCCTTGAGCTGCTCCTCGACCTCGAAACATTCCGGCGCCTTGATGTCCTCGAGATTGATGCCGCCGAAAGTCGGCTCGAGCGCCGAAACCGTCTGTACCATGCGGTCGATTTCCGGCGCGTCGATTTCGATATCGAACACGTCGATGCCGGCGAACTTCTTGAACAGGACGGCCTTGCCCTCCATTACCGGCTTGGAGGCCAGCGGCCCGATATTGCCAAGGCCCAGCACGGCCGAACCGTTGGATATCACCGCCACCAGATTGGCGCGCGCCGTGTAGTCGGCGGCAGTCGCCGGATCGTCACTTATCGCGAGGCAGGGGGCGGCGACACCGGGCGAATAGGCGAGCGCCAGGTCGCGCTGGTTTCCCAGCGGCTTGGTCGCCTGGATCTCCAATTTGCCGGGAGTCGGGTATTTGTGGAAAAAGAGTGCGGCGTCTTCCAGGTCGGAGCGTACGGCTTCGGTCTCGGTGGTTTCCATTCGGTGCTCCCTCTCTTTGTTCGTCTTTTGCCTCCTTAAACACGTGCGATTGGATTTTCGATGTGTCCAATTGACTCTTCGGGACCCGCGCCGTCGTGCTGGTTCGCTTTCGTCGTTCGATTCGAAATAGGTCCTGCACGTTGTTCCGGACTCTTCGTGGCGATCCTGCCTTCGGCCGGTTGCGTTGGTCACAGGTCGACTGCCACCGCTTCCGCCATCAATTGGGCGTCGCCGAATGTGATGAGTAAATTTAAAATCTGCGGCTACTTAGCCGGATCGAACAGCATTTCTTCGTGGCGAAATGATATGCCCAGATCACAGTTCGTATCTCTTAGCGTCGATTTCCTCGCGCTCTTGCCAGGATGGCCGACCTGCTGGCGTGTTCCATCGCGGCCCTCCTGCTCTGCGCCTCGGCGTTCGACATTTCACGGAGCGTCGGCGGCCGAAAAATCGGCGTGGCGCTTGACAGGACCGCAGTCGTGGCGTGTGCGTGGGCAGGGCCGCGGCGACGAATGGGGATTTTTTGGCAGCATGCGGCGTCATCGTGGCCGACACCTCCTGCAATGGCCCGTCGAGCCGAGCCATAAGGGCCTCGCGTACCTAGCGGCACGTCCACACTGCTTTAACAGCTCAGAATCTATACCCAGCGGATCGTTGAGCTTCCGCTGCAACTGCCCGCGATCGCCGAGGCGGCCAATGACCTGCCCCTCACAACAGTGATCCGACAAGAACTGGATACGAGAGACAATGTTACAGGAGTCTTCTACACCTGCCTGAATGCCAGAACTGCGTTCACACCGCCCGTGGCGAAGGCGTTGCTCAGGGCCACGCACACGGTGCGCTCGCGCGCAACATTGGGCGTGACATCGAGATCGCAATTGGGGTCTGGGTCGCGATAATTGGGCGTCGGCGGCACGACTCCCTCTTGGATCGCCATCACACAGGCGATCATTTCGAGCGCGCTCGCTGCCCCGAGGCAATGCGCGTGCATGGACTTGGTGGAAGAGATGGATATCGAGTCGGCATGGCCACCGAAGACTCGCTTGATCGCCGCCGTTTCGATTTCATCGTTGGCCTTGGTGCCGGTGCCGTGCGCGTTGAGGTAGTCGACATCCTCGGCATTCAGCCCCGCATCGGCAAGGCAAGCGCGCATCGCGGCCTCCGGGCCCTCGAGAGCCGGCAAGACGAGGTTGAAGGCATCGGCGGAAAGGCCGACGCCGGCGATCTCGGCAAGGATTGTGGCGCGGCGCGCCGCGGCATGCTCATAGCTTTCCAGCACGGCCATGCCCGCACCCTCGCCCAACACCAAGCCCCTCCTGTAGGCGGAGAAGGGCCGGCAGGTATCCGGCGCGAGCACGCGCAGTGCTTCCCATGACTTCAGCGCTGTCCATACGAATGGCGCGTCGCTGCCTCCGGCAAGCATCACGTCGGCCCGGCCGTACCTGATCTGGTCGACGGCCGAGGCGATCGCATAGTTGGCCGAGGCACAGGCGGAGGTGGCGCCGAAGACCGGCCCGCGCAGGCCGAGGCATCGCATTGGGTACACTGAAAATGCCAGCACGGCGCGTCTTCCAAAAGGAGGGTGCGGTAGATTTCTTCGCTCGCTTCCAATTGCAACTCATTTGCCCAGCACAGAGCTATGCTGCAATTTGGGTGACGAGGCTGATCAAGCGGCGCTCTGCGGCTTCAGTTCAATGACCTCGATTCCATCCTGGAACGTTGCACCTGCGATGAGTTTAGGCAACTGATTTTGTCCTTTCAGTCGTCGCCACGTCCTGGCCGCGGCCATGACCAGCTTGAAGACCATCAGCCTGGCGGTTTTCGAGGAGAGTGAGCCCTTGGTGCGCACCGTGCGATGGCGAACGGTCGCAACGACGCTCTCGATGGGATTGGACGTTCGCAGATGATCCCAATGTTCGGCGGGGAAATCGTAGAACGCCAGCAAGGCATTCTGATCTTTGGTCAGGCAGTCGACCGCCTTGCCGTATTTCGCATCATATTTCTCGACAAAGACGGCAATCGCCGTCTCGGCTGAGGCTCGGTTCGGGGCGGAAAAGATTCGCGCAAGTCCGTCTTCATGGCGGCCTGCACCGATTTCGGCACCTTGTTGAGCACGTTGAGGACCTTGTGCTGCCAACACCGTTGATGCCGGGTCGACGGAAAAATCTCCTCAAGCGCCTTCCAAAAGCCGAGCGCGCCGTCGCCGACGGCGATGTGCGGTGCGAC
>DASZDZ010000016.1:0-18435 GCA_035941355.1 Pseudaminobacter sp.
CCGAACCGGTAATAAAGCCAGACGGCATGAGCAACGATTTCGATCGGGAAGCGATGGTTCTTGTAGGTGGCGCATGCTTCGACCATGCCAACCTGACTTATCGTCAAACCGTTAAGCCAAAATCAATGTGACAGCACCCAATATCCTATTCGGCAAGCCGATCGGATTTGCTGGACTTGATACCGACACCCGCCGTATCGACCAGACACTTTCGATCGCCGAAGGGCTGCGACAGACGCTACGCCTGCCCGGCCTCGGCACGGACGACCTCAGAGCGCTTCTCCAAGCAACCGCACCGAGCCTGCGAAACGGTGCAGCAGATAGTACAATGCGGCAAGGGGCATCCCGCTTCCTTGCGGCCTTTGCAGCATTCGAGGCTGCAATCGCCGAGTTTGCGACCCCTGCCGGAAAGGCGCCTTCGAGGGCGGGTCATGACAACCGGCTGACCGAATTGACGACCGCGATGGGAGACTTGCTCGAAGCCCGCCATCTCCTGCGCGACTGGACTTCGTGGTGCCGCATTCGTCGCAGGGCTGTGAGCCAGAATTTGGAAGCGCTGGTCGACGATATCGAGGCGGGTCTAGTGCAGCCAACCGAGGCTCGGTCCGCGTTCCGCCTAGCTTATGTACGCTGGTGGCTGCCGGCCACGCTGGATGCCGATCCAGTGCTGCGGGATTTCCGGCGCTTCCAGCACGAGCATGCCATCGAAGATTTCCGGCAAATCGACGATCTTGTCCGCGCTCAGGCAAGCCTTCGCGTCATCAGTGCCATCGCTCATGGTTTGCCGGCGGTGCAAAGCGTCCCTCGTAATTCCGAGTTGGGACTGTTGCGCCATCAGATGGAATTACAGCGGCCCAGCCGGTCAATCCGCGAGATGATCGGCGCTATGCCGACGAGTTTTGCCAAGGTCGCGCCCTGCATGCTGATGTCGCCTCTTTCCATCGCTCAATATCTACCTCCAGACCAGGCGCTGTTCGACGTGGTGATTTTCGACGAAGCATCACAGATCACAACCTGGGATGCGGTCGGTGCCATCGCACGAGCCCGTCAGACCATTATTGTAGGCGACCCGAAGCAGTTGCCGCCCACCAATTTCTTTGGCCGCAACGAGGAGGACGAGGAAGTCGTCGAGCACGAAAAGGATCTCGAAAGCATTCTCGACGAAGCCAAAGCCGCTGGCATCCCGGTGCGCGACCTGCGCTGGCATTATCGCAGCCGCAATGAATCGCTGATCGCCTTCTCCAATCACCATTACTATCAGAATCGACTCATCACCTTCCCTTCTCCAACGGTGGAAGACCGGGCAGTGCAGCTGCGAAAAGTCACCACCGGCATCTACGACCGTGGCAAAAGTCGCACCAACCGAATCGAAGCCCAAGCGGTAACCGACGAGGCGGTCGGCAGGATGCAGCGCTGGCTGGCACTTCCGGAAAGGGATCGACCCACGCTTGGAGTCATCACCTTCAACGCGCAGCAGCAGTCGCTCATCCTCGACCTTTTCGACAAGGCGCGACAGACAGACCCGGAGCTTGAATGGTTCTTTGCCGATGATCGTATTGAACCCGCCATCGTCAAGAATCTGGAAAATGTCCAGGGCGACGAACGCGACATTATCCTTTTTTCGATCACCTTCTCACAAGATAACGCCGGCAAGCGCAGCATGGATTTCGGCGCGCTGAACCGGGACGGCGGTGAACGCCGCCTGAACGTCGCGGTGACGCGCGCGCGGCAGGAGCTGATAGTATTTTCCGGTTTCACCGCCGACCAGATCGACCCCAGCCGAACGAAAGCGATCGGCGTACAGCATCTGAAAACCTTCCTTGATTTTGCCGAACGCGGCGCTGTGGCATTGCCGGCGCAGGAACGCGGATCCATCGGAGCTTTGGAATCCCCTTTCGAGGAAGCCGTGGCTGCCGAGCTTCAGAAGCGCGGATGGACCATCGTTCCGCAAGTAGGTATTTCTGGATTTCGGGTGGATATAGGGGTCCGGCATCCCGATCTCGCCGGCGCTTATCTGGCAGGGGTCGAGTGTGATGGCGCAACCTATCATAGTTCTGCCACGGCACGAGATCGAGACAAAGTGCGCGAGCAGGTCCTACGAGGCCTCGGGTGGAACATCGTCCGAGTATGGTCAACCGATTGGTGGTTTGATCTTGAAGGTTGCGTCGAGAGGCTTCACCTGAGCCTATTCGCGCTGCTCGAGGAAAGCCGTCGTAAGCAAGCTGAACAGCAAGAAGTTGAACCCGCGATCCACTGGGATATGGGACATGAGGTCGATCCCATAGACCCATTGCCAGCCGAGGGGCTTGCACCGATCGACGAACCTGCACATCTGCCGACCCAATTAGAGCCAGAACTTGTCGCCGCTTCCGTCGCGACGGTAGAGCGCCCATCAGCATCTGGAGCAATTATGCCTGCTGCCGCGAATTCGACGGATGGTTCCGTATCGACGGACGACCGTTATCGCCTCACTGACCTATCAGCATTCGCTACCAGCCCGGATCAATTTTATGACTTCGCTTACCGAGGCACACTGCGGACCATGGTCGACGCAGTGATCGAACAGGAAGGCCCCCTGCGAGAAGACGTCCTTGCGCAGCGCATCGCACGGGCGCATGGCTGGCTCAGAACGGGCAACAAGATTCGGGAGCGGATCGACCTGCATCTGCGCGAGTTCGATAGAACTGAAGAATCCAGCGGCAGCTTCCTATGGAAGAGGGGGACGGTGGTCGACCTGCTTGACTATCGCATGCCGTTTGATGCCGATGCCCGGCGGTCCATTGCCGACATTCCAATCGCCGAGCTAGCCGCTGTTGTCGTGGCGAACAAAGACATTCTGGATCAGTCAGACCCCGCTCTTGACCTCGCACGTCTGCTCGGCGTCGAGCGACTTGCGGCGATATCGCGCTTCCGGCTGGATCAAGCCATTGATCGTGCCCGGCGATACCCAGCATCTATATAGACTCGGAGACTCCATGTTTCGTTTCATCCACAGCTCCGATCTTCATATCGGCAAGCGGTTCGGCCACATGCCAGAGGATCTGCGCGGGCGGCTCCGTGAAGCGCGCCATAGCGCCATCAGCCGGCTGGCAGAACAGGCCCGCACCCATGGCGTATCCACCATACTTCTGGCCGGCGATACGTTCGATACCGAGACGCCTACACCAGCTATGTTGCGGCAGGCCCTTGCCGAGATGAACCAGTTCGCACCGTTGCGCTGGATATTGCTGCCCGGCAACCACGATTCCCTGTTAGCAGATCAATTGTGGAGTGCAGCACGCAGCGTTGTGCCGGACAATGTCATGCTGGCGACCCAGCCCGAAATCTTAACCATTGCTGCGGACGTGGCGTGCTGCCTGCACCGTGTACGACCCGCAGACCCGGTCGCGACCTTACCGAGTGGATGAACAGCGCCGCAACGCCGGAAGGCGCCATGCGGCTCGGCCTTGCTCATGGCGCCATTCAGGCCTTTTCCGAGGATTCAGCAGCGTCCGACGTCATTGCGCCAGATCGCGCGGCCAAGGCCGGCCTCGATTATCTGGCACTTGGCGACTGGCACGGGCCTGTCGCCATTAATGAGCGCACCCGCTACAGCGGCGCGCCCGAACCTGACCGCTTCAAGCATGACACACCCGGCCAGGCCCTTGTTGTTTCCATTGCCGGGCCTAGCGCCATGCCGGAGATCGCGGCCGTCGAGACTGCTAGCTTTTCCTGGAAAATCGCTCCCCTCCACCTGCTGTCTGGCGACGACAGCGCGGCAGTATTTGAAGCCTTGCTCCCACCGGCACACCTGCGGCGACAGACCTTGCTGCGAATCGCCGCGTCTGGCCGGGTGCGGCTAAGCGGACGAACCGCACTTGACGCGGCGATCGCAGCAGCCGCGCCCGACTTCGCCCATCTGGAATTGAAAGAGCACGGACTCGCGACCGACTGCGAAAGCAGCGATCTGGATCGGATCGATCGCTCCGGTGCGCTGCGCGAGGCAGCGCAGGCACTGTTGGATGAAAGCACCGACGAAACGCGGTCGACTGCCGAACGCGACATATCGCGAGAAGCACTGATTCGGCTGTTTAGCTATTGCGAGGCGGTGGGATCATGAAGCTTACAGCCCTTCGGCTGCACAACGTCAAACGCTTCGCTGGGCAAGGCGTCGCTATCGAAAACATCGGCGACGGCGTCAACGTGCTTTGCGCAGTCAATGAGTTCGGCAAATCAACCTTCTTCGAAGCGCTGCACGCACTCTTTTTCCAACCTCATTCGGGGACGCCCGAAGGCGTGAGACTGCTGCGGCCTTATAGTGGGGGCAATCCGGTGGTGGAGGCCGATATCACCACTTCAGAAGGACGCTATCGGCTTGCCAAGCAGTTTTATGGAGGCAAACTGGCTAGCGTTATTGACCTCGACCGCGGGCGACTGTTGGCTCAAGCGGATGAGGCCGAAGCCTTTATCGGCAAACTAATCCATGGCGGAACCGCAGGACCGGCAGGATTGCTCTGGGTTCGCCAAGGGGTCACCGGCATCGAAAGGCGCAGCAAAAGCGAGGAGGACGGCGAGAAACGTGTGCGCGAAAGCCTGCTGTCCTCGGTTCAAGGGGAAGTTGAAGCCCTGACCGGCGGGCGACGCATGGCCGAAATCGCCGCCGCATGCGAAGAAGAGCTCTATAGTCTGGTCACGCCAACGCTGCGTCCTAAGAGCGGCGGTCTCTATGCGGCAGCGCTCGATGAGCGCGACAAACTGCTGACAGACGCACAGCGCCTCAGCGCCGAAGTCACCGGTCTGCGCGATGCGCTCGACAAGCGGCGCATGGCGTTGGCGCGTCTCTCTGAGCTTGAAAACCCCGAAGAAGGCGCTACCCGGCGGGAAGCCATCTCGGCCGCCGAAGCCGCAAGCGAGGCCGCCAAATCGCACAGCGAAGCCTTGAAAGCCGCTGAGGCGGAAGCTGCCCTGGCCGCAATTCACCACGACGCGGCGAAGCAGGCCCTCGATAATTTTCGGACCGCGCTGAAACGAGCCGCGGATTTGCGCCAGCAGTCGGCTATAGCGCAGCTTCGCCGCAGCGAGGTTCTCGACCGTCGCGCTTCAGCCATAGCCGAAAACGAACAAGCGATGGCCGAAGTTCAAGCAGCCGAACAGGAAGAGCGCGAAGCTCGCGAATTGCTCGCGCGGCTGGATGCGACCCTCTTGGCGCGCGACGCTGCCGAACAACTGGCCAGCCTACACAACCGGTTGAAACAAGCTGAAGTCGCCAGAACCCAAATCGAAGATGGAGAGGCAGCGCTGGCTATGCTGGCGGTGCCGGAACAGGCTGTCGAGCAACTCCAAGCGCTCGAAATCGACATCGCCGGCCTACGTGCAGCTCAGTTGGCAACCCTGCCGACGCTACGCATGGAATACCGGGACGGCGCCGCCGATTTGATGACCATTGATGCCAAGCCATTGCCCCATGCAGAAGACCAAAGCTTTGCTGGCACCGTGCGCCTAGATATTGTCGGCGTCGGGTCCTTGACCCTGCGCTCAAATCGGCCGCAGCAAGCCGACCGAGCCATCGAGGAAGCCGAAGCTAAGCACCGCAGCCTGCTTGCGTCCCTCGGTGTCAACAGCCTCAGGACGGCACGCCAGCGCCTAGTGGAGGCGCGCGACAAGGCTGCCGAACTGGGCTTGGCGCGTCAGCGGCTTGGCGATTTGGGGCCCAAAGGGATACAGCAATTGCACGAGGAGCTTGCCCGACTGAGCGCCCTCGGGGCCGGGAACCTCGAACTCAAAGTCGATCCGGAACAGGTCCGGCAACATCATGCCGCAGCCGAGCAGCGCGTGGCGACAACACGGAACAGCGTGCGCGAGGCGCTGCCCCTGCGCAGCCATGCCGACGAGGCTGTCATGGCCGCGGAGACGGCTTACGTCGCCATCCAGGCAGAACTGACCAGCCTCGAGGTCATACTGGGACCTGATGCAGCGCGCGAGGAAAAGGAGCGCATGCTCCTCACCGAGGCCACCGCACGACAAACTCTGCGCGAAGCGGCCGAAATACGCGCTGCTCCACTGCGCGGCGGCGCTCACGATCTCACCAGCGCCGAAGCCGTCCTGCGCCGCGCCCGCTCGGTTCAGGATGCCGCCACACAGGAAGCAAGTCAGTTGCGCGTAGCTCTAGCCGATCTCAATGGCCATATTCGCACTCGGTCCGATGACGCAGTGGAAGAAGCTTGGCGCGAGGCCGCAGAAAAATTGGAAGTCGCGGGAGAACGAGTGAAACGCTTCGAAATAGAAAAAGCCGTCCTCGACCGGTTACGCACAACGCTGGTCGCCGCGCGCTCGGCGGCACGCGATCTTTATCTCAAGCCGGTCATGTCCGAGCTGCGGCCGCTGCTCGGACTGTTATTCGACGACATCTCCATAGTGTTCGACGAGAATACATTGTTGCCGCAGACCGTTCGCCGCAATGGTCAGGACGAGGATGTCGAGCGGTTGAGTGGCGGCATGCGAGAACAGCTTTCGGTTCTGACCCGGCTGGCCTTCGCCCGTTTGCTTGCCCGCGACGGCCGACCCACACCGGTTATCCTAGACGACGCGTTGGTTTATTCCGATGACGACCGCATTGAGCGTATGTTCGACGCTTTGCATCGCCAATCAAGCGATCAGCAGATTCTCGTCTTCTCCTGCCGCCAACGCGCGTTCGCAAAACTCGGCGGAAACATTTTGCAGATGAGCAACTGGCAACCGGATCGACCATAAGTCGAGCCCGGGCAGCCTTAGGGCAGAGGCAGATCGTACCGCGTGACGACGGCAACGCCGTTTTCGATTTCGATTTCGATAAGTTCATTGACAAGGAAGTCCTCCGGTCCGAGGTCGGCGAGGAGAGCATCGAAAAGCTCCCTCTGCTTTTCAGGCCCGACCTGAGGGACGACGATGATCAGGCCAGCGTGAACCGGTTCTTTGGCATAGAGCTTCCTGAAGTCCTTGGCGTTGTTGGTGACGAAGGTGAAATCCCCCTCGACGATACGAGGCATCAGATCCCAGTCGGTTTCGCCGCTTAGCCCGAGCCAGTTGATGTGGTTTGCCTCATGCCCACGCTCCTCGGCGATCGCGACAAGGGACGTGTGCAAGCACTCATCGATCAGAAACCTCACGAGGTAACGCGCGTCTTCGTCGACGGGCGCGGGTCGCCCATCAAGACCATACGCTTCGACGACTTTGTCTTTAGGCCGTGCTCGGAGAGCTTCTTGGGCCGCCCGCGCGTCGGATGAGCGGCAACCCAGATCCTGGCGAGCTCGATCATCCGCGGCGTCAGCTTGGGGTATCCATCAAGAATATCCGCTTCGTCCGCGCCTTGCGCGAGCATGGTCGCAATCATCCGTACGGGGATACGGGTTCCTTTGAAGACCGGCTCTCCGCCCATCACTCCCTTTACGCGACCGATCGCTGCCTCCGCCTCGTCTAGATCGACAATGCGGGCCTTGAGTTGCTTGCGCGCCTCGGCGACATCGACGATCAGCAAGTCGTCCGCTTTAACTGTCTTGGCCGTTGGGGCAGCTTTGATTTCCTCGAACAGGCGGCGACGGCGATCGGCGGGGAGTGTCGCACCCACGCCATACCAGAGCTTGAGCCGCAGCAAATCCTCGCCGGTCAATGCCCGTCGGACGATTCCATCGGCATGCCGAACAGCACCAGGCACCGTATCGACAATGCGTTTGTCGATCGCGTTGTGAACGGCCTTGATGCCGATACCGCTGACGGCGGCAGCTTCTGCCGGGGTATAGATGCGGGCTAGCGCGCTCATAATTATTCTCCCTACAAAGAACAATATATAGGAGCTTCGACTGCGCGCGTAAAGGCGTCTGGCTTGTGAGGCCACAGGCATTTGGTAGGCGGCAGGCTCGAGCATCCTACGCGGAAACCTGAAACCTGGGACGCCGCCGCTTAGGTTCCGCTGCTGGAAAGCAGATCGGCCATTGACTCAATTTCGGGCTCATCCTCTTCGTCGTCGCCAACGACCATCGGCATGAGGTCGCCCGCCAGAGCCCTGTCCTTGCTGAGCAGGCCAGCGTCCTCGAGCGCCTCGATATTAAGAAGATCGCGCAGCGTTTCGAAGCCGAAGTGCGACAGGAATGTTTTGGTCGTCACATAGGTATACGGTGCGCCTTGACTGGGGCTGCGCGGACCCGAGGCGATGAAGTTTTGCGACCGCAGTGCGCCGATCAGGTCGCGGCTGACCTCCTTGCCGAAGAAGGCTGAAAGCTCGCCGCGAGTGATCGGCTGGAAGTAGGCGATGCACATCAGCACCAGCGCTTCCGACTGCGACAGCGGGCGGGAAACATCGCCCTGACCTATGGCGGTGCGAATGACGTCACCAAACGCCTTTTTGGTTCGGTGCTGCCAGCCGCCGGCGACCGCGACCAGCTCGTAGGGCCGGCCGGTGAGCTCGGCGCGGATGTCGTCGATGATCAGCTCGATGTTGCAGGTCTTGCCGACAACGCGCGCCAGCGTCTCCCGGGTCACCGGCGTGTTGGCGGCAAAGATCACCGCTTCGACTCGGCCCATCCATTCGCGCCAGCGCAGGTCCGGCGGCAGATGCTCGAGCTCGTTATCGAGCAACGTCGGCTGCCCACTTTGTTTTCGCCGTGCGGACTCTCCAGCCATCGTCACAGTCCATAGAGCCGGAAGGAGGAACGGCCCGATAGTTCCCGCACCGCCTCGAATGTCTGTAGCCGCTCGAACAGCCGCCGCGCGCCGAACCGCGATAGGGTTTTGGTCGTCAGCGAGCCGGGCACCGCATCGTCGTCGAGCAGCTTTTTGACCACATCCCCTGCCCCCTTGGCCCGCAGTTTTGGTATCACCGCCGCAAGCCGCTCGGCGCGCCGGGACAATTCTCCGGTTATTCGGCAAGCATCTGCCGCGCCCTGTGCCAGCGCCAGGCACATGGCGCGCTCAAATTCTTTGTGCTCCCCCGGCCGAACCCGTTTGGCGCGACCGTCGCCGGTTCGGAAGGCGGGAGCAAAAGCCTGCGCCATCAGCAGCGGCACCGGCCGCGGCCAGCGCAGCTTTTGCGCCAGCACCAGATCGGCGCACCACCAGGCCAGCAGTTCCGCTCCCGGCGACAAGGCAACAACCTGGCTGGCGACCGCCGCGGCGACAAACGGCGCCGGCCGGCCGGAGCGGTCCCCATCGTCGATTGCCCGCGGGAGATCGGCGAAGCCGTCGTCCCAGCGCAGGCCGAGCAGCGCGACCACTTCGGCCAGCCTCGCGGTGTTGATCGCCGGCGGCCGCGACGCCAGCTGCCGCCACGCGGCCAAAATACTGCCGGCGGGACCAGGATCGGCGTCGGCGGGACGCAGATACCAGGCGTCACGCAACGCCGCCTCATCCTCGGAGCGACCGGCGAGGCGCACAGCGACGACGGCGCATCTCAGGGCAAGCCGCTGGCGCCAGGCGCCGGCCCAAGCGGGCTCGCTGCGCACCAGATTATCGAGCGAATTCAATGCCGCGCCGGCAAGGAACGCGGCGTCGGCATCGTTGATTTCCGACGCACCCGGGAGCGCCCAGGCCGGTACGCGTGATAGCTGAGGAGGGCTAACAAGAGAAGGGTCGGCGCGAATCATGGAGCAAACGATAAATCAAGCGTGCGCTTTCGGCTATCGGGATGACAGAAAAACGCACGGCCTGTCGGCAACTTATAACGAGTGATAATGTTGCATTATCCGTCGTCTTGCGCTTTATAGAGGAAATGGCTTCTCTCGTCGATCAGAACCCAAAAAAGCGTGCTCGGCACGCTCCGCTCGACCACAGGAAACGGCGCCGGGTGTCCACCAAACCGCGCCGGCGCGCCCATGCGAGACCGACGTCCCGATCGCCGACGACATGCCGGATATCATCGACGTCGTCATGGAGATGGGCAGGACGCGGGAAGAGCCGCCCGCCGACGCCGAGGCCCTCCGCTATGGCTCCGGGCGTTCGTCGCTCGGAAAGCCAAATCGTTGGCTTTCCGTCGGCGATGCCGACCACTCCTCCTCCCCTCTTCCGGCCGTCGCCAATCCTCGCCTGCCGGCGCATCTTGATGCGCTCGCCGGCCGCGCACGGGATTATGTGGAGGCGGCGAGCTCGGCCAACACACGCCGCGCCTACGCCGCCGACTGGAAGCACTTTTGCGCCTGGTGCCGGCGTCAAAAACTTGATCCCCTGCCGTCGGATCCACAGGTCGTCGGGCTCTACATCACCGCCTGCGCGTCCGGAACGGCGACCGGCGACAAGAAGCCGAACTCCGTCTCGACGATCGAGCGCCGCCTGTCCTCGCTGACGTGGAACTATACGCAGCGCGGGCAGCCGCTCGACAGGAAGGACCGCCATATCGCGACCGTCATGGCCGGCATCCGCAACAAGCACGCCTCCCCTCCCCGTCAGAAGGAAGCGGTGCTGCCCGAGGATCTCATCGCCATGCTGGAAACGCTCGATCGCGGCACACTGCGCGGCCTGCGGGATCGCGCCATGCTGCTGATCGGCTTTGCCGGTGGCCTCAGACGTTCCGAAATCGTAGGGCTCGATGTCGGCCGCGATCAGACCGAAGACGGCCGCGGCTGGATCGAAATTTTCCCCGATAAGGGCGTGCTGGTGACGCTGCGTGGAAAAACCGGCTGGCGCGAGGTCGAGATCGGCCGCGGTTCCTCGGATGCTACGTGTCCCGTGGTGGCGCTGCAGACCTGGCTGAAGCTCGGCCGCATCGCGCACGGCCCCCTCTTCCGGCGCGTCACCGGCCAGGGCAACGCGGTCGGCGCCGAACGGCTCAACGACCAGGAGGTGGCCCGCCTTGTCAAGCGTGCCGCCCTGGCGGCCGGCGTGCGTGGCGACCTGCCGGAAGGCGAACGCGGAAGGCTCTTCGCCGGCCATTCATTGCGCGCCGGCCTCGCCTCCTCGGCCGAGGTCGACGAACGCTACGTCCAGAAGCAGCTGGGCCACACGAGCGCCGAGATGACCCGCAAGTATCAGCGGCGGCGTGACCGTTTCCGAGTCAACCTCACAAAGGCGTCAGGGCTCTGAAAGCCCCTCCCCTGCCCTGTTGAATCGGCCAGCGCGCGCGGCTATATAGTCACGATAGTCATCATGGTTATGGAGGCCAGCATGCTATCAGCATCAAAAGACGACCCGAGTTGGACCGTTGCTCGTGCAAAGGCACGCCTCTCGGAGGTCATCGAACGTGCGCAATCGGCGCCGCAGACGATCACACGCAACGGAAAGCCGAGCGTCGTGGTTGTCTCGGCCGAGGAATGGCAACGCAAGACGGCGCGGAAGGGCACCCTGGCGGAGTTCTTGCTGGAATCGCCGCTGCGCGGCGCCGAGCTGGATCTTGGTCGGCTACGAGACGAACCCCGCGATCTGCCCCTGTGAGGCTCCTGCTCGATACCAACGTCCTGTCCGAGGTGACCCGACCGGCGCCGGATACGCGTGTTCTGGAGTGGCTGGACAGGCTGGATGAGGATCGCTCGTTCATCAGCGTCGTTTCGATCGCCGAGATCCGGCGCGGCGTCGCTCTGATGGATCCCGGTCGGAAACGCGAGACTCTGGCCGAATGGCTCGCAGAGGATTTGCCTCAACGCTTCGAACACCGCGTCCTTCCAGTCGATGAAACCGTTGCATTGGCATGGGGTGATCTGATGGGCCTCGCAAAGCGAAGCGGCCGCGGCCTGTCGTCGATGGACGGATTGATCGCTGCCACCGCGATTGCGCACAATCTCACCCTGGCAACGCGGAACACGAAGGATTTTGACGGCTTCGGAATCGATCTCATCGACCCGTGGTCCGTGTGAGCTGCAAGGCAGACAAAGCATCCGAAGCGGACTGCAAAAAGGAGGGGTGGCATTGCTGTCGTATCGCCTGTTGAAGGACCATGCCGGCATCTTGCTGATCGGAGACTACACATCGCTTCGCTGGCTCCACGAAGTTGTCCACGACGTCAATGAGCGATCGCCTCTCATCCGTGACAAGGAAGCATGTTTCTCAGCCTCGCATACGATGTCCGCAAGGCATATGAGCGCCAGCGGGAGATTATCCCACCTCCGCCGCACTACGATGAGATGGGTGTCCGCTATGGGGTGCAGATCCTGTGGCCAGTTCTGCTACTCCAACAGCGAATGTTGAGGCACTCGCTCGCCTATCTTGACCAGTCTGCCAAGACGCAGGCCATTGCCTACGCACTCGAGGCTGTTATCGACGAAGCCCTTCGGGAAGATTTTGGAGCGCAAGGAAAAGAAGCGGCTACCCTTTTGCAACGCATAAACCCCGCGGTACCAGAAGTTTCGAGAAACTTCAGACCAGAGGTGCAATCTTCTGTTCGTGGACAAAGGCCGAACGAAAGCGAAAATTTCTACAGCTTCTGATCAGCTTTGACCCGATGTACGATAGCTACTATGTGCTCCGCCTCCAACGGGGAGAGAAGAACCTTTTGTCTCCCGGAGAACTGGCGCAATGGGCAAACGCCGAATGGCCTGACCCTCGCTGGTAGCCACACCACTGCCAAGTCAAGAGACGTTTTCAACGGGTCAGTTATCCTTATTCTCTGGATTTGGAAATCCTCCCCGCAACAAGCTCTCTGGCACTGCAAATGGCCGCTGACACGCAAAATCGTGCTTCCCGTCGACCACAGGGACGGCTGATCGGCTATGCGCGTGTCTCTACGGATGAGCAGGCGACCGATGCCCAGCAGATCGAACTGCTCGCGGCCGGATGCGATCGGATCGTCGAGGAATACGGCTCAGGCGCCTCCCGTGCCCGCCCTGCCCTTGCGAAGCTCGTGCGCGAGATTGCTGCCGGCGACACGCTTGTCGTTGTCCGGCTCGACCGCCTGGCCCGCTCAGTCAACCATCTGCTCGAGTTGATCGAGGATCTGACTGCCAAGAGCGCGCATTTCCGCTCACTGAGAGATCCGATCGACACGACGACGCCGCAAGGCATGTTCTCCCTGCAGGTCCTCGGCGCCGTCGCGCAGCTCGAGCGTGCATTGATTTCCGAGCGCACGAAAGCCGGTATCAAGGCCGCCAAGGCAAAAGAGCGCATGCCGGGCAATCCGGGAATCCGAGATCGCCGGCCGGAGGCCCTGGCCAGGATGAGGAACGCACAGAAAGCCGCCTATGGTGCGCGCGTTCAGGCCACCGCCCAGCAATGGCTGCCGACAGTCAGGCGCATGCGTCCGGACCACACCTGGGACGACATCGTGCGGTTTCTGAAACAACGTGGGCTCGACTGGTCACCGGAGCGATTGCGCCGGGCCGTCAAATGGTTGGTCACCGAGGGGATGGCAGATGCGGCGCTTATGAGGAAATCTCCACCTCGGCTTCCCGAGGATCGTCTGATGACGCTGGTCGCCGGGATTCAATCGTCCAATCCGCAGCTTACGCTGCGCCAAATCGCCAGCCAGCTGGAAAGATTACACGAGCGCACGCCGCGCGGCGGGACGAAATGGGCGCCCTCATCGGTGAAGAACCTTCTCAACCGTGCCAAGCGGAACGGCTTGCTCAGCGAGGCCTGAGACGCAAGGATTGAATTGGCGCGAACGCAATACCCATCGCGCACCATGACCGTACTGGAATTGACCAAAGAATTCGTAAACGCCGGAGCGCCCTCCCGTGGAACCCAGCATCATCGACAGCCGGGACGATTTTGCGCAGTGGGCGCGATCGACCGAGCGAATGCGATCCTGACCGATCAGGGTTCGGACCTCGCCACAGCCGCCCGCAACGGGAGCGAAGCCCAAATCGGCGAGACCGCTCAGGCGCTTGGTCAGGCGATCGTTGATGCCTTGCTCTAGGCGTTCGACGGTCTCACGGGCGACGAATGACCTGCCGTCTCGGGCCGTGCGAATGGCCGCGGCAACGAGCTCGATAGCCGGACCCGGGCGTACAGCTCCGACCGGCGTCATGATTTCGGCCTGCGCAGGCTCCTGAGAAGCGCTTTTGAGACCTCAAGCCGCCCTTCCCGCTTGTCGACATCGTCCGGCGGCCCGCCACGGGTCTGGGCGGCCGTCTTTTCGGCGTCCAGTTTGGCGCGCAACAGCGCCATGACCATCGGCCAGGCCGAGAATTTTCCCTCGCGCGCCCGATCCGTCAGGCTGCGCAGATAGCCGCCGGCGTTGTTGATCTCATCGGCGCGCTGATAGATCGCCGCCAGCGTGATCGCCGCCTGCCGCTCGCCCAGAACTTCGCAGGCCTCACGCCAGGCGCTCGGGCTGACCCCCAGCATCGGCCGGGCGACCTCCGCCGCCGCCAGAAAATCCCGCCAGTTGCGGATTTCGGCGTCCTTCGCCAGCTCTCGCCAGCTTCCGCAGGCGTCCAGCACGATCCCCAGGGGCAGCTCCCGCTTGGGCAAGCTGTGCAGGTTGTCGGTTTCCGTGGCGCTGCCGCCCGCTTCTTCCTGGAGGTGCTTTTGCCGAGTACACGGTTGTCTCCGCGGTCGATATCCGTCGCCGCATGGTGGAGGTTCGCGGGAGGAGCCTTCAAGTATGGACGACGCACTACGCTGAGCCAGTAGTTCACGCCATCGCCGGTAGGGAAGCGTGCGACTAGCAGGCGACCTAGGCTGAAGATGCGATGCATCCATCATATGAATGCTCACCATCCTAACAATCGATTTGTTCCATTCGCCTCTTGAAAGCTAACCCTCCGAGTCATGGAATCATGAGGCTCTGGAGGGCGACGCTGGCCTGACAGCGATGCCCCGTCGGAAAGAGGGTACGATACTGCGACGAGTTGCGCGAGTTCTGCTGTCGCCCGGTCTCGTAGCCGACAGTGACCTGTCCTAACTTGATAGGAGATGAAGTGCGAACGCTGCTCGTTGACCATCATGCGGATCTTACGCGCGCCGTGCGAGTTGCGCTTGGTGATAGCGGTTTCGCCGTTGATGTAGTTGGTACGCTGGAACAGGCGTCGAGTGCATTTTGTTGCGCGAGCTATGAAATTCTCCTGCTGGAGTTAGCTCTGCCCGATGGCGATGGCTTGGGCTGGCTGAGGCAGCTAAGGAGCGACGGGCATTCAGTTCCTGCCGTCATTATGAGTAGCCTCAACGATCTTGAGAAGCGAATTGCGATTTTCAACGGTGGCGCGGACGATTTTCTGCTCAAGCCCGTCTCTACCGACGAACTCATCGCGAGAATGAGAGCCATTCTGCGCCGGTCGACACAGATGACCGACCCCATCGTTGTATTTGGCAATCTCGACTTTGATCCGATCGCTCGACAGGTTTTCGTTGCGGGTCATCCGCTGATCATCGCACGCCGCGAACTATGTATTTTAGAGCATCTGCTTAACCGTGCAGGCCGCACCGTGCCGCGTGCGCAGTTGGAAGATCACCTCTATTCGTTCAACGACGAGGTATCTGGCAATGCGCTTGAAGTCGGAATCTATCGCTTACGTGGACACCTGAGTAGGTCAGGTGCAACGCCACGCATCAAGACCGTGCGTGGCATTGGTTACGTTCTTGAATTGACTGACGCGGCATCCGCGTAGTTGGTCGAATTTGAAAGAAAAGACTGCCTTGAAAATCGTTCCAACTCGCCATTCTAGCGCCAATCGGCAGCCGATCCTGATCGACGGTACGAGACCTACGGTTTCCCCTTACTTGGGCCATCTCCTCTGCGCGCTCATTCTGTTGTCTCCACTTTCTGCTGCGGCCCAAGACAATCAGGATGAAGGGGCACCGCGTGCCGCTTCCAATAGCATCAAGGCCACGCTGAACCTTTCCTCTTCGCTCGGCGAGACAGTTCATTTGCCGGCGCCAGCCGCGACCATCTTTGTTGCCGACCCGACGATCGCAGACTTTCAGGCACCCTCGAACAAAACCATCTTCGTCTTTGGCAAGAGCTCCGGGCAGACCAGCCTGTTCGCCTTGGACGACAACGGCGAGGCTCTGGCCGAGTTGCGTATTGTCGTCACCCAACCGATCGAGGAATTGCGCGCCATGTTGAGGGATCAGGTCGGCGACTATTCAATCGAGGTCAGCTATACGCCGCGCGGCGCAATCCTTAGCGGTACAGCGCCCGATGCAGAGGTCGCCGACACCGCGAAAAGGGTCACTGAGCAATATCTCGGTGACGGCGCGCAAGTCGTCAATAACATCAAGGTCGCTGGGTCCTTACAAGTTAATCTTAGTGTGCGCGTAGCGGAGGTCTCCCGCAGCGCCATGAAGGCACTTGGCGTTAACCTGTCCGCCTTCGGTCAAATCGACAATTTCAGAGTGGGCTTGTTAAGCGGCGGAGGCGCTGGCTCTGGTGCAGCGCAGGGTGGCGGGACAGCAGGAGTCGGATTCAACAATGGTGCCGTCAACATCGGCGCGGTTCTCGACGCGCTCGCCAAGGAGCACATAGCTTCCGTGTTGGCTGAGCCGAATCTCACCGCGATGTCCGGTGAAACTGCCAGCTTTCTCGCTGGCGGCGAATTTCCCATCCCTGTCCTGCAGGAAAACGGACAAGTGTCGGTTGAATTCCGTCACTTCGGCGTCAGCCTGGAATTCGTGCCAACCGTTCTCAGCAACAATCAAATCAACATTCGCGTAAAGCCCGAAGTCAGTGAACTAACGTCCCAAGGTGCCGTTCAAGTCAACGGTATCTCCGTGCCGGCAGTTTCCACGCGCCGAGCCGACACAGTCGTCGAACTCGCTAGTGGGCAGAGCTTTGCAATTGGCGGTCTCATCAGGCGCAACGTCAACAAAAATGTCACTGCCTTTCCCTGGCTTGGCGAAATGCCGATCCTTGGCGCCCTTTTTCGTTCTTCCTCGTTTCAAAAGGAAGAATCAGAACTGATAATTCTGGTTACGCCTTACATCGTAAGACCAGGCTCCAGCCCCGACCAGATGAGCGCACCCACGGACCGGATGGCGCCGACTTTGGACGGGGACGGCACTCCGACGAATTCGCCGCCAAGTCCGCCCCGAGGCCGCACTGTTGGCCGCACCGGCTCGCCAGGGGCCAAGGGCGGTCTCGGCTTCATCATCGAATAGTGTCATCAAATGACTTTGCGAATTGTAGTTCTCCTGATCGCTCTGACGGCAAGCGTAAGTGGCTGCACAAGCACTGCGCCGATCTATGTCGAGCCATCGGCGCCTATCTTGATCCAACAGGAGACCACCGTCCTGACATTAGAGAGCCTTCGCGCCTCCGAACGGCAGCGTTTGCGTGTTTTCCTTAAGAAAGCCAGTCGCGGCCGGCGCGATGCCCTTCACCTCCTTATCAGCGGGTCGTCCCGGCTCAGCGCAGAGGCAGTCCATCAGGCCAGGCAGCTGGGCATCGACGCTTACAACATCCATTTGCTCGATCAACAGGACGCAGGCGCAGTGCGAATAGAGGCGATAATCTATCATGCCCGCCCGCCTGTCTGTCCGTCGTATTCCGGCCCTTTACTCAATGACAAATCCTTCGAACAGCCGCTCGGCTGTTCGACACGACGTAACCTAGCGGTAATGGTCAACGATCCACGCGATTTACTCGACAATAAGGCTGTCAAGCCAAGCGATGGTGATCGTGCGGCCATCCCAGTTGCCACATACAGGACATTCGCGACGGGCAAAGGTGGCTGACAATGGGTCCTATGGACTTAGCACGGTAGAGCCCGGCTCCTGCTCCAGCCTGTAACATTGCCGATCCATCAGATCTGGCGATGCGCGGTCTGTGACAATCGACGATCGTGGCTTAATCGAGGTAAGAGGCCCCTCACCTCTCTACGGCGCTCCCGAGTGGCACTATTGCCTGTGACGTTGCTTGGAGGCGTCGACGACCGACATACCGATTGTGTGATCGCACGAGGGGCATCCCGCTCCAAGCACGCTCTTCAGACGGGCACTATGGGACAAGAGCCCTGAACGGCGTTCTTCGGAGCTATGGTCGGAATTGGGTGACGAGGCCGATCAGGCGGCGCGGTGGTTCGACGTCAGCGAGTCAGCGACACCGTCGGTGAATTTGACGCCGGCGATGACCCTTGGCAACTGATTTTCGCCCTTCAGCCGACGCCAGGTTTTGGCAGCGCTCATGACGAGCTTGAAGACCATGAGCAGGGCCGTCCTGTGCGACAGGCTTCCCTTGGTGCGCACCGTGCGGTGCCGGACGGTGGCGAAGACGCTTTCGATTGGATTCGAGGTGCGCAGATGGTCCCAGTGCTCGGCCGGGAAGTCGAAGAAGGTCAGCAGCGCCTCGCGGTCCTTCGTCAGGCAGTCGACGGCCTTGGGATATTTGGCCTCGTATTTGTCGACGAAAATGGCCATCGCAACCTCGGCGGTCGCCCGATCGGGCGCGTCGCGGATCTCCCTGAGATCGGCCTTCATGTTCGGCTGCACCGATTTCGGCACCTTGTTGAGCACGTTGAGGACCTTGTGCTGCCAACACCGTTGATGCCGGGTCGACGGAAAAATCTCCTCAAGCGCCTTCCAAAAGCCGAGCGCGCCGTCGCCGACGGCGATGTGCGGTGCGAC
>DASZDZ010000017.1:0-18603 GCA_035941355.1 Pseudaminobacter sp.
GGCATGGTCAGGCTCCTTGTTGAAGAAGCCCGTGATGCTCTGCCCCTGCCGAACCCTGCTCAACGCGGGCGCGACGACCGGTTCTTGCTCTCTACCTCAACCGCAAGCGCCCTCCCGCGCAGCGGGTTCGTTCTTCGGCCCCCAAGGCTGCCGGTCAGCAACGCGCCCAAGTCGGTCGTTTCGGCGGTATCCGAATTAGCCTGAAACCGGACATTCCTCGACCGCCTGGTCGTAGCGAAGAAGTGCCGGCGCAGTCCTCTGCCGGATTGCCGCCTCAACGAGACAACCGGCAGTGGTCTGCGGACGTTAGAGAAGCACTCTCGAAACAAAACGCCGGATGATCCATCCGGCGGCCGTATTTTCGTTTTTGACACCTTAAAAGCTCGAAATGTCCGCACACGGCGCGTGGCCGAACTATTGCGCTTCGACAGATCCCTTGCGTGCAGCTTCGTCGATCACGTCAGCGACGACCTTTGGCTGAGTCATAAAGACCGCATGGCTTGCCGCGACCTCCGTGATTGTCGCGCCGATGCGCTTCGCCATGGCTTGCAACATACGCTGATCGAAGGCCTTGTCGTCGGTTGCAATCACTGCCCAACTCGGCTTGCTTCGCCAGGCGGCATGCTCGAGCTTGGTTGCGAAGGCGGACATGTTTATCGGCACCTGAGAGTCCCGCATGAAAGCGGCATCCGCGTCCATCGTGTCGTTGGCGAAGCCAATCTTGAACCTGTCGGGAGAAACGAAGCCGAAGCCGTCCGCGGTAGTTTCGATGACAAATTCAGGCGGGGTCTGGTAACCCTCGTACTGCTGCGTAGTCGTCTCTCCGGCATCTGGCGACAACGCCGATACGTAAACCAGGCCTGTCACGTTTGAATGGGTACCTGCTTCCGTTATCACCGTGCCGCCCCAGGAATGCCCCACAAGGACCGCAGGTCCATCCTGACGGTCAAGAATGCGTTTGGTTGCGGCAACGTCGTCCGCAAGCGAGGTGAGCGGGTTCTGGACGATCGACACACGATAGCCGCGGGCGGTCAGTTCGTCATACACGCCGCGCCAACCCGATCCATCAGCGAACGCGCCGTGCACCAGTACCACGTTCCGGACGGTCTGGTTGTCGGGAATTCTCTCGGCAGAGTGAGTGGCCGTGGCTGCGGCAATTCCTGCGACGGCGGCAGTTGCGGCCAGAAGGTTGGTCGTCCTGGAAGTCATGCTGATCTCCTCTTGTTTTATCCGATAACAATTATCGCGATATCTTTCTTTATGGTTCCCGCCGTGATTTGTCCAGCATAATTTTTATCGCGATATTCTTTTTCGGATCGGGTAGGCTATATAGGGTCAAGGAGAGCCACCCATGCCGGCGAAAAAACTCAACAACCCATTGCCGCTCGACGATCAGCTCTGTTACGCGATCTACTCTGCCGGCATGGCCATCCAGAGAGTGTACAAACCACTGCTGGACGATTTGGGCCTGACCTATCCCCAATACCTCGCACTCAATGTCCTCTGGCGCGAGGACAAGCTGACCGTTGGCAGCATCGCCGAAAGGCTCGCGCTAGAGTCGAGCACTCTAACGCCCTTGCTCAAACGGCTCGAAGCGGCAGGACTTCTGCGCCGGACACGGAGTCCCGCGAACGAGAGGCAGGTCGTGGTTGCGCTGACTGATAAGGGACGCGAACTCAGATCTCGTGCAGGCTGCCTTGCCGACGCTCTGCTTTCCTCCTCAGGACAAAGCCCAGCGCATCTCAACCAGATCAACCGTGACGTCAGGGAGCTACGTGACGCGATCTATGAACATACGGGAGTCTGGAGGAGCACGGCCTAAGCCGGCAAGCATGGGAGGCTTTTTACACTGTAGGCACGGTTCCTCCGTCGATTACGTACTCCGCACCCGTGATCGAAGAGGCACGATCGGAAGACAGAAAGGCAACGAGATTGGCGATCTCGGCCGGGCTTGAGGGGCGACCGAGGGGGATTCCACCGAGGGAGTCCATTATGATCTTCTTGCCGCCTTCAACGTCGGTGCCTGCCTCATCCGCGAGACGTCGGGCGAGCTTGACGGAAGCCTCGGTCTCTATCCAGCCCGGAGACACGCGAACGACACGCACGCCTTTCGGCGACACCTCCTTGGAGAGGCTTTTGCTGTAGGTCGATAACGCCGCCTTCGCAGCAGCGTATGCGGTCGTGGCGTCCGGCAGGGGAAGCAGCCTCTGGATGGAAGAGACGTGGATCACCACGCCGCTTCCCTGCGCGATCATTCCTGGTATCAGTTCTCGGTCGAGCCGCACTGCGGGAAACAGGTTGAGGTCGAGTTCCTTGTGCCAATCACTGTCGCCCAGCGCCGAGAAGCCGCCTGCCGGCGAGGAAGAACCGCCGAGCATGTGAACGATGATATCGACGCCGCCCAACTGCCCCCTGACGGCTCCGGCCACCGTGAAGCAGCCTTCGCTGGTGGAAAGATCGGCAGCCACGAAAAGGTCCGCTGAAGAGTTCGCGGGGAACGAGCGGGCCGTCGTCAGTACACGCGCGCCGAGTTTGCGGAACAGGTCGACGGTTGCGGCACCGGCTCCCTTTGTGCCGGAAGTGATCAGGGCGCGCTTGCCCGATAGATTCAGGAAGTCGCTCATGCGCCGATCTCCAAGGCTGCGATCTTGTCGCCCATCAGACGGAAGACGTAGGTAAGATTTGCAGGGCTGCCGGGAAACTCGCCGGTGACTTTGGCGACCACCTTCGTCCCATGCTCGTCAGTGAGGGCCTCGAGCGGATCGGCGACGTGCCGGTACCTGGCTTTCGAGTACTCCCACCAATTGCCGATGGCATAGTGCCCGGAGTGGGAGCGGCCCTCGTCATGGACAGCGGCGCTCGGCGTGAAGCAGGCCAGCAGAGCCTCGCAGTTGTTCTTCCGATCCGCTTCGAAATATGCCTGGATCGCCTGAGGCAGTTTCATCTCTCATCTCCTCTTGGGGATTGTTCGCTCCACAAGTAGGCGTATTCCGATGTTCGGATAATTGGGATAAATATGGATGTCGAATTGCGGAAAGTGGGATAATGGCGAGGCCTGGCCTTCACGATCTGGAAGCTGTCGTAGCAGTTGCTCGCAGATCCTCTTTCCGCGGCGCGGCGCTTGAACTGGGAATGTCGACGACTGCCCTTAGCAATGCCGTCGGCAAGCTGGAGGCCCACCTCGGCGTTCGCTTGTTCAACCGAACCACCCGCAGCGTATCTCTGTCGGATGCCGGTCGCCTGTTCGTCGAGAGCGTCCGTCCAGCGTTGCAGGACATCCACGGTGCCATGGATGCAGCGCGCTCAAAGCAGGCAAACCCCACGGGAACGCTCCGCATCAATTCCTATGCCACTGCCGCGCGAGAAATCCTTTCACCCCTGCTTCTGGAGTTCATCAGGCGTTACCCGCAGGTCCATATCGATCTGGTCACCGAGGGACGGCTCTTGGACATCGTCGCGGAAGGCTTCGACCTGGGCGTGCGTCGCGCCACCCGCGTGCCGAGTGACATGATTGCGATCTCGCTGGGTCGGCCGCAGAGAAATGTGGTCATAGGCTCGCCCGACTATTTTAGAAGCTATGGTATGCCTTCCACGCCGACTGACCTCCTTCAACATCGGTGTATCCGTATCCGGCTGCCGAATGGCGCGCTCTTTCGCTGGCGCTTCGAGAAGGATGGGGAACCGCTCTTGATCGATGTGAACGGACCGATGACTTTGGACGAGGCAAGCCTGTCCCGCGGCACTGTGCTCGAAGGCGTGGCGCTGGGCTACGTAATGGAGCGTGACGTGCGCGAGGATATTGAGGCAGGGCGCTTGATCAGCGTTCTGAAGGAATGGATGCCGCCTTCCGACGAACTCTGCATCTATTACCCGGGGCGACGGAATCCATCCGCGGCGCACAGAGCATTCGTTGAGCTAGCACGGGAATTCGGCGCAAAAGGCCGAAACACGGCTGTATAAGCGCCGTTCCGCTTTGCGCCCCCATCTCAGTCGTTGCCGTGACAATGGCCGCTGCCCAGAAGCGGACATGTGCATCGCTAGGAAGAACGGCCCCTTCGCGGCCAATTGCGGTCGTTGATCATGTCGCGTACTGCCCGCAGTAGTCCGGAGGGGTTGGGAGCCCGGCGCCATCTCGCGGCGATCATCGACCGGCTACCACAGTTGCCTTCGCCGCTCAGCGTTAAGCGTCTTCAGAAAAAGGCGGACTCTATCTCTGTTCTGGTCTATGCCGTCGCTCGTTGCCGGGCAGCCGGCCCTCGCACACTGGTCCGTATATGAAGCGCCAGCCCACGACGTCCAGCCTTCTGCGCCGATTGAACCGATCGGCCGTGGTCGACGTGATCCGCACGGAAGGAGTGGCATCACCTTCGAGCCTTGCCGAGCGACTGAACATCAGCATTCCGACAGTGATGCGAGTGATCGAAGATCTGATTGCCGAGGATCTGGTGGCATATGACGGGTTTGACGAGGCTAGTGTCCGGGGACGTCCTCGGGCACGCATCAAGTTCCGCGGCGCGGCGCATGCGATCATCGGCATCGAGGCCGGCAAGGGCGAGTTCTATGGCGCCGTGGCCAATCTCGAGGGCGTCGTGCAGACGGAAATGCACGAGACCGCCGACGATAATGGCGAGCGCAATTTCGAGAAGCTGGTCGGCCTGATCCGCCGGCTGATGGCAGTCCCCCGCCCGCGCGGCCAGACCATTCGCGGCATCGGCATTGGCCTGCCCTCGATCGTCAGGCAGCCGGAGGGCGAAGTGGTGCTCACTCTCGGCCTTGGATGGCGCGACTTTCCACTTCGGCAATTGCTGAGCGAGAAATTCGACGTGCCGGTCTTTGTCGAGAACGGGCGCAACCTCGCCGCCGTGGGCGAATGGGGATTCGGGGCCGGGCGTGGCGCCGACAGCGTCGTGAGCCTCTCGATCGGGCCCGGTGCCGGCGCGGGCGTCGTGATCGACGGCAAGCTCTATGGCGGGCACTCGCATGCGGCGGGCGAGCTCAGCTGGTATCTCGATGACCCCCTCCTCACCGGGCGGCCGTTCGAACATCTGGGCGACAAGCAATCGCTGCGCTTTTTCGGCATCCCCGAACAGGCGACCCAGATGCTCGAAGAGGCCAACACGCAGTATGCGGCGGGGGAGCTCACCCTGGCTGCCGTCACCGACCGGCAGGCGGGCAAAATCGCGCCAGTCGTGACCGAACTGCTCGACTATGCGACGATGGCGGTGGGCAGTGTTGCTGCCTTCATGAACCCCGAAATCATCGTACTGGCGGGCCGGCTCGTCGGCGGCGGTGATCTGGTGCTCGATCTGCTGCGGCATCGCCTCAAGGGCAATGTGTACGACCCGCCGCGCCTCGTGATAGGCGCGCTGGGGCACCGCGACATCGTGCTTGGAGCGGTGCGCCTGGTGCTCGATGCGACGACGCTCAACCCTGCCGACAGCCTCGTGATGGCCGACTAAAAATCGATCGATCGCGATTGACAGCGACTGAATCTCGGCATTAAGTTTCTAACTGAAAGAAAAACTGCGCCCTGCATCGTGTGGGAGCGTATCTTTCGTGGGAGGACTTCAATGAGGAAGATTTTCAATCCGCTTGGGCGGACGATGAAGCGTCGTGACTTCTTGAAAGTCGCGGGCGCGAGCGTTGCGGTAACGGCCCTGCCGACGGCAGTTCGCGGTGCCGATCCCGTCAAGGTGGTGCTGTGGTCGTGGGTGCCGGATCTCCAGCTTCAGGTCGACCTGTTCAACGCCGCGCATCCGGACATCCAGGTCGAACTCGTGAATCCCGGCCAGGGGGACCCGTTATATAACGCGCTCCGCGCGGGCCTGCAGGCGGGCAGCGGCCTGCCGGACGTCGCCCAGATCGAATACCAGCACCTTGAGAGCTTCCGCCAGGTCGACGCCCTCGCAGACATCGGCCAGTACGCCAATGCCCATAAGGGCGAGTTCCCCGAAGGCCTATGGGCGCAGGTCGCCAGGGGCGATGTGGTCAACGCCACGCCGCAGGATTACGGTCCGATGGCGATGCTCTATCGCAAGGACATCTTCGACAAGCATGGGATCACGCCGCCCACCACCTGGGCCGAGTTTGCCGATGCGGGCAAGAAGATCCATGCGGCCGATCCGAATGTGTTCATGACCGACGCGCCGTTCGGAGCCAATGCCGACTGGGTCTTGGGTCTGTTGTGGCCGATGGGCTGGAAGCCGGTCAGCCGCGATGGCGACAAGCTCGTGATCAGGATCAACGACAAGATTGCTAAGGACTTCGCCGCCTATTGGCAGGACCTTATCAACGCGGGTGTTATCGAGACCAAGCCGGGCTTCAACAATGAGTGGTACACCGGCCTCGACTCGGGTCGCTATGCCACCTGGCTCGCTGCGGGCTGGGGTCCGCTGTTCCTGACCTCGGTCGCCAAGACCAGCGTGGGCAAGTGGCGTGCCGCCGATCTGCCGCAGTGGGACGCGAGCAAGTTCGTGACTGGCGCTTGGGGTGGTTCATCGCTGGCTGTGATGAAAGCGACCCAGCATCTGCCCGAGGCCGCCGAAGTCGCGATCTGGCTGAACACGAATCCCGAAGCCACAAAGCTCTACACCACCAAGCAAAACTTCTTCCCCTGCACCAACGCGCTGCTGTCGAGCCCGGAATGGGCGAGCGCCAAGCCGGAATTCTTCGGCGGCCAGGAGGTGAACAAAGTGTTTGCCAAATCGGCGAGTGCCGTGGCGCCATTTGAGTGGAGCCCCTTCCAGGGCTTCCTCTACCAGTCGATGGCCGATGAATTCGGCGCCTCGATCAGCGGCAACGGCACGCTGTCGGATGCGTTCGACCGCGTCCAGGACGCCGTGGTCACCTACGCGAAGGACCAAGGCTTCACCGTGGCCTAACTCCTCCCGGGCACCGGCCGGGCGCGCCTTGATCGGCGCGCCCGATCTCTTCATCTTGCCGGACGGGGGACCATGGCAATGTCGAATTCGCCAGCCGCAGCGACGCGCCCAGCGCGATTGGGCGGTTTTACGTCACGAAAGCTCGCGCCCTATCTGTTCCTGGCGCCCTTCGTGCTGCTGTTTATCGCCTTCATCGTCGCGCCGCTGGTCTATGCGTTCTACATGAGCCTCTACCGCGACACGCTGGTGGGCGGACGGCAGTTCGCGGGTGCAGCCAGCTACATCAAGGTCGCGGACGACGCCAAATTCTGGGGCGGCGTGTGGAACCTCGTTCTGTTCGGCATCGTGCAGGTGCCGATCATGCTGGCCCTGGCGCTGTTGTTCGCCATCGTGCTCGATCGTGGCCAGGTCTATGCCAAGGGAGTCTTCCGGCTCGGCTTCTTCCTCCCCTACGCCGTGCCGAGCGTGATCGCGACGATCATCTGGGGTTATCTCTACGGCCCCACCTTCGGTCCGTTCACGCAGATGGCCAAGGCGTTCAACCTGCCGCCGCCGGACTTCCTGTCGCCGGGCGCGATGATCTTCTCATTGGCCAATATCGTGACGTGGGAATATGTCGGCTACAATATGGTGATCTACTACGCCGCGCTGAAGGCGATCCCGTCGGACCTCGCCGAGGCCTCGCGGATGGACGGCGCCTCGCCCGGGCAATTTGCGCGGCTGATCCAGCTGCCGCTGCTGTGGCCGGCGATCCTGCTCACCATCATCTTTTCGATCAACGGCACACTGCAGCTGTTCAATGAGCCGTACTTGATGCGCGCGCTCGCCAGTAACACTATCAATTCTAGCTACACGCCGAACCTCTATGCCTATTCTCTGGCGACTAAGAACCAGCAGTATGGCTATGCGGCCGCCGTCTCGTTCGTGCTTGGCATCGTGATCGCGGGCGCCTCCTACATCTTCACCCTGATCACCAACCGCCGTCGGCCGGAGCAATGATGACTGCGACCACCGACATCGCCACTTTCGGAGTTGCCAAGCGCCGGCCCGGCGAACGGCGGCGCTCAAGGATCATGCTCACGCTGCTGCTGTCGCTGTTCCTCGTCTACAGCTTCCTGCCGCTGGTCTATCTGGTCCTATCGGCAACGAAGACGAATGGCGACCTGTTCACCACGTTCGGCTTCGGCTTCGGCACCAAGTTCAACCTCTGGCAGAATCTGAGCGATCTGCTGGCGCGCGACAACGGCGTCTTCATGCGCTGGATGTTCAACAGCGTGCTCTATTCGACCGTCGCCGGGATCGGTGCCGCGATCTTGGCTACCGCGGCAGGCTATGCGTTGGCCAAGTTTAAATTCGTTGGCCGCAATCTGCTGTTTGCGCTGGTCTTGGGCGCTGTGATGATCCCGCAGACGGCACTCGTCGTGCCGATCTTCCTGCTGCTGGCGCTTTCGGGTCTCAGTGACAATCCGCTGGGCGTGATCCTGCCCTCGATGATCTCGCCGATCGGCGTCTATCTGATGCGCGTCTATATCGAGCAGGGCGTCGACGACGAACTGCTAGATGCGGCGCGTATCGATGGCGCCGGCGAGTTCATGATCTTCCGCGCCATCGTGCTGCCGCTGGTGACGCCTGGCATGGTGACCGTGGCGCTGCTCTCGTTCGTCGGGACCTGGAACAATTACTTCCTGCCGCTCATCGTGCTGCGCTCGCCGGAGTATCAGCCGATCACGGTGGGCCTTGCGACCTGGTATCAGCTCGCGCAGCAGGGCGGTGGCGGTGGACAGGTGCTGTTCTCGATCATCATCACCGGCGCGTTGGTCAGCATCATTCCGGTCATCGTAGTGTTCTTGCTGTTGCAGCGGTTCTGGCAGGGCGGCCTCACCGCCGGGGCCATCAAATAGACTATCGCCTGGAGTTTTCCGACTATGAAGAATGCCTCGAAATCCGCGCCGCTCTCTGTCTGGCGGCCGATCGCGACCGACACTTTCCTCGTCGGTACCCCGCATTACCCGGAGCATGTCGATGAGAGCTATTGGCAGCGCGACGCCGACCGCATGGCAGCCGCGGGCTTCAACGCGGTGCGACTTGCGGAATTCGCCTGGCATATCATCGAGCCGCAGGAGGGGACGTTCGACTTCGATTTGTTCGACCGCGCCATAGATGTGCTGGGCAAGGCTGGCATCAAGACCATCATGTGCACGCCGACGGCGACGCCGCCGCGCTGGCTGACGGCGCGTTACCCCGAAGTGTTGCGCGTTGATGCCAATGGCCGCGCCATGAGCCATGGCTCGCGCCAACACGCCAATCTTGCGAGCGGAGTGTTTCGCGAGCATTCGAAGCGCATCACTGAAGCGATGGCCGAGCATTATCGCGGCGATTCGCACATCATCGGCTGGCAGACGGACAATGAGCTCAATACCTCTGGATCGCTGTCCTACGGTCCGGTGACTCTGGCCGAGTTCCAAGCCTTCCTCAAGGACAAATACAAGACCATCGCCGCGCTCAACGATGCGTGGGGCGGGCATTTCTGGGCCACCGCCTACGACGATTTCGATCAAGTGGTGCTGCCCCTCGACTACGCCCCTGCCCCGGTCGGGCCGACCCATGTGGTCGACTATCACCGCTTCCTCGCCTTCGTCACGGCGCGGTTCCAGCACGATCAGGTGCTGATCCTGCGCGCCACCAATCCAGACTGGTTCGTCTTCCACAATCTGGGGCGGATCGACGACATCGACTTCCGCGGCGAGTTCTCGACCGATCTCGATTTTCTCGGCTTCGACATCTACCCGCATCTCGATGACGAGATGCAGCGGGTCGGCGGCGTCGGCGAGGCGCAGGCGCTGCGTCTCGACATCTGCCGCGGCTTCACCGGCAACTTCATCGTACCCGAGCAGCAATCGGGCTTCGGTGCGCAGCCGAACTTCTCGACGCTGACGCCCGAACCCGGCGAGATGCGCCGCATGGCCTATACGTCAGTGGCGCGCGGCGCCGATGGCGTGATGTTCTTCCGCTGGCGGCCGGCGCATTTCGGCGCCGAGATCTATTGGATGGGCATCATCGATCACGACGACATCCCGCGGCGGCGCTATGACGAGGCCAAGCAGTTTGCGGGTGAGGTCACGGCGCTCAAGGACAAGATCCTCGGCACGCATGTGCGCATGGATTTGGGCATCGCCGGATCAGATTTCGACAATCAGGAGATGCACCGCTCATACCCGATCGGCATGCCGAGCCCGCAGGACGATGCGACGCTGCTGCACCGCTATTGCTACCGCCACAACATCGCCTGCGGCTTCATCCATCCGGAGGATGATCTCAGCAAGCTCAAGGCGCTCTACGTGCCGCATTGGCTGAAATGGACCGATGCGTGGACGGCGCGGATCGAGGCCTTCGCTAAGGCGGGTGGAACGGTAATCCTGGGCGGCCGCACCGGATCACGCGACGTTAACAACCACGTCATCCGCGACACCTCGCCGGGCAAGACGCTCTCGGCGCTGGCCGGGATCACGGTCGAGGAGTTCGGGTTGCTGACGACGATCGGTGGTGACGGCCTGTTCGAGCATGGCGGCCGCTTCGGCGCCAACACGGTGCGCAAGAAGCTGCCGGCGACGTCGGCGAGCCGCCAATACGAGCTCAAGATCGGGAACGCGCAGGTGACGGCGGCGCATCTTTATGAGCTGCTCAACGTCGCGCCCGGCACGGAGGTTATCGGCAGCTGGGCCAGCCGCTTCGCCGAGGGCCAAGCCGCGATGACTTCTCGCAAAGTCGGCAGGGGCAAGGTGATCTATCTCGGGACGTACTTCAGCGATGCTCTGGTCGAGGTGCTGGCCGATCAGGTGCTGGCGCCCGCCGGCGTACTGCCGCTGGTCCCGGACCTGCCCGAAGGCGTTGAGGTGACAATTCGCGAAGCGATAAACCGACGGTTGATGTTTATTCTCAATACGATAGGCGAGCCGGCGATTGTGAACGGCGTTCCCGCCGGCATGGACCTCCTGTCGGGAGTTGAACTCAGCGGCGGCAAACTTGCTCTCCCCGCCTACGGCTGCTGCATCATCGAACTCGATTAGGATGCTTGGGCGCGACTGACCGAAGTAGGGGACGACACGACGGAGTTGGATCGGAGTGCCTCGTACGGAACGGAGTTGCCCAGTTCTCGACGGCCGCTGGGCCATTTCCGGCCCAATGCATTCATCGGCGGTATGTCCGCTTCCTCGTTCAGCGTCCCCAATTGCAGACAGTCTTCATTTCGGCCCCGATGCGGACCTTCGCGATTAGTCTAGCCAAAGCTCCTGTTTGCGTTCTTCAAAGCCGAGCACGCGTTTGCTATCGGTCCACCGTGCGACCTCGCCCTCCATTCCATCGGGGTCCTTGAAGGTCACCAGACGGACAGCGCCGAAATCCGTAATGGTCCCATCCGAAGCGCCAGCCTTCACTAGACGTCGCCTGACTTCCTGCAAGCGCTCTTCATCGTCTACTTTCAGCGCGAGGTGATCTATGTGACCTCTCTTCCCCATCTGCATCGACCCGTCTTCATATCCCGTTGGTTTTGGCATTTGGAACGGATGAAGGGCAAAGCCACCTCCAACGTCGATAAGTGAGTGACGAAGAGTGCCGCCACCAGGACCGGGCTCGGACAGATCGAACTTCGTTTCCGCGTCGAAGATTTCTTCATAGAAGCGAATGACACGGTCCATGTCGTGTGTGAACAACGTCAGATGGTGCGCACCAACCGTTACAGGCATAACGAACCTCCCTTTGCCGATAAAATATGAAGAGCATACCCTTTCGCATTGAACCGGGCGACCTAGCCGCGATACGTCACTGAAAGCGAATGACCGAATTGGTCTGCGTTGCGGCCAATATGAGGTGGGCAGCAGAACGGCAGCTTCTCGACATAGCCTCCCGAAAGCTGACGGACGGCTGTCGGCCCGTAGCTGTCGACTAGACTAAGCACGCCCGGCCTCCCATTCAATACTATCAGGATTGGCTTACCATCCACTTAGCAAGGCGTTGATACCTAAACATCAGTTTTGCTGCCGACCTCCCATTCTGGCCAGGGAAGCATGAAGAAGGCGACCATGGCCAGCAGGCACGCCGCGGCGATGAACGCGAAGACAGCAGCGAATTGATTGACGCTAAACGTGCTCGCGGTGGACGCCACCCATCCAGTTGCGCCCTGCAAGATGGCAACGCCGAGGAATGCAGCTGTGTTCAGAATTCCGAATGCCCGGCCGACGACCTGAGGATCATATGCACTCTTAGTGTCTGCGAACTGCAAGATCGTGAAGCCGGTGAGCGCCCCAAGCGCAACGCACATCGTAGCATCGACGATCCAGTTGGCGGAGATTGCAAGGATAAGGAAAATCCCGGCGGAAGTGGCCATGCTCGCGCAGATCAGGTATCGCCGTGAGCGTCCTTTCGCCCGCACCAGACCGAATAGCGGTGGGCCAACCAAGGTCGCGACCGACGAGGCGAGAAGCACATTCCCGACGCCCGTCAGTGTGAAGCCGTGTCGCTCCATGAACAAGGGTGTCGCCCACAGGCCCCTCAGCGCGATGTAGGACGGATAGGCAACGAGCGCGAGCGCAACGATGCCCTTGGTCTGCCGTTCTTTCAGGATCGCAAGCGTCTCTCGAATTGCGCCTGCGATGTCGCCTGAGTTCTTGCCGTGATCATCCCGAACGAGGACCAGGATGCAGACCAAGTTTGCCGCCGCAACGACGCCTGTCACCACAAAAGCGCTGCGCCAGCCCCAATGTTCGACTACCCATGCCAGCGGCGTGCCAGTGGCCAGTAACCCAAGGCCGCTGAAGCTGAGAACCAAGCCCGTTACTCGGGCAAAACTCTTTTCAGAAAAATGTTTGCTTACAAAGAACAGCGATCCCACAAAGGCTGGTGCGCAGCCGATGCCAATGAGCAACTGCCCCAGCATCAAAACCGGGAAGCCTGTTGCAATGAACGACAGGAGCGCTCCCGCTACTGCAAGGAGGAAAGCCGAACCAACGGTCTTTCTCACGCCATAAAGGTCAAGCGCTAGGCCCATCGGGATCTGGGCGAGGGCAAAGGACAGATGGAAGGCGCCGGCGTAGATGCCGAGTTCTTCGGTCGAGAGTCCGAATTCACGTTGCAGTCCGGGGGCGACGATGGCCGCAATAGTACGAAACACCTGACTCATCGCGGCCACGCCAACAAGCGTCGCGAGCATGACTCCGGCCGCACCGGCCTTGTCTGCGGTGAATACTCTCAGCCTACCGCCCTCCTTCCGGCCAAGCCGCAATGGGATCGATAACCTGGTATCCCGTTGCACCTAGAGGCAAATCTCTCCCATGGGAACGCGGCCTCGTCTGCCTACGCTGTCCGCGACTCGAGCATCTCGACGTAGTGCGGATTGTACATGATACCCAATACGTTGCCGAACGGATCGACCACCGAGGCGGTGACGAAGTCGCTCTCGCGCTTGGTGATCGGATCGTACTCCGTGGCGCCCATGGCCTTGAGCCGAGCGAACGCCGCCTCGATGTCGTCGACGTGCCACAGCAGTGTGGCGCCGCCCGGACCGGGCTGCATCGTTGCTGGTGCGTAGCGGCGGTCGATGATGCCGAACTCGTCCTCGTCGTCGCCGATTCGGAACTCGACATAGGCGGGGTTTTCCGCATCGGGCCGCTGGAAGTACGCCTCGACGCCGAACAGCTCCGCGTACCAGTCGCGCGCCGCGGCCACGTCGTCGGCCCAGAAGTTCACCGTGGCCATGCCACGCAAAAAGTGCTTGTTGCTCATTGTCGTAACCCTTTCCTTGATTGCGATCGGACGGCCAAATGATGCGCGATAGTGTAAAGCCCGTATTTCAAAAACCCGCAGACGGCTACGAGCCCCAGGGGCGCCTCGATCCGGCCGGTTTCGACCGCCAAGGAGCGCGGTGTTCCGAACCTCATCGGGGAAGCGGGTAGCAAGGCCTGCTACTGACTCATCTTAATTGCGCGTCTTAGGCGGGTGTAGTGACTTGGAGGCGAGGCAGGCTCCAAACCTGGCGCTTTCCGGGTGGATCTGACAGGCAAGCTCGCGGGTGTCGGTCATCAGGCGCCCGTTGGGCGGCAGCTTGCTGGATGATCTGCTCCCAGCGGTCGGTCCGCATCCGGCCCCGTCCAGAAGAGCCGAAAGCGGTTTCACTTAGATGGAAAGGGAAGGGCCAGTTTCTGCTGGACCGGCCCAAGGTATCAAGGATCCGTTCTGCGGGCAAAATGCTCGTAGGTGATTTGCCACGGATCGTTGCCGGACGATCTTTCCTCGCCGATCCAATGGAAGCTGTCGGCCGCGATCTCGGTGAAACGCCACCGCGCTTTGAGGCCGCGCGAATCCTCGCCGATCTGGACAATGTCCTTACCCTCGGCTCGTCCAATCTGGCGCGAGTAGTCCTGGTTGAGCGGGTCGTTCCAGATGATGCGCCAGCCCCCGATGTCGGGATCGAAGATACGCAAGGTCGTGCCATACATGGTGGACGGCGCAGGGCGTCTGGGCCTGATCCAGATATCCTGAATGGCGCGACCTTCCAGCACCCAGCCGAAATGGATTTCTCCGGTTGATTCCTCGGTCGTGCCGTCATCGAGATGACGTATGGTGTCCATTTCCCAGCTTCCGATCAGCCACCCGTACAGGTGCATGTCTTTCGCCCGGTCGGCTGGCGGAGCCTTGGATCCGAGAGCGGCGAGAAACGGCGATATCGTCATAGTCAAAGACCTTTTGTTCTTCAGCAATCGTGGGAGAAGTTTAGCACGGCCCTCCTGACAGGGAGCCGTCAGGAGATCGGGCCAAACGTCGGGCTGGGCACGTCAGCCGAACGGCGGCTAACCGCTGAACTCACCCTGATTGCAGACAGACGGCTCACGGCCCCTTCTCGGTCGTTGGCTATTGCTTCGCTTGCGCTCGCGAATACGCTTTCAAGTGATCTATTCGATCAAGAAATCTATGTGCACGGTCTATCGGATCATGAAGGTACTGATCAGGTCCGAGCATCTTGTTGCGGTTTAAGGCATGCGTATCGAGTAGGTCAAAATCCACCCGTTCGAGCAGGCAATTCCAGCCCTCTGCGTATTGGCTTGCCCATCCCATCGTGTGATGCAGCAGCAGGCGGTACTTGACGGAATATCCGTGATAGTCGAACGCGATCACGCCGTCGGTTACGTAGATATGGTTTCCTGCAAAGCCTTCCCCGGGGATGATACGCTCAGCATGGAATCCGGGAAGAGGTGGTTGCCGCAGAAAAGCACCGGCGAGGATTCCGCAAGCGCCATTACCGAAAAACACGCGATCAGGTAGCGCCCACCGTCGCACGGGATCGCGCTTTATGCCGGGCTTCAAACGATACATGCGTGGAAACTACCGCGTGTGCCATCTTGTGCCAACGGTAGCTTTGTCCACAAAGCAGCTCTTCCGTTCGTTCGCTTCGGGCTTCCGTTTCCCACCCAACCCGGGCATTCGACAGCTATCTTGACGGCCCTGGCCGGAGCATCGCGCGGTGGCTAAGTCGCGCCATTTCCCGACATTGATAGTGTTCTCCAAACCTGCCGTTCGCGCTTCGGCCCATTGCCGTCCTCCTTGCAAACGCGTGCGTCGAAATCGAAAGATTTTAGGCAATGCGACGACATGCTCGCCTGATCGCAAGCATTGGACAAAACGGAACCGGCTGATGGACTTTATTGCGGAATCCTGTCGTCAACACCCTTCACGTAGAAGTTCATCCTGAGCCGTTCTTCCACCGACGCGGTCTCGCCCGGCTTCAGCCACTCGCTGCCGTCCTGCTTGAAGATCGGGCCGGTGAAGGGCTCGAGCTCGCCCGCGCGGACCTTCTCCTCGATCTCGGTGGCGAGCGCCTTCACGTCGTCGGGCATATTGGTGTAGGGAGCCATCCTGACGAAACCTTCCTTGATCCCGCCCCACACGTCGTTCTGCTCCCAGGTGCCGTCGATGACGGCCTTGACGCGCTCGATGTAATACTGCCCCCAGGTCTCAATGATCGCAGTGAGCTGGGTGTTCGGGCCGAACTGGATCATGTCGGAGGACTGGCCGAACGCCTTGATGCCGCGCGCGGCGGCGACCAGCATGGGGCCGGTGGAGTCGGTATGCTGGACCATGATGTCGACGCCCTGGTCCATCAACGCCTTGGCGGCGTCAGCCTCCTTGCCCGGGTCGAACCAGCTGTTTACCCAAACGATCTTGATTTTGAAGTCGGGATTGACCGATTGAGCCCCGAGCACGAAGGAATTGATCCCCATGATGACGGCCGGAATCGGGAAGGATGCAATGTAGCCGGCAACACCCGTCTTCGACATCTTTGCGGCAATGACGCCCTGGATGTAGCGGCCGTCATAGGGCCGTGAATTGTAGGTCGAGACGTTCGGGTGCTCGCGCTTGTAGCCACTTGCATGCTCGAACTTCACGTCAGGGAATTTGCCGGCCACGCGGTTGACGGCGTCCATATAACCGAAGGAGGTCGCAAAGATGATATGGCAGCCGGAGCGGGCAAAGCGCTCGATCGCGCGTTCGGCGTCCGCGCCTTCCGAAACGCTTTCCAGATAAGCTGTCTCCACCTGATCGCCGAGCGCTTTCTGCATCTCGAGCAGGCCCTGATGATGCTGATAGGTCCAGCCGAAATCGCCGACCGGTCCAACATAGGCGAAACAGGCCTTCGTCTTGGCCGCAGACGATGTCGCTGCCAGCGACAGCATGGCGGCTGCTGTCGCAAGCGAAAGCAGGATCTTGTTCATTGTGGTTCTCCCATTCTGGTTTCAACTTTGGCTATCCGGCTCAGGCTACCTCACCCTCGCGTCGTCGAATCTCTTCAGTCAGCAGGCCGATGAAGGCCTCGAGCGCCGGCAGCAGCGCGCGCCCGGCGCGCACATAGACGCTGAGCTCGCTGACGACGCGCGGTGAGGTTTTCAGCGGCACAAAGGCCAGCCGTCCGTCGCGCAGTTCGCTTGCGATGCCGAGCCGCGCCTGGAAGGCGATGCCAATGCCAAGCGCGGCAATGCTCTTGGCAAGGTCGACGGACGCGGTTTCGAGCAGGACGTTCAACGGGCCCTTGTGCCGGGCGATGACCGGCTGCATTTCCTGATGGATCAGCAGGTCCGGGCTGCTCAGAATGAGCGGATATTTGGCGCATTCGGCAAAGCCCAACTGGGCTTTTGCGGCGAGCGGATGGTCGGGCCGCATGATCGCGCCCATGCCGAAGCGGCCAAGGCAACATTGCCGCAGCTCGGCACTGGGTTCGGGCGAGAAGCTGAGTGCGAGGTCCGCTTCGCCCCCGATCACCGCCTTGACGTTCTGCGCTGAGGTGCCGTTGCGGACGATGATTTTCACCCGCGGATAGCGGGCGATCATCTCGGCCATGACCGGCGGCACCAGATCTGTGCTCAACCCCTCGACCGACATCAGCGTAATGTTGCCACGATAATCGCCTCTGAGCGCGTCGAGCTCGCTGGCCACGCGTTCCCCGTCTTGCAGCACGGCAACGACATGGCGGGCAAAGATTTCGCCGGCTTCTGTCAGTTTGAGGCCGCGTGGCAGGCGCTCGAACAGGGGTGTGCCGAGTTCGGTCTCCAGCGCAAGCAACTGGCGGTTCAGCGCCGAGGAATCGATGAACAGCCGTCGGCCAGCCTCCCGGATCGAGCCGCAGCGCCGGATCATGTCGAAATATTTCAGCGTCCGCGTATGACTGTGCAGGGATGCCTCCCTATGGTTTCACTCTCCGGTCGGGGCCTCACGCGTTTTGCAATAATGCTACCCATGGGTGCCCGGCAGGTTTGCGGTAAAAGTGCGTTCCCACCAGCTTAAGAGAAGGTCGCGAAGCATCGCAGCCTCATCCTCGCCGTAATATTCCTCCAGCCCGCATTGGCGCAGCCGTGCGTACTCTTCGTCATCAAGCGGCACCTCAACCTCAATGATGCGCAACGGCACATTGGTGAACTCCGGAGCGTAGTTTGGATCACGCCGAAGCGGCCGGTCGGCCTTGATGTTGGGCTGCCGGAAATTTTCGGGCGAGCGCAGATTGGTCGGATAGGTCTTAAGTGGTGGCACCCGCGCCATGTCCTCCGCGGTGGCCTGAAGCACCAGCAGCCTGACCGGTTTTAAGCAAAAGTTGCTGGTGCGGCCGACGTCGTTGCCGCAGACATTGGGGACAGCGAGCACATCCATGAGCGCCAGCAGTTCGACGTGGTCGCCGGGCTTGGAGTGCTGCCGGTTGATGACGGTCTGGTCGCCGCTCACGCCGGTGCACATGAAGAAATTGAGCGAATCATGTGCGTCGTCGGGGGTGAGCCCGTATTCACGCTGCGCTTCTGCCTGGATGTCGTGGCAATTGGTGTGCGCGGCAAAACCGTACATCGACTCATAAAGATAGGCGCTGCAGCGCGAGAACAGCACGTCATTGCAGTTCGTGGTGTCGGCCAGAAAATACATCATCGCGCGTTCGCGCGGCGGCGCTGACCAGATGAAATGGCCGGCGGTCGGGCGCAGCCCATGCACGGCGCGAATGCGGCCGGCATGCATGGCTTCCTTGTAGTCGTGCAGGTTGAAGCAGTTGAAGTCTACGCATTGCGGCCCTTCGAGCTGTTCGATCCTCAGGATCTGCCCCTCCAGCACTTCGACCGCCTTGCCGGTGCCTGGCTGCATAATGTGCTCGAGCAAGACTTCGCGCTCGGCCTGCCGGCGCGGGGGTGGGGGGGCGCCA
>DASZDZ010000018.1:0-51539 GCA_035941355.1 Pseudaminobacter sp.
ACTGCGACCCGCTGCCCCAACGTCATCGCTTCCACCTGGTCGTGTGTGACGTACACGGTCGTGGTGCCGAGGCGTCGATGGAGCTGCGCCAGCGAGGCGCGCATGCCGACCCGCAGCTTCGCGTCGAGGTTGGAGAGCGGCTCGTCCATGAGGAACGCCTTGGGGTTGCGCACGATCGCGCGGCCCATGGCGACGCGCTGGCGCTGGCCACCGGAGAGTTGCGAGGGCCGGCGGTCGAGCAACTGTTCCAGGCCGAGGATCCCCGCGGCCTCGGCCACGGCCGCTTCGATCTCGGTCTGCGGACGGCCGGCAATCTTCAGCGAGAAGCCCATGTTCTCGCGCACGGTCATGTGCGGATAAAGCGCGTAGGACTGGAACACCATCGAGATGTTGCGCGAGCGCGGCGGCAGTTCGTTAACAAGCTTGCCGCCGATCCGGATCTCGCCGCCCGAAATGTCCTCCAGGCCGGCGATCATCCGCAACGTCGTCGACTTGCCGCAGCCGGAAGGGCCAACCAGCGCGATGAATTCGCGGTCGGCGACTTCGAGGTCGATGCCGTGCACGACCGGTATGGCGCCGTAGCGTTTTTCCAGCTTGCTGAGGGAAACCGTGGCCATGACTTATCCTTTGACCGCGCCGGAGGTGAGACCGCCGACAAGATGCTTCTGGACGATGAAGGTGAGGGTGAGGGCCGGAACGATCATCACGACCGCGAGCGCGCACATGCCGCGCCAGTCGATGGTGAACTCCGCCGTGTAGTCGAGCAGGCCGACCGGCAAGGTCTTCGAATTGACCGAGCGCGTGAGCTGCGAGGCGAGAGCGAACTCGTTCCATGAGGTCAGGAAGGCGAAGATACCCGCGGAAGCGATGCCCGGCCCGGCCAGCGGAAACTCGACCTGCCAGAAGGCCTGCCAGGGCGTGCAGCCGTCGATCTGCGCCGCCTCGGCCAGATCCTTCGGCACCTGCCGGAAGAAACCGTCGATCAGCCAGATGGTGAAGGGGATGTTCAGTGCCACGTAGGCCAGGATCACGCCGAAATGCGTGTCGATGATACCGAGACGCGCATAGACGAAGAAGAGCGGCAGCGACAGGGCGATGCCGGGCACGGTTCGCGTCAGCATGAGCCCCAGGAACATGCCCGACTTTCCCCGGAAGCGATGGCGGGCAAAAGCGTAGCCGCCGGCCATGCCGATGGCGACGGCGATCAACGTCGAGGTGATCGAGATGATCAGCGAGTTGCGGAAATATTCGAGCACCGGGATGCCGCCCTTGCCGACGCCTGAAAACATCGAGACGTACGCATCAAAAGACAACTCCTGCGGAATCCAGACCGGCGGCTTGGCCATGATCTCCACCGTCGGCCGCAGCGACGACAGCACGATCCAGATCCCGGGCATGCAGATGACGAGCATCGCCAGAAACAGGCCGGCGAGATGGCCGGCCTTCAATATCCGCCGCTTGATATGAGCAGAGGCGTTCTCGTCCATGGTCACCACTCCGCCCCGATCTGTGAACGCGCCGCGGCGAGCTTGCGAAAGAAGTAGACGGTGAAAAGGATCGACAGAAGGATCGAGAAATACGCCATGGCGTTGGCAAGCCCCATGCGTGCGTCGCTGTAGGCCGTCCGCCCGACCAGCGTCCACAGAAGCTCGGTGCGGCCGGCGGGCCCGCCGTCGGTCATGATCTTCACGATGTCATAGGCGCGCGCCACGTCGAGCGAACGGATGGTCATGGCGATGTAGGCGAAGGGCATGACGAAGGGCCAGATGACATAGCGAAAGGTCTGCCAAGGCGTGCAGCCGTCTACGCGCGCCGCCTCGATCGGCTCCTTGGGCATGGCGAGCAGGCCGGCAAGGATCAGGATGGCGAAGACCGACGTCGAAGACCATATCTCGGCAACTGAAATCGCGATGAAGGCAAGATGGCCCTCGATCAGCCAAGGGATCGCCCTGTCGGTGAGGCCAAGCGCCTGCAGCGCGTTGTTCACCAGACCGATATTGTCGTTGAACATGAATTTGAACTGGAAGCCGACCAGGATCGGCGAAAACATCATCGGAAACATCATCAGCGTGCGCAGGATGCGCTGGCCGCGCGTCGCCTTCTCGACCAGCAGCGCGAGGCCGAGGCCAAGCAGCATCTCCATATTGAGGGCGACGGTGAGCAGCAGGACGGTGCGGCCGAAAGCGACCCAAAAATCCCAGTCGCCCAGGATCAAAGCATAATTGCGAAAGCCGATGAATACGAAAAACGTATCCGGCTTCGTCAACCGGAACGGCGTGAAGCTCGAATAGAAGGACAAGAGCAGCGGCACGACGACCACCGCAGCCAGCACGATGATTGCCGGCATGAGGAGCAGTGTCGGCGCTGATGGTCTCCAGCTTCTTCTCATCGAGGGCCCTGATTAAAGCAGCCAGGCGGATTCGATCAGCGCCACTGCTATTGATTGTAGAACCCCTCTCGGCCTCGCTTCGCCCGGCACCTCTCCATCCCTGGGGGAACGGATGGGAGCCAAGCTGGACGCCCATCCTCTCCCCTCACGAAGTGGGGGAGAGGTGCCGAGGCGAAGCCGAGACGGAGACGGGCTATCGACTTGTCGGATCAACGAGCCGCCGGCGCGGCTCCGACGATCCTTACAGTTCCCCGGCATCCTGCAGGATCTGGGTCGCCTTGGCGGCCGCATCGTCGAGCGCCTGCTTGGAAGTCTTGTCGCCGAGGATCGCTGCCTGGAGTTCCGGATAGACGGCGTTGGAGATCTCGATCCAGGACGGCGTCTGCGGCACCGGGAAGGCGTTCTGCGCCGCTTCCTGGAAGGCCTTCAACACCTCCGTCTTGTAGGGATCGCCACTGGCCTGCGCGATGTCCCACTCCCATACTGCCGTGCGGGTCGGGAGCGGACCGGCGGCGGCTTCGAGCTTCTGGCTGTCCTCATTGGTCAGGAACCAGACGAGCGAAGCGGCGGCCTCCTTGCTGGCGCAGCTTTCTGTGACCGAGAAGCCATGATGCCCGGACCAGCCGGTGCGCTTGCCGGCAGAGCCTTTCGGCTGCACCTTTACGCCGACATTGCCAGCAACCTTCGAAGATTTCGGATCATTGAAGAAGCCGGCCCAGCCCGGCCAGTCGAGGTTGAGGGCGACGGTTCCAGATGCAAAACCCTGGCCGAGGTCGTCCCACAGATAGTTGGTCGTGCCGGCCGGCACGGCCTTCGCCTTGTAGAGGTTGACGAACCAGTCGAGCGCACGCACGCCGGCTTCCGAATTGAAGGCGGGCTTGCCGTCCTTGTCGAGATATTCGCCGCCCTCGGCGACCACCATTTCATAGAAGCGGCCGTTGATCGCCTCTTCCTTGCCGGCGAACTGGGTGCCGTAGAAATCTGGCGGAGCAGCGAAGAACTCGGCCTGCTTGGCAACATCCGCCCAGGTGTCCGGCGGCACAAGATCCTCGCCGTACTTCTCCTTGTATGCCTTCTTCTTGGCTTCGTCGGCGTAGAGGCTCTTCTGGAAATACAGCGCCGACACGTCGAACTGGGCGCGCGGCAGCATCACCAGCTTGCCGTCAAGCGTCGAGGCGCCGATGTTGGCGGGGACGAAGGCGTCGATCTCGGACTTAGGCAGCAGCGGCGCGAGGTCCGTGTAGATATCGGGATATTGCGGCGCGAAGGAAGAGTGGTTCGACCCCACGCACCAACCGATCGAGCCGGTGGCGATGTCGGACTTGATCTCCTTGTCGAGCTCGAAATGGTTCTTCTTGGAGATGACGTTAACCTTGGCGCCGGTCGCCTTCTCCCATTCAGCGATACGCGCGTAGAGCGCCTCGTATTGCTGGCCGCCGATGAGCTTCGCGTCGATCGCAACGCCTTCGAATTTGCCCGGCAGCTCCTGCGCGAAAGCAGCGCCGGCGCCAATGGCAAGCGCAATCACTCCGGCCGACACGCCGGAAAGCAGTCTCTTCATCCGATCCTCCCATAAGGCGCGGTTACGCCGCGTCAAAACCTGAAGCGCCCATGAATGAGCGTTTCATTCATATACAAAGATCATTTTCATGGGCCGGTCAAGCCTAATCTCTTCCGTCAATGGCCTCCTGCGTATATGCAATGAAGAAGTCTGGGAGAGGATTTGGGCGTGGAAGAAGACGAATCGGATCGCTACAGGGCCCCGGCACTCGACAAGGGCCTCGATATCCTCGAGCTGCTGGCCGGTGTCGATGGCGGGCTGACGCAGGCTGAAATCGCCAAGAAGCTCGGCCGCAGCCCGAACGAGTTCTACCGGATGCTGGACCGGCTGGTGAAGCGCGGCTACGTGACCAAGCCGGACGGCGACCGCTATTCGCTGACGCTCAAGCTGTTCGGCCTGGCGCAGCTTCACGCCCCGGTGCGCCGGCTGGTCTCCTACGCCACGCCGTTGATGCGCGACCTCGCCGAGAAATCTCGGCAAGCCAACCAGCTCGTCGTATTCGACCGTGGTTCGGCCGTGGTGATCGCCCAGCAGGAAGCGCCGGGATACTGGGGAATTTCTATCCGCGTCGGCTCTCATATCAGCCTGTTCGATACCGGCTCCGGCCACGTACTGCTCGCCTTCCGCTCCCAGGAAGAACGACAAATGATGATCTCCGAACAGCAGCACGGCACCGAGAAGCCGGTGCAGCCGCCCGAATTCTTCAATCGGCTCGACCAGATCCGCGACCGCGGCTACGAGATGATGGCAAGCCTTCAGACGGCGGGCGTCTACAACCTGTCAGCGCCGGTGCTTGGCCCCGACGGCAAGGCAATCGCCGCGCTCACCGTTCCTTACATTACGTTGATCAACCTGCCGTCGGCTCCAGATATCACGCAGACGATCGAGCTTATCCTGACCACCGCCGAACAGCTGTCGCGGCTTGCGGGCTCCGACGTAAGTCAGGCCCACTGATTTCTTGTTTGAATGTCTTGCCGGGGAGGATTTGCGCCATGATCATCGACACCCATCTTCACATCGTGGACCAGTCGGCGCTGCGCTATCCGTGGCTTGCCGGCGCGCCGGCGCTGAACCGGGATTTCTTTTATGAGGAGTATGCGCGCGAGGCCAAACGCGGCGGCATCTCCGCTGCGCTGCACATGGAAGTCGACGTCGCCCCGGACGACATCGAGGCGGAAACCTCTTACGTGGCCGGTAAGGCGCGAGAGCCGGGCAGCCTGTTGCGCGGCGCCATCGTCGCCTGCCGGCCGGAAGAGGCCGGCTTCGTGGACTATCTCGAGCGGATGAGGGAAACCCCTTTCGTGAAAGGGTTTCGCCGCGTGCTGCATGTCGTTCCGGACGACGTCTCGGAGGGCGCGCTGTTTCGCGAGAACATCCGCCGGCTGGCGGGTACTGGTCTCACCTTCGACCTCTGCGTACTGCCCCACCAGATCCCCAAGGCGATCGCTCTCGTGGAAACGGCGCCCGACGTTCAGTTCGTTCTCGATCACTGCGGCGTTCCCGACATCAAAGCCGGAGCCGAACACCCCTGGCGGGAGCATATGAACGAGATCGCGAAACGGCCGAACGTCGTTGGCAAGATTTCAGGCGTCGTTGCCTATGCCGACGCGGAAAGCTGGACCGTCGAGACGTTGCGCCCCTATGTCGAACACACGATCGAGGTGTTCGGCTGGGATCGCGTCGTCTGGGGCAGCGACTGGCCGGTCTGCACACTGGGCGGCGGACTCTCGACCTGGCTCGCCGCAACCCACGCGCTGATTGCCGGCGCCAGCGCTGAAGAGAAAGCGAAGCTGCTTTCGGGAAACGCGAGAAGGGTGTGGGGGCTGTAAGGCCCCATCAGCGCTCACAGGCTCTGTCCGACAGGTTCCGGCGGCTAGGTCGCAAAACTCTCACGAAAGAGGCGATTGAGGTCGGCAACGACGCTTGAGGCGTCGTGCCGGGCAATCAGACCTTCATTGACGCGATCAGACGCCGCTTGCTGGAAGCCCATATAGCCGTCATGACGCGGCCGCACCCACGCGCCCTCCAGCGTCTTGCGCGTGTTTCGATAGAACCCCCACGTGGCGGCATTGACCGCCTCATCTTCCCATGCCGCGGCATGGCCGGGCTGGCCGCCCGCCGCGGCATAGGGGCCGCGCTGGACATCGCCACTCGCCACCCAATAGGCGAAATCGATCGCCGCATCCTTCGCCCCGGAAAATGCCGAGACGGCAATGCCGGTGCCGCCCAGCGCGGAGCCGACCGGCCCGGATGGACCAACAATGGGCATGTCGGCGAAGGCCAGCCGGCGTGGGCGGAACCCGTCGATTGCGTAGCTGACGTAACCGTAGATCAGTGGCGCGCAGACATAGGGCGAGCCGGTTTCGGTCATCTTCTCCGACACCGCGATAGGGTCCATGCCGAAACAGCCTGGATCGACCAGATCGGCGATCTCGCGCATCATCTCCCATACGCGTGCGCCGGTCTCGCCGTCGATCATATCGCCGGGTCCGGTGACGGCGCATGACCGGCCCAGATTGGCGCAAAGCGTATAGAAACTCATCAGCGAATGCGGCGGCAGCAGCGGCAGAAGCACCCTGCCCTGCCGCGCCAGATAGAGCACTTCGGCCCATCCGACCGGCGCGGAGGAAAGCGCATCCGGCCGCCAGGCCTGCACCTGCGAGGCTGCATCGATCGGAAACGCCCACTGCCGGCCCTGCCAGTTATAGCTCGAATAGGACTGGCCGACGCTCGCCGCCGAAAGAACCGCCCGCTCGGCCTCCCGGCCCGGCACGTCGAGCGGCGCAAGGCAGCCTTCGGCCGTTATCTGGCCGACATGCGGATGATCGATGACGATCAGGTCGTAGGCACGCGCCAGTTCTTCGACTGGGAAGGTTTCGAAACCCTGGAGCGAGCGCTTGTCCCATTCGACCGAAACGCCGGTTTTCTCGTTCCAAAAGGCCGAGCAGGCGACCATCGGGTCATAGCCGCGCGGATGGCTCCAGGTCATGCCTTTGAGCACCGTCACAGGCCGAACTCCTCGCGGATTTTCGCGCTGTGCTCGCCGATGCGCGGCGCGGCGCGCTCAACCTTCGCCCTGACGCCGTTCACCCTGAGCGGCGAGCGCGTCGTCGTGATCGAGACGTCGTCCTCGCGCGTCACCGTCTGCAGCATGTCGAGAACCTTGAAACCGTCGCTTTCGAAAAGCTCCGGCCAGTTCAGGACCTTTGCGCACCAGATGTCGGCCGGCTCCAATACTGCCAGCCACTCGTCGACCGTTCTGGTTGCTATCTTCTGGGCGATGATCGCCTTGATCTCGTCGCGCGCGGTGAACCATGTCGCCGGCTGGTTGCTGTATGCCGAAAGCTCCTCGGCCAGTTCGAGCAGGCCGGCGAGTTTTGGGACCGGGGTCATCGCGATGGCGAGGAAGCCATCCTTCGCCGGATAGACTCCGTAGGGCGCCGACAGATAGGCATGCGCGCTGCGGAATGAAGAGCGGCGCGGCAGGCGATTACCGTCGTTCAGATGGGTCGTCAGGACCTCGAACTGGAAATCGACCAGCGCTTCGAGCAGGCTGGTCTCGACATGCGAGCCCTTGCCGGTGATACCGCGTCGAACAAGTGCTGCCAGAACGCCCTGGCAGGCGGCGGCACCGGCCAGCATGTCGCCGATGGCCAGACCGAACGGCACCGGCCCCTGGTCCTCGTCGCCGTTCAGCCACATGACGCCCGAGCGCGACTGGGCAAGCAGATCCTGCCCGGGACGTTTCACCCAGGGCCCCTCCTCGCCATAACCGCTGATCGAGGCATAGACGATGCGCGGGTTGAGCCCGTTCACATGCGCGTAATCGAGGCCGAGCCGCTCGATCACGCCCGGCCTGAAATTCTGGATCAGCACGTCGGCTTTCGCCAGAAGGCCGCGCAACGCCGCAAGATCCGCCTCGTTCTTGAGGTCGACCGCAAAGCTCTCCTTGGCGCGGTTGATGGCGTGGAAGATGGTGGAATCGCCGCCGATCTCGGTATCGCTGAGATAGAGCCGGCGCGACAGGTCGCCGCCGTCCGGCCGCTCGACCTTGATGACGCGGGCGCCAAGGTCAAGCAGGCGCAGCGAGCAATACGGCCCGGACAGGAACTGGCTCATGTCGACCACGACGAGCCCGGCGAGCGGGAGTTCTTGATCGCTCATCGCGCTCACTTTTCGGTCTTGCCGACGAAGTCCGCCGGATTCCTGTATTTCACGGTCTGGAGGTGCTCGCAGTAGAGCACCAATTCGCCTTCGCCCTTGAACACCTCGTAGCTCGCGCGGATCAGGCCCAACTCCTTGTAGCGCGGCTTTTTGTCGAGGTTGGTGCGGATCGTGTAGATCGTGTCACCCACAAAGACCGGCTTGATGAAGCGCAGCCTGTCGTAACCGTAAGAAAAGGCGTTGACGCAGTTGGTGGCGACCAGCCCCAGCCCGGCCGAAAAGACGAAGGCGCCGGCAATCAGGCGCTGGCCGAAAATGCCGTCCTTCTCCGCGAACATCCGGTCCTGCACGTAGGGGTGGATGTCCAGCACCAGCGTGTTGAAGAGATGGCTGTCGCCCTCTGCCATGGTTCGGCGCAAGGAGCGTATTTTATGGCCTACCTGCCAGTCCTCGTAGAACCAATTCTCCGCGTTCCAGACGGGTATGTCGGCATGGTCGGCGGGCATGTCGGAAGGGTGCGTCGACGACACGCCGACAGTGGGGGCGAAGCTTGTCATTGCGTGGCGACGCCGCGCGCGATTAATGCGAGACGGGTCACGACTCCTCCCTGTGATCTTCCCTCATGAATATGTTTTTCACATATGGGATAACTTTGCAAGCACAACGCGCGGGACCGCATGATCTCCGTTTGGCTTCACGGCTCCGCGCTCACAAAGATGCCAAGGGCCCGCGGAGAATTCCGGCTTTTGTTTCAGCCGTAACCGGATTTTCCCTGATCTGAAATCGCCTTGTAGCGCCGCCGCTCGACACTGCCAGGCAGCCGGCGACTAGTGCTTGCCGGTCATTTCGAACGGTGTGGCAAGGAGAAAACCATGCATAAAGTCCTTCTCGACCGCAATCCGATCGATGTCGGTCCTGACAAGGCTTCCGCCTACGCGCTCGGCTACTCGGAGCGCGAATTCAAGCGCCTGGAGCTGCAGGGAGCATTCATCCGCGACCTCACAGACGACGTCCTTAAACGGGCAGGCCTCACGCGGGGCATGCGCGTGCTCGACCTAGGCTGCGGGGTTGGCGACGTCTCGCTGATGGCGGGCGAGGTGGTCGGGCCGACCGGCGCCGTGCTGGGCGTCGACCGCTCGGCAGAAGCGATCGCAACGGCGGAGCGGCGGGCGGTGGAAGCCGGACAATGCTACTGGGTGCGGTTTGCCGCTACTGAACTCGAGCATTTCGTCCCGGATGGAGCTTTTGATGCGATCATCGGCCGCCTGATCCTGATGTACCTGCCCGATCCCGCCGCAACGCTGCGGCGGCTCGCGGTGCATCTTCGCCCGGGCGGCATCATGGCTTTCCAGGAACTGGCGATGCCGGCTGCGAAAATCATCCCGGACAGGCCGATTTTTTCCAGGTGCCGGCGCTGGATCCTGGAGGCATTCGAACGCGGCGGTGTCGAAATCGAAATGGGGCCAAGGCTGTTCGCGACATTTCTCGAAGCTGGACTGCCGGCGCCGCAGATGATCGCTGCGCAGCGCGTCGAAGGCGGCCCGCAGACCTTTGCCTACGACTATGTCGCCGAAACCTTGCGCAACCTGCTGCCGTTGATGGAGCAGGTCGGGGTGGCCACAGCGGAAGAGGTGGAGGTCGACACGCTCGCCGAACGCCTGCGCGGGGAAGCCCTGGCAAGCTCGGCATGCATCATGCTGCCGCCACTCGTCGGCGCATGGACGCACATACCCGCCTGAACCGAACACGGAAGCAAGGCAATGTCCCATCTAGCAATCACGGAACCCGTCGCGCATCTCGTCGACACCAGCGGCATCAAGCGCTTCGAGGTGATGGGCCCGGTGGTGGAATATCTGACGCCGCTGCGGAAAGGAGAGCCGTGCGTCATGCGCGGCACGATTCCGCCCGGCGTCTCTGTGCCCCTGCACGCGCATGCAGATCCCGAGACTTTCCTGATGGTTTCGGGCGAGGTCGAGGGGCTTCGTCAGACTGCGCAAAGCTCCGAATGGATTCCAATCCGGCCCGGCGACGTCTTCCATGTCCCGGGCGGCGCAAAGCACGCCTTCCGCAACCGGAAAAACGTCCCGGCGACGATGGTGATCGTCAGCACCGACAGGATCGGCCGCTTCTTCCAGGAAGTCGGCTCGCCCGTCGTTCCGGGACGACAGCCGGCGCCGCCTACGCCCGAGGCGATCCAGTACTTCCTGGAGACGTCGGCTCGCTACGGCTACTGGAACGCCACGCCGGAAGAGAACGAACGCGTCGGTATCTCGCTGCCCGGCGGTTTGACCTAAGGCATGACCATGCGCGCTTCCCATCGCCCGTCCATGACCGAGCGGCGCACGAGGTCGAGTATCAGGCTGCGGACGGCCTCCAGCGCATAGGTCACCGGGCGGTCGGCCATCTCGCAGACATAGAGCGTGCGCGATAATTCCGGTTCGACGATCGGACGATAATGCAGCAGCCCGCTCTCGATGTGCTCGTACATGAAGAGCTTGGTGCCGATGGTGCAGCCGAGACCGGCGGCGAGCGAGCCGCCGATGGCGTGGACGGAGTTCATCTGCAGCTTGGCGCGGCCTTCGAGCTTCTTGAGGAGATTAGTGTCGTCCATCAGGGCGCGGGCCGAGATGCCCTGCCGTAGCAGGATCATCGGCAGGTCGAGGATATCGGCGAAGCGGACCGGCGTATCGCTGTCGCCGATGATGGCGCGGGTTCCGACCAGCACCATCTGCTCCTCCAGCACGGCTTGCGTCTTCAGACGCGGATCGGCGGGCGGATTGTAAACCAGTGCGATGTCAACCTCCGACGCCATCAGGTGCATCAGCGTCGAACCGGACAGGCTCTCCGACAGGGACAGCCGGACCTTGGGATAGTCGGACACGATGCGCCGTGCGAGATCGACACCGATCGCCTTGACCGCCGAATAGGCCATGCCAACCGAGACCTCACCCGCAATCTCGGTGCCGGCCTCGCGGATGTCCTTCTCGGCGGCGGACATCGCCTTGAGGATCGACTTGGCATGGACATAGAGCCTTTCGCCAGCCGCGGTGGGTTGCAGGCCACGCGGCTTGCGCACGAATAGCGGCGCGCCGAACTCCGCCTCGAGATTGGCGAGATGGTGGCTGAGCGCGGACACGGCCACGCGGCAGGTCTCGGCCGCATTGGACAGCGTACCTTGCTCGTACATGGCGGCGAAGTAGCGGAGTTGGCGAGAGTCCATCGGAGGTTTCTGGATTTTCGAAAGGTGACTTAGAAACATTATGATTTTCCGACGTCGTCGGCAACGCTAGCGTAGGGCCGTTCGAGGAGAATGAAATGGACCAGAACTTCCGGCCCTTAGAGGGGATCAGGGTGGTCGAGATGAGCCACATGATCATGGGGCCGTCCTGCGGCATGTTCCTAGGCATGCTGGGAGCGGAGGTGATCAAGGTCGAACCGCCCGAAGGCGACAAGACGCGAAACCTCACGGGAATGGGAAGGCCGTTCTTTCCGCTGTTCAACCGCGGCAAGAAGTCGGTCCAGCTCGACCTGAAGTCGGAGGATGGACGCCGCGCACTTGACGCGCTCCTGGCCACTGCCGACGTCTTTGTGGAAAACTTCCGGGACGCCTCGCTGTCGAAAATGGGGGCGGATCTCGACGAACTGCGTGCGCGCCATCCACGCCTGATCCTCGCCTCGCACAAGGGCTTTCTCAGCGGTCCGTATCAGGACCGCACGGCGCTCGACGAAGTGGTCCAGATGATGACGGGCCTCGCCTACATGACCGGCCCGACCGGCCGGCCGCTGCGGGTCGGCTCCTCGGCCAACGACATCATGGGCGGGCTGTTCGGGGCATTCTCCGTTCTGGCGGCTCTGATGGAGCGCAAGGAGACCGGCAAGGGCCGCAGCCTGCGCGTCGGCTTGTTCGAGAACTGCCTGCTTTTGGTGGCTCAGCACATGGTGCAGTTCGAACTCGAAGGCACCAACCCGCCGCCGATGCCCGAGCGCACTTTCTCATGGCCGGTCTACGACATCTTCGACACGGCCGACGGCCAGATGTTCGTCGGCGCCGTCACCGAGGGGCAATGGACGGCGCTGTGCCGGCTGCTCGGGCTGGACGAGTTGCTTGCGGACCCCGGGCTGCAGGCGCGCATGGACCAAATAGACGCGCGCGACCGCACGATCCCGATCGTGGCAAAGGCCATCGCATCGCACCAGTCGGAACAGCTTGCCGCGGCCTTCGAAAAGCTCGGCATTCCCTATTCGCCGATCGCAAAACCCTCGGACATGTATTCGGACCCGCATGTAATGCGGCCAGGAGGGCTGGCGACATCGAGGCTGCCTGACGGCCAAAGTTTCCGCGCGCCCTCGCTGCCACTCGACGTCGACGGCGCCATGCTCACAGGCGGCGGCGATGTGCCGGCACTGGGACAGGATACGGGCTCGGTGTTGGGATCGCTCGGTTTCGACGCGGAAGCGATCGGCAAGGCGCAGGGCGCGACGAGGAAAGCGGCATGAGCCGGGTTGCGGCAGCCTATCCGGCCGACCGGGTGAGCCTGCGCGAGGTCGGCCTGCGCGACGGGCTGCAACTGGTGAAGAGCTGGCCGTCGACCGACGAAAAGCGCGAATGGCTGGCGCGCGAACACGCCGCCGGCGTGCGCCATTTCGAGGTGGGCTCGTTCCTGCCGGCGAACCGCATGCCGCAATTCGCGGACGTCAGACAGATGATCGAGGCGGTCGGCGGCCTCGATGGCGCCCGATCAGCGGCTTTGGCGCTCAACGAGCGTGGCTTGGCCGACGCGTTCGAAACCGAGATCGAGGTCGACGAAATCGTCTGCGTGATCTCCGCGACCGAGGAGCACAGCCAGGCCAATATGCGCCGCTCACGCGTCGAGGCGATCGATTTGGTGCGCACCGCGGTGCGGATGCGCGACGAGCGCGGCCACAAAGCGATCGTGAACGCCGGCATCGCCATGGCGTTCGGCTGCTCTATCGCCGGCAAGGTCGATCAGGCCGAAGTGCTGCGGCTGTCGGAGGCCTGCATCGAAGCCGGGGCCGACATCGTCGGCATCGCCGACACGGTCGGCTTCGCGGGGCCGCGGCAGGTGGCGGAGCTGTCTGCAGCCATGGTGCGGCTTTCCGGCGGGGCCTTCATCGTCCACCTTCACGACACGCGCGGCATGGGCATCGCCAATGCCTCGGCCGCGCTCGACGCCGGTTGCCGTGTGCTCGACGGGTCTCTCGGCGGGCTCGGCGGCTGCCCGTTCGCGCCGGGCGCGACCGGCAATGTCGTCTTCGAGGACCTGGTCTTCCTCTGCGAGACCAAGGGCTTTGCTACCGGCATCGACCTCGACGCTCTGGCCGCCGTCAGGTCCGTGCCGGAACATGCCATGCCAAAGGAAAAGTTCTACGGCGCCATCGCGCGCGCGGGCCCGCCCCGCACGCTCGACTGGCGCGCATGACCGGGGACGGAGGCCCGGAGCCGCTAAAGAAACCAAAGGGAGGAATACTATGAACCGCTACACAGCAACACTCGCAGCCACGCTGCTGCTCTCGGCCTCGGCCGTCACCATGTCGCATGCGGCAACACCAATGCGCTGCAGCCACCAATTGCCCCCCGCGCACCACATCGCCATCGCCGTCGACAAATGGGCGGCGGAGGTCGAAAAGCTCTCCGAAGGCGAGCTCGACGTTCAGGTGTTCGGGGCCGATAGCCTGGTCAAGGCCAATGACAACATCCTTTCCGTCGCCAAGGGCGACATCGAGTGCGCGTTCTCGCTCAATTTCCAGTGGGGCAAGACGCTGCCGATCATGAACGTCACGGTCGGTCCCTACACCATGTCCTCCATCGAGGCGTGGAAGAAGTGGCCAACATCCGAGGCTGCCGCCTTTCTGGAGGGGAAGCTCGCTGAGAAAGGCGTCAGGAACATCGCCTGGATGTTCCAGACCAATACCAGCGTTTTCACCTCAAAGGGCAAGGCCCTGGTTACGCCTGACGACTTCAAGGGCATCAAGATGCGTGGCATCGGGCCCGCTTTCGATCGCGGGCTGACCGCAATGGGCGCGACCACGGTCGCCATGCCCGGCAGCGAAGTCTATCAGGCGTTGGCGACCGGCATCATCGACGCCGCCGTCACGGACGTCGCTGCCGCCTATTCGCGCAAATATTTCGAGGTGCAGGATCACATGACGGTGGTGCCTGTACTGGCCGCTTACCTGCACGGTTATGTCAACCCAGTCTGGTATGACGGGCTGAGCGACAAGTCCAAGGCGGCGCTGAAGCAGGCTGGCGAAGCCGCCTCGCAATGGGCGCTCGACGCCTCGATCCAGGCCTCGGCCGACGCGCCGAAGCAACTCGAGGAGAAGGGCGTCAAGGTCCATATCGCCACCGACGCGGAGAACGAGGCATTCAAGGCGGCGATGCAGCCGGCCTTTGCCGAAGGTTTCGCCGAAGAGTCCGGCGAAGACGGCAAGGTCCTGCTCGGATTGATCGAGAAGATCCAGTAGCCGCCGTGCTGGAGGACATGTCGACCGACGGGGAGGCGCTGCGCGCCTCCTCCTTTCCCGAACGCGCCGCGGCGTCGATTTCGCGCCTCGGCGGAGCGTTGAGCGCGCTGCTCATTCTCGTCGTGCTTGCGATCACCGCCGTCAGCGTCTTCAACCGCTATTTTCTCGGCCGACCAATGATGGGCGTCGACGAAGCGACCGGCTTTCTAGTGGTCGCCATAGTTATGTTCGGAGCGGCCGAAGCTTTAAGACGCGGCGACCATATCCGGATCGACCTCTTATTCGACCATCTCGGGCCCAAGGCGCGCTGGTGGCTGGAATTATGGTCGCTCGCCAGCGTAATCGTCTTCGCGGCGCTGCTGCTCGTCACTTCCTGGCACACGATCGTGTTCTCCTACCGGTTCGGCGCCTATTCGACCGGCTATCTCAGCCTGCCGATGTGGATCCCGCAATCAACCATGGTCGCCGGCGCCGTGCTGCTCGGGCTTGCTGCCCTGGCTGCGACGCTCAGACTGTTCGGCGAGAAGCGGCCATGACGACCTTTCTGATCCTCGGTTTTCTCGTCCTCCTGCTCATGACGGGCATGCCGATCTTTGCTGCGCTGGGCCTGTCCTCAGCGGCTATCCTGATGATCTACGAAGGCCGGATCGACTCGATCGCCGACACGATCTTCGCCAGCCTCAACAACCCGCTGCTGGCGACGATCCCGATGTTCGCTTTCATGGCGCATGTCATGATCAAGGCGAAGGTTGTCGACGATCTTTTCGACATGGCCAACAGGCTGGTTGGACACATCAAGGGCGGGCTTGGCTTCGCGACGATTTTGTCGTGCACGATCTTTTCCACCATTTCGGGCTCGTCGGTCGCCACCGCGCTGACGATCGGCTCGACCGCGATCCCGCAGATGCAACGGTTCGGCTACCGCCCGCGCGACACCTACGGCATCATCGCCGCCGGCGGCACGCTCGGCATTCTCATTCCGCCGTCGGGCCCAATGATCCTCTATGCGATCGTCACGGACGCCTCCATAGGCGCACTCTTTCTGGCGGGTATGATTCCGGGGCTGATCATGGCAGCCATCTTTGCCGTCTTCTCATGGTTCCAGGCAAACGCACATGGCGAGACCAAGACGCAGGCCTGGCCCGGAACGAAGACGGTGCTTGCCGCCTTCATGAAATCGATCTGGGCCGTGATGATGCCACCCATAATCCTTGGAGGCATTTATCTCGGCATCTTCACCGCGGGCGAAGCGGCGGCCGTCGGCGCGGTCTATGCGCTGCTCGTCGCGCTCCTGGTGTACCGCAACGTATCAGTGGCCGATCTCTGGGACTGCACCTGGCAAACCATGCGCACCAGCGCCATGCTGTTCATGATCATCGCCGGCGCGGGACTGTTCGGCCATGCGGTGACGATCATCCGGCTGCCGGCAGAGATCATGGAGGGCGTGACCGCGCTTGGCCTCACGCAGACCGGCTTCATCCTGGTGGTCATGGCGGCAATCTTCGTGCTCGGCATGTTCCTTGAGACCATCGCCATCATCCTGATCACCACGCCGATCATCCTGCCGGCCATGGTGGCGCTGGACATCAATCTGATCTGGTACGGCGTCATGCTGATGATCAACCTGGAACTGGCGCTGATCACGCCGCCGGTCGGGATGAACCTGTTCGTCATCAAGGGCATCACCAACGCCCCGCTGTCGCAGATCATCCGCGGTTCCTCGCCTTACGTGGCGCTGCTGATCGGCGGGCTCGTGTTGATCTGGGCCTTCCCGCAGCTGTCGCTTTGGCTGCCGACAAGCGCGGGCTTTGGACGATAGCCGACTCCCCCTCGCGATCAGGAAGGCCTCATGGCTTCGGCGCTTGCGGCACCATGACGATATGCGGCGTCTCCGGCTGCCGATCCGGCGGCACGTAGTCTGGAACCGCCCTGTCGTCCGCCGGCAGCGAACGGATGTAGCGGTGCATGGCGCGCAGATCGTCTTCGGCGAAGGCCCGCAGGTTAAACCATGGCATCGGCGGCCGCGTCTCAAGCGTGCGCACATACCGCACCCAGTCGTCCTCGCTCATATCCGCGAGCAGGCTGCGCAGATTGGAAGGATAAGTCGTGCCCCATGGACCGCTGAAGCCGACGCTTTCGCCGATCAGCCAGCGATCCTCCGGCACGTTGCCGGCCTTCATGAGATAACCGGGCGTGTGGCAGTCGTTGCATCCGCCGATCGTCACCAGATAGCGGCCGCGCTCGACGTCGGCATGTTCGGCTCCGCCGACGCCGGGCTTCATCGCCGCCACGGCGAGAATGCCACCCGTTGCGAGAGCGGCTCCTGTGATCAGAATGCGTCTCATCATAGGCTCCCTGGCTATTTGATCCCCACCATCATCGAGAAAGGACCGCTCAGGTGTTCATGGCGGATCCGGCAGAAGCCGGCTTCATGCATCCAGTCCGTGCATTCCGCCACGGTGTAATCGAACCCGCCCTGGGTTGCGACCAGCATGCTCAGGCTGGTCAGCAGGCCCGCCGCGTTTTGCCGGCGTTCGTCGTCGATCATCTGGTCGTAGACGATGAGCGCACCCTGCTCCGGAAGGGCCGCATAGGCCCTCTCCAGCAGTTGGCGTTTTGCCTCCAGATTCCAGTCATGCAGGATCTGGCCGAGCACGAGCACGTCCGCCGTGGGGAGCGGATCCTCGAAGAAGTCGCCGGGATGGAACCGCAGACGATCCGTGAGGCCGTGCCGCCCGACATAGGCCTTGAAGATGGGCTGCACTCTCGGCAGGTCGAATCCGCCGCCGGAGAGATGCGGCTGTGCCTGCGCTACCGTGACCGGGAGGGCGCCTTCGGCGGCGCCGATGTCAATGAACGTCTTGTACTCATCCCAGGGGAATCGCCGGGCAAGCGCCCATGCCGACGGAAGGCTGGCTGCCGTCATCGCTTCCGCGAAACCGACAGCGGCAGCCGGATCGGCATAGAGCATGTCGAACAGGTCTTCGCCCTCCCCTACCCCGCTCTGGGGTTTGCCGGTCCGCAGCGCCTCGGTCAGGTTGCGCCAGTTGGGATAGATCGTTGCGTTTGCCAGACGGAGCAGTCCGCCGATGTAGCTGGGCTTGTTGCGGTCGAGATAGAAACCGGTCTCGGGCGTGTTGGCGTAGAGGCCGCCGCACCGCCGAAGCATGCCAAGCGCGACGAGCGCGTCGAAGAAATCGCGCGCGCCGCGCTCATGCAGCCGAAGCCGTCGGCGCAGCGTCGCTCCATCGAGTGGTACGGCGGCAAGTTCGGTGAAGAGATCGAGTTCGACGGCGCTGAGCAGGACTTTTGAGCCCCGGAAACCCCAGCCCAGCCGCATGATGCCCTCCGGCGAGGGCGCTGCGGCTTTCTGGCGGGCCGGCGGCGCGCCGTCCCACGACCGGGCTTCCGGCCGGGCGCGATATTTGTTCCGTTCAAGACGGCTGTCGATGGCTGAGCCGCCATCCACAAGCGTAGGACGCATCACATCTCTCCCTGTTCACGACTTCCGTTTGGCAGCACTTCGCCGCCCGTCGAGCCAGCGATGATGCAAAGCCGACGCTACCGGATGATTTCAGGATCGGATTGGCTGGTTACAGATGTAACGGGATGCGCGACCGCGCACGGACCTGCGCCACGCGCACCCTATCCGGCCAGTTGCCGCGAGAGGCAGTCGGCGAGGGATCGCGACAAAAGCGGCTTCTCCAGCACCTCGCGAATGCCGGCGGACCGCAAGCGGTCCGGCTGCAGCGCCCCATCGTAGCCGGTCATGAGCACGATCGGGATGTCCGGGCGAATGTCGTGCATTGCGCCGGCGAGTTCGGTTCCCGTCACCTCCGGCATGACCTCGTCCGTCAGCACGAGATCGAAACGCGCCGGATCGGCACGGAAAGCCGCGAGCGCGGCACGGCCTCTATCGAAGCCGACCGGCTCGTAACCGAGCGCGGCGAGCATCTCCTCGCCGAGCAGGACGAGCGGCTTGTCGTCGTCCACGATGAGGACCGTCTCGCCGTGTCCGTTGCGGACTGGCGTCTCTGGAGCCTCTTCCTCCGGTATTTCCTGCTCGATCCGCGGGAAGTAGACTTCGAATGTCGTGCCCTTTCCCGGCTTGCTCTTCACATTGATGGCGCCGTGATGCGCGCTGACGATCCCGTGCACGGTCGAGAGCCCCAATCCCGTGCCTTGCCCAGCGCGCTTGGTGGTGAAGAACGGCTCGAAGATCCGCTCCATCGTCGCCTGGTCGATGCCGTGACCGCTGTCCCTCACCTTGAGCCTGATGTAACGCCCGGCCGGCAGGCTACCATGCGACACGCCAAGCGTGCGCCTCGGCGCGATCGTGTCGAGGCCGATCCTGAGCACGCCGCGACCGTCCATCGCCTGGGCCGCATTCGTGCAGAGGTTCATCACCACCTGCTGCAGTTCGGTCGGATCGCCCATCAGGACGGCATCTTCCGCCGCCAGGCCGGTCCGAAGCGACAATGTGGCGGGAAGCGATGCACGCACCAGATCGACAGCCTCCGCAATCACCGCCCCGGCGCTGACGGGCCTGTGCTCCCGCTCCCGCCGACGCCCGAAAGCAAGGACCTGTTCGACGATGTGCTGCGCACGTTCGCCTGCCTTCATGATCTGCAGGACGTGCCGCCGCGCGTGAGAGTCCTTGAGCAGCACCGCCAGCGCCATTTCGCTATAGCCGCGGATCGCTCCGAGGATGTTGTTGAACTCGTGCGCGATGCCGCCGGCAAAGGTTCCGATCGCCTCGAGCCGCTGCGACCGGTTGAGTTGCGCCTGCAGTTCTTCGCGCTCGCTCTCGCTCCTTTCGCGCGCGATGGCGTTGGCGAATATCTCGGCGACGGTGCGCATCAGGGAGATGTCGTCGTCGTGCCAGCGCCGCGCCGCGGGATCATGAAAAACGAGGACGCCAAGGCATTCGCCCGCGATCCGCATCGGTATGCAGAGCCATGTCCGTATGCCGGCCGACCACAGCGCCGCCCTCTCCTCGCCGTCCGGCAGCACCGCAGCGTCTGCGATGTTAAGGCAGCCCTGGCGCTCATACCCCTTTGCAGTCCAGTGGCGGATGAGTTCCAGCATCCGTTCGGGAGAAATCGCGGTGCTCGCGGCATCGTGTTGATACGAATAGCTGCCATCGCCGTCTGCCTCGGCGCCGCGGAACATGATGATACGGGCGCCGGCGACATTCGCATGCTCGGCAAGCTCGGCGAGAGCCTTGCGCACGGCGGTCCGGATCTCGTTGCGCGGCAGGTTGATGAATTGCGTGGAGATCGAGGCGACCAGCCCCTCGAACTCCAGCCTCGTCCTGAGAATGCCGGTGCTGGCGCGCAGGCGGACGAACAGATAGCCGACGTAGGCCACCAGTGCGAGCGCCGCGACATAGAGCAGGGCCATGAAGACGTCTGCACGAGCGGCAACGCGCGCATGCGCTTCGAAATAGGCGCTCTGCAGCACGTGCGCCAACTCGCTTGTTGGAGCAGCCTGGATGCGCGAGACAAGATCGTCGACCCGGGGAAACATCGCCACGACAAGCCGCCCGTGGGTGACAAGCGAGTGGATGTCATCGGCCGGCTCGCTCGCCAGCCTTTCGAGTCTGTCGAGCGATACTTCGATCTCCCCCGCCGTATCGGGCCGGGGCGCATTGATGTAGCGCAACATGCCGGTAGTGAGCACGCCGACCTCGGCTTCCACAGCCGCCCGGCCAGGCTCGTTGCCGGATGTCAGTTGCCCGCTCAGATGATTGAAATAAGAGAGCGAATTCTGCAGTAGCGCGTTGTCGGATTTGAAGGCTTCGACGAGCGCTTCCTGATCGCCCACCGCCTTCGTGACTTCGGCAATCTTCCGCTCTATGTCGGCGCGCGCCGCGCCGCTCGCTATCTCACTTGCGGCGGGCAGGTCCGCAGTCGCCATCAGCAGGTTTTCCATCGACCTGACAAGCGGGTCGTAGTTCGGCAGGAGTCCGGCCCGGGCAAGCAGCACATCGCGTTGCAAGGCGGCATCGTAAAGGACGACGGCCTGCAATACCTCGGCACGCTCATGCCGCGGAGTGTTGATGGTCGTGCCCTGCACCAGGAAATAGGTGAGCACGATCACAAGCCCCGCAATGATCGGCGCGAGCAAGCGAAGCGCTTTCACGGCTGCGGCCCGTTGCGCTCGCGCGCCTTCGGCGCGCCGCGGTATTCGCCCGTCAGCGTGTTGAGGAAGCTGACGATCGAGCGGATGTCGGGGTCCGGAAGTTCGCGGCCGAGCTGGCTGCCCGCCATGATCTTCACGGCTTGCGCAAGCGAAGCGGTGCGGCCGTCATGGAAATAGGGTGCTGTCAGTGCGACATTTCGAAGGCTTGGGACGCGGAACACATGGCGATCCCGCTCCTGCCCCGTGATCGTGAAGCGCCCGAGATCGCCATCCGATCTTGTCTCCTGACGGGCGAAGGGATTGGCGAATATGCCGAATTTCTGGAAAAGATTACCCCCGACATTCCGACCTTGATGGCAGGCGACGCAGCCATAGTCCTTGAAGAGTTCGTAGCCACGCACCTCCTCCGCCGTAAGGGCGCTCCGTTCTCCTCTCAGATACCGGTCGAAGCGGGCGTCGGGCGTGACGAGCGAACGCTGAAATGCGGCAAGCGCGTCAAGCACGTTCTCTCTATCGGGGGCGGAGCCGTAAGCCGCCGCGAACCCATCGGTATAGGCGGGTTCCCCACGCAGTCTGGGCAACAGTTCTTCCCAACTCGTGTTCATCAGGGACGGGTCGAACAGGACCGCTTCGTTCTGCTCCTCGAGACCACGGAAATTGCCGCGCCAGTTGAGCCGGAAATTGAGCGCCGCGTTGAAGACAGTCGGCGAATTGAAATCGAGCAGGCGTCCATCCGCGCCTACGGAACGGGCGCGCCCATCGTCGCCGCCTTCGTCGAGCCGATGGCATGACGTGCATGCGACCGTTTCGTGGCGCGACAGGCGCGTGTCACGAAACAGGGCCTCGCCCAACGCAATCTTCGCCATATCTATGGTTTCAACCGGACTGACCGGGGAGATCGGCTCCTGGTGCTCCCGGGCGGATTGGCTGGCCGCGGCCACTGCGAACGCCAAGAACATTGCCACGCAAATTGGCAGCCGCCCATATGCCGAGCTCTTATGGATCGGCTGGCCGGTCGTCCGCAGTCCGGCCCTGAAGCCGGGGCTTAGCCACGCTGGGCTCGTAACCATGCACCTATAAACCGCCAAAAATCGGCGCTTTGATGAAACTGGCAACGGCGCAAGAATCGGAATGATCGACATGCTGCCGGAACGAAACTTCGAGGCATTTCCCAGCATTCGGCCCACATCGGCGGGCAAGCATCTGCTGATCGTGGATGACGATCCAGCCATGCGCAGCATGCTCACCGAATATCTGGAAGGCGAAAACTTCAAGGTCACCGCCGTGGCCGACGGCGATTCCATGACGCGCGCACTGCGCAACGCGGCCGTGGATCTGATCATTCTCGATATGAAGTTGGGCAAAGAGGACGGTCTCGACCTGATCCGCCAGCTTGGCAGCCCTCCAGAAGCTCCAATCATTGTCGTCACCGGTCATCGCCGAGACGAAGCGGATCGCATAGTCGGGCTGGAGCTCGGCGCGGATGACTATCTGACGAAGCCGTTCAGCCCGAGGGAGCTTCTCGCGCGAATTCGCGCGGTTCTGCGACGGGCCGCGGCCGCCCGACAGCGTTCGCATAAAAATCGAAGCCATCTCCACTATTGCTTTGCCGGCTGGAAGCTGGACATGCGGACACGGCGACTCGTCTCCCCCGACGGAAATGCGGTGCCGCTTACGGCCGGTGAGTTCAACCTGCTCGCGGCGTTCCTGCGATCTCCGCAGCAGATACTCACCCGCGAACAGCTATTGGCCGCAAGCCATATGCACGACGAAGAGGTCTTCGACCGCAGCATCGACGTTCAGATTTTGCGCCTGCGCCGCAAACTGGAGCAGGAGCCGAGCGAACCGAAGCTGATAGTCACCGAGCGGGGCGCCGGATACATATTCGCTGCCCCTGTGACTGTCTCGTGAGGAGCGGCGCAATAGCTGTCGTGAATGGTCTAGACATCGAGCGCGGGAAGGCGGAACTCTGCTCGAAGAAAAGCACAAGGGCTCCCGCGCAACGATCGCAGAAACTCCATCTGCAGGCCGGTACCCCCTGAATATCGACACACCCCCAAGGCGCGTCACTGCAGGTAGCTGATCGGCTGGCCCGTTATCGGGTGGGAAAACACCCTCATCTCCACGCCGAAGATGCGTTTCAGCACGTCGTCCTTCATCATCTCGTGGGGGGTGCCTTGCGTCAGCAGCTTTCCGTTCTTCAACGCGATCAACTCGTCGCAATGGCGCGCCGCCATGTTGGGGTCGTGCAGCACTGTGACGACGCAAAGGCCACGCTCCTGACTGAGTTCCCTCACCAGTCCCAGAACCTCTTCCTGATGCGCGATGTCGAGCGCCGATATAGGCTCATCGAGGAGCATGACGGCGGCATTCTGCGCCACCAGCATAGCGATCCATGCCCTCTGACGTTCGCCGCCCGACAGTTCGTCAACCAGACGGTCGGCGAAGCCGGTCATGTCGGTGAGGGCGAGGGCCTCGTCGACGTGGCGCTGGTCGTCCCGCCCGAAACGTCCAAGCGCGCCATGCCAGGGATAGCGGCCGAGCGCAGCCAACTCCCGTACAGTCAGTCCCGTCGCGGCGGACGTGGTTTGCGGAAGGTAGGCAAGAACCCTGGCAAGCTCGCGCGACCGCCAGGCCGATAGCGGCTTGCCTGAGAAGGTGATGATACCGGAGCTTGGCGCCTGCTGCCTCGCCAGCAACTTGATCAATGTGCTCTTGCCTGAGCCATTGTGCCCGATGAGGCCGTAGACGCGTCCGCGTTCCAGATCGAGCGACACCGGGCCGAGCAGCGTGCGCTGGCCGATCGTGAAACTGAGTTCGCTCGTCACGAAGGCTTTCTTGTCGTCGATTTCGGGCACAGCTGTTCACCTTGCTTGAAGCACGTCACGCGCCACCACCACTGGTGGATATCGCGGCGCGCACGGTTGATCCCCGGGTTGACTAAGAAACATGAGTTTAATAGTCAAGATTGCCGTGACACGGCTCGGCGAATGACGCGCCGCACGAACACCAGTATTTGAAAAATGAGGGTTGGGACGCGTGAGTGCTGTTGCGAATTTCGATGAAGGTCGGATGGACGGTCGACCTGCATACATGGCCAATTCCCCTCTTCACGATCGAAGCCAGGCGAACAAGAAACGGTTTCGGCTGCTGTCGTCCACGATATTTGGACTGGGGATTCTGGGTGTTCCGGCGGCTTTCGCACAAGAGACCGTCCCTGCCGGCAGCACCGCTCTCGAGCGCATTACGGTACAGCAGCGCATAGAAGATGCGTGGGGGCCGGTCGAAGGTTATGTCGCCAATCGCAGCGCCACCGGCTCCAAGACCGACACACCGCTGATCGAGACGCCGCAATCAGTCTCCGTGGTGACGGCGGATCAGATCGCAGCGCAAGGCGCCGAAACCCTGGGCGGCGCGCTGCGCTACACGGCCGGCGTCACTGGCGAACTGTGGGGCACCGACCTGCGCGGTTCCGGCCTGCAGATACGCGGCTTCAACGTTTGGGACGAAGTCTTCTACGTGAACGGCCTCAGGATGAAGGGGACGGACTTCGCCTCCTTCCTCTCGCTCGAACCCTATGGCGCCGAGCGCATTGAAATTTTGCGCGGACCGAGCTCAGTCCTTTACGGCCAGAACAGCCCCGGCGGCATCATCAACTATGTCAGCAAGCGGCCGACGGATGAGACTTTCCGCGAGATCGAGGTCAGCGCCGGTAACTTCGACACCTATCAGGGCCAGTTCGACATGGGCGGCAAGCTCGACGAAGCAGGCGTATGGAGCTATCGCCTGACCGGTCTTGCCCGCGAGGGCAAGTCCTATACCGACCATGTCGACAATGATCGCCTGTTCATCGCTCCCGCGCTCAAATGGCAGCCGGATGCCGACACCAGCCTGACACTGCTTGCCGCGATCCAGAAAGACAGGGTGGGCTGGGGCATCCAGTTCCTGCCGGCGAACGGCACGGTGCTGCCTAATCGGAACGGCTCGATACCCCTGAACCGCTTCGTCGGTGAGCCTGATTTCGACGAATATAACCCGCTGATGGCCATGATCGGCTACGAGTTCGAGCACCGCATCGACGACACCTTTGTGGTCCGCCAGAACGCCCGCTACTCCTATCTCGACAATGACGAGCAGTTCGGCGTGTTCGGCGCAGGCCTCGAGCCCGATGGCCGCACCTACAATCGCTATGCCGATCTCGGCATGTCGACCTTCGGCAATTTCGCAATCGACAACCAGGTGCAGGCGGAGTTCGACACAGGCTCGCTAGCCCACCTGCTGCTTGCCGGGCTCGACTACCAGTATACAGACTATAGCGACTATGGCGCCTCGGCTGACATCAGCCCAATCGACATATTCGACCCGGTCTACGGCTCGCCGATCTCGGCCTTCACTCCCTATCTGGATAAGGACACCACGCACAGCCAGGCCGGCATCTACGTCCAGGACCAGGTCAAGCTCGGCGATTGGGCGCTCACCGTCGGCGGTCGTCACGACTGGACGCAGACCGAGACGGTCGACTATCTCGCAGACGGTGCCGCCAGCGAGCAATCCGACAGCGCCACCACATGGCGCGCCGGCCTCGTTTATCTCTCCGACATCGGCCTTGCGCCCTATGTCAGCTATTCGACCTCCTTCCTGCCGGAACTCGAGCACAATCCCGCCGGGACGCCTTTCGAGCCAGAGACCGGCGAGCAGTACGAGGTTGGCATCAAGTACCAGCCCCTCGGCTGGAATGCCTTCATCACGATCGCTGCCTTCGACCTCACCAAGCAGAACGTGGTCCGCCATATCGGCAACGATGCCTTCCAGACCGGCGAGATCCGCTCGCGCGGCATAGAGGCCGAAGGGGTCGCGACCCTCGACAACGGGCTCGACATCAAGGTGGCCTATGCCTACCTCGACACCAAGATCACCGATGACGATGAGGGGACCGAGGGCAATACGCCTTATGGCGTGCCGCAGCATAGAGTCTCGCTATGGGCGGACTACACGATCCAGGGCGGCGTGCTGGAGGGGCTGGGGCTGGGCGGCGGCATCCGCTACATCGGCGAGACCTACGGCGACGACGCCAATTCCTTCCAGGTACCGTCGGTCACCTTGTTCGATGCCGCGGTCCATTATGAGTGGCAGAATCTCAAGTTCCAGCTCAATGCCACCAACTTGTTCAACAAGGAATTCATCGCCTCCTGCTCGACTGCAGATTTCGGCTGCTACCCCGGAGAGGGCCGCAAGATCGCCGGCTCGATGAAATACCGTTGGTAAAGCACGACGGACCGGCAGGCGAGCGCGCTGTCTCGCGGCTGACACGGCGCCAACTGGTTGGCGGCCTCGCGGCGGAGTGGTGGACGACGGGCACGCTACCGGCGCCTGCCGCCGCGCCGCAACATATCGCGTGCCTCGAATGGACGTCGGCCGAGATGGTCATCTCGCTCGGGATCGAGCCTCTCGCGGTCGCCGACGTTAAGGGTTACCGCGACTGGGTGGTGGGTCCCGAGCTTCCAGCCGGATGCTTCGACCTCGGCTCGCGCGGCGAACCCAATCTCGAACTGCTTCTTGAGCTCAAACCGGACCTGATCACCGGTGCCTATGGCTTCGGGCTCGACGAAGCTCCGTTCAAGCGGATCGCGCCGCTGCACACCGTGCCCTTCTACGACGGTACCGAAGCACCTTATCGCCAGGCCGAAATTGAAACGCTGAAACTTGGCCTGCAGCTCGGCCGGAAGGCTGAAGCGCAACGACTTATCCAGAAGACGGCGGCGGCGATCGCCCATATCAGAGCGCAACTGTCAGGACGGGCAAAGCAGCCGCTTGCGGTGGTCAGCATATTCGACGACCGTCATGTGCGCGTCTATGGCGAGGGCAGTCTGTTCCAGGACGTGCTCGATAGGCTGAGGCTCACCAATGCCTGGACCGCTGCTACCGATGGCTGGGGTTTTTCCGTGCTGGGCATCGAAGAGTTGGTTGCGGTCGGCGAGGCGCGCGTGATTTCTCTCGATCCAATCCCGCCGCATGTGAAGATCAGGGTCGACCAGAGCAGTCTCTGGGCCAATCTTCCCTGCGTCAAAGCCGGCAATGTAAGAACAATCCCGCCGGTATGGCCGTTTGGCGGGCTTGCCGCCGCTGCCCGCTTCGCAACGCTCCTGGCCCGGGCATGAACATCATGCAGTCCACCGCCGGCAACCGTGCTCGTTTCATGGGCGGCAGCTGGACGCTCGTCGCCTTGGTGAGCGTACCGGCTGTGCTCGCCGCATATCTAACGGCAGCCGGGCTTTTGCGCCTGTTGCCCGCCGACATGTGGTGGCAGTCGCTCGGGGTTACGGACCTTACCGATCCGCAGCAGCTGCTTTACCGCCATGCCTTTCTGCCGCGTTTGGCGATCAGTCTGCTGGCCGGCGCGGCGCTCGGCCTGACCGGCACGCTGCTCCAGCAGGTGCTGCGCAATCCGCTGGCCGAGCCGACGACCATAGGCACGAATGCAGGCGCGACCGTCGCCCTGACGATCGCCACGCTCTACGCGCCGTGGATGCTGGAGCAGGGCCGCGAATGGGTGGCGCTTGCCGGCGGCGCCCTGTCGACGCTGGCGGTTTTGGCTCTAGCCCAGGGCCGGAGTTTTTCGCCGGTCGCGATCATCATCTCTGGCCTGGTTGTCAGCCTGACATGCAGTTCGGCGAGCGCGCTGCTGATGGCGGCCAATCGAGAATATTCCGAGGAACTGTTTATCTGGCAGAGCGGTTCGCTGATCCAGAACGGCGATGCCGTGGTGTTCGGGTTTGCGCCATGGCTTGTGGTCGCCGGCATTGCTGCTTTCCTTCTGCTCCGGCCGTTGCGCCTTCTGGACCTGAGCGACGAGGGAGCGGCAAGCCTCGGAACCAAACCCGTCGTGACACGGCTGGCGGGGATGACTGTCGCCGTTGCGCTGAGCAGCATGGTGGTCGCAGCCGTCGGCGTGATCAGCTTCGTGGCGCTTGCGGCGCCGACTCTGGTCAGGCTCGCCGGCGCACGGACTTTGCGCCAGCGCATGATCTGGGCACCCCTCGCAGGCGCCGCGCTGCTGTGGCTGACGGACCGGCTGGTGCAGGTTATGCCCTTTGCCTCCGAAATCCCGGCGGGTGTGGCGACCGCGTTCCTCGGCGCGCCGCTGCTGTTCCTTCTACTGCCGAAATTGCGCACCATACCGGATCGGGACGGCGCCATACTGTCTTCCGTGCGCAGGCGAAGCGGGTGGGTCTATCTGCTGCCCGGGCTCGTGGCGGTGGCGCTTGTTCTCTGCGCCGCGCTCGTTGTCGGGCGAGGCGCGGCAGGCTGGCACGTGGCCTCGGCCGCCGAACACGCCGAGCTCCTGCCGCTCAGGGCGCCGCGTATAGTCGTTGCGCTTTCCGCTGGTATGATGCTGGGCGTGGTCGGCACGTTGATGCAGAGGATGACCGGCAATCCGATGGCGGCGCCCGAGGTGCTGGGTATATCCGGCGGCGCCTCGCTAGGCATCCTGCTGCTCTTCGTCGCGACTTCTGACGTCAATCGCCCGGCAATGATCGCGGCCGGTCTCGTCGGGGCCCTGGCCAGCCTGGCGATGATCTCGCAGACCGGCCGCCGACAAGCTCTCGCGCATGATAGGCTGCTGCTTTCCGGCGTCGCCGTGGCGACGATGGCGTCGGCATTCTCGGCGGTCATGCTCGCCAGCGGCGACCCGCGGCTCGATACCCTCATCGCCTGGTTGTCCGGCTCCACCTACCGGGCCACAGCCGCCGATGCCATAGTCGCGGCAGTGACGGCGACTGCCCTGCTGATAATCGTGCCGTTGACAGTGCGCTGGCTGGAAATCCTGCCGCTCGGAGAGGCAGCCTCGCGCGGGCTCGGGCTTGGCATTGATCGCGTGCGCATCATCCTGGTGCTTGTTGCGGTGCCAACGACAATAGCTACGCTTGTCATCGGGCCGCTGAGCTTCGTCGGATTGATGGCGCCGCACCTGGCCCGCATGCTCGGCTTCCAGCGCGCCTTGCCGCAGCTTTTCGCATCCGCGATGCTTGGCGGCATGATCCTCGTTTCGGCCGACTGGGCGGGCCGGATGCTCATTTTCCCGTGGCAGATTCCGGCGGGTTTGCTGGCTGCTCTGATCGGTGGGCCTTACTTCATGGTGCTGATGTGGAAGCGCAGGCGATGATGACGCTGATACGACGACGTTTGAGTCTCTAAGAAGCGGCCTCGCATGAGCGGTAAAGAGTTCATTCCATTCAGCAGCAGCCGGTTCAGGCAGCGGCAATGATCAGACGATTTTTCTCATACTACGCGCCTTATAAGGGCTTGTTCGTCCTCGACTTCTCGTGCGCGGTACTGTCGGGCCTGCTGGAGCTTGGCTTTCCGATGGCCGTCAAGGTATTCGTCGATGATCTTCTGCCCGGACACAATTGGACGCTGATCCTGTTCGCGGCGGCTGGGTTGCTTGCAGTCTATCTGTTCAACACCGTCTTGATGGCCGTGGTCACCTATTGGGGCCATATGCTCGGCATCAACATCGAGACCGAGATGCGGCGCAAGAGCTTCGACCATCTCCAAAAACTTTCCTTCCGTTTCTACGACAACAACAAGACCGGTCATCTGGTCGGCGGCGTCACCAAGGATCTGGAAGAGATCGGCGAGGTTGCCCATCACGGTCCCGAGGACCTCTTCATCGCGGTGATGACGTTCATCAGCGCGCTGCTGCTGATGTTTACGGTCAATACAAAGCTTGCGCTGGTCACCGCTGCGGTCGTGCCCGCCGTCGCCTGGGTCACGATCCGCTATGGCGATCGCATGGAGCGCAACTGGCAAACGCTCTACCGGCGCGTCGGCGATTTCAATGTCCGCATTGAGGAGAATGTCGGCGGCATGCGCGTCGTCCAGGCCTTCGCCAACGAAGACCATGAACGGCGGCTGTTTGCCGACGACAACCAGCGTTACCGCGAGGCCAAGCTCAATGCCTACCGGGTCATGGCAGCCAGCAATTCGTTGAGCTACATGAGCATCCGCCTGATCCAGCTCATCGTCATGATCGCCGGCAGCTATCTGGTCATCACAGGCGAACTGTCGAATGGCGGTTTCGTCGGTTTCCTGCTTCTGGTCGGCGTCTTCGTGCGGCCGATCGAGAAGATCAATTCGGTGATCGAAACCTATCCAAAAGGCATCGCCGGTTTTCGCCGTTACGCCCAGCTTCTCGATACCGAACCGGACATCGCCGATCGTCCGGGCGCCCTGCAGGTCGATAGCCTCAAGGGCGATATCAGCTATTGCGATGTCGGCTTCGGCTATACCGGCGACAGGCTGGTCTTGCGCGATGTCAAACTCGACATCAAGGCCGGCCAGACGATCGCCTTCGTCGGTCCCTCCGGCGCTGGCAAGACTACGATCTGCTCGCTGTTGCCGCGTTTCTATGAGGTGAATAGCGGCGGCATCACCATCGACGGCATCGACATACGCGAAATGACCCTTTCCTCGCTGCGGAGCCAGATCGGCATCGTGCAGCAGGATGTGTTCCTGTTCGGTGGCTCGATTCGTGAAAACATAGCCTATGGCAGGCTCGACGCGTCCGAAAGCGAGATATTCGAGGCGGCGCGGCGGGCCCGGCTCGACGATCTGATTGCCTCGCTGCCGGACGGCCTCGACACGATCGTCGGCGAGCGTGGTGTCAAGCTCTCCGGCGGACAGAAGCAGCGCCTGTCCATCGCACGCATGTTCCTGAAGAACCCGCCGATACTGATCCTCGACGAGGCGACTTCGGCGCTCGACACCGAGACCGAGCGCGAGATCCAGCAATCATTGTTGGAACTTTCAGACGGCCGCACGACGCTGGTGATCGCGCACCGGCTGGCGACGATCCGCAATGCCGACAGGATCGTGGTGGTCGACGCCACCGGCATTGCGGAAGAGGGCTCGCACGAAGATCTCGTCGCCAAGATCGGGCTCTACAGCCGGCTGCACGCGGCCCAGCACGGCAGCCGGCGCGACAACCGGAATGGCGCAACAGTCATCGATCAACCTTGATAGATGAGTGTCTCACTCCCGCTTGGTCAGCTCGCTTTTACGTCGGCATCCTGTCGAATTTCGGCACGGCTGGATCGAGGTGGTCCCAAGCGTGAGCGGCAGCGTGCCAGGTAACGAATTGCGGCTCGTACCGGCTCGGATTATCGAGACTGCCAGCACGCACAGCGATAATATCGGGCGCCGCCGGAAATGTAATATGCACTGGTGACCCGCATGTGGCGCAGAAGGCGCAACTTTTGACGGTTCCGCCATCACCAACCACTTCCCAAGTCTTCGCCTCGCCCTCGATCTTCTGCACAGCGCCAGAAAAGGTCAGGTATGATGCGTGGCCGGCGCCAGTTTGACGCTGACATTGGCGACACTGGCAGTCGACCATCGCCACGGGTTCGCCAGAGATTTCGTAACGGATCGCGCCGCAGGCGCATCCGCCGGTATAGGCCTCGCTCATGTCTTTCTCCTGTAAGGGTGTTGGCGACGGCAATCTCTGCCGTGTCAGTCCTTCTCGCCGACGATGGCGCCGATGTTCTGGACAACCTTCTTCCAGCCTTCGCCCATGGTCTTGAATGCGGAATCGTTCTTCGGCGTGACGAAGCCGGAATGGACAAGGCGAAGGCGCGTGCCGCCCTCGACCCTGGACAGGGTCCAGGAAACGACCGTGTCCAGCCGCGAGCCATATCCGGTGTTTGCCTCGTGCCCGCCCTTCCAGGCAAAGGCGAGGCGCTCGTTGGGCCTCACCTCCAGCACCTGGCAGTGGATGGCGCCGTCCCATTCGCCCGCCGGCGTGGTCTGGAAGGTGAAGTGCTTGCCTTCCCTGGGCTCGAACCCGGTCGGCGCCATCAGCCAGCGGCCGATCAGTTCGCCAGTCGTCAGCACCTTCCAGATCGTCTCCGGCGCATGCGGAAAGATCTCGTCGACCACGATGTCCTGCGTGCGGGGTTTCAAAGCGGCGTCATTCATGGATCGATCTCCTTCAGCAATGTTCTGAGATTTGCAAAGCGCTCGCGCCAGAAGACGCTATAGTGGCTCATCCAGTCGACCAGTGGCTCGAGGCCCTCAGGCTGGGCGCGATAATAGACGTTTCGACCTTCGGGGCGCTCTGCGACTAGGCCGGCCTGCTTCAATGACCTGAGGTGTTGGGAAATAGCGCCCTGTGTCACCCCACTCCCCCGCGTCAGTTCGACGACGGTGATCTCGTTGGAACTGGCGACCCGCTCGAACACGGCTCGCCGGGTTGGATCGGCAAGCGCGCGCATGACAGCATTGATGGGAGCGGCTTCAGTCATGCCCGAAGTCATTAGTATACACTGATTGATTAGTCAATACTATTTTAAACGGTAGAGGTTCGAGATGCCACGCTGCCGCCACCGCCACGTAGGAGAACAGCGCAGTGGATGGCCGTGGCGTCCGAAGGGGGAAGCGTTGCGCACCGTCATACCATCCGGCTATCGCGGCGGCTCAAACATCGCATCAAGGGCACGGCTGCGCCGAAAGGCGCTCTTTTGTGCCCAACATGGCCCGATTGCTCAACGCTTCGGATAAAGATAACCCGCTCCGCGCATGGTCTTGATGAGTTCCGGCTTTGTCGGGTCCGTCTCCAACTGGCGACGAAGGCGGGTTACACGACTGTCGATGCTCCGGTCGAATGGATCGTCGCCGCGCGGCGGGGCGAGATCAAGGATTTCGTGACGGGTTAGAACCTGGCCCGAATGTGTCGCGAAGACCGCCACGAGGTCGAGTTCCATTGGCGTGAGCGGGACAAGCGCTCCCTGCACATCGGCCAGGCTCCTCGCATTCTGATCGAAGACATAACTGCCGAAAGCGAGACAACCGGCCGCCAACGGAGGAGCACCACTCGCGGTCTTCGGCCGGCGCCGGCGCAATATCGCCGCGATCCATCAACACCCGTCAGCATAAGGATGCCGGTGTCGTGATGCTCGCGAAGCCGCCGGGCGCCGCTTCCCTCGGTATTCAGCAACCCCTGATAGCACATCATTGCCGGAATCCGGTTTACCGGCAAGCATTCGGCCATGCCGCCCCTTCGGCAACGCCGGCCGAAAGCTGCAACTCGTCCCAATCCTGGCTCTGCTCATCGACACAATTGAAACAAAGAGCGCCGGAATGCCGGTGGAGCGGCATCGTCCCGAAACATCCGGAGCGCCTGCTCGGCCGGCTGCTGCCTGGTATCCAAGGGACGAGATGCATTCATCGGCTGATGATCGACTGGCCCGACTTGACAGCGCCGTGGCCACAGCGTCCCCTGCCCGGGGCAACGACGGCGCGGGGACGATGGCCGGCGCGTTTGCCGTCGGAGCCGCGATGTCGCCTTCCTCGAAACTCCCCCTGTCCCGGCGCTACGCGGTTGTCATCGTCCTTTGTGCGTTGCCGCTCGTTCTGCTTGTGGCTGGACTTGCCTTCTACCAGTTCGACGCCCATCGGCAGGCGGAACTGCAAGCCCTCGAATCGGATATTTCCGAGGCAAAGCTTGTGGTCGACAGCGTGGTCAAGGAGGCGCTGGACCATATCAGTCAGTTGAAGCAGCAGGCTGGCGATCTCCTCGGCGGGAGAGTGCCGCCAAGCGATCCGGGATTGCGCGCACTTCTGAAGCCTTCTTTCCCGTCCGGCTCACTTGCTGCTGTCGATTTTTGCGACCCACTGGGGTCCTTCGCCGGCAGTTTGTCCGACCGGCGATTGCGTTGGTCGAGCACCTGCGCGCCGAAAGCGCGGGCGATACCCCGTCCGTCCCGAAAATTCCCGCACTGTGGCGGACGCAGCATCGTCGACGCCGACGGCGCCGATGTTCCCCTGACCGCGATGGAATTCGAACTCATCTCCGTGCTGATCCGCCATCCGCGGCAAATCCTGTCGCGCGACCGGCTCTGTCAGTTGGCGCACAACCGCGATCTGCGGCCAGGCGATCGCAGTATCGACATCCGCGTCACCCGGCTAGGCAAGAAGATTGAGATCGATCCCGACCAACCGGCCATCCTTCTGACCGTGCGCGGCGAAGGCTACGTTTATAAGCCAAGTGAGAATGCCAGGCGGCCCTGACGGGGCGCAATCATCCGACTTCCCACCGCCATCTCCGCTCGCGAGCACGACTGCACGCGCCACCCGACGGATGGAAAACTCGCGTCGCGGGTGCTGCGTCCTGGGCTCAGATTTCGACGTCGACGACTGCCTCGCGGCGGCGGCCGAGACCCGTTCGCAGACCGCGTACGGCGTCGCGAACGACCGGAGCTGTCCAGCGGGCCGTCATCGAGGCAATCAGCAAGCCGGCGATCGGATCGATAAAGCGGGCAATCGTTGTTCCTTCCAAGGCAAGTGCTGCCGCCAACGACAGGGCAATCAACAGGTTCGAGGCAAGCTTGTCGGAAAACAGGCATATCTGTGAGCGGACAAGACGCGACGGTGCGCCGCGGCCGCGTTCCCGCCACCTGCGTAATATCCAGAAATTGACTACCGCGTAGCCGAAATTGAGCGTCATGCCCAAAATGACTCCCGCCCCCTGAGGCGCCTCGCCGCCGGCCATAATCCGTTGGACCGCGATCCATGCAACAACCGCCATCGACAGGCTTATGCACAGCGCGGCAAGCGCACAGGCGAGCGTCTCGGCCATGACAGGTTCGATTGGCGGAGAGATTGCGCCGGTCCGTCCTGCGCGACTGGCCAGGACCCATGCCGTGACAAGAACGAGCATGTCCAGGAGTGTCAGGACGAGATCGGCATGGATCGTCAAAGAGGTTGAACTGGCCGACGCGACCGCTGTCAGCAGGAGGCCGGGAGCCCCAACGAAGACTGCAATGCAGGCGGTGCGCTCAGCCTTGCTCTCGCCCTTGGCCGGGCTTTCCATATCGGGTTCGATCTGCATGGCGCCAGAAATCTCCGTCGTTTTCTGGCGCCACCATTGACGGAGGCTTGTTGCACCGGTTTGCCGGATTTCCGCTTCAAGGTTTCATTTGTGTCGTGCCGGCGACGGAATTGATTTGTCTGCGCACGCTCAGGCGAACCGTCTAGTCCAAGCGAAAATGCATGGATTTAAAATGAGGACGCACCGCGGTGCCGGCACCCGCAGGCGTTGAGCCGCATCGCACCTTTGCTAGGTCTTATATTGTTCCGTACGGTCCCGCAGCAGTTCGGTCAGGCGCCTTGCGACACAGAGAGCTCAACCCGATCGGCGGCGAAGCGGGTTTCCGAAAACTGGATGGGTAAGCCGCTATTGTCCTCGTTAATCGCGACGGTCACCAGGACGATCGCGCCGGGCGACAGGCGCAGATCCGCGAGATCGGCGGAATCCGCATGCCGCGCCGAGACGAGCGTCGAGCGGCGGACATAGTCGGTGATGCCGAAGTCCCGCAACGATGCCGTGATCGACCCGGTTTCGGCCAAGGACTGCTCGAAACCTTTGAAGCGCGATGCATCAAAGAAGCTCGTCGCCCGCGACACCGGCCGGCCATCGGCCTCGCCCATGGTCTCCAGCCGCAGCACCGCCGCGCCAGCCGCTAGTCCCAATGCCTCCACCACCTGCCCGCTCGCCGGCTCCACCGCATGCGCCAGCAATTTACTGCGGCGATCCCGCGCCTGACCCTCCAGACCTTCGGAAAAACGGGTGCGCGCGGCGATTGGATAAGAGAGACGTTTGCGGCTTTCGACAAAGGTGCCGCGACCCTGCTCGGCGCGGAGCACGCCCTCCTGAACTAGCGCCGCAATCGCGCTGCGCACGGTATGGCGATTGACGCCGAAGCGCTCCGACAGCGCCAGTTCCGGCGGCAGCCGGCCGTCGGCGCCGAGTACGCCAGAGCCGATCGCCTGCCTGATCTGGTCGGCGATCTGACGCCATAGCGCCACGCCGCTCCTGCGCGTCACCTCCCGTTCCAGTCTGGTCCCGATCAGATTCTTCTCCTGTCACGCATACGTCATGGACACGCGCTAGAACCCAGCTATAATTTGTTTGGTTGTATAGAACAATAGACAAATCAGGCGATAGGCTTAGAGTCATGAAGAACGGCAGGCGGGAAGAAGCGGAACGGAGCGCCGGGCGCAAGGCAGCGATGGCCGCCCTGGCGATGGCCTCCGGCGGCGAGATCAGGCGGCTCTGGGATGCAGCCGGCATCGAAACGGATGCGCAGGCGCTGCGCGGCCCTGAAACCGGGCTAGTGACGGTGCGCGGGCGCATCGGCGGGGCCGGCGCACCGTTCAACTTCGGCGAGGCGACGGTGACGCGGGCGACGGTGCGGCTGCCCGGAGGCGAAATCGGCCACGCCTATTCGCTCGGCCGCGACAAGGAGAAAGCAAGGCTTTCGGCGATCGCAGACGCGCTTTGGCAGAACCCCGCCCGCCGCGCCGAGATCGAGGAGAAGATCATCGCGCCGCTCAAGACTGCGCAATTGGGCGCCGACGAGAAACGGCGCACGGAGACAGCGGCAACCAAGGTCGACTTCTTCACCATGGTGCGCGGAGAGGATTGATGGATATGCTCGGCCAATCGATCGACGGCGGTTTTTCCGATCCCGTGTTCGACGCGCAGTCGGTGTTCCGCGCGGTCATGGAAGCCATGGCTCGGCCCGGCACCGTTCAGCCGATCGGACTCCTCGCCTCGCCGCCTGCCCCGCTGACGTCCACCGCGGCGGCCGTGGCGCTGACGCTGTGCGATCATGACACGCCGCTCTGGCTCGACGCGGCGCTGCTGGCGTCGGACGCTGCGAAGACCTGGCTCGGCTTCCACACCGGCGCGCCTCTGGCGCACAATCCGGCGGAAGCGCATTTCGCTCTGGTCTGCGATCCCGCCGCGATGATCGCCATGGAGAATTTCGCCCAAGGCACGCAGGAATATCCCGACCGCTCGGCAACTCTGATCCTTGCCGTCGGGAGCTTGACGGCAGGCCTCCCGCTTCGCCTCGAAGGCCCGGGCATCGCGACCGAGGCGACGATCTCGCCGACGCCTCTGCCGCGCCACTTCGTCGAGCAGTGGAAGCAGAACTGCGGTCGTTTCCCGCGCGGAATCGACGTGATCCTGGCAGCGCCGGAGCATGTCGCCTGCCTGCCGCGCACCACCCGCATCAAGACTATGGAGGCCTGACATGTATGTGGCCGTGAAGGGCGGCGAGGCCGCGATCGCCAACGCGCATGCGCTGCTCGCCGACCGCAGGCGCGGCGACCGCGACGTGCCGGCGCTACGTCTCGACCAGATCGTCGAACAGCTTGGGCTGGGCGTCGACCGCGTGATGGCGGAGGGCTCGCTCTATGATAAGGAACTTGCGGCCCTTGCCGTCTTGCAGGCGCGAGGCGACATGATCGAAGCGATCTTCCTGGTGCGCGCTTACCGCACGACGTTGCCGCGCTTCGGCTATACTCGCCCGATCGATACGGCGGCGATGCAGGTCGAACGCCGCGTCTCGGCGACCTACAAGGATCTGCCGGGCGGGCAATTGCTTGGCCCGACATTCGACTACACGCACCGCCTGCTCGATCCGGAACTGGCCGGCGGCGCGGATGTCGCCGAGCCGGAGCGGCGCGAAGCCTCGCCAGAGCCCATGCCGCGCGTCTCCGAGATTCTGGCGCATGAAGGCCTGATCGAGCCGGACGGCAGCCTGCCCGACGGCCACGTCACCGGCGATATCACACGTGAGCCGCTGGAGTTTCCGATGGAGCGCGACATCCGTCTGCAGGCGTTGTCGCGTGGCGATGAAGGCTTTCTGCTGGCGCTCGGCTATTCGACGCAGCGCGGGTATGGCCGCAGCCATCCCTTTGTCGGCGAAATACGGATCGGCGAGGTTGAGCTGGAGCTCGACGTGCCTGAGCTGCCGTTCCCGGTCACGCTAGGCCGCATCCGCGTCACCGAATGCCAGATGGTCAACCAGTTCAAAGGTTCGGCCAAGGCGCCGCCGCAATTCACCCGCGGCTACGGCCTGGTCTTCGGCCAATCCGAGCGCAAGGCCATGGCGATGTCGCTCTGCGACAGGGCGTTGCGCGCCCGCGAGTTCGGCGAGGATGTTGTCGCCGCTGCCCAGGATGAGGAATTCGTCATCTCGCATTCCGACAATGTACAGGCGACCGGCTTCGTCGAGCACCTGAAGCTGCCGCACTATGTCGACTTCCAGGCCGAACTCGATCTAGTGCGCCGCATGCGCGCGGAACACGAGGCAAAATCCGCACCGGACGACATTCGCAAGGAGGCCGCGGAATGAATGCGTCGCAGAACATCGCCACCTATAACTTCGCCTATCTCGATGAGCAAACCAAGCGGATGATCCGCCGCGCGATCCTGAAGGGCATCGCCATTCCCGGCTACCAGGTCCCGTTCGCCAGCCGCGAAATGCCGATGCCTTATGGCTGGGGCACAGGCGGCGTGCAGGTGACCGCCTCGATCATCGGGCCGGACGACGTGCTGAAGGTCATCGATCAGGGCGCCGACGACACCACCAATGCGGTCTCGATCCGGGCCTTCTTCAGGAAGGTCGCCGATGTCGCGGTGACGACGGAGACGGCGAAGGCCTCGATCATCCAGACGCGGCACCGAATTCCGGAACATCCGCTCGCCGCCGGGCAGGTGCTGGTCTACCAGGTGCCGATCCCCGAGCCGCTACGCTTCCTCGAGCCGCGCGAGACGGAAACGCGGAAAATGCACGCGCTCGAGGAATACGGGCTGATGCACGTCAAGCTCTACGAGGACATCGCCAAGCACGGCCGCATCGCCACCACCTATGCCTATCCGGTCAAGGTCGAGGGGCGCTATGTGATGGATCCCTCGCCGACGCCGAAATTCGACAATCCGAAAATGCACATGTCGCCGGCGCTGCAATTGTTCGGGGCTGGCCGCGAGAAACGCATCTATGCCGTGCCGCCGTTTACCGAGGTGGTCAGCCTCGATTTCGAGGACCATCCGTTCGAAATCCAGAGTTTCGACCAGCCCTGCGCGCTGTGCGGGGCGGAGCAGGTTTATCTCGACGAGGTCATCCTCGATGACCATGGCGGGCACATGTTCGTCTGCTCCGACACGGATCACTGCGAGAAGCGGCGGGAAGAGGGGCATCGCGGAGAGATGTCGGCGGATAAGATGGAAGCAGCGCAATGACCGACGAGCCCCTTCTCCGCGTCAACTCCCTCTCAAAATTCTACGGCTCGCGCGTCGGCTGCGAGGATATTTCCTTCGACCTCTGGCCGGGTGAGGTTCTGGCGGTGGTGGGCGAATCCGGTTCGGGCAAGACGACGCTGCTCAACTGCCTGTCGACGCGGCTGATGCCGACTTCGGGCGCGGTCAGCTACCGCATGCGCGACGGCGTCTTTCGCGACCTCTACCGCATGAGCGAGGCGGAGCGCCGCTTCCTGATGCGCACCGATTGGGGCTTTGTACATCAAAACCCTGCCGATGGGCTGCGCATGACCGTCTCGGCCGGCGCCAATGTCGGCGAGCGGCTGATGGCGGTCGGCGACCGGCATTACGGCAACATCCGCGCCACGGCCGTCGACTGGCTATCCCGCGTCGAGATTGCAGAGGACCGGATCGACGACGAGCCCCGCGCCTTCTCCGGCGGCATGCGCCAGCGCCTGCAGATCGCGCGCAATCTGGTGACCGGCCCGCGCCTCGTCTTCATGGATGAGCCGACCGGCGGACTGGACGTCTCGGTGCAGGCGCGCCTGCTCGACCTGCTGCGCGGCCTCGTTACCGACCTCGGCCTTGCGGCCATCGTCGTCACCCACGATCTCGCCGTGGCCAGGCTGCTGTCGCAGCGGATGATGGTGATGAAGGACGGCCGGGTGGTCGAGACCGGCCTTACCGACCGGGTGCTCGACGATCCGCGTGCGCCCTATACGCAGCTTCTCGTCTCGTCGATATTGCAGGTGTGAACCATGGCAACCCCGCTCGTCGTTTCGCAGCTCGCCAAGAGCTTTACCATGCATCTGCGCGACGGCATCCGGCTGCCGGTCGTCGCGGGCGTGTCGTTTTCGATCAAGGCAGGCGAATGCGCCGTGCTCGGCGGACCGTCCGGAGCCGGCAAGAGCTCGATCCTGAAAATGCTGTACGGCAATTATTCCGCCGACGAAGGCCAGATCATCGTCAATCACGCCGGCCAGCTCATCGATCTGGCGAAGGCCAGCCCGCGCGCCATCCTGCAGATCAGACGCGATACGATCGGTTATGTCAGCCAATTCCTGCGCACCGTGCCGCGGGTTTCGGCGCTGGACGTGGTGGCCGAGCCGCTGGTGGCGCGCGGCGAAACGCGTGCCGCTGCGCAGGATCGCGCCCGCGAGCTGCTTGGCCGGCTTAATTTGCCCGAAAAGCTCTGGGCGCTGCCGCCGGCAACCTTCTCAGGCGGCGAGCAGCAGCGCGTCAACATAGCGCGTGGCTTCATCACCCCGCATCCGGTGCTGCTGCTCGATGAGCCGACCGCCTCGCTGGACGCCAGGAACCGCGAAGTCGTGATCGAGCTGATCGCCGACAAGAAAGCGGCCGGCGTGGCGCTGCTCGGCATCTTCCATGATGCCGATGTGCGCGAGGCGGTTGCCGACCGCGTCATCGACGTGACCGAATTCGCAGCTGGAAAGATCGCGGCATGAGCGGAAAACTCTCGGAGCAGCCGACTGTCCATCCGACGGCGGACGCGACCGGCTCGACGCTCGGCCGCTACACCGAAATCGGCGAACGCACGCACTTCATCGAATCCTCGCTCGGCGACTATTCCTATCTCGTTCAGGATTGCGGCGTCTGGTGCGCGACGATCGGCAAGTTCGCCAACATCGCGGCCGCGGTGCGCATCAACGCCACCAACCATCCGACATGGCGGCCGACGCTGCATCACTTCACGTATCGCGCATCGGACTATTGGGACGACGCCGAGCATGAGACCGATTTCTTCGAATGGCGCCGCTCGAACGCCGTCACAATCGGCCACGATACCTGGCTCGGCCATGGCTCGACCATCCTGCCTGGCGTCACCGTGGGCGACGGCGCGGCGGTCGGCGCCGGCGCTGTCGTATCGAAGGATGTCGCACCCTACACGATCGTCGGCGGCGTGCCGGCTAAGCCGATCCGCGAGCGCTTCGACCGCAGGACGGCGGAGCGCTACCAGGCCCTCGCCTGGTGGGATTGGGACCATGCGAAATTGCGCTCGGCGCTCGACGATTTCCGCGCGCTTTCGGCCGAAGCGTTCTTGGAGAAGCACGGCTGCTGACGCCGCCATTGTGAACGGGTCTAGCATCCAGGATTAGTCTTCCTGAATCGCGGAAAGCTTACAGTCGCCGCCCCGCTGGCGCACGAAGGTCCTGAGCTCGGTCGTCTCCTTCGGCTCGTCGACGTTGCCCTCGATGACCCTGCCGCTCACGCGGTCCACTGTTACGTCGCGCGACGAATATTGCAGCGCGGCCGTGGCACTCCTCGTAGTCATGCAGTCCTCATACGTGCAGTCCTCATATAACGATCGACCGCAGGAGCACGAGGAACCCCCGAACTTATCACCCCTAGTTGAAAGGACACGCGTTGGCGAGCGTTCCGGCGCGGGTGTAGTATCGCCTGATCGCATCAGGAGGGTGCCATGCGTCGCATCATCATCACAGCTGGAATGGCGCTTGGCGTGCTCGCCGCGACGCCGCTTTCCGTCGAGGCGGCAGGCTCCGTCGATGTCACCTTCACCAATCCGCAGCGCTATCGCGACATCGGTGATCGCTACGCCAGCCGGCGGTCGAGGGTACTGAAGGAGGTTGAATCCTATTTCAACTATCTGGGCGACCGATACCTGAAGGACGGACAGGTCCTCAGCATCGAGGTGCTCAACATCGATCTTGCCGGCCAATACGAGCCGTGGCGCTTCGAATTCCGTGATGTCCGCATAATGCGCGACATCACGCCGCCTCGGTTCAAGCTCCGCTATGCGCTTGTCGACCGCGGCAAGCTGCTGATGCGCGCCGAGGAAAACGTCACCGACATGACCTATCTTTGGGGGGCCGGTTCGATCTATGGCGATCAACGCCTCGGCTACGAGAAGAAAATGCTGCGCGAGTGGTTCCGCAGGCGCTTCGTGCGCCTCGATCCGCCGCGCGGATAAGCGGCGCAACCTCAAACCTTCGGCCACTTCTCCGTTTCAGCGGGGAGAAGGTGAAGCGCGTACTCACTCAGTGCCCATCAGGTCCTTAAGTTCCGTCACCTTCTTCATGCAGCCGGCCTCGTCGCCGGCATCCGCCATCTGGCGGGCTTCGGTCATCAGGGTCGCCACCTGATCCGCATCATGCCCGGTGGCTTCGCCCGTCACCTCTTGCTGATGGGGCGAGGTCGCTTCGACCTGATCGGAAGCAGCTCCCGTATCTGAGGTAGATCCCGTGGTCTCCGTGCTCGTTCCCTGAGTGCCCTGCAGAACCTGTTCCTGGTGCTTCGTCGCGGGCATGCCGGACTCGCCGGTGGCTGCACCCGTCTCGGCGGTGACGGCAGGCTGCTCAAGCATCGTGAGCTCCTCCCGGCAATCGGCGAAGGCCGGCGCGGCGAGCATGACCGATAAAGCGGTGAAAGTCGCCAAGCGTATCGACATCAGACTCTCCTTTCAAAAGAGGCCGTTTTGGATGATGGGCTAGAACGACTGGTTACTCGAAGTGTTCCGGTGCGCAGGCCGATTTTCAGATGTGTGCGGACCTTGCCGTCTGAGGCGCACCGAAGGCCTGTGGAATGTAACGAAACTGACATCGATCCGACATTCCCCGTTCATGTGGCTGGCTTAGGCGAAAGCCTGCAAGTGCGAAAAGCCCCCGTCGCAAGGAAGCCATCATGCTCGAAGTCCGCAATGTCACGCGCCGATTCGGCAAGACTGTCGCCGTCAACGGTGTCGCGCTCGAAATCCCGCAAGGCCAGATGGTCGGCATCATCGGCCGTTCCGGCGCCGGAAAATCCACCCTGCTGCGCATGATCAACCGCCTCATCGACCCAAGCCACGGGTCGATTTTTTTTGCCGGCACGGAAGTTTCCAGCCTGCGCGGCTCCACCTTGCGGCGATGGCAGCGCGACTGCGCAATGATCTTCCAGCAGTTCAATCTGGTGCCGCGCCTCGACGTCCTCACCAATGTGCTGCTCGGCCGCCTCAATCACCGCTCGACTGCGCTGAACCTCCTCAACATCTTCTCGCGTGAAGAGCGCGCCATGGCGATTTCGGCGCTGGAGCGTCTCGACATCGCACAGACGGCGCTGCAGCGCGCCGGCACGCTTTCCGGCGGCCAGCAGCAGCGCGTGGCGATCGCGCGGGCCTTGATGCAGCAGCCGAAAATGATCCTCGCCGACGAGCCGATCGCTTCGCTCGATCCGCTCAATGCAAAGGTCGTGATGGACGCATTGCGCGACATCAATCTGCGCGAAGGCATCACTGTCATCACCAATCTGCACACGCTCGATACGGCGCGGAACTATTGCGAGCGCATCATCGGTATGGCCGGCGGCAAGGTCGTCTTCGACGGCGCGCCTGAGGAACTCACCCGCGAGGCCGTCCGCATGGTCTATGGCGCCGACAGCGACGGGGCCGAAATCTCCGAGGCGATCACCTCGACCAGCATCCGCGGCGAAAGGCCCCGGAAGATCGCAGCCAGGACCACGCTGAAGCCGGCTCTCGCCGACGCCTGAGGCTGCAATCGCATCGCCCACGTCAAGGGCCACTCAAAAACACCATCAGCGACCGGCCGCACGCCGGATGACAACAGGAGAGACATCATGTTCAGAAAAGCACTTCTAGGCGCAGTTTCGCTCGTCGCCATGTCGGTCGGCGCGGCACAGGCGGAAGACCTCAAGGAATTCCGCATCGGCATCATCGGCGGCGAGAACGAAGCCGACCGGCTGCGCAATTTCCAGTGCCTGGTCGATCAGCTTCCTGCCGCGCTCGGCGTCGAAAAGGTCTCGCTTTTCCCGGCCGCCGATTATGACGGCACGATCCAGGGCCTGCTCGGCGGCACACTCGACTATGCCGAACTCGGCGCTTCGGCTTACGCCAAGGTCTATCTCGAAGACGCAAAGGCCGTCGAGCCTATCCTGACCACCGTCCAGACCGACGGCTCAACCGGCTACTATTCGATCATGGTAGCTCGCAAGGATTCCGGCATCACCAAGCTGGAAGACATGAAGGGCAAGAAGCTCGGCTTCGCCGATCCGGATTCGACCTCGGGCTATCTGGTCCCCGCCGTCACCCTTCCAGCCGCGCTCGGCGGTACGCCGGTGAAAGACTATTTCGGCGAGACCGGCTTTGGCGGCGGCCACGAGAACCTCGTCCTCGAAGTGCTGAAAGGCACCTTCGACGCCGGTACGACTTGGGGCTCAGGCGTCGGCGAATTCAAGGATGGCTACACCTCCGGCAATCTCGCCAAGATGGTGAGCAAGGGCGTCCTCGATATGGACGATCTCGTCGAACTCTGGAAATCGCCGCTGATCCCGAACGGCCCGATCGTCGTCCGCTCGTCGATGGACGCGGACATGAAGACCAAGTTCAAAGCATTCATGGTCGATCTGCCGAAGTCGGACCCGGCCTGCTTCTCGGCCATCCAGGGCGGCGACTACACCGGTTACACCGAAGTGACGCCGGAATTCTACCAGCCGATCATCGACGCGCGCAAAGCGCAGATCGGCAGCTGAGCCGTCAGCCAGCAGGAACGCGTCGCGGTAACCCCGCGGCGCGTTCTCACTTTGCAGGAATCCCCATGAGCGTGACACTTTCCGAGACCGGGCTGGCGGTCGAGCGGCACTGGCGCGAACTCGCGAGCCGCCGCAGGCTCTACACGATCGGCGGGGTGCTGTTCATGATCGTCGCCATGAGCGGCTCGCTCTGGTTTGCCAATGAGAGCAATGCCGGCAAGTTCTGGGACCGCCTGCCCTATCTGTTCGATTTCGTCGGACAGCTTTTGCCGCGCGACGGCTCCGAGATCTGGCGGGCCATGTTCGACCTGCCCTCGCCCTATGACGACGGCAGCCTCAAATACAATTATCCCGAAGGCCGCATGTACCTGACGGAGACGTTCTACGTTCCCGAATATCTCTACAAGATGCTCGAGACGATCAACATCGCCCTCGTCTCCACCCTGATAGGCTTTGCGATCGGCTTCGTCCTCTGCTTTCTGGCGGCTTCCAATGTCGTCACGCAACGCTGGCTGCGCTTCTTCGTGCGCCGCTTCATGGAAGTGCTTCGCGCATTCCCCGAAATCGTCATCGCCGGCTTCTTCCTCGCCGTGCTGTCGCTCGGCGCCGTGCCGGCCATCATCGCGGTTTCGATCCACACGATCGGCGCGCTCGGCAAGATGTTCTTCGAGGTAGTCGAGAACGCCGACATGCGGCCCGACGAGGGGCTGCGCGCGGCGGGCGCCAACCGGCTCGAGCGGGTGTGGTTCGGCATCGTGCCGCAGGTCATGCCGAATTTCTTGAGCTATGGCCTGCTGCGCCTCGAAATCAACGTCCGCGCCTCGACCATCATCGGCGCGGTCGGCGGCGGCGGCATCGGCGAGGCGCTGCGCCTGTCGATAAGCCAGACGCACGAGGCCAAGACGCTGGCCATCGTGCTGCTGCTCTTCATCACGATCATCGCGGTCGACCAGTTTTCCGCCTGGCTGCGGCAGAGGCTTGTCGGCGAACAGGCATTCGCCTTCGGTCGGGGAGGCTGATCATGGCCGTGCTTTCGATTTTCGAGGTCGACGAGATCGCCGCCCGCCATCCGCAGGTCTTTGCAGGCTCGCTACGCAAGCGGCTGGCCGGCTGGGCGATCGGCCTGGGGGTTGCGGCCTATCTGGCGTTCGCCTGGTGGTTCTTCGCTATCGCCGCCGTGTTCGCCAACGGAAACTGGGGCATAGCCGGCGCTTACCTGGCCGACTGGGTCACCTATGAGGCCCGGCCGACCATCGGGATCGAGCAAAACCATCTCGAAATCTCGTTCCCGCGCTTCGACCCGGTCGGAGCGCGAGGCAGCGTCGACTGGCTGACCAGCGAAACGGCGATGGTAGAGCGGGTTGTCGCGGCGCCCGCCGGCAACGCAGCCAGTTCCAGTGCAGGCGGTTCGGCGGGAAATTTCATGGGAACCGTCGGCGGCAAGCCGGCGCCGACGGGAAGCTCGGCGGCCGCGGCGCCTGCTCCAGCGACCGGCGGCGCGGCCATACGCCTGGAAGAAACCGTCAGCGCCGCCGTGGAAATCGGTTCCGGCAATCTGATCGAAGTCGTTCCGGGCGTGGTCACGGTGACGCGCGGATCGGAGACGCTGGTGGCCGACATCGTCCGAGGCCAGTCGGTGACGGCGCGTGGTCCGCTGCCCGATTGGGCGGAGCAGAAAGCGCCGGGAGCAAAGATAATCGTTCATTTCGGATTTCCCGGCCGCGCCGAAATCGAAGACGACGAGGTCAAGATCCGTCACCGCTTCTGGGGCTGGGCAAATTTCGTCTTCGACACCAATTCGCCTTTCTGGGGCAAGTCGGCCGGCGAGGTGTTCTCGATGATCGTGTCCGGCGAGCGCATCGATCCGAAGCGATCGAACCTGGCGCTGGCGTGGGACAACATCCTCAACAATTCCGAATGGCAGCATCTCGACGTATGGACCAAGCTGCTGCAGACCATCGTCATGGCGTTCGTCGGTACGGTGTTCGCCAGCCTGCTCGCCTTCCCGCTGGCCTTCGCCGCAGCCCGCAATATCACGCGCAGCCACATCGCTAATCAGGTGGCCAAGCGCCTGTTCGACTTCCTGCGTTCGGTCGACATGCTAATCTGGGCGCTGTTCTTCACGCGCGCCTTCGGGCCGGGGCCGCTGGCCGGCATCTCGGCGATCTTCTTCACCGACACCGGCACGTTCGGAAAGCTCTATTCGGAGACGCTGGAGAACATCGACGACAAGCAGCGCGAAGGCATCCGCTCGGTGGGGGCGGCGCCGTCATTGGTGCAGCGCTACGGTGTGGTGCCGCAGGTCCTGCCGGTATTCCTCAGCCAGTCGCTGTACTTCTGGGAATCCAACACGCGCTCGGCGACCATCATCGGCGCGGTCGGCGCGGGCGGCATCGGCCTCAAGCTCTGGGAAGCCATGCGCACCAACTCCGATTGGGAGAACGTCGCCTATATGGTGCTGCTCATCCTCATCGTCGTGTTCGTCTTCGACAATATTTCCAACGCCCTGCGCCGGCGGCTGATGGGCGGCGATCCGGCGCAAGGCCGGCAGGGCTGAGGTTTCGTCGGCCCGTCATGAAAATTAACCAGCCAGGACATGACAAATGCCCGCCTGGCTCTGGAAGACGAGATCGTTTCAGGATCTTGCTCATTCGCGGTGGTTGATTTGCCGACTTTCCGCAAGGCTGTGCTCCCCCTAGCGGTGGAGGGCGTGTATTCACCGGCGTCAGCTTAGGCGTGTCTAGGCTCGGAGGGGGCCGTTGCCGGTCAGATGCGCTTGCCGTTGGAGGCAAGCATGGTTCCTCGTCCGCCGCTCGGCACCACCACCAGTTGCTTGATCTTGCCCGTTTTGAAGGCGTTGAGGAAACGGTTGTAGTCCTTGAAGGCGACGCAGCCATGCGATTCCGCCCGTCCGCCGCGCAGCAGGTAGCTGTGGGTGAGGAAACCGTCGCGGCCGTGCTTGTTCCTGCCGTCAACGGGCAGCATGCGGATAGCCTCGACGCCATGGAAGCGTTTTTCGCGCATCTTGAGGTTATAGGTGTGCGGCGGGGTCGGCCCGTTCATTTTGATGTGCGCGTAACGCGGGTTGTCGGCCATCTTGCCGATGCCGGAATGGGCCTCGAGCACGCTTCCGTCGGGCATGTAGACCTTCGCGGCGCTGATGTCGTAGACGGCCACGCCGCCACCCGCCCTGGCGCCGCCGCCGAAAAGGCTCCTGAGCGACTTGCCGATCCCGCCGCGCGATCCCGATTCCGCCGGCTCGGAAGGCCGGGCATAAGCCTGTTTGCGCGGCTTCGGCTTTTCGCGTTCCACGGCCTCCGGCGCCGCCGGCTCCTGGGTCCGCCGGACTTCGGGTTTCCGGGTCTCCGGCGCAGGCTTGCTGGCCCGCTCGTAACGCGGGCGGGGCTGCGGTACGGGATAGGCCTCAAGGTCTTCGAGATCCGGCAGGGCGGCGGCGTCCTCGGCATTTAGGTTCGGATCCTCGGCCAGGTCTTCCTCCGACGACCTCGCCAGCAGGGCCGACAATGCGGCGCCGGCAGCGCTCGGGGAGGGATTGGCATAGGCCAGCAGGGGCTGGGCGGTCGTGCCGGCGGGCAACGACACAAATCGTTCCTGCGCGGGTGCGGCGGCTTTCGCGGCCGAGCGGTGCGATTTGGCGGAAGCGGATTTATCGAAGAGGCGGGCGAGTTTCCCGGACGTCAGCCCGGCCTTCTTCACGACGGCGTCGAAGCGCGCTGCAGTGCTCGTATCGGCCTCCAACGCAACGTCGGGAAGGCGGGCGGATTTCGCCTGGCCGGCGGAAAGGCTTGCGGCCATGAAGGGCCGGTTTCCGGCGGAGACGCTTGCGGTCATTACGGCCTGAGCCGCCGTGGCGCGCAGCCTTGACGCCTTGCCGGGCCCGGCATTCCTCTCTGGTAATCGCGGCTGCATCCTTTCGGCCGAATAAAACTGCGGCTTAGGTAAGAAGCTGCTTGGACCGGAAACAACATAACTATTCAGCGCGACCATTCCAGCCACCGACCACACAGCCGCGACCGAAAGGGCAGTGCCGAAGGAAGTGACCAGCAGTGGACGCAACATACGGCGCAAAGACCGCACACGAAAAACTTTACTCACCAACGCGTAGCAAGCCAGCAAATCCCGCAAAAGGTCTTAGGTCGGTAAGCGACCGCAGCTGCGTGACGTCCGGATTGTCCCCATCTTGAACGACTGATCGAGAAAGGATGGACAAATATGGTTAAATTTTGCTTTGCAGAAATTCGATCTCTTTGAGCAGGCATTTTTAAAGCCTGAGCAGGCTGTTGGCGCGGCGGCCATGTCCCCAACCCAATAGCCCAACCAGCGGCATGTTTAGGATCAGCAGCAGGAAATTGGCCATGTAGAGACTGGCAATGACACCCAGATCAAAAAACGCCATTGGTGGTGAACATGTCAGGGCTGCCCTATCGCCCCTCCGCCGGACTCTTCCCGCCCAGAGCGAGCACGATCCCCGCACCCAGCGCGGCCGCCAGTCCGGCGTAGGTGACGGCGCCGAGCGGGCCGAAGCCGTCGACGAGTAATCCGCCGAATACCGCGCCGGCGGTGATCGCGATCTGGAAGGCGGTCACCAGCAAGCCGCCGGCGGCTTCCGCATGGTCGGGAGCGGCGCGCACCGTCCAGCTCTGGAAACCGACCGGTAGGAATCCGAAGAAGAAGCCCCAGATCGCAATTGCCCCGCCGGACAGGATGCCCGAGCCTCCGAAAACGACCATGACAAGCGCCATCGCAGCAATCGCCAGCGCTCCTAGAGCAACCGCGGCCTTGATGCTGCGCTCGGCGACGAAACCGCCGGCGAAGTTGCCGAAGAAGCCGCCGATGCCGTAGGCGAGCAGCACCAGCGAGATCGCCTCGATGCCTAGCTCCGGAACCCTTTCCAGGAACGGGCGGACATAGGTGAAGCCGGCAAAGTGTCCGGAAATGACGAGCAGCAGGGCGATGAGCCCGACCCTGAGCTGGGGCCGCTTCAGCAGATCGAACAGTGTCCGGAAGCTCGAAACTGTGACCGGCGGCAGCTTGGGCATGGTGACGAGTTGCACCGCCAGCGCCACGACACCAACCACGGCGGAGAGGGCAAAAGCCGCACGCCAGCCCCATAGATCGCCGATATAGGCGCCGACGGGCGCGGCGGTGACCGTGGCGACGGAAACACCCGTCAAGACGATCGACATCGCGCGCGGCACCAGCCGGCCAGGCACCAGGCGCATCGTGAGTGCCCCCGCCATCGACCAGAAGCCGCCCAGCCCGATCCCCAGAAGTACCCGCGCCAATAGAAGAGTGGTGAGCCCGGTGGCCGTCGCGGCCATGAGGCTCGACAGCACGAGCAGAAGCGTCAGCGTCCACAGCACCAGCCTGCGGTCGATGCTTCTGGTGAAGATCGCGAGCGTCAGCCCGGCGATAGCGCCGACGACGGCCGTTGCGGTTACCGTCTGGCCGGCGGCGCCGTCGGTGATGTTGAGATCACTCGCCATGCGGGTGAGCAGGCTGGCAGGAAGGAACTCGGCGGTCACCAGGCCGAACACGCCGAGCGAGAGGGAGACGACGGCCGCCCACAGCGGTTCGGCGCGTTCGTTTTCATTTGCGGGCGCGTCCAGCTCGACGGCGGATATGACTTCGGACATGGGTATTCTCCAGTGGTAGGTCCTTGCCTAGATAGGCTTTGGCCTTCTGGAGTTTCCATGTTAGAAAAGCCACAATGCTTGACCATTCGTCCAAACCATTGATGCCGGAAGCCGGCGACCCGTTGACCGAGATGATGCGCGGCCTGAGGCTCGACGGCGTCGATTATGGCCGCTGCGTCATGGCCGAGCCGTGGGGCATCCTGTTTCCGGCGCAGTCGGCCGCACGCTTCCACTTCGTCGGCGCAGGCAATTGCTTCCTGCTCACCCCGTCACGGGAATGGGTCGAGTTGAAGCCGGGCGACGCCGTGCTCGTGCCGCGCGGCGCCGAGCATATTCTGGCGAGCGCGCCCGGCGTGCCGGCCACGCCGATCGAGCGCTTCGAGGTCAGGCCGCTCTGCGGCAACATCTTCGACGTGTCCTGCTTCGGCGACGGGCCGGTTTCGCTGCTCTTCTGCGGCAGCATGCGCTTCAATTTCGACAATCTGCACCCGTTGCTGGCGCTGATGCCGGACGTGATGCGCGCCCATGAGCTGGCCAAGAACGAGCCCAACGTGCCGCATCTCCTCGAAGCGATGGTGCGCGAGGTGGCAAGCGACCGAGTTGGGTCCGGCGGCATGCTGGCGCGCCTTGCCGACGTGCTCGCGGCGACGATCGTGCGGGCCTGGGTCGAGAACGGCTGCGGCGACGCCACCGGCTGGATCGCCGCGGTGAGGGACCCGCAGGTCGGTCGGGTGCTCGCGGCTATCCATCTCGATCCGAGCCGCGACTGGACCGTGCCGGCGCTCGCCAGGATCATGGGCGCGTCGCGCTCAGGCTTCGCCCAGCGCTTCTCCGAAATCGTCGGCGAGACCCCGGCGCGCTATGTCGCCCGCGTCCGCATGCACCAGGCGCGGCAATGGCTCACCCGGGACGGCATGCGGATCGCGGTCATCGCCCGCCGGCTAGGCTACGATTCGGAGGCTTCCTTCAGCCGCGCCTTCAAGCGGGTGCTCGGACATGCGCCGAGCCATTTCCGGGCACGGCAGGAAGGCGAGCCGGAGTTCGGTGAAAGATTGCTGGCGAACGCGGTGGGTATCTCCCCCTAGGCGGGGAAATGGATCGGCCCAGCCATTGTTTGACAGGGGGTGACATCACCCACGTAGTGGAGAGAACGGCGTCTTTGGCCTCCGGCTCATGTGGGTAGGGTTGCCGAGCTTTCCACCTGATTCAGTGCGCCTTATCCCGACCTTAACGATGATGCCGTGCTGTTCGGGAGAGCCTTCGGAAAGACCAACGCCTGTCAAAAGCCTCGCCGAAGCGCGCGGTAAGCGGAACTGGCGGAATTTCTTTCGCGCTTTGTCGAATCGCGGTCTCCAACTGCGACTAACATCGATGGCACCATGGAGAAACCGGATGCGCTACCTTTGTCTCTTCTACATCGATCAAAACCTTGCTGATGCCGCCAGCAAGGAGGAATGGGCCGAGATCGATCAGGAGTCCCTGGCTTCCAATGAAGAGCTCAAACGATCGGGCCACTATCTCGCCTCC
>DASZDZ010000019.1:0-64195 GCA_035941355.1 Pseudaminobacter sp.
GGGTAACCATCCGGTCTGGGCCGCGGCAGACGCGTGATCTGTGCTAGACTGGGCGGATGGAGATCGACACGGACAAGATCGATGATGCGGTCTTGGCGCTGCTTTGGCTGACGCTGCACAATGAACGATGCGCCTGGAAGAGCTTCGATTGGGATGTGACGGATCGTCTGCATCGGAAGGGGCTGATTGCAGACCCTGTGAACAAGGCGAAGTCCTTGGTCCTGACGGACGAAGGTCTTCAGCGGTCGGAGGAACTGTTCCGCGCGCTGTTCACGCGGCCGAGGCCATAAGGATCTGGCGGGACTGCCAATGCCACGGAAGCAGTTCATGAAGCCGGTTCTGCGGCGTATCGGCGATGCGGGCGAGGACGTCGGCCAGCCAGGCCTGCGGATCGACGTCGTTGAGTTTCGCCGTCATGATCAGCGTCGCCATGGCCGCCGCCCGGGCAGCGCCGCGTTCGGAGCCGGCGAACAGCCACGACTTTCGACCGAGGGCCATCGCAGGGTCATTCTGCCCATGTCGGGCAGATGGTAGAGTTTCATTATCGCTGGCATCCATATTATGGCGGCCGTTTTCGGCATGAAGGTCGCGAAGACCGGGCCAATGGCGCGATCATCCGGGTAGAGATCAGGCCGGGGGAGATCATCCAGGTCGCAGAGTGGATGCTGGATAGGGCGTTTTGCGCCGACATGGAGATGGGCGAACCGCGCGTTGCGGTGATTGGGCTTGTAGAGCTTCATAGACTGCTTACCGAGCGCGGTTTCAGGCAGACTTCGACGGATGGACTCACGGCCATCCAGGAGGCGCGCCATGAAGGCACTACCACGACCCTCGTCGCTACCGATGCTGACCCAGCAGCTGAGCATGCCGCTCGATACGCCGCAGATGCGAGGCCTGAGCGACCCGGAACGAAGCGTTGTTGTCGCCAGGCTGGCGACCCTCCTGATGGCCGCGGCCGGCGTCGCGACGAAGGAGACGAGCGATGACGGGCAATGATCTCCTTCCAGCGACGGTGCTGAAGCGCAAAGCTGTGGTCTACGTTCGACAGTCGACCTCCGGTCAGGTCCAGAACAACCTGGAAAGCCAGCGGCGACAATATGAACTTGTGGATGTTGCGCGCCGCTGGGGGTTCCATGATGTCGAGGTGATCGACGATGACCTTGGTCGGACCGCCAGCGGCGCTGTCGACCGCCCTGGTTTCGAGCGACTGGTGAGCGGCCTGTGCACAGGCAAAGTTGGCGCAGTGCTCTGCCTCGACGCATCGCGCCTTTCCCGTAACGGCCGGGATTGGCACCACCTCCTGGAACTGTGCGGCCTGGTTGAAGCGCGCGTCATAGATCTCGACGGGGTGTACAATCCTTGTCGGCCTAACGATCGATTGTTGTTGGGCATGAAGGGCAGCATCAGCGAGTTTGAGCTCGGCATATTGCGAACGCGCATGCTTGACGCGGCTCGCGCCAAAGCGCGGCGGGGGGAACTGCGCCTCAGTGTTCCGATCGGCTATATCTGGCATCGTGAATACGGTCTGGGGCTTGATCCTGATCTTCGGGTACAGCAGGCGATCCGCCTCATCTTTTCGCGCTTCCGTGAGCTTGGCAGCGCCCGCCAGGTGCTGATTTCGCTGACGGCTGACAATTTCCATTTTCCCCGCCCTTCTGACGGGCGCAAAACGGTGTCCTTCGACTGGGTGCCGGTTCGCTATCGAAGCGTTATTTCGATCCTGAAGAACCCATTCTACGCCGGGGTCTATGTCTATGGTAAAAGCGAGAAGCGAACGGAGATTGTCGATGGCAGGGCTCGCAAAAGCTACGGCCACAACAAGCCCTTTGGAACGTGGGAAGTGCTGCTCCAGGATCATCATGAAGGTTATATCGATTGGAGTGAGTTTGAGCGGAACCAGAGCCATATCGCCGTCAATGCCTTTGGACAGAAAGGCGGCATCAAGTCGGGTCGTGGCGGCCGTGCGCTGCTTGCGGGCCTGCTCACCTGCGGCCGATGTGGAAGGCGGTTGGGCGTTGTCTATTCGGGCCGGCCTCCGGGTCATCCCTATTACCGCTGCGAACGTATCAACCAGATGCTGGCCAAGCCGCGATGCATGACTTTTGGCGCATCTCGCATCGACCCTGCCATCGGCAAAGAGATATTGAGAGCCGTGACGCCAATGGCGATCGAGGCCGCAATGGAAGCTGATCGTGCGCATCGGGATAATCTGGAAGAACGACACCGTATGGTGGAGCTGGACTTGCAGCAAGCTCGATACGAGGCATCTCTCGCTGAGCGTCGCTATGCCGCTTGCGACCCCGACAACCGGCTGATCGCTGCCCAACTTGAGAAGAGCTGGGAGGCAGCGCTCAGGCGCGTGGAAGCCTGTGAAGCGGGTTTGGCCCAAGCGCGACAAATCGATCTTGTCACCCCAGTTCCCGATTTTGCTGGCATTGCCACCGACCTGGAGGCTGCCTGGCGCGCGCCTGACGTCGATATGCGTTGCCGTCAGCAGCTCCTCCGCACCCTCGTGTCGGATATCATCGCTGACGTCGATGAAGAGCAACGTGAAGTTATTTTGACGATCCACTGGAGGGGTGGCCAGCACTCCCAGCTGCGTATTCGCAAACCCAAAGCTGGCGAACATGGCCAGAGTACTCCGGAGGCCGCCCTTGCCGTCATGCGGTCTATGGCTACCCGCTGGTCCGACACAGACATTGCTGCGACTCTCAACCGGATGGGAATGCAGACCGGAGAAGGCAAAACCTGGACGGCGCGCCGTGTCGGGGCACTGCGCACGGTCCATAAAATCCACGGCTACCGATCCGCCGAAAAGAATGGCGAATGGCTCACGCTGACCGAAGCCGCCAAAAAGCTTGGAGTTACCGCTCATCGTGTCCGTCGACTGATCAAGGAGGGCGTGCTCCCTACCGAGCAGGTTGTTCCGGATGCGCCGCACCAAATACGAGCCACGGACCTGGAAAAGGATCAAGTAACCCAGTTTCCGCGTCACAGGGGCCCGTGTCGTATCAAAATGGAAAACCAAAAGTCCCTGTTTCCGGACGTTTGAGGAGGAGGTGCAGTATGAATCGGTCGTTGCAAAACCGCGCAGCGCCCGTTCGGCGGCGTTGTTCGTAAGACAAATCCGGCCGTCCTCGATGAAGCGGGCAAAGCGGTCCCACCGCCGGAGCATATAGTCGATCGGCTTGGCGACCGAGGCCGAGCGCGACAGGCGGGAGCGCTCGTCCCGCAGCCACTCTTCGAGCTTCGTTAACAGTGGGGCACTTCTTTCCTGGCGAACCGCCAGCCGCTGTTGAGCATGCAGGCCATTGATGTCGCGCTCGATGTCGAACAGCGCGTCGATGCGCTTCACCGCCTCCAACGCCACCGGTGAGATCGCCGGCGCCTTCTTTCCGCGCCGCGCATTGGAGGCAATGTCGGCCAGCTCGAAGAACTGTCGTCGCGCATGGGCCCAGCACAGTGCCGGTGTGATCGCACCCTGAGGCCGCGACGGATCGTAAAGCGTGTTGTAGCCGCTATAGGCGTCGGCCTGCAGGATGCCGGTGAAGTCTTGCAGATGGCGCTCGGGGTGATCCTGTCGTCGATCGCGCGAGGCGTAGTAGAGCGCGGCCGGCGGCGAGGTTGCGCCAAACGGCCGGTCGTCACGGACATAAGTCCAGATGTGGCCGGTGGCCGTCTTGCCCTTGGCCAGGATGGGCACCGTGGTGTCGTCGCCATGCAGCCGCTCTGCAGCAAGCACATGGGTCTCGATCAGCGCATGCAGCGGCTGCAGCACCAACGCGCAGGCGCCGACCTGGTCGGCCAGCGTCGACACGCTCAGATCGATGCCTTCGCGGGCGTATCGTTCGCTCTGCCGGTTCAGCGGCTGATGCTGACCGAACTTCTCGAACAGGATCATCGCCAAAAGGTTCGGGCCGGCGAAGCCCCGCGGGGTTACGTGGAAGGGGGCCGGCGGCTGCGTGATCTTCTCACATTCCCGGCACGAGAACTTTTCGCGCACCGTCTGGATCACCTTCCACTGGCGCGGGATCACTTCCAGCGTCTCCGTCACGTCCTCGCCCAGCTTCGACAGTTTCGCCGATCCGCAGCAGGGACAGCTTTCGGGCGCGGCGATGACGACGCGCTCGCGCGGCAGGTGCTCTGGGAACGGCTTGCGCGACGGCCGCTTGCGCTCGAACGACTTGACCGACTGCGTCTGCGCCGCCGCTTTCTCGGCCGCCAGCTCATCCTCTGTCGCGGCCGCCTCGAGGTCCTCCAGCTGCAGTTCCATCTGCGCCAGGAGCCGTTCCTTGCGCTCCGAGCGGCTGCCGTAGAGTTCGCGCCGCAGCTTCTCGATCTCCAGCTTGAGGTATGCGATCAACGCTTCTGTCGAGGAGTTCACCGCTTGAGCACGCGCCGCAACGGCCTCCGCCTCCATGCGCGCGGCCCGCTCGGCGAGGATCATCGCATGGGCGCTAGCAAGATCGGACGGAAGCGAATCAAGGGCGGATTTCACAGGCCCGAGCGAATCACATCCTCCCCCGATCGCAAAGACAAAACCGTTATCCCATCGACGTCGGGCGCCAGGTTTCCTGCGGGTTTCGCCAGTCGATCCCGGAGAGCAGATAAGCGAGTTGGGCAGTCGAGATCGTCACCGCGCCGTCGGCCGGCGATGGCCACAAAAAGCGTCCCCGCTCCAGTCGTTTGGTGAACAGGCACGCCCCCTGGCCGTCGTGCCAGATGACCTTCAAAAGATCACCTCTGCGGCCGCGGAAGCAGAACACATGGCCGCTCAAGGGATCGCCCTTGAGCACCTCCTGGACCTGCAGAGCCAGCGACGGAAAGCCCTTCCTCATGTCGGTGTGACCAGTGGCCAGCCACACCCGAACGCCAGTCGGGACCGGAATCATCCCTGGCGCGCCAGAACCCGCAGAACACGGGCAAGAGCGTTGTCATCGACCTGATTGTCGACCCGCACGAGATAACCATCAGAGAACTCGATCTCGATCCGCCCCGCACCCGGCGCAGGAGCACTGGTCATCCTTGGCGGCGAAGATTCTGTCGCTGCCGCGGCGTCGTCGACGACTTCAACCGGCAGAAAGGCGCCGGCCGCACGAGCGCGTCTCACCCCAAAGGCGCGACGCCAGCGATAAATCAGCGACCGATCGAGATCATGGCGGCGCGCCACCTCGGTCACCGTGACCCCGGGCTCCAGCGTTTCTGAGACAAGCTGCTCCTTCAGCGCCGTCGACCAACTCCGACGCCGGCCTGTCCCACTCACAATCTCCATCCGATGAATGGACACGTGGCTATCCTCGCTGCTTGCATCGTGGTCATTGAATTCAACCACGACAACAGCGCTTCACCTCCTCACAAACAAGGCGGTCCTCACCGGGTGCTTACGCCGCAGGCCACGGTTGGTGTCGATCGGCCTTCCTGCTTCGTCGAGGCCGGTGTAGCGCTCGTCGAAGCGATAGAGGAGCCGGAAATGCCACGCATGCGGCAGTGCGCGGTGGACTTGCTCGACCTCATGAAAGACCGGGGCTGCTCGCTAATCGCGAGCTGGCAATATTCGACCGGATGTCGGCCGAACATTCCGGGCGGAACGGTTGAACAGAAAAGTCTCATATGAGACGCGAGACGCGTCTTACACGGTCCCAAGTTCTTCTCTTGTTCCGCGTCGCACGCGGCTAAGTCATTGAATTATATGGTGGGTGCGACAGGGATCGAACCTGTGACCCGCTGATTAAGAGTCAGTGTCAAAGCCCTTTTCGATCAATGGCTTAACAGTATCTAAGCCATTGAAAACACTGCACAAACTATTTCTTGTCACTTTTCTATATTTCATCGTATAACAGGCTTCCTGTTAGAAAATTGTTAGAAATTTCTGACGCTGTGACCCGCTAGTTATCAATCAGCGGACCTTCGGAGACCCGCTGACACCATGAAAATGAAACTCACCGTCCTTGCCATCCCGTCCCTGCCGGAAGGCAATTACACCGACGCAGCCTGCGCCGGATTGACCTTGCGCGTCGGCGCGAAACGGCGAACCTGGTCGGTCTATTACCGCATCGGCGGCAAGCTCAAACAGACAACGATTGGCTACTGGCTACCCGACAACAAGGGTATGGGACTGGCCGACGCCCGGAAGGCTGCTGCGGACCTTGCTGACCGCGTCAATGCAGGTGCGCCGGTCGAGCCGCCGCCGCCGCATCCGCGTCAGGGCAGCAAGACGCTGGGCGAGGTCATTGACCTTTACGAGAAGATGCGCCGCGCCAAGGGTGCCAAGGGCACGAAGACCATCGACGCCGCGCTGCGCACGGTCCGCAACAATCTCGGCGCACACCTCAAGCTTCCCGCGAAGCAATTTTCCAAGGCAGACCTTCGGGCTATCCGCGACGAAATCCACAAGCGGGCACCGCAGCAGGCGTCCCGGTTTTTGGCCTATTGCGGGCCGATCTGGCGATGGATGGAGCAGGAAGACCACGTCGAGGTCGACGTCGTGAGGAGCGTGATCAAAATCGCCAGCGTCACGAAGCGCGACAGGACGTTGACGCACGCCGAGATCAAGGCGATCTGGCATGCCTGCGATCATGTCGGGACCAGCCGCTCAGCGAGGAACTTCGGCAAGTTGGTCAAATTTTTGCTCGTCACCGCGCAACGGCGCGACGAAGGCGCTTCGCTCAAATACGGGCACATTCTCGACGGCGTTTGGCGGCAGGCGGAAAACAAATCTTCGCGAGCGCACCGGTTGAAATTGCCGCCGCTGGCGCTCGACCTTGTCGGCGATGGCGTCGCGCAAGAATTCGTCTTCATGGGCGATCCCGGCAAGAAGATTTCCGGCTTCAGCAAGCACAAGAAGAAACTGGACGAGGTCAGCGGGACGAGCGGCTGGGTGCTGCACGATTTGAGGCGCACGGCGGCATCCGGCATGCAGGAACTCGGCGTCGACCCTTCCGTGATTGAGGCCACCTTGAACCATGCGATTGTCGGAGTCGGTGCCCACTACCTCCACGCCACGGTCGACCGGGCCAAGGCCCACGCGCTTGCCGTCTGGGCCAGCGAGGTCGAACGGATCGTCGGGGCGAAGCGGGCCGTGTCGTGAGCGATCCCGAGACGCTCGCCAGCGAAAGAATTCTGATCTGTCATGCGGTCGCCAATCTCGGCGCGCCGCTGCCGCCGGAAGGGAAACCGGCGGTCTGCCGCTGGCTTCTCGAAATCCTTCCGCAGCAACGCGGCAAGGGCGCGCCAAGTGGCGACGGCGAGCGCATCGGTCGTGCGGTCGACGACTGGACGCAACTCGGCATGAGCGACGAGGAAGCGCGCAAGCTGGTGTCCAGCGCGACCGGCGTATCGCGCAAGGAGGTCAAGCGGGATCACAACCGCCACAGGGGCAAGGACGCCACCGAGGGGCTGATGCCCGATGCGGCGGTGCGGGACTTTTGCGAAGAGTTCCTCGCGGGCGAGGATATCGAGCGGCTGATCTATGACGAAGGCGCGCGCTATCTGGTCGACCGTCCGACCCGGCAGGCGGCAGAGCAAGATATCTGGCGGCTGCTATGCCGGGACTATCTGGTCAGGGCCGCGCGGCTGGCAAAGGCGCAAGAGACGAAAGCGAAGCCGAAGGCGAAGGCCAAACGCGGTCGACCGCTTTCGCCAGCCGGACAAGCCGCCGCCGAGGCCGAGGAACACCGGGCGCGCGGCTTTCGCGATGGTGATGATTGCATCAGCGCCGCGACCATGCATGGCCTGACCCGTAAGAAAGTCGCCAAGGCCATTCGCAATCGCGCGGCGCGGCGCAAAAAATAATTTTCCGACATCTTGGCGGTTTCTTCGCGGCTCCCCCAATCTGTGGGGGGCCATAATTATCGGGCATTTTAAGCCACTGAAATGGCTGGAAATTTGGTGATATATACGTGCCGGCTCGATTTCTGGAGACGGTCATCATGGACAGCCCGAAAGCCAAATACGAACCCCCTTCGCCGAAGGGCGTCGACATTGAGCGTCTTGGCGATGCCGGATCGAAGCCGGGAGCCAAATCCCGCCCGGCGATGAAAACCGGCCCACCTGACGACGATGACGAATTCGCCTTCTGGCGCTTTGCCGACCTCAAGGAGCGGCGCATCGTCACTGATCGCGTCGACCTTTTCCGGAAACAGCAGCGCGGATTCCCGAAGGCGGTCAAATTCACGCCCGGTCAAGGCGCTGTGGCGCTGTTCCCGCAGCGCGCCGTCAAGGAATGGGTGCGCGCCAACATGAACACAGTCGACGACGACAACGACGCCGCCGCTTGAAACGACGAAACCGCCGCAGGGCTGCGACGGCTCCGGTACTTTTGGGCGGCTGTTTGGGACCGCTGCCTAGATATTATCCACGAGCCAAAAATGCAAGACCCGCGCGGCGATCACCAAAGGTGACGCCAAATGCGCGCATCATCGAAATCGCCATCCCTGTTCGCCGAAATCGTCGAATTCATTTCGACGCCGGACGAGCCTTTCGAGGATAGCGATGGCGGATTCGGCACCCGCATCATGCGACCGCACGGCAAGGGCTGGCGCGTCGCCGACTATTCCCATGACAGCAAGACGCTGTGGTCGCGGCGGCGGGCCATCGTTCCGCCAAAACGGCGCGGCGGCGGCGGGTGGCTGAAATGACCGGCGCGCTCGATATCCGGCGGCGCGCCGAGGGCGGCATTTCCTGCCTCGCCTTCAATGCGTTCGCCGGTTCCGGCACCCTCAAGGGCTTCGGTGATTTCCATGTCGTCGGCTGGCATTTCCGCATTTTCGGCTGTTCGGCGCATTGCCAGACCAACAGCCGGTGGGTGCAATTGCCGAGCAAGCCGCTGATCGATAAGGCCGGGCTGGCCTTGCGCGAGGACAGCGGGAAAATCCGCTATGCGCCGGTAATCGCCTTCGACCACCGCGAACTGCTGCGCCGCTTTTCCGACGCCGCCTGCCAGGCGCTCGACGCCTATTATCCCGGATGGGATGGGGGCGAGGCATGAGCGAAACGCTCGCCACGGCGCTTGCCTTTGCCCGCAACGGCCATGCCGTCCTGCCGCTGTGGTGGCCGGAATCGAGCAACGGCCGGCTCGCCTGCGCCTGCCGTCAGCGCGATTGCCGTTCGCCGTGCAAGCACCCGGTCGCGCAGATCGATCCGCCGCATGGCCAGCGCATTGCGCCGAACGGCTTGCATTCGGCGACCACGGACAGCGGCATTATCAAGCACTGGTGGGCGCTCGCGCCGGAAGCCAATCTCGGCGTCGTCACGCAAAATCTCATTCCCCTCGATATCGACCCGAAAAATGACGGGCTGGCAACGCTGGCGGCGCTCGAGCGCGACAATGGCAAGCTGCCGCCGACGTGGACCGTGGTGACCGGCTCGGGCGGGCTGCACTATTACTTCCGGCGTCCGCCCGGCCTGTCGCTCACGCTGCCGATGATCGCCACCAACGTCATCAAGGACGGCGGCATCCCGCCTTTCGGCGAGGGCATCGACCTGACCACCTATCTGGTGGCGCCGCCCTCCCGGCATATCAGCGGGCGAAATTATACGTGGGAAGCCGATGGCGATCCCCGCGAGGTGGCGCTTGCCGACGCCCCGGACTGGATCGTCGCCAGGCTGACGACGGCTGAAACCGAGCGCACCGCCCGCAACGCCATGACGCCCGAAGACTGGGCCAAGATGGTCGGCGGGACATTCAGCGACTATCGCGACGATGCCGCCGCGCGCGTCTCCGGCAAGTTGCTCCGCGCCGTTTCCCTGCCCTCGCACTTCGTGGCTGGCCTGCTGCATGCCTGGAACCAGACCTATTGCCGCCCGCCGCTTCCCGAACACGAACTCCGCCAGATCTTCCAGCGCATCGCCGCCAAGCAGCTTGAACAGGAGCGCAGCCGTGAAAAATGAGGCCGACGCCGCTGCCACCGAATTGGATAGGGCGCGCCAAGCGCGCAGAGACCGCGAGAAGGAAGCGCGGTCCCGTTCCGGCGCGAAGCCCATGATTCGGATCGAGGCGGCCGGCTACAGCGATATTGCAGAAGCGGTCGAGGGCGCGATGATGAAGGCTGGCTTGCCGATCTATCGCCGCGGCAATCGCCTCGTTTCGCCTGTCGTGCGCGAGGTCGAGGGCGCGAACGGCATGCCGACTGCCGCCGCGCAATTCGCCGATATCGGTCCGGAATGGCTGCGTCAGTTCATGGAGCGCGCCGCGACTTTTGAGCGCTTCAATTCGCGCGCCAAACAATGGCTCCCCGTCCAGCCGCCGGAAGATATCGCCCATCTTGTGCTTGCCCGCATTGCCGACTGGCCCTTCCGCGAAGTAGCCGGCGTCATCACCGCACCGACGCTCGGCCCGAGGGGACAGCTTGTCGACGCGGTCGGTTTCGACGCATCGACCCGGCTCTATCTGGCCGAATTGCCGATCATGCCGATGATCGACGAGCGACCCGACAAGGCGGCGGCACTACGGGCGCTCGATGATCTCAAGGCGCTGCTCTCTGAGTTTCGCTTCACCGACACGGCGAGCTTGGCCGTCGCTTTGTCAGGCCTGATCACGCCGGTCTGTCGAGGCGCGATTCCGCTGGCGCCGATGCACGCCGCCTCAGCCCCGGACGCGGGGAGCGGTAAAAGCATGCTGTGGGATATCGCTTCCGTAATCGCCACCGGCCGCATTTGTCCCGCGCTGGCGGCGGCGCGCAATGTCGACGAAATGGAAAAGCGGCTTGGCGCGATCATGCTGAAAGGCCAGGCGCTTGTCTCGCTCGACAATATCAACGGCGCGCTGCGGAGCGATCTGCTTTGCCAGATCCTTGAGCGCCCGCGCGTCGAGGTCCGCATTCTCGGCTCGTCCAGAAGCCCCGATATTGAATGCCGCACGACATGGTTTGCGACCGGCAACAATCTGGACATCATCGGCGACCTCAATCGCCGCACCATCACCGCGCATTTGGACGCCAACGTAGAGCGACCGGAACTCCGCAAGTTCAAGACCGACCCGATTGCGGTTGTGATGCGCGAGCGGGGCCGTTACGTCGCCGCGTGCCTGACGATCGTTCGCGCTTATATCGCGGCAGGCTTGCCGGGGAAAAAGACCCGGCTTGCATCATATGGTCCCTGGTCCGACCTCGTGCGCTCGGCGCTCATTTGGCTCGGCTGCGCCGATCCGGTCGCAACCATCGAGAACATGCGCGAGAACGATCCGTCACTTGAACACCGCCGCATTGTCTTTGCGGCATGGCCCGCCGATGGGGTCGATTACACCGCCGCAGGCCTCATCAGACTGAGCGACCCGAACGATGACGGCGCCTTTGTCCAGACGCCAGCGGGCGAACAGCTACGTGAAGCCCTGCTGATGATCGCCCCGGCGCCGAAAGGCAATGTCGATCCGATCGCGCTCGGCAAGTGGCTTAGCGCCAATCGGAACCGCAAGGTTGCCCGTCGGAAACTCGTCCGTAATGGCCATAACCGGGCCAACAAGACCCTTTGGAAAATTGAAGCCGACGAAGGCGTCGAGCCAGAAGAAGAATGAGGGCACCTATGCAGGAAAATCTCGAATTTATCAATGAAATCAACAAACGCCTGCATAGGTGCATAGGTGCGCATAGGTGGTTTCAGGTTGTCGCGGGAGAATGTCATTTTGCCAAACACGGCGGACAACCGGGAAGTACCTATGCGGACCTATGCACCTATGCAGGAAAGCCAGCGTCATGACCGACGCCGAACTCGACGCCTATCGCGAGCACCTTACCGAGGCGTTTTTCAAAGCCATTGTTCTGGTAGCGCGGATCAGATGCGGCCAGGTGCGCGTGGCCGGATCGGTCGAGGCGAGCCTGCGCATCGCGCAGCGGCACGGCGGCATGGCTAGGTGGGGAGCAGCCAAGGCGAAGTTGACCGACGAGGAGGCCGCAGAATGACCGACGAGCTGGCCAGCAAAAGATATCGCGCTTGGGTTTTGGACAGCGCGGGCCGGCGGCGGTCCGACATCGCCTATTTCGACGAGGTTTCGGATCTCCAGCAGGTCCAGCCGGGCGGCACGAGTTGGCTTTGGTATGTCGAAGATAATCCGCATTTCCGCGCGCCGAGCGAACCGACGAAACACTGATCCGGTCGGGGCGCTGGAACGTCCCGACCGGTATTTCAAAAGCCTGAAAGGAGAGACGGCATAATGCTCTTTCCCTGCCACGATCACAAGAGGGCAAGGTCCGGAAGCCTTGGAAACCGTGCCCTTTGGCAAGCCATGGCGCGTTTTGCGGTCCTTTCGAAAAGCGGCCGAAATCGCGATTTGGCGACTTTCAAGGGGCACGATCATGCTTGAGACCACCCACTCGGCATGGCGCGATTTCCTCAGCGAGCCGACCCTCATGCGCCGCGCCGGCTGCGCGTCCAATGCGCTCGCCATGGCGGCCAGCAAGGAAATCGTCGACAATGCGCTGGACGTTTCCCCCGCCGGCATCGACGTGGAATGCACCGCCGACGCGCTTATCGTCCGCGATTTCGGTCCCGGCCTGGCCGAGGCGAAAATCCTTGAACTGTTCGCCGTCAACCGCGCGGCGATCTCATCGAAGCGCTGGCGCATGGCGCGGCGCGGCGCGCTCGGCAACGGCCTGCGCGTCGTCATGGGCGTGGCACATGTTTCCGGCGGAAGCCTGACTGTCGAATCGCGCGGCGTCGGCCTCGTCCTGACCACGGCGATATCGGACGGCAGCGCCAGAATCGCCGAGCGGTTCGACAGCACCATCGACGAGGGCACCCGCATCACGATGCGGATCGGGCCGGACCTCCCGTTCGATGCGCTGAGGACCGCCACTTATGTCAGGGCGAGCCAGTGCGGCACCGGCGTCGCCTTCGGTGGCAGCAAAGCCGTCGTCCGGTGGTTCGACCGCGCCACGATCATCGAACTGCTGCACGACGTGGATCCCGAGACGAGCGTCATGCGCTTTGCGCGGGAGTTCGATCTCGAGGGATTCGCGCTGAAAGAGGTCAAAACGCGGATGGCGCGCATGACGACGCGGCAACTGCTCGACGACCAGGACAGATGCCACGCGCTCGTCAACATCATCCTCAACGGCGGCCGGGATACTATCCGGTCGCTCAAGCGCATGGGCCGCAGCGCCCGCGAGGGTGCCTATGCCTTCCGCGAGGGCGACATGCTGCTCGGCTCCTCCCGGCTGCCCTTTGTCGTCGAGATCTGGACGCGCGGCGCGGCGGTCTACAACAGGAAATCGACCGGCACCGTCAGGGTCGGCATCATCTATACCAACCGGACACCGGCGCTGATGCGTCCGTCCGAAGGCTTTGTCAGCCCGCACGACAACCGGTTCGAACTGGCGGTTGAAGGCTGGAGCATGACGATTCCCGGCATCCTCAAGGGACCATGCAATTTCGAAATCGACATCGCCATCACGACGCCGGAACTGCCGCTGATCTCGGAAAGCAAACAGATCGACGTTGAACCGTTCATCGACGATATCGTCGCAGCGATCGAGGCGACGCTGAAGCGCGCCTATGTCGCGCCGCTCTATACGCTGGCCGAGACCGCCGAGGAACGCCCGGAGCGGCCACCGAAGGAGCCAAAGCAGCCAAAGCCTCCGAAGCAGCCTCACGAAAAGGGGGCGCTCGGCCGCATTCTCGACGAACAATGCGTGGCGACCGGGCTGGCCGCCTCGGAACTGCTTGTCATGTCGGACGGCGTCGATCCCTATTCGCTCGATACGGCGGCCAATCACAGGCTCGGGCAATGGTTTCGCGACAGCCTCGAAGATGCGGGCGTGCTTGGCCGGGTGCTGCATGTCCGCGGCTGCTTCTACGCGCTGGTCGCGCACGGCGGAATCGTGAAGCCGGACGGAACGCCGTTCACCAACACCATGAAGAACTGGTTTTACCTCCAGCGCATCGCCAGTTTCGCGCGCTGGCTCGGCTATGTTGGCTGGGACAAGATCAAGGACGAGCGCAACACGCCGCCAATCGAGCGCACGGTCGAGGCCGGCGAGTTCGCATTGCGGCCAAGCATTGTCGCCACCGCGCCGCGCATCGATATCCCGGACAGGTTCGGCAACCTCTCGGTCGCGGTCGACGAGGACACCGGATTTCCGTTCCACCGCCAGCCTTTCCGTCTCGTCCTGTTCGGCGAGAAGACCGGCCTGGAGCCGGTGCTTGGACCGATTGCCGAACGTTTTGGCGCTTCGCTCTATCTGCCGTCCGGTGAACCGTCGAACACCATGCTGGAGCAGATGGCGCGGCATGGCGCGGCGGACGGACGCCCGATGGTTGTTTTCACGTTCACCGATTTCGATCCGACCGGCATGGGCATTCCAGTCAACATTGCCCGCAAGTTGCATGCGTTCCGTGATCTGCTTTATCCGGGCCTCGACTTCTCGGTCTATCCGCTCGCCATGACAGTCGATCAGGTCCGCACGCTCGCTCTGCCGTCAACGCCGTTCAAGGAAAGCGAAAGCCGAGCCGATGAATGGCGCGCGCGCTATGGCGTGGAGCAGACGGAGATCGATGCGCTGTCGGCCTTGCGTCCGGACGTGCTGACCGACATTGCCATCGCCGCCATTTCCCCGTTCTTCGACGCAACGCTTGGCCGGCGCCATGACGAGGCGGTCGGTCAATGGCAGGCCGAGGCCGATGAAAGACTGGCCGAGGCCGATAGGGAGAAACTGCACCCGTTCAGTCACGACATGGAGGAACTGGCCAAGCAGCTTCGCCCGGCAAGCGAGGCGTTCAATGCGAAAGCCAAGGAATATGAGGCCGAAGCCGACATGATCGAAATCGACTATCCGGATTTCGAGCCGCCCGAACCGATCATTGCCGACGATCCGCCTGAACCGTTGGTGTCGACCAGCATGGACGAATTGGAGTTCATCGATCACCTCAAGGCGCAACGGGTCACCACGCAGAAGAAGCCGAAAGACAAGCGCAATAAGGGGAACGACGATGATGACGGTGAGTAGGGAACTAAGGCGGGAAATGGTCAACGATCCGGTAAGCGGTCGGCGGTAATCTCTTCCAAATTGGAAGAGGTTCGATGGTCACACAGCCCGCATATCTCAAAAACCTCAAGGTCTATTCCAAAGGCTACTATCGCGACGACGACGAAGCTTACGTGGCCGGGCTAGACATGGTCGGCGAAAGCGACAGGGGTGCAATCATCCTGTCGGCGACGAATATCGAGGACATGCTGGAGTTTCGAATTCTACAGCAATTGCCCGTGCTGCGGGAGGATGAGACAGCCCGCAAGCAAATCTTTGAAGCTGACGGCCCGATTTCCTCTTTCAGCCGCAAGCTGTTGATCGCTTACGGAATGGGCATCGTCGACAAGCCATATCGAAAAGTCATCGACCTGATCCGTGAAATCCGAAATGCGTGCGCTCACTCGCGACAGCCCATCTCGCTTGCCGTTCCTGAACTCCGAGCAGCGTGCGAGGTCGTCATCGGCGAAGATGTGCTGGCCAATTTGAGGGACCAGGAACCGGTGACCATTCGCAACGCCTATTTGATTCGAGGCGCTTTCGTCGCGCACTACATTGCGACCGGCGAGAAGCTAGAAGGCATCGAGGCTCATTGGGCGCACTGGCGAAAGCTTCAAGAGGAGGTGAAAGTCCCGCGATGACAACCGGGGGACGTGCCGGGGGGGGGCTCCACAACCAATAGGCGATCTGGGCAGGACCGGTGCGCCAGAGTCGCCCAATAATCCGGGAGCAAAGCGAATTGCGTGGCCCTTTGGCAATTGCACTTTCCAGTTGCGAAATGGCCATTCTGACCGGTTTCGCATCGGACTTCTCCCCGACGATCCCGGCTTGTCCGGCGCAAAAGCCACGATTAAAATGAGACTTTCCCAAAACGAAGGAGTCGGCTCCATGCCGCGTGGCGGCAATCATTCATCGAAGCCAGCCGTCCTGAAGGCATTGGAAGGAAACCGGTCGAAGATTTCGGGCGACAAGCTCAGGACGCTGCTTGAGCGTGAGCCGAAAGGCCGCGGCAAGCCGATCGTGCCGGGGCATCTATCGGCTGGCGAGCAGGCGGAATACCGGCATGTGCTGGCATCGGCGCCGGCCGCCATTCTGACCGCCGCCGACCAGGCGTTGATCGAAAATTATTGCGTGGCCATCTGCGCGGCACGCGAGGCGCACGACAAGTTGCGACAGACCGGCAAGCTGGTGCAGGGCGTCAATGGGCCGGTGGTCAATCCGTTCTGGCGGCTGTGGCGGCAATCGGTCGATCTGGCGCGGATAATGGGTTCGGAACTCGGCCTATCGCCGGCGAGCCGCGCGAGGCTTTCGGCCAAGGGCGCCGAGGAGGACGATCCTATGGCGCTGTTGCTCGGCATGGACGGCGAGGAGGAAAGTTGTTCGACCGCGCCGAGGACGCGGAACTGACATGGATTATGAGTTCGAAAAGCAGGCCATATTGAGCGAGACGGATTTTGCAAGGCTCGACGAACGCCTTGAGCGATATGCCGGCCATGCGGCAGCAGCGGCCCGGCGCAGCGACGACACGATGATGCACGTCTTCGTCCGGCTCGCTCATTGGACGCTGTTCCGCGAGGCTAGCTTCAGATGGAAAGAGCTGGACATGCCGATCCTCGACGAACACACCCATGCCATCGTCGGCGACACCACGGTCGAGGCCTTCGCCGCCGCCGTCGAGACGGAGCCTCCGCCTATGACATTCGATGAGGCGATGACGCTTGCCAGGGCCAGTCGCGGGAACTGAAGTCCGCAGCGACCATACGCTCAATCGGAGCGGCGTCCCGCCGCAGCGGTCCGCGCGTCTTTCGGCTCGCTCTTTCCGGTGTCCCGAGCCAACACCGGACCATCGAAACCGAGCGCGAAAGGCTCCCGAAATGACCACGCCCACTCTTGCATCCACTGAGGCCTACAACGAAGAAATCGCCGGCAACGCGGTCCGCTTTGCCGCCAGCCTTTTCCTCGGACGCGGCCAGTATGACAACGCCGAGGCGACCAGCCTTGACGGCATCCTCGCCGCCGCCGCCGAACTGAAAGCCAAGCATCCCGATTGCGTCCGCGATCCGGTCATCACGGCTTTCGACGCTGACGGAAACCCGGCGGTGATTTCCGGCAAGGCGAGGAAACCCGCCAAGCCGAAAAAGCCCGCCAAGGCCAAGGAGCCGAAAGCGCCGAAGGCAAAGGCCGAGCCGAAGGCAAAGCCGCTGAATGCAGGGGCACAGATCGCCGCCGACGCCGCCGCCGGGATTATCCCGCCAGCGCCCGACTTTTCCGCCGAGACGCACAAGCGCTTTCGCAAGAAGCTGGAGGAACTGGTTGCGCTGGTCGATGCCGTCGATATCAAGCGATTGCGTGCGCTGGTAATCAATCCGGTATCGAGCAGCCCGAAGGCGATGCTGCGATATCGCGATCTGGCGGTGGCCGCGCTTGAGGCGAGGCGCAAAGCCCGCCCGCAACCATAAGGCTGCAAATCCCGCGCATGCGCGGCATTTGAACGGCTCTTCCCTCGCGGCGGGGCCGTTTTTCGTCCGCCCGGTCCATCAATCGCCAATTGGCGACTGGCCGGGCAACATCGGTCAGCTTGCGTTTGCCGGGATTGCCCTCCAGCCGCTTCAATGTGCTCGCTTTCTTTTACGGCCGCTGCGTCCGCGAACGCCCACCATCTAGTCGATCCTTGCCGTGGCCCCGCGCGCCATCATGGCACACGCTGCCGAGGCGGTCGATCTGGCGCGCGCCTAGGTCTGAATTTCGGCTCATGACCCTATTGCGGAAATTCGTTTGGAACCGGTCGAATTCACGCCCATGACCCATTGGGGGACATTCGCATCGCTGATCGCCAAGGTCTGGATGGGCGTCGCTTGGCGACTTTCATATACCATTTAGACGCCGATTGCGGCTTCGATCGCAGATGCCATCTCGGACCGTTCGATCGGCTTGACCAGATATCCGGATGCCCCCGCCGCCATGCATTTCACGCGCATTCCGCTTTGGTCCAAGCCGGTGACGATGATCACCGGAATCCTTAAGCCTTCCGAGCGAATACGAAGCAGCACGTCCAACCCTTTCAGCCCTGGCATATGCAAGTCCACCACCGCGCAACTTGGACTGGCGTGGCGGAGGCTCGCGAGGAACTCCTCGCCGGAAGCAAAAATGATCGGCTGATAGGAAAGCGAAAGGAGGAGTCGGCGCAGAGCTCGGCGAACCGGCTCATCATCATCCACGATCGCGACGATTACTCCCATCAGCATCTTCTACAGCAAGGGAAGGCAATGCCGTAGTTGGCCCTAAGGCCAATCCTGGAGCGTCAACAGCTGGATCTACCTATGTGACAAGCCGCACAAGATCAGCCACCGTACGGACTTCCATTTTTCTCATCATCCTTGCGCGGTGGACCTTAATCGTCTTCTCGACGGTTCCAAGGTCGCCGGCAATCTGCTTGTTGAGGCGCCCTGCCGCGACGTGCGCAAGGACCTGGCGCTCGCGCGGGGTAAGAATTGCCAAACGTTTCTCGACCGTTTGCTTCCGCTCGCCTTCGCGTCGCGTTTCCACATCGCGATCGAGTGCGTGGACCACCGCCGACAGCAGAGCCGATGCCTCCACAGGTTTCGTAAGAAAGTCTACAGCACCGGCTTTCATCGCCCTGACGCTTGTTGGAATGTCCCCGTAACCGGTTACGAAAATGATCGGGCGTTTGACCTGACTCGAGACCAGCGTTTGCTGGATGCCCAATCCGTCCATTCCGGGCAAGCTAAGGTCGACGACAGCACATCCGGGAATGGCGGGGTCGTGGTGGCTCAGGAAATCCTCGGCGCTTGCATAGGACCTGACCACGTATCCAGCCGTCGAGAGCAACCGCGTGAGGGACATGCGAATGCGTTCGTCGTCATCCACCAGATAGACAATAGAACCTTCGTCCGCCATGCGTCGCCACCCTCAGAAAGACGGCAGTGTCAGAACGGCTTTCGCGCCCTTGCTGCGGCCATGGTCAAATACCAGCGAGCCCCCGTGCGCGAGCGCAATGGAGCGGCAGATCGCCAGCCCCAAACCGAGCCCCTTGTCCTTGGTCGAGACGAAAGGCTTGAAAATCGTTGTTTTCAATTCGGGCGGTATGCCCGGGCCGCAGTCCGAGATCGACATCTCGCACATGCCATCATCCCTCTTTCGCGTTTCTATTTCAACTTTTCGTTCTGCCACGGAGACCTTTGACATCGCTTCGGCTGCATTCAGCAGGAGATTGAGCACAAGCTGCTGGAGTTGCTCAACGCTGCCGCGTACCTTCAGTTCGGCTCTTTGGGCATCGAAGCGCACGGTCGTCTGCCGTGCGACGAGTTCGCTGTTTGCCAAGGCCAGAGTGGCCGCTATCGCCTGGTTCAGATCGAGCGTTTGGAGCTTGGCATCGCCCTTCACCATCAGGCGTCGCAACTGCCCGATGATCGACGCAGCGCGCTTGTCATCCGACGCGATGTCCTTGAGAATTTCCCTGATCTCCCCAATATCGGCGGGCTCGGACTGAAGCAGTCGCTCTCCCGCCTCGGCGTTCGCCAGGATCGAGGTAAGCGGCTGGTTCAACTCATGCGCAAACGCGCCGGAGAGCTCGCCAAGCTGGTGCACGCGCGAAAGGTGCGCCAGTTCGAGCCTTTCGAGGGCGAGTTCGTCCTTGATCCTTCTGCGACGTCTGTACTGGACAACAAGAGCCGCAATCGTGGCTGACTGGAGGACCATGACTGCCACGATCGCCAGGATCTCTAGGCGATACTGTTCCCAGACCGTCGGTTGATAGTCCTGGATGACGGAGTTCACGGGCAGGCGATCCTTGTCGAAGCCCCAACGCGCCATCTGGAGCCAGTCCACGATCGGGCGGGACGATGACACGATCAGTTTACCTGGGGAGATGTTTCCTTGGATCGCCTCGACGGCCAGTTTCCCCACGTCCTCACCGACCGACCGGAAGCTTTCCACGTGCCCGCCGACAATGCCGAATCCGACATAGGTGCTGTAAACTCCATATGAAGGCGCGGCCGACGCGCTGGCGAGCTGACGCACGACCTCTCGCGGAACGAACCTCTTCCCCTCGGCATCCTGGATAACCGTCAGGATCAGCAGGATTGTGTCTGGAGAGAGCCGCTTCGCTGCTTCGACAAAACCCTCGATGGTTAGACCGGACAGATAATTCACATCAAATTCGCCGGACAATCCCGCAAGGTCGCGGCGCGCGGCCGCCTCCCAATCGCGGTCGAAATCGCTTGACCCGGTCACCACGACAATTGTCCGCGCGCCGGGCTGTAGTCGCCGGGCGAGGTCGATCGTGCCCTTCACGTCGAAATGGCTGACGACTCCCATCGCGTCAGCGGGCAGCCGCAAGTCCTTGGCCGTCTCGACGCGTGTTCCGCCGAAGACAAGAGGCACTCCAGGGGCGATCTCCCCGCGATGCCGAAGCATGAACCTCACTGCGCCCGGGCCGACGGCTATGACGACGTCCAGAGAAATTCCTGTGTACTTGGCCGCCATGTCCGCAGCCTTACGCGAGAGGTTCTCTGGGTTTGAGAAGCGCAGAAGGTCAAGATACTCGCTGTAAGTTTCGAACCTGACCGGAATTCCCTCTTCCAGGCTCGTCTTCAGCCCCTGCGTGAACTCCAGGGCTGCTGGAAGCGTTGGGTCGTTTTCGTAGAGAACCAGGATCCTGCGATCCTCTCCCAGGCCGTCGCTAGTCTTTGTCGCGCTCGCTGCTGGGCTCAGCGCAAAAGGACACACCATGACGATGAGGAGCACGATCGCGAACACGCGACGATGCAGCCAATACAAATGGCTTCGAGGTATCCACAAGTGATCGCCCGTCGCTACCATGGCCCGTATGTGCCCCCGCCGCAAAGCACGCACAGCTTAGCCGTTGGCCGCTTCATTGCCTATGCGCTCGCGCGGTGTTGAGCGATCTCTCGAAGCTAGGCCCTTGGTCCAACTATCGCAGCGTCAATCTTCAATGCGAAGTTCCTCCGGTCGATGAAGAAGGGGAAGCAATCAACCCACCTTCGACAAATGAGGAATTTTGAACGTGAAGACAAGTTTGGTTTGGGTCTTCACACATTAAATCCGACTGATGATGTCGGCCGGGTCGTGAAGGATTCGGCGGCCCGGGACCGTAGTGAAACGAGGAAACACCATGACCAGCGACAAGCAACCGGGCCTGACGGCCAGCGAATGTCCACCCGAGATTAACTTGCGGCGCCGCGACCTGCTGCTTAGCGGCGCGTCATTGTTTGCCGTGTCCGCTCTCTCCGCCGGCGTATCGACCACTTCGGTCCAGCCGGCGAGGGCGCAGGCTGCGGGCGCCAAGCCCAACATCCTCGTCATATGGGGCGACGATATCGGCACTTGGAACATCAGCCACAGAAACCTGGGCATGATGGGCTACCGGACGCCGAACATCGATAGGGTCGCGAACGAAGGCCTGGCCTTCACCGACTACTATGCCCAACAAAGCTGCACAGCTGGACGCGCGGCCTTCATAGGCGGCAATGTTCCGGTCCGTACCGGCATGACCAAAGTCGGCCTGCCGGGGGCGCCGCAAGGCTGGCAGAAGACTGATGTCACCATGGCAACTGTCCTGAAGAGCCAGGGCTATGCGACCGGCCAGTTCGGGAAGAACCATCAGGGTGATCGCGACGAGCACCTGCCGACCATGCATGGCTTCGACGAATTCCTGGGTAATCTCTATCATCTGAACGCCGAGGAAGAGCCCGAGAACCGCGACTATCCCAGGGACATGGTGCTCGCCAACGGCAAGAAGTTCGTCGAGCAGTTCGGCCCGCGCGGCGTCCTGCATTCATGGGCGAATGCCGACGGGACGCAAAGGATCGAGAACACCGGTCCACTCACGAAGAAGCGCATGGAGACGATTGATGACGAGACCGTGGCGGCGGCCAAGGACTTCATCACGCGGCAAAACGCAGCCGGTACGCCGTGGTTCGTGTGGTGGAACGGCACGCGGATGCATTTCCGCACGCATGTTCGGGAAGAGCGTACCGGCATCGCCGGCCCAAGTGGCGACGAGTATCATGACGGCATGGTCGAGCACGACATGCAGGTCGGTGAACTGCTGAAGCTTCTCGACGATCTGGGCATGGCCGACAACACCGTGGTCATGTACTCGACCGACAATGGTCCGCACTACAACACTTGGCCGGATGCCGGCACGACGCCCTTCCGCAGCGAAAAGAACTCTAACTGGGAAGGCGCGTACCGAGTACCCGCCTATATTCGCTGGCCGGGGCGTTTCCCGGGGGGTAAGGTACTCAACGGCATCGTCGCGCACGAGGACTGGCTGCCGACCTTCGCCGCGATTGCCGGCGCTACTGACATCAAGGAGAAGCTGCTCAGCGGCGTCGATCTCAACGGTCGGCACTATCGCAACTACATCGACGGCTACAACCAGCTCGACTACTTGGAAGGCAAGACCGACCAGTCGCCGCGACACGAGTTCTGGTACGTGAACGATGATGGTCAGATAGTCGCGGCCCGCTACGACGACTGGAAGGTAGTGTTCCTGGAGAATCGCGGCGAAGCGCTCGGTGTCTGGCGCGAACCTTTCATCGAACTGCGCATGCCGCTGCTTTTCAATCTCCGCCGCGATCCGTTCGAAAGGGCTCAGCACAACGCCAATGTGTACAATGATTGGTTCCTTGATCACGCCTTCGTCGCTGTCCCGATCCAGGCGCTGGCAGCCAAGTTCCTAACTACCATGAAGGACTATCCGCCGAGTCAGACCCCTGGCTCCTTCAACCTCAGCAAGATCGAGGAGCGCCTCAAGGCAGGGATGCACAACTGACCATCACATTCGCGTCGTAGCGGGACGGGCCGATCGGCCCCGCTACGGCGGTCGCACGGGTAAACGGCAGCAGGGTCAATGGCAGTAGTAAACAACAGTCCTTCACCCGAGACCCTCGCCCAGCGGGCAAAGGACGAGCTGCGCGAGTATGCGCTGCTATCCCTGTATCTGTTCGTCTGCTTTGGCGCGCTTATTCTCTACAAGATGTCGATACTTGGCGAGGCGGGTATCAGCTATCTGCCTTCGGGGCTGGCGGCCATCAAGGCGTTGATCCTGGCCAAATTCATATTGCTCGGACACATGATCCGTTTGGGCGACCGACGCGCAGGTGCCAGGATCGTCCACGTGATCGCCTACAAGGCCTTGCTCTACCTGATCCTGCTTCTCGTTCTCTCGGTCGTCGAGCAGGTCGTCGTCGGGCTGATTCACGGCCGAACGGTAGCCGTTTCGCTCGCCGAGTTCGGGGGCGCCAAGCTGCCGCAGACTCTCGCGACAAGTCTGATCATGCTGCTGATACTGATTCCCTACATCGCATCCAGAGAACTGAACGTCGCCCTCGGTGAAGGAAGGATTTGGACGCTGCTGTTCAAACGTCGCGACGGAGGAGACATCAAGCTATGACCAATTTTGCTTGCGCCGCGAAGCGCCAGTGAGTGCGCGAGGCGCTTGAAAAGGAAGGCGTCAATCTGGCGCTTCCGACCGGAAACTGATTCGAGCAGAGTGGCCCCGGCCCCACTGCTGGAAATGGAGGAAAACATGCGCATCGTTCTTTCAATCTGGCTCGCCGCTGCCCTCGCTTTGGCCGCGACGCCCGTCTTTGCCCAGAGCGATCTGGTCGCGATCGACATCCTGATCGAGCCCGACGACGCAATGATAGCCGCGGCCCAGGACTGGAACGCGCGGCTGCGCGAGCAGATGCCCGAGGGTTTCAAGCTCGACGCCACCCATACGCCGCATATCACTGTGCTTCAGACCTACGTGGCTGCAGATGAACTCGATAAGGTTCTAGCGGCGGTCGGCGCTGCTGTGCCAAGTTTCAACATCGGCGGGCTGCAGCTGGAGGCTACCGGTCTCTACCACGTACCGGCCGGCAAGATCGGTCTGCAGGGGATCGTAGTTGCGCCATCCCCCGAACTGCTTGCGGTCCAGGAAGCGGTGGTCGCCGCCGTTGTCCCGTTCCGCCGCAGCGGCGGTGGCCAGGACGCATTCGTTCCAGACCCGACCGGGACCAAATTCGATCCGGCTCTCTTTGAATACGTCGAGAATTTTATTCCGAAGCACTCCGGACCGAACTACAATCCGCATGTGACGACGGGGGTAGGCCCCATCGCGTGGGTGGTAGCCCGCGAGACCGAACCCTTCGAGCATTTCCGCTTCGGTGCGAAAGGCATTGCCGTCTACCATCTGGGCAACTTTGGAACGGCCGCCAAGCGGCTCGCTGGCTTCTGAGGAGATGATTGTGAAAACTCTGCTCTTCATAATTGGCTTTTTGGCTCCAGCCCTCGCCCTCGCCCAGTCCGATCCGTTGCCCTCCTGGAGCGACACCGCACCGAAGGCCGCGATCGTCGAGTTCGTTGAGAAGGTGAGCAAGGAAGGCTCGCCCGACTTCGTGCCGGAGCCCGAACGCATCGCGGTGTTCGACAATGACGGCACGCTGTGGACCGAGCACCCCATGTACGTCCAGCTTGCCTTCGCGCTCGATAGGGTGAAGGCCGAGGCGCCAAATCACCCCGAATGGGCAACCACCCAGCCGTTTCAGGCGGTGCTCGAAGGTGACATGAAGACGCTCGCCGCGACCGGCGAAAAGGGTCTGCTGGAACTCGTCATGGCGACCCACGCCAACATGACCACCGAACAGTTCCAGACAATCGTGACCGACTGGATCGCCACCGCTCGCGACCCACGCTTCAAGAAGCCTTATACCGAGTTGGTCTACCAGCCGATGCTCGAACTTCTCGCCTACCTGCGCGCCAACGGCTTCAAGACATTCATCGTGTCTGGCGGCGGCATCGAGTTCATGCGCCCATGGATGGAAAAGGTCTATGGCATCCCGCCGGAACAGGTGGTCGGGTCGTCGATCAAGACGAAGTTCGAAATGAAGGACGACGATCCGACGCTGTTTCGGCTGCCCGAGGTCAACTTCATCGACGACAACGTCGGCAAGCCGGTCGGCATTCAGCAGCACATCGGCCGCAAACCCATCGCTGCGTTCGGCAACTCGGACGGCGATCTGCAAATGCTGCAATGGACGACGCTCGCCGACGGGCCGCGGTTCGGCCTGATCGTCCATCACACGGATGCCGAGCGCGAATACGCCTATGACCGGAACACGGAATACGGCCGCCTCGACAAGGCGCTCGACGCCGCCGCGGTCAATCAGTGGACGGTGGTCGACATGAAAGCCGACTGGGCGAAGGTGTTTGCGTTCGAACAATGAGTAGGCACCCCAGCGCATCAATCAAGGACGACCCGATAGACGCAATGACAGGCCTTTCCGACACCGAACGAGAACCGGTAGCCTCCGTGCGGGCCGAAGCGACCCGCCACGGGATGGTGTGGATTCCCGGCGGGACTTTCCTCATGGGGTCGGACCAACACTATCCGGAAGAGGCGCCGGCCCACAGGGTAATGGTGGGCGGCTTCTGGATGGATGTCTGCACCGTCACCAACCGCGAATTCGCCCGCTTCGTCGATGCGACTGGCTATGTCACAGCGGCTGAGCGGCCTGTGAACCCGCATGATTATCCAGGTGCCCAGCCCGACATGCTGGCGCCTTCGTCGACTATGTTCAAAAAGCCATCGGGGCCAGTCGACTTGCGCAACCACTACAACTGGTGGGTCTATGTCGCCGGCGCCAACTGGCGCCATCCAAGGGGGCCGGCAAGCAATATCAAGAAGCTGATGGATCATCCGGTGGTGCACGTCGCCTTCGAGGATGTCGAAGCCTATGCGAAATGGATCGGCAAGGAATTGCCAACCGAAGCCGAATGGGAGTTCGCCGCGCGTGGCGGACTTGATGGCGCGGAGTTTGTGTGGGGCGACGAGCTGACGCCTCACGGAACGCACATGGCCAATATCTGGCAGGGCGAATTCCCTTACCGCAACACGCTGGGGGACGGCTTCGAATCCACCGCGCCGGTCGGATCGTTCCCGCCCAACGGCTACGGCCTTTTCGACATGGCCGGCAATGTCTGGCAGTGGACGACCGACTGGTATCAGGAGCACGTCGAGATCGACAGCCCATGCTGCACGGCCGCCAACCCGCGCGGCGGCACGCGCGAAGGAAGCATCGATCCGCGCCAGCCGGATGTAAAAATTCCTCGCAAGGTCACCAAGGGCGGCTCTCACCTGTGCGCGCCGAACTACTGCCGCCGCTACCGACCTGCCGCGCGAATGGCGCAACCGGTCGACACCTCGATCTCGCATCTTGGATTTCGTTGCATCGTGCGGCCGGATAGCCGAAACCGGCAATGATACTTGGATTGCCGTAATCGCATTCAGATTCTGGGAGGTACCAGAAATGGCTGGCAATCGCATAACCGCCTCGATGCTGCGGCAATGAGCCTTCTCCTTGGCCCGATGCCGCAAATGGCCTCGGCGCAAACTGCCAACGAGCCGGGAGCCGCCAGCCAGCAGCCGGCTCCGCTCACGCTCGACGAACTCAAAAGTCGGGCGTTACGTCCCTCGCCGAGATAGTGTCGACGCGGAGAGGCTAAGGCCAGTCCGGCCAACGCTGGCGGTCTCAAATCCAACACCCGGTGTTTCCCCAAAGGCCAATATCCACCAACGTTAACACGGCTCACAATCCCGTCTGCAATTCCCGTCAGCTCTTCGAGGAGCGGAATTTGGAAAACCCGCCACGAACAGTGGCTGTCATGGACGACGATCCGAGCATGCTAAGAAGCATCGAACGGTTGCTGAACGCGCACGGTCACCAAACGCATGGATACCCGTCGGCAGAAACCTTTCTTGAATCCGTTTTCGAGGGCACGATCGGCTGCCTGGTGCTCGACATTCACCTTGCCAACATGTCCGGCATCCAGCTGCGGCGCTGGCTTCGCGATTCCGGCTCCAGCTTGCCGGTCATCTTCATCACCGCCGTTAACGACGAAGCGCTTGAAGCGGAGGCGCGCGACGCGGGCTGCGTAGCCTATCTTCACAAGCCTTTCGCAGCCGCGTTTTTGCTATCCGCCGTCAACGACGCCTTGTCGGGACAATCCGCCGAATGAGTCGTTTGTCGCTCAGGGAGGGCCGATAGATGGAAAACCATACACTGCGGGCCGGCGCGGCGGCGTTGGCATTGCTGCTAGGCACCGTCATGCCGCCTCAATCCGTCTTCGCCCAAGAGCAGACGGCTGCGGCTGACGTTTCGGGGGAAGCGACCTCGCCGGAGCCGTTGAGCGCCGACGAGATGGAAGTGCTGGTCGCGCGCATCGCGCTCTATCCGGACGAACTGATCGCGGTGATCACGGCGGCAGCGCTCTATCCGCTGCAGATCGTCGAGGCGGCGCGTTTCCTCGACCGATATGAGAAGGACAAGAGCCTAAAGCCGAAAGAGAGCTGGGAGGGCTCCGTGGTGTCGCTGCTCAACTATCCTGACATCGTCACGATGATGAGCGACGACCTCGAATGGACGCAGTCGCTCGGCGACGCCATCGCCTACCAGCAGAAGGATGTGCTGGTCGCCATCCAGCAGCTGCGCGATGAGGCGGTCGCCAAGGGCGTGATCAAGACCGACGACAAGATCCAGGTCACCAAGGAAAATGACAATTTCGTCATCAAGTCGGCGAACCCCGAGGTGATCTATCTCCCGCAGTATCCGCCTCAGATGCTCTACGAGCCCGGCTATGTCTGGGAACCGGTCCGCTACTATCCCGACCCCTATCCCAATTATTGGTATCCGGGAGCGACCTTTTTCGCCGGGGCGGTGACGGGCGTTGTCTGGGCCGCTGCCGTCGACTGGGATGACTGGGGGGTGTGGGGCGGCCGCTGGAACGGCAACGACATTGATATCGACTGCAACAACTGCTTCAACAACCGCGACTTCAACGGCAAGGTCAACATCAACGACGTCGACTGGAAGAATGTCGACCGCAGCAAGATCAAGATCGACCGCGATCAGCTGAACAAGTTCGATCAGACCAACATCAAGAACCGGATCGAGAAGAATGGCGACAACGCCATCCGCGACCGCGCCCGCGACATCAAGAAGAACGACAGCCTCGCGAACAGGGCGCCGGGCAAGACCGCCGGGTCGAGAGACGTGCGCAAGAGCACGCTGGACGGGCTGAAGGCCAAACCCGCCAACGTCACCCGCCCCGCCAACAAGCCCAATATCCAGAAACCTGCTGCCAAGCCTATCGCCAATCGCCCGGCAGCGAAGCCAGCCAAAGTGAACCGCCCGGCTGGCAAGCCGAAACCCGCTGCCAAAGTCGACAACCGGCCTAAGAAGCCGTCGGGGCTCGGCAATGTGGACCGCGGCAAGGCAACCAGGGTCAGCTCCAACCGCGGCCACCAATCGATGGGCGGCGGCAGCCGTGGCGGCGGCCATCGCCAGATCAAGCGCCCCAGTGGCGGACACCGGCGTTAACGGAACGGGAGGACAGGATCATGACACAGATGTTCAGCACCACCCGTCACACGGGACTCTCGCACACGATCTTTCTCCGCTCTGTCTGCGCCGTGGCGCTTGCAGCAGGCATCGCTGTCGCGCAGCCAGCCGCCGCGCAGCAAGCGCCGGAGATCACCGCCTTTGCGGCCGCAGCCGAGCCGCCCGTCTTCGACACGCCGGAAGCAGCGGTCGAAGCGTTCAAGAAGGCGCTGGACGACGCCGGTAACGGTGCGGTTGCGGTACTTCTCGGCCTCGATGCGGAAAGGCTGAAGGCCGACGAGAACTCGGACGAGACGCTGGCGGCGATCAAGGAGGGTGTGGCCAAGCAGCTTGTCCTCGACGGCGAGGGCGACCGCCGCACGCTGCAGATCGGCGACAAGCTGTGGCCGCTGCCTTTTCCGATCGTCAAGGGCGAGGACGGCAAGTGGGCTTTCGACACCTATGCCGGGCTCGAAGAGATCGTGAACCGGTATGTCGGCGAGAACGAGCTCACCGCGATCGAGACCATGCGCGCCTATGTCGACGCACAGGAGGACTATGCATCGCAGGATCGCGACGAGGATGGCGTGGAGGAGTTCGCGCAAAAGCTGATCAGTACGGATGACATGACCGATGGGCTCTACTGGCAGGCAGACGAGGTCAACGGCGAAAGCCCGGCTGGCGATGCGATCAGCCAGGCCGAGCTCGATGACGCCGCCAAGGGGGACGGCTATTTCGGCTACAAGTACAAGATCCTGACCGGACAGGGCGATCATATCGCCGGCGGCGCCTATGACTACGTCATCAACGGCAACATGATCGCAGGTTTCGGCCTCATCGCATGGCCGGCCAAATATGGCGGGACCGGCGTCAAGACCTTCGCCCTCAACCAGCACGGCGTCGTCTACGAAACCGACCTTGGCCCAACCACCGAGCAGATCGTCAAATACGTCGAACGCTTCAACCCGGACGATACCTGGGAGGTCGTGGCCGACTGAGAGAATAGCGTTCCGTCTACGGACAATATCTATGGACTGAATCGGGTTACTTTGAATCGGTCGGCAAACACCGCGCTGCGCAGACGAGATCACCAATGCGATATAACATGAAGCGCCTTTTTCTTTATTTTGCCTGCGGCGCCATGCTCACCTTCCCGGTTCGTGCTGCAGATGTCATTTCTGCTACAGCGCCGACGGTCGAGCCTGCCGTGTTGGACGGCTGGACCTTTTCAGTCACTCCGTATTTCTGGGCTGCGGGCCTCTCAGGGCAGACGAGGTCGTTTGGTCTGCCCGTAATCGATATTGACGCCGATTTTAGCGACATCCCCGACAATCGCGATTTCGCTGCCATGGCGATCGTCGATGCGCGCTACGGCCGCTACAGCATTTTTGGGGACCTCGCGCGCCATGTGCGCGAACTCGGCATCGAAGGTGGCAATCCGCTCACCAAGACTGCGCCACTCGGTGCGTAAGTCTTCGATCAGAACCCGCATGTGCGGCGACAGACGGGGATCGTCCTCATCGGCGAAGGCTGAAAGCGCATCCGCAACCGTGCGCCTCCCCTGCGCCACAATGATTCCGCGCTCAAGCACGACAGCGCGCAGATGGTTGAGCAGCGCTGTGCGCTCCGCCACAAGACGCGAGCGCGCCCGACGCAATGTCCAAGGAATTGTGGCGGCCGTTGCGCTACTAGCCCTTCTAGAGGGCTGCGCCAGCCGGCCGACGGGCGTTCTCTCGCCAGTAGCTGACAACTCTCCGACTAACAGCACGGTCGAAATGCTGGTCGCGACGACTCGCAACCGAGCAGCCAAGCCCGGCGAGATGTTCAGCGGCGAACGCGGGCTGACGCCGGCATTCGCGGAGATCACCGTATCGATCCCGCCGGACAATGTCCGGAAAGTCGGCGAGGTTGCGTGGCCGCGAAAGCTGCCCTCAAATCCTGCGACCGATTTCGCGACCCTGCGGGCGGAGGAAGTTACCCGGGACGCGGCCGAAAACTGGTTCAAAACCTCTGTGGCAAAAAGCCAGGATCGCAGCGTTCTTGTCTTCATTCACGGTTTCAACAACCGGTTCGAGGACTCGGTTTACCGTTTCGCGCAGATTGTCCACGACTCGGGCGCGCACAGCGTGCCGGTGCTGGTGACCTGGCCGTCCCGGGGCAGTCTGCTTGCGTATGGATACGACCGCGAAAGCACCAACTACACGCGCAACGCCCTGGAGAATCTATTTCAGTATTTGGGGCGCGACCCCAATGTCAAAGAGGTCTCGGTACTGGCGCATTCGATGGGGAACTGGCTGGCCCTGGAGTCTCTTCGGCAGATGGCGATCCGCAACGGCCGTCTCCCGGCCAAATTCAAGAACGTCATGCTGGCCGCGCCCGACGTGGATGTCGACGTTTTTCGGTCGCAGATCGCCGATATGGGAGCTCCGCGCCCACAATTCACACTCTTTGTTTCCCGTGATGACCGGGCGTTGGCGGTATCGCGGCGCGTCTGGGGAGACGTGGCCCGGCTGGGTTCGATCGATCCGGAGCAGGAGCCATACAAATCTGAACTCGCGGCCAACAACATATCCGTCATCGACCTTACTAAAATCAAAGCGGGCGATGATCTTCATCATAGCAAGTTCGCCGAGTCGCCCGAGATCGTCCAACTCATCGGCGCCCGCCTCTCAAGCGGACAGGCGTTGAGCGACAATCGGCTGGGTCTTGGCGACCACATCGTCACCGCAACTGCGGGTGTCGCGCATGCAGCAGGGACTACGGCTGGGCTGGTAATTGCTGCCCCTGTCGCCGTTGTCGACCAGAACACGCGTGACAACTTTGCCAGCCACGTTGGAGAGCTGGGCGCAACTGTGCCTGGCGGATCAGCAAAGGCCAGCTCGATCAGCACTGATTGCAATTCCAGGAAAACCGCCGCGAACAACGTATGTGACCAGTAACAATCTACCAATATTGGAGGGGAATTATGAAATTTGGTTTGGCTTCTACTACTCTCGCCTGCGTCGGCGGCCTCCTGCTTGCCGATGGAGCCAAAGCTGCCGACGTGTATTCGCCGGTCACACCCGAAACCCAACAAATCGTTACCGAGGAGGGCTGGACGTTCTCGGTCGCCCCCTATTTCTGGGCGGCGGGCATATCCGGGGACGTCGGGCAGTTCGGGCTGCCGCCGATCGAGGTCGATGCGAGTTTCGGCGACATCTTTGATCACCTCGACTTTGGGGCCATGGCGATCGGCGAGGCGCGCTACGACCGCTACAGCGTCTTCGGCGACATCATGTACACCAAGATCTCCGGGTCTACCGGAACGCCGCGAGGCATTCTTGCTTCGAACGTCGAGGTATCCTCGGAAACATTTGCCGGGTTGATCGGGGCCGGCTACGCGCTTCTCGAGGACACTTCCGGACGCCTTGAGGTGGTCGCCGGGGCCAGGGTGTGGTCGGTCGACACCGACATCTCCTTTAGCGGCGGCATTCTCGACGGTGTCTCGCGAAGCGACGGCGCGACCTGGGTGGATGCCGTGGCTGGCCTGCGTGGAAACTACGCGATCACACCGGAGATCTATTTGACCGGATGGGGCCTGGTTGGGGCCGGTGGAGCCGACATCGACTGGGACGTTGCCGGGGCAATCGGATACCGGTTCAACGACAGTATCTCTGCGGTGGCAGGTTACCGCGCCCTGGGCGTCGACTACACCAACGACGACGGATTTGTCTTCGATGTCGTCCAGCAGGGTCCGATTGTCGGAATGGTGGTCCGATTTTAAATTGGCAAGGAGCCATGGCTCGCGGCTCTGCGTTTGCATTTCGGCGGAGGATGGCCGGGACGGCCCAATCGGTGAAGCGAGACGCACCGCCAGACCCTCTGAGAGTCCTGCGACTGAGGCTGACCGCGCGAAGGAATGGTGATGTGGCCCCGCCTGCCAATTCTGGCGGTCGCGACTAGCCAGTTCAAGGTCCGCTAGGAATCGAGAACTGCACCTTTTACTGGGCGCGCTCGAAGGTCAGGGAGTGAAGCGGTAGAAATGACCCGATGCGGTCGTCCCGTCTGTCCACGAATATGGCGTGTCATCGGGAAAGCGGACGTTGATGCCCTCAGCTTGGATTGGCTTTCCGTTTATTCCGCCGCGAAGGTGGCCCGACTGGCGCCATTTCCCCAAAGGGCAATAGGCAGCGCTCCGATTTTGGCCTCTACTGCGTCATGCAGATGTGCGCCGGAAGTAGTCCAATAGCAATTGTAGATGGAACATGGCCGACGACGAGTTTTTGCCGGCGTAGCCCGCTGCCGAAGGTGGCGGCGCAACAAGAGGGAGTGACGTCTATGAATTCCATTCGCTTGAGGTGTTTGCTGCCGACGGCCTTTGCGGCTTTGTGCATGACCGTCGCCGTCGGTCACGCGCAAACCGGTCCCAAACCTGCAACTGAGGCGACCAAAGCCGCGAACAAGGCAATGCAGGAATCTCTGAACTTCGACGATCGAGAGGATTTTGAGAACGCGAGTCGTGGTTTCATTGCCAAACCCGACACCCTGACCATCAAGGGCGCCAACGGAAACGTCGTCTGGGATTTGGAGCAGTACAAGACTTACATCGGTGACGACAAACCTGCGCCCGATACGGTCAACCCGAGCCTTTGGCGAAACGCTCAGCTCAATATGCACTATGGGCTATTTGAGGTGCTTAAGGATCGCATCTATCAGGTGCGCGGATACGATCTGTCGAACATCAGTTTCATCAAAGGCGATACCGGATGGATCGTCTTCGATCCGTTGATCTCCACAGAAACCGCCAAGGCCGCCTATGAGCTGGTGTCGGCCAACCTAGGTCAATTGCCGATCGTGGCCGTCGTCTACAGTCATTCCCACATCGACCACTACGGTGGTGTTCGTGGCATCGTCGACGGGGCCGACGTAAAGTCGGGCAAGGTGCAGATCATCGCGCCAGAACACTTCACCGAACACGCCGTCAGCGAAAACGTGATTGCCGGGAATGCGATGAGCCGCCGCGCGGTGTTCATGTATGGCGCCGTGCTTCCGCGTAATCCGCAAGGCGGCGTCAACGGCGGTTTGGGTCAGACAGCGTCGGCCGGCACAGCAACTCTGATCGAGCCAACACGCGAGATCAAGGCGACCGGCGAGGAGGTCATCGTCGATGGCGTGAAGATGGTGTTTCAGATGACGCCGGGCACCGAGGCACCGGCTGAGATGAATACATACTTCCCGGACCTCCGCGCAATGTGGATGGCCGAGAATTCGACCTCTACTCTGCACAACATCCTGACGCTGCGCGGCGCGCAGGTCCGTGACGCTCTAAAATGGGCAAGTTATCTCAACGAGACCATCGAGCTTTACGGCGATGGCATCGACGTGAAGTTCCAGAGTCATCACTGGCCGATGTGGGGCACCGAAAAGGTCGTCGACGCCCTGAAGAAGCAGCGCGACCTCTACAAATATCTACACGATCAGACCGTGCGCCTGATGAACACTGGTTACACCGGCACCGAGATCGCAGACATGATCAAGCTTCCGCCGGAGCTGGCCAAGGAGTGGTACAATCGCGGCTATTACGGCACGTACAAGCACAATGCGCGCGCCATCTACCAGCGCTACATGGGCTGGTACGATGCAAACCCGACAACGCTCGACCAGCTACCGCCTGAGCCCGTGGCGAAGAAATATGTCGAGTATATGGGCGGCGCGGCCGCGATCATGGAAAAGGCGAAGGCCGATTTCGAGAAGGGCGAGTATCGCTGGGTAGCCGAAGCGATGAAGCATGTCGTTTTCGCCGATCCTGAAAATGCCGAGGCCAAGAACCTTCTTGCCGACACCTACGAGCAGTTAGGCTATCAGGCAGAAAGCGGTCCATGGCGCTCGGTTTATCTGGAGGGCGCTTTCGAATTGCGCAACGGTGTGCCGAACGTACCGGTCGCCAACAGTGCAAGTCCGGACACGATCAAGGCGATGCAACCGGCGATGCTATTCGACTTTTTCGGCGTGCGGCTCAATGGCGAGAGAGCGGCCGGAAAGAAGCTGACACTCAACATCGACTTCACCGACCTCGGCAAGCAGTACGCCCTGACGGTCGAGAACGCGACGCTTAACTACTCGGACAAACTTGCGGACCAGGCTGACGTTAAGCTAACGCTCACCAAGACTTTGCTCGACGGCATACAGCTCAAGGAAACGACCCTTGAGCAGGCGGTGAGCTCTGGCGAGCTGAAAGTCGAGGGACGCGAAGAAGCGTTCACTGAGTTCCTTGGTCTGCTCGACACCTATCCCTTCTGGTTCAATATCGTAACGCCGTGATGCAATCGAGGGCCGGGTACCAAACGCCCGGCCCTCGCTTCCGAAGGAACGCCGCCATGCCTGTTTCAACCTCGGAATCTGGCAATCGCTATGGCGACGCCACTCGCTCAACTCAAAGCCGCAGAGGCTATTTCGTGAATCGAATGCGTCACCTCGCTGCGGTGGCGGTGCTGGTTGTCGGCTTTACAGGGGGCAGCACCTTCGTTCACGCCTGCTCGCTCGATGGCGGCATGTCGGCTGAGGTCTTTACGCTGCAGCATCCGCAGTCGCTGCGGGTCGCATTGGCGATCAATCGGGCGGTCTCCGATGAGATCATTAGCGGCGTAGCGGCCAAGCCGTCGGCTCTAACGTTCTATAAAGTCACCAGCTATCTCAACAGGCTGCGGGATCTGTTCTCGGGGGCCGAGCGGCCGCTTCCCCGAGATATGGAGTTCTCCATTCTGCTGGTCGAATATGGGCTTTGGGCGCGCGTCACCAGCAACGAGAAGGACGGGTTGTCGATGGCGGTGCACGTTCAGAAGCCGAACGATGCTGCCACGGTCATGGTCACCGGCGACGCGGTAGTGCGCGCTCTGGTCGATCACAAAATCACGCTGCGCGAGGCCCTGGACCGCGACCTAGTTGTCTTCTCCGGCAAGAGCGAAGGAACGTTAGCGGCCAGGCTTGGCGCTGCCATCGAGCCTCAAGGCCCTCGTACCCTAGATCTCTGAGAGTCCGCGCCGGTCGCCACTGCTGCATAATTTAGGTTAGTGTCTACTCTTGTCTCGTGAGGGGACATTCATCGGTGTAGAACGAACGTCGGGTGCTGGCGCAGTCTGCCGGTTCCGGTGGGCAACACGGGCGGCCGTTTTTCCACACCCATCCCGGAAGTTCGATCCGCCAACAGGCGTCGCCGGCTAGCTTGAATCGAAGGCCTGCATGATCTCAGGAATAGTCGCCACCTTGGCAACCTTTCCATTCAGGTAGTCCAGCGAAACGCCCGCCGCGCTGGCGACGCTGACCGGAGAGCTTGTGAAAATTGCCAACGGCCTGTCGCCCGACGACCTGTCGATGTCGCTCGATCTGGCGACCGGCTTCCTGACCTTTCGCGCCTATCGCCGCAACAAGGGGTACGGGCAATGAACGCCGAAACGGCGCTGGCCCGGCTCGGCATTTCCGCGGTCGAGGCGATGACGCTACGGGCGGATGTCACGGCGCTGATGATCTACGGCGACGTGAGCGGAACGGGCGGTGCCTTTTGCCGTGAGCGCCGCCCGTTTTCCGCACCGCGCGAGGCTGCGCGAATTCCGCGCCTATCGATGAAGGAAATCTTGACGGCGTTGGTTCGCCCGGATCGGCGGCGTTCGCAGCGCCGTACAAAGCCGGCGGGGTCACGCAAGGTGGCCCCGCCGGTCGGCCGATTCGGAGGCGACTTTTAGCCCTCGGACCAATCCATCAGCCTTGAAACGTGTTCAGCCGTTAACGGGCTCGGCGTTTTGCTTTCAAACGATGCGCGAAAAATGTCGTAGTTGATCCCGATCTCGGCCACCGTCTGATCGATATCGGACTTGCCGTCTTCCTGCTTCGCCCGGATAACAACGGTCGCAATGGAAGAGCGGTAATATTCGGCCAAGTTCAGGATCACTGATTCCAGATAGCTTGGCATTCGCCCCGCGTGTACCAACTGATTGCGAGCTCGGTAAACCCTGTGGATTTGCCACTTCACGCGGTTGGCATGGTCCGAGAGCGTTCGATTGGCGCACTTCAGGTCTTTGTAATCGTTGTGAAGTTTCCACACGCGATGCAATGCGAGCGGGTTCCTGCTCAAAATCGCAGCCAATTGCGACCTTCGTGCCCCATGCTCCGGCATAAACATGAGTTCGCCAAAGGCACGGTACCCCAATACTTCTGGGTAGCTTGGCATCGCTCTGAGCAGCTTGCTGAAGCGTGCGCGGTGGCCGATGAGAAGCTCTTCGTAGATGGCATGTACCTGCCGTCTCGTGTGCCTGGATACGATGCAGGGGACAATTAACGAGGCATAATGAACGATGCGTGCCTCATCTCGTGGCTCACTGAGAAGCACTTCGATAGCCGACCACAAGGAAATGAGTTGGTTTTCCGGGCTACGGGAGGATCTGGCCAGTGCTGCCGTCCTGATCGAACTCAGCAGCCGCTCCGTCGATGGCGCGTCGAAATTTTGTATGATGCTTTTGGCGTAGTTGCTGATCGATCTTGGACGCAACTTGCTTTTGAACTGGTTTGGACGTTGCCTCGTGACCAGAAAATCCGACTTTGTGATCGGGGACCCCTCCTGCGCACGAAATCGCGTTACGTGCATCGTGCTTCCCCAATCCACCTGCATCCCGTAGGGGTCCAGGTATGCGATGGCACGCTGGGCGCTCAGCATTTGGTAGCAATTGTCCATTGCTCCATGCGGATCGAGGTGCGAAATTGTCTGTTCAAGCGCAAAAGGCGTGCTGCCGAAGTTAGAGTTCTTGGCTAGCGTATTTTGCTGGTCGGGCGTCAGCGCTCCGACGTTGCTTATCTGGTGGTCCAATCGCCGGAGGTAGCCGCTTAGGTCTCGCGTTACCGCAGCCAAGACGATGAACCGTTTTTCGCGACCGTCAAATTCTCGAAAGAACCGTGACAGGGTGCTTCGCCCGATCCTTTGGATTGGCCCGGAGAGAAAAAACGTATTCACGACATCGAGAACATAGTGTCGCGAATAACCCAGATTGATCAGGTGGCTGCAATAAAATCCAACAAGCTTTCGAAGCTCGATCTTCTGTTGTGGCTGGTCGAAGATCGCAAGGATCAACTCCTCCAGCTTCGCTTTGTAGGAGGGGCCAATGAGTTTGAGAATGAGCTTGATGTGGGAGACAATCGCCTCAATAGGGAAGCTGTTCCCCCGCAATATCTTTAGGAGAGAGTCCACCTCGGTTGCGGCAAGTGCACGAGATGCGGAATCCTTTCCAAACGACCAATTGAGTTCCTCGGCGATGGGCTCAAGCACAGCACGCGGGACGCGTTGCCGGCGAACGTCGTCGCAAAGCTCGAGCGCTTCTTTCAGCCGAGCGTTTGTGTCGAGCGAATAGACCCTGAAACTCTCAAAAGTTGAGGCGGTAAGCATTTCGCTCATCAACTGAGCGAAAAAAAGTATTCCCCGACTGCCATCGGTTTCTGGCCAACTATTTTTCGGTGGTCGCACAGATTCCCCCCGGACCGCGAGATAGAAGCGTAGTGCCGCTTTCGCAGCAGTTGCAAGGGGGGTGTCGAGATCAGCCACACCTAATCAAACGTATGTGTCGCCTTCGCGGGCGTGATTGTCGACACGAAGCGCTTTCGAGGTGTCCCCGGCTAACGCGCTTGGCACTTGCCGCTGGCTCTGGAATCAGGAATATGTTCCCGGTGCGGCGATGCTCGCTTTTTGGAGATCGTCGAAAATGTCCCACCGGAAGAAGCTCCGCCATCTGACGCAGCCCGAAATCGAGCAATTTTTGCTTGATGCCGAGAGGCTGAACAAAACCATCTGCCGCCCTTCGATCTCGCCACAATGCGAGCATTCTCACTCCTTGCAGAAACTGAACGAAGCATTAATCCTCGCCATTCTGGAAATCACCGGCCGACAGGCGCCTTGGATATTGAAGTCCTCCACCGGCCCGGCGCGTCCCAAAGCGCCACCAGAGGCTTGACCGGATCGGAGAGGCGCGGCGATGATGCCGGCATGTGCGGCCGCGTCTATGTGAAGTCCTCTGTCGCCGACATGGTGCGGCGCTTCAGCTTCGCCAATCCTGGCGAGGTTGGCGCGCTCGACAATTCTTTTCCGCGCTACAACGGCGCGCCGACCCAGATGTACCCGATCATCGTCGTCGATGAGCTTGCCAAAGGCTCGACAATGTTCGTCGCGGCGCGCTGGGGCTTCATGACGAAAACTGGCGGGATGATCGTTAATGCCCGTTCGGAAACGGTAGCGACGAATGGCATGTTCAGAAGTGCCTACCAGCAGCGCCGGGCGCTGATGCCGATCGACGGGTTTTTCGAATGGAAAGACATTTTCGGCACCGGCAAAGACAAGCAGCCATACGCCATCGCCTTGAAATCGGGCGAGCCGTTCGCGCTGGCGGCGATTTGGGAAACGTGGCGCGACCCGAAAACCGGCGAGGACATCAAAACGTTCACGGTGCTGACCTGCGAGCCGAACGAGATGATGGCGACGATCCACAACCGAATGCCAGTGATGCTGCACGCCGCCGACTATGCGCGCTGGCTGATGGACCCGGACCCGGCCGATTTGATGAAGCCGTTCCCGGCGGACCTGATGGCGATGTGGCGCATCGACCGGAAGGTCGGCAACGCCAAGAACGACACGCCCGACATTCTGGACCCGGCGCCGCCAACCGACTTGTTCGAGTGATAGCGACCAAGAGGACATGGTTCTATCCGGAGGTCCGCCTGCTCTTGGGGCGGGAGCGGATCAACGTGAATTCGCTTGAGCAGGCGGCTCAAATCCTGATGTCGGACGACTGGCCGCTGCACGACCGGACCTGTGAGCGGGCCGCCGAAATGCTGATTAAGGCGCTGCTGGGGGATGCCGACGTCGACGAGGCGCGGCTGGCGTTTGAAGCAGCGGCAAAGGAAGCGGGTGTCTTGGTCCGCTAAAACGGCCCGATGCGCTATGTTTGTAGCGGCGGTTCCCTTCTTCTAGACTGCGTTTTAGCTAAGACTTCACCATTTAGGTTTATCTTTTCCGGCACTTAAACCCCGGCGCAAAGGGCGTGGGATGATATTGCGTGCGTTCAATTGGCTTGGATATTCAACCGTAGGGGTGGTGTCATTCTTCCTAGGAATTTGCGCCGCGGAACTAACTGCCCGGAGCGATCTCGATGAGGCACTCGCCAGTCTATTTGGTGCCGCGCTGGGAGCCGCCATCACTGTGATCGGAACGGTGTGGGTCGCCCGACATCAAAGCAGCCAAGGGCAACGTTCATTCCTCAAGTTGATTGCTGATTCAACTGGGGCGATCCGAGATGAGGCGTACTTGCTTGTTTGTTTGGCCGAGCAGGAGGTAAAACCCAACCTCAAAGATTATGGCAGCCAGCTAGCTAAACAAATTGAACGCCTCAGGGAGACCTTCAATCTCTTCGAAAGAAACATGAATATTGGCAGCGTTGACAACTACGAAGCACGCCTCTGGATATTCCGTCTGGAAAACACAATTCAGAAAAATCTCCGGGTATTCGAGAAGGAGGCGAACTGGCTTACAACTCCGACAAAAAACGTCATTGAAAACAGCAAAGGCGACTTAGCCGAAGCCGCCAGCAGAATTTTCGAGGGATGCGTAGGTGCATTGCGGGAACTAGGGTTCGACCCACCTCTCCCGGACGACAAAGAGGTATCGAAGCGCCTAGGGTTTTTGCTCCCCTAGGCGCCGCCGACCGTCGCCCTCGTAGCCCGCAAATGGGATCAACTGCTGTTGCTTCGGCTGTTCGGGCGGCAGGCTCACCGGCCGCGCCAGCGCGGCAAGGCCGGCGGCGATGAGGGCGACCATTGCCTGATTTCTGGTCTCATGCCGGGCCTCGTGCCGGAACGCGCTGATCCGTTCGTACAGCCGCAGCGAGCAGGTGACGCGCAGGGAGACTGTCGGCGGCGGCTTGGCCATGCCGCGAATATGCCACGGCAGGCGAGCGATAGAAAATCCAATTGTCAGAAAAAACGTCAGAAAATTTGCAAAAGCGGTTTCCGGCGCTCTCGCGCCTTCTGCCTAAAAGCTTGATTTTCTTGGATTATTTGGTGGGTGCGACAGGGATCGAACCTGTGACCCGCTGATTAAGAGTCAGCTGCTCTACCAACTGAGCTACGCACCCACACCATCGGACGACCGATGCAGGCGCGATATAGCCACAGCTTCGGGGCCTGTCCAGTCCCCGCCGCCTTCATTCGCGCCAAATCGTCGGCCTGTGCCATTCCGTCACGCGTAGAGCACGCCTTCCGCCACCTTCACCGCGTTGCCGCCGATACGGGCGGCCGCCATGGCTGAGTTTTCGACGTCGATCTCCAGCCTGATGCGCGACGGGCGTCCCATTTCGACGCCCTGCTCGATCCAGAAGCGCGACGGCCCTTCCGGCGGCGCATCGAACTGCATGATCACGCCGGCGAAAGCCGCCGCCGCCGAGCCCGTCGCCGGATCCTCGTAGGAGGGCGTACCGGGTACGAACATGCGCGCATGGAACGAGTTGTCGCGGCTGACCGTCTCGCGGCAATAGACATAGGCGCTGGCGGTCTTGCCGTCGCCGCGCTGTGGCGAAAGCTCCCGCCACGCCTGGTTGTCGAGCCGCGTCCGGCGCGCCGCGTCGAGGCCGGAAACCGGGATGGCGATGTAGGGCACACCGGCCGACCAAAGGCCGACGCGGTGGTTCTCGAAGCCGATCTCGTGCGGCGCGAGACCCACCGCCGCGCCGATTGCGGCGGCATCCGCCGAAAGCGCCAGCTTTTCGGGAACTTGCGGCAGGTCGAATTCGGCGAATGTCGCCGCCTTGCCGCCGGTGACGGCGCAGCGCACCGGGCCGATATTCTCCTCGAACACGAAGATGGCCGCTGCGCCCGCGCCCTCCTGGGCTTGGTAGAGCGCGATCGCCGTGCCGACCGTGGGATGGCCGGCAAACGGCATCTCGTAGACCGGCGTGAAGATGCGCACCCGGGCCCTGTGCGAAGCGTTGCGCGGCGCGGTGACGAAACTGGTCTCGGAGAGGTTGAACTCGCCCGCTATGCGCTGCATGGCGCCTGTGTCGAGCCCCTCGGCGTCGAGCACGACGGCGAGCGGATTGCCGGAGAGCCGCTGTCCGGTGAACACGTCGTAGATCACATATTTGCGTCCCTGCATCGGACTGCCCCTGAACATGAGCGAAATTTAACTTGTAATCCGCCCCGAACGGCATGACCTGTCGCTGAGAGGGATTTCCGAACGCATAGGGGTCCGGCATGGACCAGATTGTCAACCGGCCAGAGGCCGAAACCCGACGCTCCATCGAATCGGAGCTCGGGCTCGACGGCCGCGCGCCCGGCCGCAGGCGCCGCCCGGGCTTGCGCTACGCGGCCGCCGGCCTCGTCCTGGCGGCAGCCGCAGCGGTAGGCTCGTATTTCTGGCTCGGCCGGTCCGGAGCGGAACCGGCCTATGCAACCGTCGCAGCCGAGATCGGCGAACTGGTCGTCGAGGTCTCCGCGACCGGCACGCTGCAGCCGCTGATCCAGGTTGATATTTCCAGCGAGCTTTCCGGCGTCGTGCGCGAAGTCGCCGTGAACGAGAACCAGGAGGTCCGGAAGGGCGATGTGCTCGCCATCCTGGACACAGCGCGGCTTTCAGCACAGGTCGAGCGGGCGGAAGCCTCGGCCAAGGCCGCAGAGGCCAAGGTAGAAGACACCCGCACGACGCTCTCCGAAACCGAAAGGGCGCTTGCCCGCGCCGAGCAGCTTTCGAGCCGCGGCATGGTCGCCGACCAGGCGCTGGAAACGGCGCGCGCCGCCCGCGACCGCGCCGACAGCGCCGTCGCCATGGCCGAAGCCAATCTGGCGATTGCGGTCGCAGAGCTGAAGCTGCAGCAGGCAGACCTGCAGAAGAGCACCATCTACGCGCCGATCGACGGCATCGTGCTCACCCGTTCGGTCGATCCCGGCCAGACCGTCGCCTCCTCGCTGCAGGCTCCGGTGCTTTTCGTCATTGCCGCCGACCTGAAGAAGATGGAACTGAAGGCGGCGATCGACGAGGCCGACATCGGCGGGGTGCGCCCCGGCCAGACGGCGCGCTTCACCGTCGATGCGTTTCCCAACCGCCGCTTCGACGCCGAGATTCGCGACATCGCCTTCGCCTCGATCACCACCGAAGGGGTCGTCACCTATGACGCGCGCCTCGATGTTGACAACGCCGAACTGCTGCTGCGCCCCGGCATGACCGCCACGGTTTCGGTGACGACGCGCGAGGCGGGTGGGGTGCTGACGGTGCCGAGCGCCACCTTCCGCTACAGGCCGCCGGTGGAGAACGCCTCGCGCGGCTGGAGCCTCGAAAACCTGTTCATGCCGCGCATGCGGCGGGGCGGCGATCGGCAGCGCCAGCAAAGCGCCGCGCCCGACGGCGAACGCACGCTCTATGTGCTCAGGGGCGGTTCGCCGGAGCCGGTCAAGGTCAGGACCGGAGCGACCGACGGGGAGCGGACGGAAATCCTGTCCGGCCTCTCGGCCGGTGATTTGGTGGTCACCGGCACGGCGCGGGAACGGAACTGAACGGCATGTCCGGCAAGACCCTGATCAGCTTCGACAAGGTCTGGAAAACCTACGGCAGGGGCGAGGCCAAGGTGCATGCGTTGGCCGGCGTCGACCTCGCCATTGCGCGCGGCGAGTTCGTCGCCATCATGGGTCCGTCCGGCTCCGGCAAGTCGACCGCCATGAATATCATCGGCTGCCTCGATACGCCCACCTCCGGCCGCTACGGCTTCCTCGGCGTCGACGCCGGACGGCTCGACCGCAATCGCCGCGCCCTCCTGCGCAACCTTCATGTCGGCTTCGTCTTCCAGGGCTACAATCTGCTGCCGCGGACCACGGCGGCCGAAAACGTCGAACTGCCGCTGATTTATCGCGGCGTTGCCGCCGCCGAGCGCCGCTCGCTCGCCATGCGGGCGCTGGCGGAGGTCGGCCTCAGCGGCCGCGAAAGCCATACGCCGGCCGAGCTTTCCGGCGGCCAGCAGCAGCGCGTGGCGATCGCCCGCGCCATCGTCACCCGGCCGACGCTGCTCGTCGCCGACGAGCCGACCGGCAATCTCGACACGGCGCGCAGCCACGAGATCATGAGCCTGGTGACCCGTCTCAATCGCGATCTCGGCCTTACCATCGTCATGGTGACGCACGAGGCCGAAATCGCCGCCTATGCGGAGCGCACCATCCGCTTCCTCGATGGCCATGTCGCCTCCGACACAAGCAACCGCGAGGCGGCGTGATGTTCCTCGAAACCGTTCGCCTGGCGCTTATCTCGGTCCGCCGCAACGTGCTGCGCTCTTTCCTGACGCTGCTGGGCATCGTCATCGGCGTGGCCGCCGTCATCGCCATGATCACGATCGGCTCGGGCACCACCGAAAAGGTCAAGGGCGACATTTCCAAGCTCGGCAGCAATCTTCTCGTCGTCCGGGCCTCCAGGCCGGACAGGTCCGGCTCGACCTCGTTCACGCCGCCCGCGCTCGACGACAAGGACGTGGCCGGGCTGCGGAGCGGCCTGACCGACGTCAGGGCCGTATCCGCCATGGCGCAGCGGCAGGTCCGGGTCGTGTATGGCGCGGAAAACGTCGCCGCAGACGTGAACGGCGCCGATACGGATTATTTCATCGCGCGCGACTGGAACGCCGCTTCCGGCCGCGTCTTCACCGAATCCGAGGTGCGCGGCGGTACCAATGTCTGTGTCGTGGGCGAAACGGTGCGCTCGGAATTCTTCGGCGCAGGCGATCCCGCCGGCCAGTCTATCCGCGTCGGCAGGATGAGCTGCCGGATCATCGGCGTCCTGGAGCGCAAGGGCACTTCCGGCTTCGGCCAGGATCAGGACAATGTGGTGGTGATGCCGCTGATCGCTTTCCAGCGCCGCATCGCCGGCGATCGCGATATTGACAGCATCTATGTGTCGGCCGCCGACGGCGTAGCGACTTCGACAGTCCAGGCCGACATCGAGACCATCCTGCGCGAGACGCGCCGTATCGCACCCGACGGCGACGACAATTTCCAGGTCCGCGACATGACGCAGATCGCCGACGCCATGGCCAGCGCCACCACGACAATGACGGGCATGCTGGGCGCGGTCGCCGCGGTCAGCCTGCTTGTTGGCGGCATCGGCATCATGAACATCATGCTGGTCTCGGTGACCGAACGGACGCGCGAGATCGGCATCCGGCTGGCGATCGGCGCGCACGAGAAGCACATACTGATCCAGTTCCTGGTCGAGGCGACGGTGCTGTCGCTGCTAGGCGGCCTGATCGGCATCGCGCTGGGGCTGGCGCTGGCGGGAGCGGCGTCGATGACGCTGTCGATCCCATTTGCGCCGAGCCTCGCCGTCATCCTTCTGGCGGTCGGATTTTCCGCGCTGATCGGCATGGTGTTCGGCTTCTTCCCGGCGCTCCGCGGCGCACGGCTGGATCCGATCGACGCGCTGCGGCACGAGTGAGGATCGACCGCTTCCAGCCGCCAAAGGGAACCGCTCCGCTACACGTTGCCTTGGCCGGCATTGGCAAAATGCCATTCGACGAGCGGCTTCATGTGCGGCATCAGCCCATGCGGCAAGTCGTCGGCGCCGCGGATGATCACCGGCCCGGCGATCTCCGGTTCCGGATCGCTGGCCACGAAGGCCTCGATTCGCCGGGCGATCTCGTCGGCGCTGTCGGTCAGATGGTAGCGACGGAACAAGACCGTGCCTCGATCGGTCGACAGGGCGTAGCAGCGTTCGCCCCTGGGCGCCCGGGAGATATCGAGGCCGGTTTCTTCGGCGACCTCACGGATCATGTTGAAATCGACGTCGGCCGCGCCGTCGACGAAGTCCACCGGCTCGAACGAACCCGCCGCGAAATAGACGCGGCCGGCATTGACGGTGTGGGCTGCCATGCGGATGGCGACCAGCGCATTGTCGCCCGCAACCAGCATGGCATGCGCGAACACATGGCCCGCCGCCGTGTTGGCGCGTTCGCGCCGCCAGTGCATGAAGGTCGCATAGCGCACTGCGTGGCAGCGCCCCTCGAAGCGCCCGCCGGCATAGACGAGGCTGGACAACAGCACGACGGTCCCGTCGAACAGGGCCGGGTTGGCATCGGTTTCCGCGCGCCAGTTCTCCTCGATCGCCGCGGCATTGGCCATTTCGAAAGGGTGCGGATCGGGATCGAGCCTGACATCGACGGTATCGACCGGAACGATCAGATTGCTGGGAATGTCGAACGTCAAGGCTTCCGGTTCCATTCAGGCGATGTTGAGGGTCACGACCACCGGACAGTGATCGGACGCCTTTGGCCGGTCCCAGCCGGTGCGCGGGTAGCGGCCGGTCTCCTGGCCGGGCGGAAAGATCGTGCGGTAGGGCTGACCGCCGCGGATGATGTCAGGCACCGCGCTGGCGTTGTGCCGCGCCAGCGCCGGCGACAGGAGAATGTAGTCGAGCTGGCACAGATGCCGCTCCTCCGGCCCGCGCGTATGATAGAGCGTCCAGCGATCGAGTTCGGGCCGTCTTTCGACGATGTTCTCCGCGAAGCCGTCACCCACGAGCACATCCACGCTGGTCTCCACGGTCTCGGTGATGACTTCGAACTCGTATCCGCCACGGTCGTTGCCGCCGATCACGACGCGCTGGCGGTAATCGTTCATGTCACCGCAGATGGCCCAGTGGCGATTGCCGGCATGGTCTTTGCCGAAGCGGTTTTCGATGATGCGGCGCACGGCCGAAGCTTCGGCCACCCTTATCGGCATCGAGGAATCTCGGCCGGGAACGCCGTTGCGCGGCGAGCCCATCGACTTGAAGTGCACGGAGTAGATCGTCAGCGGCTTGCCGCCGACCTTGACGTCGATCTCCAGGCAGTCGCGCCGGAAAATTCTTTCGTGCGCCTCGTTGCCGCGTTCCGAAAGCAGCGGGTTGTGCAGCCCGAAATCGTCGAACGTGACATGGGCGTGGCTGGTCATGCGCACGAATTCGATCGGCTGGCCATCCTCGGTTTCCTCCCGCATCATCACCGCCACGTCGATGCCGCGCGTGTCGTTGCCGGTGCTGGCGTACTTGTTGCGGTAGCCATGCCCGACCATCTTGAAAAGATAGCCGTATTCGAAGGCCTTGAGCGCCTCCATGTTGTCGATCTCCTGCAGGCACAGGATGTCGGCGCGGGTCTCGGCTATGGCCAGCGCGGTGAGTTGGCGCATGTCGTCGGCATGCGCGATGGCTCGGCCCTGTTCGAGCAGCCGGTATTCGGCCTCGTCCTTGATCTGGAACAGCGCCAGCGTCCGATCCTGGTGAAGCTGGTTGCGGAAGCCCGAGAAGTCGAACCTGTTCATCAGGTTCTCGACATTGAAGGTGGCGAGGCGCAGCGACATGGGCGCGAGCTTTGCCTGCTCGGGGGCGCGATGACAAGGGCTGGCGCGAACTGTTCTGCGGAACCTTTTCCGTTCATCCTCCGTTCATCCGTCACACGCCAATGTGCTGCCACTCCTTCGAAGACCCGGGCGTGGGGACGATCGTGGAGACCGACAAATGACATCGAAACTTTCGTCTATGCTTCGCTCGGGCCTGATTGCGCTGGGCGTTGCGGCAGGCGTTTCAGCACCGGCGTTCGCAGTTCCGATTGCTGCGGGCCTGAACCCGGCGGCTGTACCCGCGGCCCAGGACCGCGGCACCGGCATCGTTCTCATACAGAGAGAGTTCCGCGGGGACGGCCGCTACTCTCGCCGAGGGGATGGGCGGCGCTATTGGCGCCGCAACTGGGATCGCGGCGACCGCTGGCGCGATAGACGTCACTGGAGAGGCGACCGCTACGGAAATCGGTACAGACGGCACTATCGTCGCGGCTGGTATGACAATGACTGGTACGGCGGTAGCGGTATTTATCTTAATTTCGGACTACCAGCTTACAATTACTATGATCCGTATTATGCCCCGCGTTATGCGCCGCGGCGGGTATATCGCGGCGGCGGGAGCGCCCATGTGCAATGGTGCTATAACCGCTACCGGTCCTACAGGGCCTACGACAATACCTTCCAACCTTATAATGGCCCGCGCCAGCAGTGCTGGTCGCCCTATAGCTGACGGGGTTCGACATTCGATCCAGATGCAAAACGGCGCCTTCGCAAGAGGCGCCGTTCTTGATTCCTATTCGAATTCCACTCCAAGCGCGGCCATCGACCGCCAGCGCACGTGCGCCCTGCGAAGCGTGTCGTCGCCGGAGATCAGCACGTCGAACTGTGTTGGAAGCGAAAACGTCTCGGCAAGCGACAGCAGCGCCCCGTCCGTAGACTGATTGCGCACGACACATTCAAAGGCGCTAAACCCCCTGTTGAAAGTCAGCGTAGCACCCTTCAGCACACGGCGGCGCAGCGCCGATCGTCGTTCGGAGAATACTTGCCCGTCGATGCCAATGGATTTCTCGGTGATCGGGTTCATGGCACACCTCATCGGTTAATAAGATGGGCGATGCGAATTGCGTGCCACGCAGGCTGTGCCACGTCGGCACAGGTTGCCCGAGGGGACAGTTTACTTTGCCGCCCGCGCGAATGCGCAACCGCGCCGCCGTCTGCGGCAAGAAAGTAAACTGTCCCGCAGTTCCCTTAGTTTTTGGCCTTGTCGACCAGCTTGTTCTTCGAGATCCACGGCATCATGGCGCGCAGCTTCTCGCCGACTTCCTCGATCTGGTGGCTGTCGTTCATGCGGCGGATGCCCTTGAAGCGGGCAGCGCCCGAACGGTATTCCTGCATCCACTCCGACGTGAACTTGCCGGTCTGGATGTCCTTCAGCACCCGCTTCATCTCGGCCTTGGTCTCGGCTGTAATGATGCGCGGGCCCGAGACGTACTCGCCCCATTCCGCGGTGTTGGAGATCGAGTAGTTCATGTTGGCGATGCCGCCTTCATAGATCAGGTCGACGATCAGCTTCACCTCGTGCAGGCACTCGAAATAGGCCATTTCCGGCGCGTAGCCGGCTTCGACCAGCGTCTCGAAACCGGCGCGGATCAGCTCGACCAGGCCGCCGCACAGCACCACCTGCTCGCCGAACAGATCGGTCTCGCACTCTTCCTTGAAATTGGTCTCGATGATGCCGGAGCGGCCGCCGCCGACGCCGCAGGCATAGGAAAGGCCGAGCTCAAGCGCGTTGCCCGAAGCGTCCTGGTGGACGGCGACCAGGCACGGCACGCCGCCGCCTTTCTGGTATTCGCCGCGCACGGTGTGACCGGGGCCTTTCGGCGCGACCATCAGCACGTCGACCGTCTTCTTCGGCTCGATCAGGCCGAAATGCACGTTGAGGCCATGCGCAAACGCAATCGCCGCGCCGTCGCGGATGTTGGGAGCGATCTCGTCGCGATAGATGTCGGCCTGCAGCTCGTCGGGCGTCGCCATCATCATGAGGTCGGCCCACTTCGCGGCTTCGGCCACGCTCATCACCTTGAGGCCGTCGGCCTCGACCTTCTTGGCGGTTGCGGAACCTGCCTTCAGGCCGACCGCAAGTTCCTTGGCGCCGGAATCCTTGAGGTTGAGCGCATGCGCCCTGCCCTGGCTGCCATAGCCGATGATGGCGACCTTCTTGCCCTTGATCAGATTGAGATCGGCGTCACGATCGTAATAAACGCGCATGTTGTTTCCTTCCTTTGAGTTTTGGTTGAAGTCAAATTTTGTGGTGCGTCCTTCGAGGCTCGCTACGCTCGCACCTCAGGATGAGGGATGCTTGTGCTTGTGTCCCTCATCGCGATTGTCGTCTGCTCCATAAAGCGCTAGAAACTGCCGCGTCGCCAAGGCCGCGTCGCGGCCGATCTCCGCCTCGGTCAATTTCAGCCGGTCGCCGAGCAGCAGCCTGATCTGCACGTCGCGGGCAACCAGCCCGAAAAAGCTCCGGAACGCGGTCTCGGCGTCGTCGAACGCGAGCAGGCCCTTGTCGCGCGCCGCTTCCAGCACCGGCTTCAGCCGCCGGGCCAAGGCCATACGGCCATTTTCGAGTACGATTGCGCCGAGCCCGTGGCCATCCGATCCGGCGCGGGCGACCGCAACCCGGTTGAGCGCGATCGAAGTCTCTGAAGAGATGACGCTCAGCCAATCGGAGGCGAAACCTTCCAGGCTTGCCTTCAGCGACGGCAGGTCGATGCGGGCTCTGTCGACCGGTGCGACACGCACCTTCGACGCCTGCCACTGCACGGTCGCGGTGAGCAGCCCGTCGCGGTCGCCGAACCATTTGTAGAGAGTTTCCTTGGAGCAACTGGCGCGGCGCGCGACGGCCGTCATGGTCAGCCGGTCGCCTTCCTCGACGAGCAGGCGCAAAGCCGCGTTCAGGACGTCCTTTTGACGATCCGTCAGCTCGCCGCCGCCATTGATTTCAAGGCTTGCCTGCATGTCTGCCCGGGTTCAGCGTACGACAACTGCCGTACCGTACGTTACGGTTCGGCTCTATGCCGCATATTTTGCCGCAGCGCAAGCGCCGTCCGGACAGTCAGCGCCGTGCCGGCTCGAAAAGCTCGATGGCGTTGCCGGAGGGATCGTCGAGCAGGATCTGCTTGCCGCCGTTGCCGACGATGATGTCGCTGCGAAACCGGCATCCTTTCGCCCGCAAATCGGCGACCATCGCCTCCAGATCGTTGCATTCGACCTGAAAACGGTTCCAGCCGCCCGGCCCAGGCGTCGCGCCCTCCGGCATCGCCTGGCCTGCCCCGCCGGCTCCCGGACGGTTCAGAAGCAGCCTGAGGTCGCCGCGCGAAAGCGCCGCAAATCCGGGCGCGGGATGAAAATCGACGCTGAACCCGAGCATGTCGCGATAAAAGCTCATCGCCTGCTCGACATCGTTCACGATATAGCGGACCGCAACAGCCATGGTCTCCTCCGTAGTTGTCGCCGGAGACATAGCGCGGCGTTCCGGCTTTGTCAGGTTGGCCAGGTGCTAAACGGTAACCTGCGTGCCCACTTCGACCACGCGCCCGGTCGGTATCTGGAAATATTCGGTGGCGTCGGACGCCATGCCTGCAAGGCCGATGAACAGCTTGTCCTGCCATGTCGGCATGCCGGAGTTCGGCGAGGCCTTCAAGGCGCGCCGCGACAGGAAGAACGACGTCGTCATGATGTCGAATTTCCAGCCCTGCTTGCGGCAGATGGCCAGCGCCTTCGGAATGTTGGGCTGTTCCATATAGCCGAAATTCAGCGTCACCCGCATGAACAGGTCGTTGATCGGTTCAATCTTGGCGCGTTCACTGTCCGGTACTGTCGGCTGCTGTGCCGTCACCACCGACAGGATGACGTTCTGCTCGTGCAGAACCTTGTAGTGCTTCAGGCTATGCATCATCGCGGTCGGCGCGCTTTGCGGATCGCTGGTCAGGAAGACCGCCGTGCCCGGAACCCGATGCGGCGGCTTTTTCGCCAGGTTTTCGGCCAGGAAATCAAGCGGGACCTCGTTCTTGCGCGTCTTTTCGAACAGATAACGCGTGCCCTTGATCCATGTGCTCATGATCAGCGCCATCCCGGCCGCCACAAGAATGGAAACCCAGCCGCCATCGGCGATCTTGACCGCGTTTGCCAGGAAGAAGCCCGTATCGATGACGCCAAATACCAGCGCCAGCGCCAGTGCGTACGACAACCGCCATTTCCACAAGCGCCGCATGACGACGAACAGCAGGATCGTCGTCATCAGCATCTCGCCGGTTACCGAAATGCCGTATGCCGACGCCAGCGCGCTGGATTCTCCGAAACCGACGACCAGCAGCATGACGCCCAGCGCCAGCAGCAGATTGACGCGAGGCATGTAGATCTGCCCGGACTGGGTTTCGGACGTATGCAGAATGGAAATGCGAGGAAGGATGTTGAGCTGGACCGCCTGCCGCGTCAGCGAAAATGCACCCGAAATGACCGCTTGGCTGGCAATGACGGTCGCCGCCGTAGCGAGCACCACCATCGGCACCAGTCCCCAGGCCGGCAGCATCTGGAAGAACGGGTTCTGCGGCGTGCCGCCATGCGCAAGCACGAACGCGCCCTGCCCGAAATAGCTGAGCAGCAGGCTTGGAAAGACGATGGCGATCCAGGCGAGCACGATCGGCCGCCGTCCGAAATGGCCGAGGTCGACATAGAGCGCTTCGGCGCCGGTGACTGCGAGGAACACCGCGCCGATCGTGACGAACGCCACTTCCGGCTGGCTGATGAGATAAACGACCGCATAATAGGGATTGACCGCGAACAACACCGTCGGATCGTCGGCGATATGGGCCAAGCCGAAACCGCCGATCGCCAGAAACCACAGCCCGGTAACCGGACCAAATACAGTGGCCACCCTCCCCGTCCCGAAGCGCTGGACCGAGAACAGCGCCGCCAGAATGACCAGGGTTATCGGCACGACGAAGGGGTCGAATGCCGGCGTCGCCACCTTGAGGCCTTCGACCGCAGACAGGACGGAAATCGCCGGCGTGATGATGGCGTCGCCGAAAAACAGCGCCGCGCCAATGACCCCGATGCCGAGGATTGCCTTCGACCAGTTGGGATTGCTGGCGCGCGCCAGGGCCATCAGCGACAGCGTGCCGCCCTCGCCCTTGTTGTCCGCCCGCAGCACGAACACGACGTATTTGATCGTGACGATCAGGGTCAAAGCCCAGACGATCAGGGACAACACGCCGAGTACGTCGGTCCGCGTGACCGTTGCTCCACCGGACGATGCGTGCAAAGCCTCACGGAACGCATAGATCGGGCTAGTGCCGATATCGCCATAGACGACGCCGAGAGCGCCCAGCATCAGAATCCTGGTGTTCTGCGAATGACCACTCGACGGGGGCGATTCCGAAACTTCTGCCTCACCGCCAATTTTGGCATGGGCCATTGTCAACACTCCGGTGAAGCGGGCGGTCCTCTACGATTGCTGCAGCGCAATAGCAAATGCTGCTTTGGGATGACTGCTTGGGCGGCCATGCACGTGTTGCATAGCTACCAGCCGCAGGCCTTCAGGAATCTCCGAACGGTTTCCGCCGTGCCATGTTCCAACGCGTCCGCAGTCAAACCGTGCCCGATCGACACCTCGGCCAGTTGCGGAATGCGCCTGACGAGCGCCGGCAGATTGTTTACCACGAGATCGTGCCCGGCATTCACCCCGAGCCCGGCAGCGGTTGCGGCATCGGCGGTTTTACCCAATCTTTCCAGTTCTTTGGCAGCTTTGTTTGAATCGGAATGAAAGCTGCCATAGGGGCCTGTATAGAGCTCGATGCGGTCCGCACCGATATCGCGCGCGACCGCAACGCCGTTCGGGTCCGGATCGGAAAACAGCGACACGCGCATCCCGTTTTTCTTCAATCGCTTGACTATCGGGGTCAGGAACGCTGCGTTCGCGGCAAAGTTCCAGCCATGATCCGAGGTTGCCTGGGCCGGGTCGTCCGGCACTAGCGTCACCTGCTCCGGCTGGTTTTTTTCCACAAGTTCGAGGAACTCCTCGGCCGGACAGCCTTCGATGTTGAACTCGGCCTGCGGGAACTCGTCGTCAATCAGCGCGCGCAGTTCGGGCAGGTCGGAGTAGCGCGTATGGCGCTGGTCCGGCCGCGGATGCACCGTCAGACCATGCGCGCCGGCGGCGAGCGCGATGCGCCCCAGCCCGCTGACGCTTGGCCACGGCAGGTCGCGCCGATTGCGCAGCATTGCGACGGCATTCAGGTTTACGGAAAGCTTGGCGGGCATGGCGTCTCGACCTCGTTGCAGCGCTTCTATAGCCGCTCCGGCGGGAACTGACACGGCCATTCATGTGTTCCAGTGCAGGACCGACTTCCCTCGAAAGGACGCCGCATGCATCCGCTCGACCCCGTGCCGGCCATCCGCCGCATCGACACCGACCGTGATGATCTGTGCGCATTGGAGATCGTTGGCCATTTCACCGCGGCCGATCTCGAAAATGCATACGGCCTGCTCGAGGGCGCATACGCCGTGCACGACAAGATCGACCTTCTCGTCCGCGTCTCCCGCTATGAGGGCTTCGACTGGAGCTCCGCCTTCACCGATACCACGATCCGCGGCAAGACCCGCGCGCTGCGCCATATCCGCAAGTATGCCGTGGTCGGCGGCCCGGGATGGTTGCGCACCGTGATCGGCATATTCGGTCCGCTCACCTCCATCGAAACCCGCTATTTCGATACCGACGAGGAAGCGGCGGCATGGGAATGGATCGACGCCAGGCCCATAGTTACAACCTGATCAGCGAACGATCGTCAGCGTCTGCGCCGCCCTCGTGATCGCGGTATAGAGCCAGCGCTGGCGGGTGTCCTTGAACGCGTAGCTTTCATCGAACAGCACGATGTCGTTCCATTGCGAGCCCTGCGCCTTGTGCACGGTCAGCGCATAGCCATAGTCGAAATCGTCGAAGCGCTTTTTCTGGGTCCACGGAATGTCGGCGTCCGGATCCTCGAATGCCGCCTTGAGCAGCTTGATCTTGGCGACGCCGCGATCGGGATCGTCCTCCTCCGGCGAGACCAGGAGGTTGATGCCGGGCTTCACCGTCTCGCGCGACGAGGTCATCACCTTCCACAGCGAGCCGTTGAGCAGGCCCTTGGCCGGATCGTTGCGCAGGCAGACCAGCTTGTCGCCGGCCTGCGGGTAGCTCGCCGTGAATCCTTTCAGTTCGCGAAGCCGGTGGTTGTAGCGCTTGCGCGTGCGGTTGGTGCCGACCAGCACCTGGTCGGCGGCGAGCACCAGTTCCTGCGTCACATCCTCCTTGCCGATCACTTTCGCGGTGCCGTAGTCGCCGCGCATGAATTCGCGGCCCTCGCGCACGTCGAGCGCCAGCCGGATGATCGGATTGTCGCGGGCCTGCCGGTGGATTTCGGTCAGGAGAATGTCGGGCTCATGCTCGGTGAAGAACCCGCCGCCCGAGATCGGCGGCAGCTGCGCGGGATCGCCGAGCACCAGAACCGGCGTTCCGAACGACAGGAGGTCGCGGCCGAGCTGTTCGTCGACCATCGAGCACTCGTCGATGATGACCAGCGCCGCCTTCGAAATCGGGCTCTGCCGGTTGAGCGCAAATGTCGGCGACATCGAGGTCTTGCCGGTCGTCTCGTCCGCGACCGCCTCCTCGCCGCGCGGCCGGTAGATCAGCGAATGGATGGTGCGGGCGTTGACCGCGCCCTTGGAGCGCAGCACCTGCGCCGCCTTGCCGGTGAAGGCGGCGAATTGCACCTGGCCGTCGACGTGTTCGGCGAAATAGCGCGCCAGCGTCGTCTTGCCGGTGCCGGCATAGCCGAACAGCCGGAAGACCTGCGGCCTGCCCGACTTCAGCCACCGCGCCACCGCCTTCAGCGCGTCATCCTGCTGGGGAGAAAATTCCATCCGGTTGACTGACAGGATTCGGCAATGAAGGGCAAGGGATTTGGGTTTCGGCGTCCATTTTCAGGCCGCGAAGAGTCTTTCCTTCGTCAGTTTCCTTGGCTGCGGCGATCCGGCACTGCGGCTAGGACTTATCTACGCTCCGCAATCTCTCAACCACCCGGTCGGCCATCCGTTCGCACCGCGCCCCGTCGAAGGGGAAAAGTTCAGAAAACGTCGCCGAGAACTGCTTTTCGACCGCCAGTCGCATCAGGCGGCGCGCCCGGTGGAGCCGCGTCTTCACCGTTTCCGGTTTCAGCGACAGTTGGCTCGCAGTGTCTTCCGTGCTCATTTCTTCGATGTCGCGAAGGATGAAGACCAGCCTGAAAGGATCCGGCAGATCGTCGACGGCCTTTTCGAGCAGATCACGGACCTGCTTGCGGGCAAGCTCGGCGTCCGCACCCGGCGGCTTCAGCGAAGTCGGAAACATGATCACCGAGCCTCCGTTACAGCCATCGGACACGTCCAGTTCCGCCAGTTCAGCGGAAGGCTGTCGCTTTCGCGCCCGCCCGAGCGCCTCGTTGAGGGCGATCCGGGTGAGCCAGGTCGAGAACCGCGAATTTCCCCGGAATGAATCGAGCTTGGTGAAAGCGCTGACATAGGTCTCCTGCACGATGTCTTCGGCCTCGGCGTCGTCGCGCACCACGGCGCGGGCGACCCGGAACAGACGCCGGTTGTTGAGCAGGCGGATGGCGTTTTCGCCGCCCTGCCGGGCGATTTCGACAAGCTCCTCGTCGCTCAGCCCTTCGAGATCAATTTGGGGTGGGCAACCGCCAAACTCATGTCGAGACCTCCATTTCCCTGTCACCCACGCCGCACGATGCCTTTGGCGACGATCTCCTCGACCGGCGGAAAGCCATTCAGCGCGACCGCAGGCAAGGGCGTCAAGCCTGCCGCTTCCGCGGCGGCTTCGACCGCCGGCGGGTCTCCGACGACGATGCGGCCTACCATCCCGGCATGCTCGTGCGGCACACAATAATAATCGTAGACGCCTTCTTCGTCGAAGCGCAGGGAAAACGTCTCGTCCGGCAAAAGATAGTCTGAATTCCAGGACTTGGCTTTAGCCGGAATGCGCCGGGGACGCTCGAATATCTCCGGATGGTAGGACGTGACCGTATGCGAATTGCCTCGGTCGCGGTTGACCCACCGAACGGTCTGGCCCGGCTCTATGTGCAAACCGATGGGATCGAACCAGACATGCGAGCCGTCAGCCTTCCCCTGCATGACAATTTCGATCGGGGACGCGGCCGCCGGCCTCGCCAGGAGGGCGGCGAAGATACCCCCGCCGGCCTCCAGCACGCGCCTGCGCGTCAGGATCATTGCGCGACCTTGGCTTCATCGGCCGCCGGGACATGCCACAGCACCACATGGACGTGCGGCTCCTCGACGCCCGGATGGCCGGCATTGTAGTAGACGTCGACATGGTCGACATTGCCGCCGGGCGCGGCCAGGTCCTCGAAGCGTTTGTCGGGGTTGAGGTCTTTCACCGGCAGCATGTAGATGGTGCTGACCAGCGCGCCGTCATGATCGTAGGCCAGGAACGGCCCGGCAGGCAGGCTCGCCGGGTCGACGAAGAGCTGGCCCATTCCCGGCAGGAAATCCGGCAGCTTGACCAGGCTGCTGACGGCCTTGAACGCGCCGGCCGGCGGCGACTTGGCGACCTCGGCGGGAATATCATGCGCGAGCGCGGTGAGCGAGCCGGCGAGCAGTATGGCGAGCGCGGCGGGAATGAATTTCATCTGACCATCTCCTGGACGAACGCCGCCGCTTCATGCGGCGACCTCACCATTGGATGGAGGTTTTTCAGAAAGGTTCCCGGAAATCGCGATCGACGGATCGCCCGCTTCATGCGAGCGGGGGTGTCATGCAAAACCAAAAGTTGACATCGGCGATTAAGAAGACTACATACGCTCAATCGATATTTGCTTGTCTGAATTTTGTTTATCTGCGCGCCTAACGCGCCCTTGACGAACCTCTCCCTTCAAAAATCGAGACTAACGCCCGTTGTGCATTCGTGCGGCGGTAAACTAATATATCTATGGAAAGGGGTTCATCATGAGCACCGGCACAGTTAAATGGTTCAACGCCACAAAAGGCTTCGGCTTTATTCAACCTGACGATGGCGGCCAGGACGTATTCGTCCACATCTCGGCTGTCGAGCGCGCTGGAATGCGCGATATCGTCGAGGGCCAGAAGCTCGGCTACGAGATGGTGCGCGACGCGAAGTCGGGCAAAATGTCGGCCGATCAGCTTAAAGCTGCTTAAATCGGCATTCAGCCTCTCCGATGACCACGGATGTACTGGCATCGTCGAGAGGTGAATGTCACAGGGAGGCCGGGCTTTTTGCCTGGCCTTTTTCTTTTGATCGATGGATATAGGATGTGACCGAGAACTCGAAGAAATCCCGCGACCAGGCTGAATCGTTTTTCAGCAAAACGCAGACGCAGTCCATGGCGCTCAATCGCATCATTTCGGAACACGACGCCGTCAGCCAGGCGCGCGAAGAAAAGACCGCACGCTTGAGAGAACTGCGCCTGGAGAAGGAAGCCGTAGAGCTTGCCGCCGCGCCTGCTCCAAAACGCAAGGGCAAACGCTGATGGCGAGGCGCGCGGTTCTGGTGTCGATGGCGGCGGATTCCACCATCGCCGATGTCGTGCAAACGCTCGACAATCCCGTGGAATATGTCCGGCGCATCCTCGAGAAGCTGGAACGTTGCCGGCGCGCCCATGGCGACGCCCAGGTGCGGATCGGCGTGCGCGGCCGTGTCGAATGCCCGAACTACCTGATCGAATATGCGGTTCACGATCCCAAGACCAACCAGACCTCAGTCCATCCTGATGCCGCCTACAGCGGCAGCACGCATCGGGAACTCGCTCCCAGGCATATCGAGGAGACCAGAAACTGGTCGCCCGAGGAAATGAACATTACGGCCGTTTCAGCGCTGATCGGCCGCCTCCGCAACCCGCGCGACTGATATCTGTCAGTTGAGGATCGACCATGGCCATAAAATTCACCGTCAAGGACGAACCCAAAGCGGCTGCGCCGGTGAAGGCCGCCAGGAAAAGCTCAGCGGAAACTGACGGGAACGGCCCGGATGGCGCAACGCACGAGGCGCCGCCTGCCGCGGCCGTGGGAACCGATCTCTTCAACGCCGAGCCAGCAGCGCCGCGCAAACGCCGCAAGAAATAGCGCCTTGCAGGAAACGCACCCGAACCGGGCTTCCTTGCCGGCGGTCAGCCCGCGCACGCGCTTGACCGAGCCTCCGTTGAGCGACGGCTTCGACTGCAACGCCTGCGGTGCGTGCTGCTCCTACTCGTCCGCATGGCCGAGATTTTCCAGCGATCCCGATTCCCGGCTCGACCAAATTCCCGCCGAACATGTATCCCGCGATGAAAGCGGCATGCGCTGCGACGGCGCGCGCTGCTCGGCGCTTGTCGGCAAGGTCGGCAAATCGACGTCCTGTTCGATTTATGAGATCCGCCCCGACGTCTGCCGCGCCTGCGTGCCGGGCGGCGGCGACTGCCTCATCGCGCGCCGGGCGCTGGGCCTGCCGGACATATCGACGGCGCCGGGGATCTAAAACTTCTTTTTTACCGAGAGTATGGCGCCGAACTCCTTCGTTCCGGTGACCTCCGATTGGCCGCGCAGCACTGTCACGTCGAAATGCTTCAGCGGCCCCAATTCGGGGCGCAGGTCGCGGTCCCAATGTTCGACGATCTTGCTGAAATCGTACAGATTGTTGGCCTTGTTGTCGCGCGCGGGAGCTATGCCGATCGTGTCGATATGGGCATTGCATAGGCTGTCGCCGATCTGGATGTGCATGCTCGCGCCGAGACCGATCTCGCGGAAACTCGACTTGAATCCGCTACGCCGGGCGATACAGCCCGCCATGAACCCGAACAACGTATCGGGAGCGTCATAGCCGAACCTGGCGCTGTCGATGATGCTGAGCAGCAGATCCTTGGTTCTGCCCTTCTCGCAAATGAAATCGAAGCCGACAGGATTGTTGGCGGTTATCTTGCGCGTTTCCTTGACATGCTTGCGCAATGGCACCCCGAGGCGTTCGGCGTGGGCGTATACCTGCTCGACGGCTTTCGCTTCCTTGTCGTTCATCTGCATGCTCCAAATCTCATATAGCGGGTTTGAGCTTGCCGATCTCGAGAGGGAGCTTGCGGCAAGGAAAGCTGCAATGCATGCGCATCTTGCCCGGCCGATTGGCAAAGGCAATAAAATTCAAATATAGCATACTATTTGTCTGCGAGAAACGGTTCTGCGACAACGTCTAAACTGCCGCATCAGGCAATGTTGCTTACGCCCTGGAGTTGCGCTCCGGATCGTTCTCCAAGAGGATCGGCTTGCCGTGCAGCGTTGCGTGCGCGGCGCGCTCCCAAGCGGCGGCGAGTGCATCGACCTCGCCTACACCGGCAACACCCTTTGCGGCGAGCAGCTTTTCCAATGCCCGCAGCCACCGTTCGTAGTAGTCGCTGCCGTCCGGCGCGGCGTCGGAACTTTTTACTTCCGCCGACAGCGCGTCCGCCCATTCGTTCCACGAAAACAGCCCGCGCTCGTTGAGCGCCACAACCATGGCGAAGGCTTCGGCTTGCCAGGGTTCAGCGAAAACCGGCGCATCCGCCGGATCAGCTGCCGCGCCGGGTTCCGCGAAGCGGAGCGGTCCGGCCTCACGCCGGCTCAAGGTAGCTCTCCCAGGCATCGATCGACACCATCAGCGTCGGGTCGGCTCCCTCGCCCCAGATTTCCGCGGCTGAGAAGACAACCGTGTAGACCCGCTGCGGGTTTTCGCCGCCCCCATGCGTATTGCTGTCGGGAAAGACAAAACCGTCGCGCACCGTCTCGACCACGCCCAACTTGCCGCGCGCATAGCGCGGCAGCCTCGTATGTCCGGTCGGGTGAAAATTCTTCGTCCGCACCCGGTCGCCCGCCTTGAACCGAGCCGGCGTCTCGACCGGCCGGTCGCATGGCCCGCCCTTGGCCAGCACCGCCGCGACATTTTCGGCTTTCAGCACGCGCTTCGGCGTCGTCCCCGCGCCCTGCGCCTTGCCCGCGGCCAGTTCTTCGTCCGTGACAAAACCGTGGCGCTTGAGCAGCGTTTCCAGCGCCTTGATCCAGATTTTATAGTAGCTTGAGGAATAGTAATCGGCCGGATGCAGGCATTCCCGTGCGTGACGGCTCTCGTCGATGGTCCAGTGGCCCATCGCGCCGGCGGTCAGCGTCACGCCAAGTGCACGCTTCTCCCATTCGGCGTGAAAATACGGCTCGTCCTTCTCGGGCGCGACCGGCCCGAACCCCATCTGCCCGCCGAGATCGTGCGGCCCGTTCATGCCGTTTGCGGCTCCAGCGCCAGTCCCGTGCCGATCATCGAATCGCGCGTCACCAACCCGGCGAGGCGCTCCTCGCTCCAGCCTTCCGTCCCCTTCGGCCGAACGGGCACCACGAGATAGCGAAGCTCGGCGGTCGAATCCCAGACGCGGATTTTTGTCCCGGCCGGCAGCGACACGCCGAACTCGGCAAGCACGCCGCGCGGATCGATCACCGCCTTGGAGCGGTAGGGCGGCGACTTGTACCAGACCGGCGGCAGGCCGAGCACCGACCACGGATAGCAGGAGCACAGCGTGCAGACGACGAGGTTGTGCGTATCGGCCGTGTTGAACACCGCCTGCATGTGCTCGCCCTGTCGGCCGGTGAAGCCGAGCGAGGCGATCGCCGCCGTCGCGTCCTTTTTCAGCCACTCGGCGTAAGCAGAATCGCTCCACGCCTGGGCGACGACTTTTGCGCCGTTGCGCGGCCCGATCTTCGTCTCGTAGGTCTCGACGATCGCATCGATCGCCGCCGGGTCGATCAGCCCCTTCTGGGTCAGGATCGTCTCCAGCGCCTTGACCCGCGCGGCCATCGGGTCGAGTTCGTTGTCGTGATGGTGATCGTGGTCATGGGACATGCGGCGGAATCTAGGCCGCGCTGCCGAAGCGCGCAAGCAGGCCAGGCCTCACCGAAGCATCGGCCACAGCGTAGCTGCGAGCAAAATGCCCATGGAGATGTTGAACCATTTCAGCCTGACCGGATCGGAAAGAAATCCACGCAGAGCCATGCCGAAGCCGGCCCAGACCGATACCGACGGCAGATTGACCACAGCGAACGCGACGGTGACCAGCAGCATGGAAAGGAACGGCGCCTGCGGGTTTGTGTAGACGGCCATCGCCGTCACCGCCATCACCCAGGCCTTGGGATTGACCCATTGGAAAGCGGCGGCTTGCAGGAAGGTCATCGGCACGGCCTTCGCCTCGCCCTTCGCCGCGAGCGATCGCGACATCGCGATCTTCCAGGCGAGATAGAGCAGATAGGCCCCGCCGGCGATTTTCAGTGCCAGATCGAGCGCCGGATAGGCCTTCAGCACAGCCCCGAGACCCAACCCGACCCCGAAGAGCAGCGAAGCGAACCCGGCGGCAATGCCGAACATATGCGGCACCGTGCGCCAGAATCCGAAGTTCACGCCGGACGCAAGCAGCATGAAATTGTTCGGCCCCGGCGTCACCGAGGTGACGAACGCGAAGATCAGAAGAGCGAAAAAGACTTCGTGAGACATGGATCGCGTCGTCCGTATGTCAGCAGCGTTGACCTATAATGATGGATTTTCTACCCAGCCGAAGCAGCCATAGCCATCAGGCGCTTGTGCCAAAGTTCGGAAGCGCCTCTGCCATCACATCCCCTGCGGGCCGCGGTTCATCGCCGCGACGCCGGTGCGGCAGACCTCGACCAGGCCGAGCGGCTGCATGATGGCGATGAACTGCTCGATCTTCGACACCTTTCCGGTGATCTCAAAGATGAAATGCTCGGTGTTGGCGTCGATGACGTTGGCGCGGAACGCTTCGGCGAGCCGCAGCGCCTCGACCCGGGCGTCGCCCGTGCCCGAAACCTTGACCAGCGCCAGCTCGCGCGCCAGCGGCTTGTCCTGGCCGAGTTCCAGCGCGCGTACAGAAAGATCAACGACGCGGTGAACCGGCACGATGCGCTCGAGCTGGTGCTTGATCTGCTCCAGCACATGCGGCGTGCCGCGTGTCACGATGGTTATGCGCGACAGGTGCTTCTCGTGCTCGGTTTCAGAAACCGTGAGGCTTTCGATGTTGTAGCCGCGGCCGGAAAACAGGCCGATGACGCGGGCAAGTACGCCCGGCTCGTTGTCGACCAGCACCGACAATGTGTGGATTTCTGGCTTTTCCGTCTCCTTGGCGATGAAATAGGCGGAGCCGGTCGGTTGAAGGTGGGCGCTCATGGATTTCTTTCGAGGTTAGGAGCCGTGTTTGGCGGTTGAAGGCCGTCGGACTGCCGGCAACGAGCTCGTCCGCTTCGCCTTGCGAACGAACGGGCCGTCAAACGTATAGAAGACTTCGCACTCGGCAGAGGAGTGCAGGTGAAGCGCGTCGGCAAAGTCCAGTCCACGCTTGCAGGACGCAACTGCGTTCTCGACGATATTGTCGTCCTGGACGGTGACCGAAGCAAGTCCAAGCACGCGGTCGAAAGCGTCGCATATCTGCGCTCGCTGGAAACCGAAATTGCTGCGCAGAACCCATTCGCTCTCAAGCATCACACTTACAGGAATGAATATCTGCCCATCGGCGAACACCTGGCGGGCCGGAGCAACGTGCTTGCTTCTGTCGTCCACGAGGAACCGCACCAGTATGTTGGTATCAACCGCGCTCGGCATTCCACTTTCGCCTTGCCTCTTCCTCTATTGCCCGTTCCATATCCTCAAGCGTGACGGGCGGCCCGTCATACTTCAGAAAGCCGGCAACTTCGTCGAGCGTATAGGTTTTCCGCGCTTTCTTCGGCGTTGGCCTGAGCAGGATTACATCGCCGGCACTTTCGACCTCGACCTCCGAGCCCGCGTCCAACCCATGCGCGTCCCTCACAGCCTTCGGCAGGACCAACTGTCCTTTGCTGGAAATTTTCGCCCGTACATTCATATCGAACTCCTGTAAGACGCGGTAAGACATATACGCCTTACTGCGTCTTACTTCAACTTACACCAGCTCCCTGCCCTTCGCGTCGATCGCGTTGGCAACCGCCTCGTCCGTGGCCTCGTCGGGCAGCAGCATCTCATTATGCGCCTTGCCGGACGGGATCATAGGGAAGCAGTTAGCCAGCGCGACCACCCGGCAGTCGAAGATGACCGGCTTTTTCACCGAGATCATTTCCTTGATCGCGTCGTCGAGGTCGCCCGGCTTTTCGCAGCGTATGCCGTGGCCGCCATAGGCTTCGGCGAGCTTGACGAAATCCGGCATCGCCTCGGTGTAGGAATGCGACAGCCGGTTGCCATGCAGAAGCTGCTGCCACTGCCGCACCATGCCCATGTACTGGTTGTTCAGGATAAAGATCTTGATCGGCGCGTCGTGCTGCACCGCCGCGCTCATCTCCTGGATTGTCATCTGCACCGAGGCGTCGCCGGCAATGTCGATGACGAGCGCACCCGGATGGGCGATCTGCACGCCGAGCGCCGCCGGCAGGCCGTAGCCCATCGTGCCAAGCCCGCCCGAGGTCATCCAGCGGTTCGGCTTCTCGAAATGAAAGTGCTGGGCCGCCCACATCTGGTGCTGGCCGACTTCCGTGGTGATGTAGGTGTCGAGATGCTTGGTCAGTTCATAGAGCCGCTGCACCGCATATTGCGGCATGATCACCTCGTCATTGGGCGTGTAGGCCAATGAATCGCGCGCGCGCCACCGGGCGATCTGCTCCCACCAGGGATAGAGCGGCTTCTTGTCGGCCCTTGCCGTCGCGCGCCACAGCCGCACCATGTCTTCCAGCACGCGGCCGACATCGCCGATGATCGGCACGTCGGCGCGGACGTTCTTGTTGATAGACGACGGATCGATGTCGATGTGGATCTTTTTCGAGTTCGGCGAAAAGGCGTTCAGCCGCCCGGTGATGCGGTCGTCGAAGCGCGCGCCGATGCAGATCATCACGTCGCAATCGTGCATCGCCATATTGGCTTCGTAGGTGCCGTGCATGCCGAGCATGCCAAGCCAGTTCTTGCCGCTGGCCGGATAGGCGCCGAGACCCATCAGGGTCGAGGTGATGGGAAAGCCGGTGAGATCTACCAGTTCGCGCAGCAGGTGGCTCGCTTCCGCGCCTGAATTGATGACCCCGCCGCCGGAATAGATGACCGGGCTCTTGGCCTCCATCATCAGCGCCACCGCGGCCTTGATCTTGTCGAGGTCGCCCTGGACCTTGGGTTGGTAGCTGGTGCGCGGCGCCGTCTGCGGCGGCGTGTACATGCCCCTGGCGAACTGAACGTCTTTCGGCACGTCGACGACCACCGGCCCGGGCCGGCCGGTCGTGGCGACATGAAACGCCTCGTGCAGGATGCCCGCCAGTTCATTGACGTCCTTCACCAGCCAGTTGTGCTTGGTGCAGGGTCGCGTGATGCCGATCGTGTCGCATTCCTGGAACGCGTCCGAGCCGATCAGCGAGGTCGGAACC
>DASZDZ010000020.1:0-76268 GCA_035941355.1 Pseudaminobacter sp.
CCGGCATGCTGTGGGTCAGGCACCAATGCGTGATCGCACAGGAGGCGGATCATCCGCGCGTCATTGTCCATGGAAAGAACATGGAGCGGGGCGCGTGACCGGTCGACCGTGGCGACAGACACCGGACGGGCGGGCATGGGAGTGCCTGTTCTTGTCTCACGAATTCGTGCGGCGCTTTCCTGCCCGCCCGTCTTCCCGACTTTTCCCACAATGGCCAGACGCGAAAGCGGGCGTGGCAACAGAGAAGTGTGTGTCTCTCCCTTCTCCCACAAGGGGAGAAGGAAGATACATCTCGCCCCGGCGTCAGCCGCCGCCCCGGTTCCACCCTCTCCCGCGGGCGCCGAACATCTCGTAGCCGCCGGGCTTCACCGCGACCGTGTCCTCGAGCTTGATGAAACCGCGCGTCGGATGCAGCATGGTGGTCTCGACCGACAGCACCATGCCCGCCTCCAGCGGCCTTGCGGCGTCCACGCCCTCGTAGGCGACCGGGTGATTGGTCATCAGGAACGGCGCCTCATGGGTGATCAGGCCCATGCCGTGCGCGAAGAAATCGGTGAAGGCGGCGCTGGGCAAAATTTTCAGCACATTTTCGGCATAGGCGATCATGTCGCCGCCCAGAACGCCGGGCGCGATTTTCGAAAACGCAGCCTGCTGCACCGCTTCGATCTCGGCCAGCAGATCCTGCAGTTCCTGGTCCGGCTCGCCGAGCACCGCCATGCGGCAGAGATCGCCGATATAACCGTGATAATTGCCGCCGGAATCGAGCGACATCACCTCGCCGGGCTGCCAGGCCTGCGGCGAGACGGCGCGATTGTGGCTCGAGCCCAGCGTCAGCAGCGCATATTCGAAAGTCAGGCCGCGATTGGTCTCCTCGCGGCGAAGCGCGTCGACGATCTGCCCCTTGGTCGAGCCGGGACCGCTGCCTGCAAATACCGCCAGCATGGAATCGGTGATCAGTTCCGAGGCCATGCGCAGCTTTTCGAGTTCCTCCGGCGTCTTCAGCGCCCGCATGCGCTCCAGCATCGAGGTCGCATCCACCAGTTTCGCGCCATCGAGCCCTTGCAGCACGCCATGCGCATCGGCGGGCAGGAAGGGCGGCTCGACGCCAATGCGGGCATTCGCCTTGCCGATCTTCCTCAAATGCTCGGCTGCAAGGCCGGCGGCATCCAGCGTTCCCCATGTCGCAGTGTGGACCGACGGCGTCCAGAACGGATTGTTGTGATGCTCGCCGCCTTCCATGCGGTTGCCGACATAGGCGGCGTGCTCCGGCCGGCCCCTTTCGTAGATCACGACCGGCAGGTAACGGCTGTGCCCGATCGCGTCCATGGCGGCGAAGAAGATGAACTTGTAGCCGCCCAGCAGATACTGGACATTGTGCTTGGAGGTGGCGACGAGGACATCGATGCCGGCCTCCTCCATGAGACGGTCGACGCGGGCCTGATCAAACGGGATTTCGATGCCGGAGCTCTTTCCGGAAGGTGCGTTCATGATCTCTCTCCCTGGCCGCATATAACTGGTAGGACCAGTTATATGCAATATCCAGACGGCGTCCGGGAGGCCTCAGAGTCTGTTTCGAAACTCGCTATGGTGAGTCATATGACGGTGTTTTCGAGGACTGGAGCGCAGCGGACATTCGGGTCCGTGCGCGCCGGAAGCGCAGAAAACGCCGGCAGACGACCGCCAGAGTAGAGTTTCCAAACAGCCTCTCAGGCCGCCTGCGATTCCCGAGCCGCCGCACGCTTGCGGGCGAGCTGCAGCCCGGCAATGAGCGCGGTGACGGCCAGCGCCGCGCCGATCGGGATCAGGCTGGACGGCTGCTCGGCCTTTTTCAGCACCGCCGTGAGGTCGTAGCCGACATCGAGCCCGATGCGCTTGGCGTAGGAGCCGAAGTCGACATTGGTGATCATCAGCGTATCGCCGGCCGGCGTGACAGTGAGGCCGATGCGGCGCAGCCGCTCAAGCGGCTCGGCCGGCTCGCCGAGCGGCACGTTGACCGTCTTGCGCACGTCGTCGCCCATCAGGTCGATGCCCTCGACGACAAAGTTGATTCGCCCGCCATCCGGCGCCTGCTGCACGGCCGACAGGAATTCACTCGCCGGGCGTTCCTCATAGGGCGGAGACACCTGGTTCAGCCACCAATCCGGCCGGAACAGGGTGAAGCAGACCAGCAGCAGGACGGCGCTTTCCCAGAGCCGGCTTTTGGTCACGAAGAAGTTCATCGTCGCCGCCGAGAAGATGAGGATGGCGGCGAGCGAGACCGAGGCGACCCAGATCGTCTGCGGCCACGTATCGACGCCGATCAGCAGGATCGCCGGATTGAAGATGAAGACGAAGGGCAGGATCGCGGTGCGCAGCGAATAGAGCGCGCCCTGGAAACCGGTGGCGATAGGGTCTTCCTTGGAGATCGCCGCTGCCGCGAAGGCGGCGAGCCCGACCGGCGGCGTGATGTCGGCCATGATGCCGAAATAGAACACGAAGAGATGCACCGCGATCAGCGGGATCGCCAGCCCCGCCTGCGAGCCGAGATCGACCACCACCGGCGCCATTAACGTCGCAACCAGGATGTAGTTGGCCGTCGTCGGTATGCCCATGCCGAGCACGAGGCTGATCGCGGCGATGAGGATCAGCATCAGAATGACGTTGCCGCCCGAGATGAACTCGACGAGTTCGGTCATCATCAGCCCGAGACCGGTCAGCGTGATCGTGCCGACGACGATGCCAGCCGTCGCGGTGGCGATGCCGATGCCGATCATGTTGCGCGCGCCGAGCGCCAGTCCGTCGGTCAGGTCCCATGCTGCGACGCGCACCGAACTTGGAAAATGCTCCTTCCGGAAAATCGCCATCAGCGGCTTGCGGGTGGCGACGATGCCGAGGATCGTCACCGTCGCCCAGAACGCCGACAGGCCCGGCGAAAGCTGCTCGACCATCAGGCACCAGAGCAGCACGGCGATGGGGATCAGGAAATCGAGCCCGGTCCGGGTCACGTCCCAGGCGCGCGGCAATTCCAGGATCGGCGCGTTCGGGTCGTCGAGCGCCAGATCGGGATGGCGCGAGGAATACCAGATGGTCGCCAGATAGAGAGCCAGGCCGGCAATGGCGAGCACGGTCGGCGCGGCCGAGCCGAAGGCCGCCTGGATGGCTGCGATCCCGTAATAGAGGACGCAGACAGCAAGGATGCTGCCGGTGAGCCCGATCCCCATGCGCAGCCATCGTTCGCGCCTTGGCGTCGGGCGCTGCGGGATAGGCTTCATGTCCAGCTTTATCGCTTCCAGATGCACCATGTAGAGCAGCGCGACGTAAGAGAAGACGGCCGGCAGCAGCGCGTGCTTGACGATCTCCGAGTAGGGAATGCCGACATATTCGACCATCAGGAAGGCCGCCGCGCCCATGACCGGCGGCATGATCTGGCCGTTGATCGAGGCCGAGGCCTCGATCGCGCCGGCCTTCACGCCGGAAAGCCCGGTGCGCTTCATCAGCGGGATGGTGAAGATGCCGCCCGAGACGACGTTCGATACGGACGACCCGGAGACGACGCCGTTCAGCGCCGAGGACACCACCGCGACCTTGGCCGGGCCGCCGCGCAGATGGCCAAGCAGGGCGATCGATATCTGCATCATCCAGTTGCCCGCGCCGGCCTTTTCCAGGAGCGTGCCGAACAGCACGAACAGGAAGACGAAGCTGGTCGAGACGCCGAGCGCTATGCCGAACACGCCTTCGGTCGTCAGCCATTGGTGGTTCAGGAATTTGATGAGCGATGCGCCGCGATGCTGGATCACGTCCGGCATGTACTGGCCGGCGAAGGTGTAGAAGATGAAAACGCAGGCGACGACCACCATCGGCAGGCCGAGCGCCCGGCGCGTCGCTTCAAGAAGAAGCAGGATGCCGACCGTGCCGGTGACGAGGTCGAGCGTCGTGGGCTGGCCCGGCCGCCCGGAAAGCTGCACGTAGAACAGAAACAGATAGGCGCCTGCAAATGCGCCGGCGAGCGCCAACACCCAGTCCAGGAGGGGCACGCGGTCGCGCGGCGAGGATCTCAACGCCGGATAGGCAAGGAAGGTCAGGAACAGGGCGAAGCCCAGATGGATGGCGCGGGCCTCGGTGTCGTTGAGGATGCCGAAGCCGAAAACGAAAGCCAGGGGCGAGGCGTACCAGAGCTGGAACAGAGACCAGGCGACCGCCACCCAAAGCAGCACCTGCCCGGCGAATCCCGCCGCGTGGCGACCGCCGGTATCAGCCTCGGCGACCAGCTGCTCGAGCTGCTCGAGATCGACCTCGGCCTGCTGTTCCTTGACTTCGCTCATGACGCCCTCCCTTTTATGGATTATCGCCGGCGGGCTCCCCACGAACCCGCCGGCTTATCGTCAGTTCGCGAAGCTTACTTCAGCCAGCCCTTTTCCTTGTAGTACTTTTCCGCGCCCGGATGCAGCGGCGCCGAATTTCCTTCCGCGACCATCTTTTGCGGATCGAGATTGGCGAACGCCGGATGCAGCGACTTGAACTCATCGAAGTTCTCGAACACCGCCTTGGTCAACTGATAGACGCTTTCCTCCGGAACATTGGCCGACGTGACCAGCGTAGCGAGGACGCCGAAGGTTTCGGTGTCGTCGGGGTTGTTGTTGTAAAGACCGCCCGGAATGGTCGCCTTGGCGTAATAAGGATTGTCGGCGACGAGCTTGTCGACCACTTCGCCCGTCAGAGGCACCAGCTTGGCGGCGCAGGTGGTGGTCGGATCCTGGATGTTCGCCGACGGATGGCCGACGCCGTAGAAGAAGCCGTCGATCTTGCCGTCGCAGAGCGCCGGGCCATGCTCGTCGGCCTTCAGCTCGGAAGCCAGCGAGAAGTCGGCCAAGGTCCAGCCCATGGCCGTAAGCAGGCGTTCCATGGAAGCGCGGGTGCCCGAGCCTGGATTGCCGACGTTGAAGCGCTTGCCCTTGAAGTCCTCGAACTTGGTGATTTTCGCATCCGGATGCGCCAGTACGGTGAAGGGTTCCGGATGGATCGAGAACACGGCGCGGAGATCGGCATGCGCGCCGCCGTCCTTGAAGGATTCTTCGCCCTTGAAGGCGTTGTACTGGACGTCCGACTGGGCCATGCCGAAGTCGAGCTCGCCTTCCTTGATCGTGTTGACGTTGAAGGCCGAGCCGCCGGTCGATTCCACCGAGCAGCGAATGCCATGCGTCTTGCGGTCCTTGTTCAGGAGCCGGCAGATCGCGCCGCCCGCCGCGTAATAGACGCCGGTGACGCCGCCGGTGCCGATCGTCACGAAATTCTGCTGCGCCATCGCGCCGCCAGAAAACAGCAGCGCGGCCGACAGGGCCACGGCTTGCGCTCCGCGACGCATAATCCGGTCATGTTTCATCTAGTTCTCCCTTGGTGTTGCGTGCCGATGCGGCCATCGCGCTTTTTGTATCGAAGGCACGTCGCTCTATGCTACGATTGTTGCGCTTTATCAATCAAGGGGAATACTTGTTACATGGATGGGCGCGATGCGGGTTTCGAAGAGGTCCAGGGCCGCATACTGGCCGATCTCCCCGACCTGAGTTCGGAACTACGCAAGGCGGCGCGTTTTCTGGTCGATCATCCCGATGAGGTGGCGCTTGTGTCGATGCGGGTGCTGGCCTCGCGCTCGGAGGTGACGCCCACGACCTTCGTGCGACTGGCGCGGCGGCTGGGTTTTGGCGACTGGGCGGCCCTGCGAAAACCCTTCGAAGACCGGCTGCGCTCCGGCAACGCGCCTTTCGCGGCCAAGGCCGACGCGCTGGTCAAACGCGGCGCAGAAGCGATCTTCGCGGAATCGCTGCGGACGATATCGGCCAATCTCACCGCGGCCGAAGCGGTCAATGGCGGCGACGAAATCGCCAAGGCTTGCGCCATACTGGAGCGGGCTCAGCGCATCCGCGTCGCCGGGTTCCGAAGCTGCCGCGCGCCAGCCCACGCGCTGGTCTATCTCTGCCGGATGTTCCGGCGCGACATCACGCTGCTCGGCGGCGACGGCGGCGCGCTGGAGGCGGAACTGGCCGCGCTCGGCAAGAGGGAGGCGATCGTCGCGATCGGTTTTTCGCCCTATTCGCGCGAACTCGGGCCGGTGGTGGAAGCGGCGCGGCGGCACGGCGTGCCGATCGTCGCCATAGCCGACAGCATGGCGGCGCCGGTCGCGCGGCATGCGGAGGTGACGCTGCGCTTTTCGACCGACAGCCCGTCCTTCTTTCCGTCGGTGGCCGCGGCAATGGCCATCGTCGAAGCTCTCGCCGCTACGATGCTGGCGCGCAGCGGCCCGGCCGCCGCCGAGCGGGTAAGGGAGACGGAACTGGAGCTGCAGGCCTTCGGCGCGTATCTGGCGGAGTAAAGCCTATATGGCGACCGCCGCGTCGACGGCGTCGCCGAGCCGTTCGACTACGGCGTCGATCGTCGCAGCGTCTATGATGAAGGGCGGCGCGATCAGCACGTGGTCGCCATTGACGCCGTCGATCGTGCCGCCGCCGGGATAGACCGCAAGGCCGCGCGTCATCGCCTCGCGCTTGATCTTGGCGTTGAGCTTCAGCTTCGGGTCGAAGGGCGTCTTGGTCGAGCGGTCCTCGACCAGCTCCACGCCCATGAAAAGGCCGCGCCCGCGAATGTCGCCGACATGCGCATGATTGCCGAAGCGTTCGCCCAATCGCCGCGAGAGGTGCGCCCCCATGGCCCGGACGTTGGCGAGTAGATCGTCGCGCTCAATGACCTCCTGAACGGCGAGGGCCGCGGCGCAGGCCATCGGATGACAGATATAGGTGTGGCCATGCTGGAACAGGCCGGAGCCGTTGGCGAAGGCGTCGAAAATCTTCTGGCTGAGCAGCACCGCGCCGATCGGCTGGTAGCCGCCGCCAAGCCCCTTCGCCACCGTCATCAGGTCCGGCGCGACGCCGTCCTGCTCGCAGGCATGAAGCGTGCCGGTGCGGCCCATGCCGCACATCACCTCGTCGAGGATCAGCAGGATGCCGTAGCGGTCGCAGATGGCGCGGATGCGCTTCAGGTAATCGGCGACCGGCGGCACCGCGCCGGCCGTCGCGCCGACCACCGGCTCCGCCACGAAGGCCATCACGGTTTCGGGGCCGAGTTCCAGCACCTTGTCTTCCAGCGCCTGCGCGGCGCGCGCGGCATAACTTTCATCGCTCTCGCCCGGCTCCTGGAAGCGATAGGCGAAGCATGGGTCGATGTGATGCGTCTCGATCAGCAACGGGCGAAACTGCGTGCGCCGCATCTCGTTGCCGCCGGTGGCCAGAGCGCCGAGCGTGTTGCCGTGGTAGCTCTGGCGGCGGGCGATGATGTTGCGCCGCTGCGGCTCTCCGGTCTCGACGAAATACTGCCGCGCCATCTTCAGCGCCGCCTCGATCGCCTCCGAGCCACCGGAGACGAAATAGGCATGGCTGATGCCTTGCGGGGCGCCCGCCACCAGCCGATCGGCCAGCCGCTCGGCCGGCTCGTTGGTGAAGAAGCTGGTATGGGCATAAGCAAGCCGGTCGGCCTGGGCGTGCAAAGCCGCGGTCACATCCGGATTGCCATGGCCGAGGCAGGACACCGCCGCGCCGCCCGAGGCGTCGATATAGGAGCGCCCGTCGGCGTCAAGGAGATGCACCCCCTGGCCGCCGACGGCCACCGGCAGGCTGGCATGGATTTGGCGATGCAGGATTTTGGTCATGATGTCCTCGGAGGGCCGGCTTGATTATGGCAGGAACCTAGACCTGTCGCCGAAAAGATGCAACATATGTTACATCATCGCACGAAATGAAACAAATGGATTGATCACGTGACCGCACCCGAGCTGAACGTTGCCGCCCCCGTCGCGATCGCGGTCGCGCCGAATGGCGGCAGGCGCACCAAGGCCGATCATCCGGCGCTGCCGATGACGGCGGATGAACTTGCCGCGACAGCCGCGGCCTGCCTGGAGGCGGGCGCATCGATGATCCATGCGCATGTGCGCGACCGGGATGGCGGGCATCTGCTGGACGCCGATGCCTATCGCGCCGCCATTGCTGCGATCCGCGCTGCGGTGCGCGACCGGCTGGTGATCCAGATCACCAGCGAGGCGCTCGGCATATATTCGCCCGCCGAGCAGATGGAGGTGGTGCGCCAGGTGCGGCCGGAGGCGGTGTCGCTCGCGCTCAGGGAACTACTGCCGGACGAGAGCCACGAGGCCGGTTTCGCGGAATTTGTGGGCTGGCTGCGCGGCGAAAAAATCATGCCGCAGATCATTCTCTACACGCCCGAAGAAGCGTCGCAACTCGCCGCGCTCAAGGCGCGGGGGCTGATCCCGTTCGAAGACATCCCGGTTCTGTATGTGCTTGGCCGATACAGCGTCGGCCAAAAATCGTCGCCCGCCGATCTGCTGCCGTTCATCGCCCCCGGCATGCCGCGCTTCGCCAACTGGTCGGTCTGTGCCTTCGGCGCCCGCGAAACCGCCTGTGTCACGGCCGGAGCGCTGCTCGGCGGCCATGTGAGGGTCGGGTTCGAAAACAATCTGTTCCTGCCCAACGGCTCGCAGGCGCGGGACAATGCGGAACTCGTCTCGGCGGCGGCCACGGCAATCACGGCCTGCGGCCTGCGGCCTGCGACGGCGGAGGACCTGCGCGAAGACTGGCAGCACAGATGGGGCTAAATATCGAGTTGGTGGCAAGAGACAGCAAATAAGGGGACCGGAGGAAACCGGGACATGGAGGCCCTTCGAAGCACACGAACCCAAGGAGTCAGAAGACAAATCAATCGCCATTGGTTCAAAGGGTTCGAGCACCTCCTTTAAGCGCTCAACCACGTGCAACTTGAAACCGAAAGAAATAACAACTGGCGGAAAATTTGGTGGAGCCAAGCGGGATCGAACCGCTGACCTCCTGCATGCCATGCAGGCGCTCTCCCAGCTGAGCTATGGCCCCATTCCGGCTTGAAGCCGGCGCCGTTTCCGGCGAGTAGTTCCGGCCCGGGCATCGAGCCCGCGCCGTTCATCGAAGGCGGCTTCTAAACCGGCTCCCTTCCGAGATCAAGCCTTTGCATCAGGCTTTGATCGAATTGTACGGCGCTGCGACATCACTGCGGCGCAACCGCATTCCCGGGCTCAGACGTCGTCGTCGTCGCCGACGCCGATTATGTCGGAGACGTCGTCGTCGTCTTCCTCTTCGTCCTCGAGGAACACGTCCTCGTCGTCGTCGCCGAGATCGACATCTTCTTCGTCCTCGATCTCAGGCAGATCGTCGCCGGTCTTGGCCTCGTCTTCGGCCTCCTCGAGCGAAACGACTTCCGCGCCTTCCTCCTCGGTGTCGAGTTCCTTCTCTTCGACCTCTTCCTCCTCTTCGTGGACCTTGCTTCCGGCCGATTCGAAATAGGACAGCGGATACGTCTTCCCGGTGTAGGGAGAGACGATCGGATCCTTGTTGAGGTCGTAGAATTTGCGGCCCGTTTCCGGGTCGATACGCTTTGTTCCGAGTTCGGATTTCGCCACTTTTGAGCCTCGTCCTTGAAAGTCGGTCCCCTTAACCACTGTTTCCGGGTCTGTCAAAGCCAAAATCCGGGCTTCCCGGAACGGCCGCCGCGGGGGGATGACCAAGGCTGCGCCGCGTGATAGGAACCGCCGCGAAATTCAGGAAAATGCGGGTTTTGCCGCCGTTTCCGCATGAGGAAAGATATGGCGCACAACTCGCCCGCACAGCCCGCCACAGCCCGGATATCAGCCGCACTGGCGGGAACCGTCAGGATGCCCGGCGACAAGTCGATCTCGCACCGCTCGTTCATGTTCGGCGGGCTCGCGTCCGGGCAGACGCGCATCACCGGCCTGCTCGAGGGCGAGGACGTGATGCGCACCGGCGAGGCGATGAAGGCGATGGGCGCGCGCATCGAGAAGCGCGGCGCGGAGTGGATCATCGACGGAACGGGCAATGGCTGCCTGCTTGAGCCGACCGCGCCGCTCGATTTCGGCAATGCCGGCACCGGCTCGCGGCTGACCATGGGCCTCGTCGGCACCTATGATATGGAGACCACCTTCATCGGCGACGCCTCGCTTTCAGGCCGGCCGATGGGCCGCGTGCTCGACCCGCTGCGCGAAATGGGCGTGCAGGTGCTCAAGGCTTCGCCAGGCGACCGCATGCCGATCACGCTGCGCGGGCCGAAGACCGCGGCGCCGATCTCCTATCGGGTGCCGATGGCCTCGGCACAGGTCAAATCCGCCGTGCTTCTGGCCGGGCTGAACACGCCGGGCATCACCACGGTGATCGAGCCGGTGATGACGCGCGACCACACCGAGAAGATGCTGAAGGGTTTTGGAGCGAACCTAGAGGTGGAAACGGACCGCGATGGCGTACGCCACATCAGCATCGAGGGCCAGGGCAAGCTCGTCGGCCAGATCATCGCTGTGCCCGGCGACCCGTCTTCGGCGGGCTTTCCGCTGGTGGCGGCGCTGATCGTGCCGGGTTCCGACATCGTCATCGAGAACGTGCTGATGAACCCGACCCGGACCGGCCTCATCGCGACGCTTCTCGAAATGGGCGCGCGGATAGACCTCCTCAACCCGCGTAATGCCGGCGGCGAGGATGTCGCCGATTTGCGCGTGCGCTCGTCCGAGCTCAAGGGCGTTTCAGTGCCGGCCGAACGTGCGCCGTCGATGATCGACGAATATCCGGTTCTGGCCGTCGCCGCATCCTTCGCCGAAGGCGAGACGCTGATGCAGGGGCTGGAAGAACTGCGCGTGAAGGAATCGGACCGGCTTTCGGCGGTCGCCAACGGGCTGAAGGCAAACGGCATCGACTGCACGGAAGGTGAGGCGTCGCTTGCGGTGCGTGGAAAGCCGGGCGGCAAGGGGCTGGGCGGCGGGCTGGTAAAGACCCATCTCGACCACCGCATCGCCATGAGTTTTCTCGTGCTGGGCCTCGCGACGGAAAAGCCGGTGACCATCGACGACCAGGCGATGATCGCGACGAGCTTTCCGGAGTTCATGGGCCTGATGACCGGGATGGGCGCGGAGATCGACTGACATGTACCAGCCGCCGCACTTTCGCGAAGATGACCTTGCCGTCCAGCATGCGTTGATCCGCGCTCATCCGCTTGGCCTGCTGATCACGGCCGGACCTGGCGGTCCGAACGCCAATGCGTTGCCTTTCCACCTGGTCGCGGAGGGCTCGCCGAAAGGCGTGCTCCAGGTCCACATGGCGCGCGCCAACGGGCAATGGAAGGAGATCGCCGCGGGCGCGCCGGTTCTTGTCGTGTTCCAGGGTGAGAACGCCTACATCACGCCCTCCTGGTACGCGACGAAGCGCGAGACCGGCAAGGTCGTGCCGACCTGGAACTACGCCATCGTCCAGGTGCGCGGAACCGCGAAGGTCATCGACGACGCCGGGTGGCTGCGCACTCAGATCGAGGCGCTGACCGGCGAACACGAACATCCGCGGCCGAAGCCATGGGGTGTCGACGATGCGCCGGCTGCATTCGTCGACGCCCAGATCAAGGGCATCATCGGCGTCGAGATCGCGATCACCGGGATCGAAGGCAAATGGAAGGTCAGCCAGAACCGGCCGAAGGCGGACATTGCCGAAGTGGTCGAGGGACTGGGTGCGGCCGCCGAGGTTCACGGCAACCCGGAAATGGCCGATCTGGTGCGGCGCTATGGTGCGGAACGATGATTATCGCCATCGACGGTCCCGCCGCATCCGGCAAGGGTACCCTCGCCCGTCGTATCGCCGATTACTATCATCTGGCGCTGCTTGATACGGGCCTGACCTATCGCGCGGTGGCCTATGAGATGCTGCAACAGGGCTGGCCGCTGGACGACGAGGCGCATGCGATCGAAGCCGCTCGGCAGATCGATCTCGGCACGCTCGATCGTGAGGCGCTGTCGGCACATGAGATCGCCGATGCCGCATCGAAGGTGGCCGTCATCCCCGAGGTTCGGCGCATCCTCGTCGAAAAGCAGCGGGCTTTCGCTCGAAATCCAGCCGGCGCGGTGCTCGACGGGCGCGACATCGGAACCGTCGTCTGCCCGGACGCCGACGTGAAGCTCTACGTCACTGCGAGTGCGGAAGTGCGCGCGGGACGGCGGCTGCGCGACATCCAATCGCGCGGCGGCTGGGCCGATTTCGCCGAGATTCTCGCCGACATCGTGCACCGCGACGCGCGCGACATGGGCCGCGCGGACTCGCCGCTGAAGCCCGCGGCCGACGCGCACTTGCTCGATACGTCGGAAATGGCTATAGAGGCCGCGTTTCTGGCAGCCAAAGCCATCATTGACGACGCGATGGCCAAGAGAAACAAAGTCTGACGCCGGTTCGTCGCGTTTTCCGCCAGAGGAATGCGTGATACATTGCCGGGTCGGACAAGAACCAGCCTGCCAGCATTCTCCATGCGCCGGAAATCGCCGCGGAAGCGGCACCAGGGCCTTTTGGCCCGGAATGCGGGCAAGCTAACGCAACGCAAACAACGGCGCCAGCCTACCGCACGGAATGCGGAGGCTTTCCAGGAGAAACAATGTCTACAGCAAATCCAACCCGCGACGATTTTGCCAGCCTTCTCGACGAGTCGTTTTCGGACGGCAATTCGGGTGAAGGCCAGGTCGTTCGCGGCACCATCACGGCCATCGAAAAAGACATGGCCATCATCGATGTCGGCCTCAAGGTCGAAGGCCGCGTGCCGCTGAAGGAATTCGGCGCCAAGGCCAAGGACGGCCAGCTCAAGGTCGGCGACACGGTCGAGGTCTATGTCGAGCGCATCGAGAATGCGCTGGGCGAAGCCATGTTGTCGCGCGACAAGGCCCGCCGCGAAGAGAGCTGGGTCAAGCTCGAAGAGAAGTTCAACAAGGGCGAGCGCGTCGAAGGCGTGATCTTCAATCAGGTCAAGGGCGGCTTCACCGTCGATCTCGACGGCGCCGTGGCCTTCCTGCCGCGCAGCCAGGTCGATATCCGCCCGATCCGCGACGTTTCCCCGCTGATGCACAACCCGCAGCCCTTCGAGATCCTCAAGATGGATCGCCGCCGCGGCAACATCGTCGTGTCGCGCCGCACCGTTCTCGAGGAAAGCCGCGCCGAACAGCGTTCGGAAATCGTGCAGAACCTCGAAGAGGGCCAGGTTGTCGAAGGCATGGTCAAGAACATCACCGACTACGGTGCGTTCGTCGACCTCGGCGGCATCGACGGCCTGCTGCATGTCACCGACATGGCGTGGCGCCGCGTCAACCATCCGACCGAGATCCTCAACATCGGCCAGACGGTCAAGGTGCAGATCATCCGCATCAACCAGGAAACGCACCGCATCTCGCTCGGCATGAAGCAGCTCGAGAGCGATCCGTGGAGCGAGATCGGCACCAAGTTCCCGATCGGCAAGAAGATCAAGGGCACGGTCACCAACATCACCGACTACGGCGCGTTCGTCGAGCTGGAGCCGGGCATCGAGGGTCTCATCCACGTTTCGGAAATGTCGTGGACGAAGAAGAACGTGCATCCCGGCAAGCTCCTTTCGACCACGCAGGAAGTCGGCGTGGTGGTGCTCGAGGTCGATCCGGCCAAGCGCCGCATCTCGCTCGGCCTCAAGCAGACGCTCGAGAATCCGTGGGAAGCTTTCGCCCGCAACCATCCGGTCGGCGCCATCGTCGAGGGCGAAGTCAAGAACAAGACCGAATTCGGCCTGTTCATCGGCCTCGAAGGCGATGTGGACGGCATGGTCCATCTCTCCGACCTCGACTGGAACCGTCCGGGCGAGCAGGTCATCGAAGAGTACAATCGCGGCGACATCGTCAAGGCGCAGGTGCTCGACGTCGACCAGGAGAAGGAACGCATCTCGCTCGGCATCAAGCAGCTGGCGCGCGATGCGGTCGGCGAGGCTTCGACCTCGGGCGACCTGCGCAAGAACGCTGTCGTCACCTGCGAAGTCACCGGCGTGAAGGATGGCGGGCTGGAAGTCCGGCTCGTCGATCACGGCATCGAAACCTTCATCAAGCGCAACGATCTGTCGCGCGACCGTGACGAGCAGCGCCCCGAGCGCTTCACCGTCGGTCAGAAGGTCGATGCGCGCGTCATCGCCTGGGACAAGAAGACCAGGAAGATCCAGGTCTCGATCAAGGCGCTGGAAATCGCCGAAGAGAAGGAAGCGGTGGCCCAGTACGGCTCGACCGATTCCGGCGCTTCGCTCGGCGACATCCTGGGCGCCGCGCTCAAGAGCCGCGGCGGCAAGGACGAGTAATCGTCCTTCTCTCCCGAAGCTGTAGAAAAGCCCCGCCAGAGCGATCCGGCGGGGCTTTTCTTTGTCGGGCGGTCGTGCTCGCGCAATTTACCGGAAAGCAAGCTCCATCAAGTATCACTGGCAAGCAAGGGGGCTCGCATGGCTGAAATCTATGGCGGATTTGCCGGATCGCCATCGGCATGGCTGCGCAGCGGCTACATACGCTCGCCGGTCTTCTGGACCTGGTTGGGGCTGGCCTTGCTGCTTTCAGGCCTCGCTGCCTTGGGATTTCAGCCCAACGGCGATCTCGACGACGTCCTGAAGCTGCATGAAATTCGCTATGTGCTCACGTCGGGCAACATATTCGAGAGGACATTGCCCGGAATCCTGCAGCCGGAGCCTTTCGTCACGCACTGGCCGGCGCTCGTCGATATCCCTTACGTCCTGGTCGCCTGGGCATTGACGCCCGCAATCGGATTGGAGGCCTCGCTCGCTGCAGCCGCATACGCAGTTCCTCTGCTGCTTCTGGGGCCTGCCGTATATTTCTTCTACCGTATCATCTCGGCGCTGGACTTCGCGTACCCGGCAATTGTCCTGCCGCTGGCCGTGGCCTTCGCCTTCCGCAGCTTTGCCGAATTCGCCCCAGGGCGGATCGACTATCATAACCTGGAAGTCCTGCTGCTTCTCGCTTCGCTGTCCCTGACTCTCACGCCGGGCCGTATCGCTGCCTTTGCCAATGGGTTTGTCACTGCGCTGGCGCTCGCTGTCAGTCTCGAATTCGCTTTGTTTTTTTCGCTGGTGCTTGGGCTTTACGCCGCTGATTTCGTGCTGTCGGCCCGCGATGGCGCCAGACGACTGTCGGTGTTCGGCTTGGCGCTCGCCGCGACGGCGGCAATACTGTTTGTCATAACCGTGCCGCCGGTCGCCTATGGCGTCGCTGCCTGCGACACCTATTCCGCGCCGCATCTCACGGCATTGGTCTGCGCCGGACTGTCCTTCGCCGCGGCGCCCATGCTCGTACGCTGGCACGATACGCCCGTCTGGCGAGCGGCTGTGCTCGTCATCCTGGCCGCGACAAGCGTCGCGATTCTGGTGATCCTGTTTCCGCAGTGTCTCGGTGGACCCTACGCCGGCGTCAGCGACTATCTTCGGGACAATTGGCTGGACCGGATCGGCCAGGAAAAAAGCCTGTTCGCGCGCCGCGACTTCGTGCTTTCGTCAGACGTCCTGCCGATGACGATCCTGTTTATCGGCGCACTGGCCCCGGTGGTGATATCGACCGGCGATCGTGGCGGGAACCGCGCGCTGCTGATTTTCACGCTGTCTTCGTACGTTCTTTCCATGATTTTCCTTTTCGTCGGCGCATTGGCCCCGGCGGCTGTGTCGATGCGCGAGCGCGGCCGGAACCGTCCGCTCCTGATCATTACGCTGTTCTCGCTACTCGCGCTCGTGCACGCGATCCTCTATTTCCGCTATATCCGATACCTGCCGATTTTTTCCGGGCTCGGACTGGCATTCCTTTTTGCGGTCATCGTGCCGGCAAGTTCGAAGTTTGCCGGCTCCATTGGAACCAGGGCGGCTGCGGGCCTTCAGTCGAAGTATTTGCTGCTCGTTCCAGGCTTGGTCCTGAGCGTCGCCATCGTGCTATTTCACCTTGTGGCAAGCCCGGCCGAGTCAAGGCTCGTCGCGGCGGAAGTCGCCGACCGCTGCGATCTTTCTTCGATCGGAGCATTCGGCTGGCCCGAGGGGACAAGAGTCCTGTCGCCACCGCTGATCGGCATTCATCTTCTCTCGCCGCAACCCGGCCAGGCCGTCGTTGCCATTCCTTTCCATGCGGCGGCGCGAGGCGTCGAGCGGGCCTATCGGTTCCTCGATCCGGCGACTGCCGATCCGCGCGCGGTGCTCGATACGGCGCAGGCGACGCATGTCGCGGTCTGTGCCTGGCGCGCCGGACCATTGCCGGAGCTGATGGCCAGCTATCCCTTCGCCGCTTCGTTGATGGAAGGGCGGCCGCCATCATGGCTTGCCGAATGCCCGGCGGTTGAGGCTTCGCCGCTGCGCATTTACCGGTACCGGAACGCCGGACAACCGGAGCTTGCCTGCCCGGCTCGGTTGTGAGCGGTCACGCGACCTCTATCTCTATGAGATAGGTTCTGCCCAAGGCCCGCCTGAGCGCCGCCGGCAGGTCGGAGATGTTTCCGAGCCGCTCGGCCGCGACCCCATAGGCTTCGGCGAGTTTGCAGAAATCCGGCGGCGCCGGCGATACGCCGACTGGCTCGACGCCGACATCGCGCATCGAAGTTTCGATCTCGCGGTAGCCGCGATTGTTCCAGACCACGAAGATGACCGGCGCTCCGGCGTCAAGCGCCGCGCCCAGTTCGGGCAGCGTGAACTGAAACCCTCCGTCGCCGGTCAGGCAGACGACCGGCGCAGTCGGATCGGCAAGCGACGCGCCGATCGCCGCCGGCGGCCCGTAGCCCAGCGCGCCAAAACCGGTCGCAGCGTTGAACCAGCCGCCCGGCCTGTCGTGGTCGTAATAGAGATTGGCGGCATAGACGGGCTGGGTCGAATCGCCAACGATGATCGAACCCGGCAGCGTGTCGCGGATCGTCTCGACCACGGAAACCTGCTCGCGCATGGCGGGGCTTATCTCGGCGAGGGCGGCGGTACGCGCCGTCTCCGCGCGTTCGGCGCCGCCTGACCGGGCGCGAACTTCCGCAGCACCAATTGCATTGTCGAGCGCTTCGAGCGCGACCGCGCAATCCGCCCGGATGCTGATGGTCGCGGGATGACGGGCAAGCTGATCGGCGCCGATGTCGATGCGGACCAGCCGGGCCGGCAGAACGAAGTTGCCATCGGCGTACATGTCATAGTCGGTGGGGCCGAATTCCGTTCCGGCGGCGATAACAAGATCCGACTCCGCCATCAGTGCACGGACGGCTTGCAGGCTTGGGCTGGCGTGGACGCCGAGAGGATGGCGGTGGAGCAGGCCGCGCGCATTTGCCGTGGTCACCACCGGCGCGTCGAGGCGCTCGGCTAATCTTGCCAGTTCGGCTCCGGCTCGTTTGGCGCCGCCGCCGACGAGGATCAACGGGTTCTCGGCCGCGAGCGCCAGCCTCGCCGCTTCGGCAGTTGCGGCCTTGTCGGGTGCTGGGGGCAGAACGGTGGCCGGAAGCATCGCCAGTTCGCCGGCGGGCTTGGCCATCACATCGGTTGGTATCTCGATATGCACCGGACCGGACCGCGCGGTCGCAAAAAGCGCGAAAGCGCGCGCCAGCACTTCGGGCAACTCGGCCGCCCGTTCGATCCTGTGCGAGAACAGCGCGACCTTCTCCATCATGCCGCGCTGGTCCGGCAATTCATGCAGGTAGCCGAGCCCCTTGCCGAGCGTGCCTGTGGCGTTGACGCCGGATATGACCAGCATAGGCACGGAATCGGCGCGCGCCTGGCCCATGGCGGTGATCGTGTTGGTCAGGCCGGGGCCGGTTATGACGAAGGCTACTCCGGGCTTGCCCGAGACGCGGGCGTAGCCGTCGGCCATGAAGCCCGCGCCCTGCTCGTGACGCGGCGTGACGTGGCGGATACTCGAGCGCGCGAGGCCACGATAGAGCTCGACCGTATGGACGCCGGGAATGCCGAACACGGTGTCGACGCCGTGCGCTTCGAGCAGCGAGATCAGCGCCTCGCCGACGGTTTTTTCGTTGCTCACTGCCGCAACACCGGGCGCGTCAGGCAGGTCGGCCCGCCCTCACAGGCGATGCATAGCGCGTCGGCCTCGAAAGTCTCGACCGTGCAGCCCGCCGCTTCCATGGCTGCCTTGGTCTTCGGGAAACCGGCAACCGCGATGACCTGGCGCGGCGCTGTCGGCAGCACGTTGAGGCTGAGGCCGTGGGAGGCGTGAAATTCTTCGGCGTCGCCCAGGACCAGCTCTATGCCGCGCGCCTTCAGCATCTGGTAGAACGCGGCGGGCAGAAGCGGCGCATAGACCAGCGCCAGATCGTCGGCCAGCGGGCTGATCACCGACATCAGATGAAGGCAGGCCTCCTCGCCGTGCCAGAGCGGCAGGTCGTAGCCGTAAACCTCGACGCCGAGCGGCGACAGCAAATTTGCGATCTGCTGGATGCCGTGCTGGTTCGTGCGCACACCGCGGCCGATGGCGAGCGTCTTGGCGTCGACCCAGACGCAGTCGCCACCTTCGACGGTTCCGGGATCTTCGACCCGGCCAAGGATAGGCACGCCCATGCGCCTGTAGGCGGCTTCGTGCAGCGCCGGTTCGGTTCGACGCAATGCCTTTCCCATGGAAAGGATGATAGCGCCATGGTCGGTCATCAGCGACGGATCATGAGTAAATACCGAATCGGCCAGTCCATCCTGGACGTCGTCGAGCCATTCGATCGAAGCGCCAGACGCAGCGACGAGATCGGCCAGCGTCTGGTGCTGTTTCGCCGCGCGTTCAGCATCGAAGCCCAGACCGTAATGCCAGGTTTCCCGGTCGGCGCCGTGCATGGCGCTGCCGGCGCGGCGCATCAGCACTCGCTTCAACGGGGCCGCCATAGATTGCGATCCGAACATCTTTCCGGTCTGCAGGTTCAAAATCGTCCTCCCGGTTTGCCAGCGGCATGGAGCCACTAAACATTTTGCACGACCGCCCGGCAAGGGCCACGGCAGGCGGGTTGACGGAGGCAAGCCGCCCGGTCCATCCTGTCACAGGGACGCGAGTTTGTGACAGGTTAATGGGTACGGGTTTCCACCGGAATCGAAACCGCCGAAGGGGCAATACGGCATGAGCAATGCCGGTGCAGCGGCGCTTTCGGCAGGCTTGACCGATGTCGCGGCCGAGGCCATTCACGTCGAGAACCTGCACAAGAAGTTCGGCCAGTTGCACGTCCTGAAAGGCGTCTCGATGTCGGCGCGCGACGGCGAGGTCGTGGCGATCATCGGCGGAAGCGGCTCGGGCAAGTCGACGCTGCTGCGCTGCATCAACTGCCTGGAAAATCCCACCAGCGGCCTCATTCGCGTCAATGGCGAGGAGATCCGGCTGAAACCGGATGGCCACGGCGGCAGCGTGCCGGCCGACCGCCGTCAGATCGAGCGCATCCGCTCCAGGCTCGGCATGGTTTTCCAGAGCTTCAATCTCTGGAGCCACATGACGCTGATCGAAAACGTCATCGAGGTGCCGGTGCATGTGCTCGGCGTCAAACGCGACGAGGCCATCGCCGGCGCGGAAAAGCTGCTGGAACGGGTGGGGCTCTCGGAAAAGCGCGACGTCTATCCGGCCTTCCTGTCGGGCGGCCAGCAGCAGCGCGGCGCGATCGCCCGGGCGCTGGCGGTCCAGCCGCGCGTCATGCTTTTCGACGAGCCGACTTCTGCGCTCGACCCCGAACTGGTTGGCGAGGTGCTGAAGGTGATCGCCGACCTGGCGCGGGAAGGCCGCACCATGGTGCTGGTGACGCATGAGATGAAGTTCGCCCGACAGGTCGCGAGCCATGTCATCTACCTCTACAACGGGCTGGTCGAGGAGGAAGGGCCGCCGGAGCAGATTTTCGGTGCGCCAAAGTCCGAAAAGCTGAAACAATTCATCCGCAACATCCACTGATTGCGGGCGAATACCGGGAACATCAACCAAAAACAAAATGGGAGTGCATGACATGAAAAACATATTGAAAACCACCGTGCTGGCGCTGGCGCTCGGCATGGCGAGCCTCGCCGCCGCCAATGCCGAACCGGTCAAGGTCGGCTTTTCGCCGGAAGCCTATCCGCCGTTCTATTCGGCCGACGCCTCGGGCAAATGGACCGGCTGGGAAGTGGAGATCGTCCATGCGATCTGCGCCGAGGCAAAGTTCGAATGCGAATTGACGCCGATCCCGTGGGACGGCCTCATTCCGGCGCTGACGACGAAGAAGATCGATACGATCATGAACTCGATGTCGATCACCGAGGAACGCAAGAAGACGATCGACTTCTCGGACAAGTACTACAACACGCCGACCGCGATCGTTGGGCCCAAGAGTGAAAAGTTCGGCGCAACGCCGGAAGACCTCAAGGGCAAGATCATCGGCGTCCAGGTTTCGACGGTTCACGCCGCCTACGTGAAGAAACACTTCACCGAGGCTGCGGAGGTCAAGGAATACCAGACGCAAGACGAGGCGAACCAGGATCTGGCCGCCGGCCGCATCGACGCGACGCAGGCCGATTCGATCGCGCTCGACGCTTTCCTGAAGTCCGAGCAGGGCATGGCTTGCTGCGACCTCAAGGGCCATGTGGCGGACGACCTCGAGATCCTCGGGCCGGGTGTGGGCGCAGGCGTGCGCAAGGAGGACACGGAGTTGAAGGAAAAGATCAACGCCGCCATCAAGGCCATCCGCGAGAATGGCAAGTATGAAGAAATCACCAAGAAATACTTCGACTTCGACATTTTCGGCAGCTGATCGGCTGTGATGGGCGGCTGCGCGGATGAAAATCCGTCGCAGCCGCGGCCACAAGGAAAGCGGGCTAACCCGCTCGAATAAGCAGGACCGGGCCGATCGAAGCGTTCCTTCTTCCGCTGTCGCAGGCGAGCATTTTCGAACTCCTGGCGTTGGAGAGCTGGGGCGGCGCACTTTTGCGCGGCCTGACAAACTCGATCATCATCGCGCTCGGCGCATTCGGCTTCGGCCTTGCCATCGGCACCGGCGGCGCCTATGGCAAGCTCTATGGCGGACCGGTCGTGCGCGACCTGCTGGAAGTGTACACCACGATTTTCCGCGCGGTGCCGGAACTGGTGCTGATCCTGCTGCTCTATTTCGCCGGAAACGACCTGATCAACCGCGTTCTGGAAGCCCTCGGCTATGAACGCATCGACATCAACGGTCTCGTCGCCGGCATCTGGGTGCTGGCGGTCGTGCAGGGTGCGTACTCAACCGAGGTCATCCGCGGCGCGATCCTCGCCATTCCCCAAGGCCAGATCGAAGCCGCCCGCGCCTACGGCATGCCGCCCGGCCTCCTCATGCGCCGCATCACCCTGCCCGCAATGCTGCCCTTCGCGATACCAGGACTCGCCAATCTCTGGCTGATAGCGACAAAGGATACTGCCCTGCTGGCGATCCTCGGCTTCAACGAACTCACCCAGGAGACCAGGACGGCGGCCAGCGAGACCAAAGCCTATTTCACCTTCTTCGTGGCGGCGGGCGGGCTTTATCTCCTGCTCACGCTGTTCTCCAACGTGATCATCGCGCAGATCGAGCGCTGGGCGCGGCGCGGCATGCCGCGGCTCGCGGGGGGCAGCCAATGAGCACCGCCCATACGGCAAGCGGCCTCGTCGATACCGCAGCGCGTGCTTCGCTCTGGTTGCAACCGCATCGCATCGTGCTGATCGCCGTGGGCCTGGGGCTGGTCGCGTCGGCCGCAATCTTCATGCGCTGGGACTGGATCCCGGCCTACTACGATTTGGCGCTCCAGGGCATCTGGCGGACGATCTGGATCCTCATCGTCACCGGGATACTCGGCTTTGCTCTGGCGGTTCCGCTTGGCCTCGTCCAGGTAACAGGCCCGCGCTGGCTGGCATGGCCGGCCAACGCCTTCTGCACCGTGATCCGGGGCACGCCGCTGCTGCTCCAGCTCTGGCTGCTTTATTACGGGCTGGGTTCGCTGTTTCCGCAGTTTCCCTGGGTCCGCGGCTCGTTTCTCTGGCCCTATCTCAGGCAGGCATGGCCCTATGCGGTGCTGGCGCTTACGTTCTCCGTCGGCGGTTATGTCGGCGAGGTGATGCGCGGCGCCTTCGCCGGCGTGCCGCGCGGCCAATTGGAGGCGGCGCGGGCCTATGGCATGCGCCGGCGGACGATTTTCCGGCGCATCTGGCTGCCGCAGGCGATCTACAGCGTGCTGCCGACACTGGCCGGGGAGACGGTGCTTCTGCTCAAGGCGACGCCGCTGGTCGCCACCATCACCGTCGTCGACATATACGCAGTCGCCTCGCGGGTGCGTCAGGACACTTTCATCGTCTACGAGCCCTTGCTGCTGCTCGCGCTGACCTATCTCTGCATAACCGGCATCATCGTCTTCGCCTTCCGCAAACTCGAAGCGCGGATTCCTGCCCGACTCGGATAGGCAGCAATGAACGGAACCGTAAAAATCGGCATAGAAGAAGCGCTGGCGCTTTGCGAAAATGCGGCAAAGGCTGCCGGCGCGAATGCGGAAGTCGCAAATTCCCTGGCCAGGTCGGCGATCGCCGCGGAAGCGGAAGGACACGCGTCGGTTGGGCTAGCGCATTTCGTCGATTATCTCGAGGCATTGGAAGCTGGCCGCATCGAAGGCAGTGCCGTGCCCGAGATCACGCGGCCGGCCGGCGCTATCATCCTGTCCGACGCCAAATGCGGCGCGGCGCATACCGGATTCGACCGCGCCTTCGACGACCTTGTCGACACGGCCCGGAAATTCGGCGTCGCCATCTTCAGCCAGAAGAACGCCTATACGTGCGGCGCGCTCGGCTATTTCGCCGGGCGGCTGGCCGAGCGGGGGCTGGTTTCCATAGCGGCTACCAACGGACCGGCGCTGGTCGCGGGCGCCGGCGGGACGAAGCCAGTCTATTGCACCAATCCGCTGGCCTTCGCAGCCCCGGCCGCGGGAGCACCGCCGCTGCTGATCGACCAGTCCTCCAGCGCCACCGCTTTCGTAAACATCCGCAAGGCAGCACATGCCGGCCAGAGCATACCGGAGGGCTGGGCGCTGGATTCGGCGGGCAACCCGACGACCGATGCGAGCGCAGCGGTCAAGGGTACGCTGCTCGCCTTCGGCGGCAGCCGCGGCGCCAACATCGCCTTGATGGTGGAAGTTCTCTCGGCAGGGCTGTCGGGCGCGAACTGGTCGCTGGACGCGCCGGCCTTCATGTCCGGCTCGCAATCCCCCGGCACGGGGTTGTTCGTGCTCGCCATCGAGCCGAAACTGCTGGATCCGGATTTCGATACCCGAATGGCCGCGCAACTTCACCGGCTTGCCGACAATTACGGCGTCCATGTTCCGGGTTTGACCAAGGCTGCGGCGCGGCGGATTTCTCGCGAGGAGGGCCTTTCCGTTCCGCACACGGTCCATGAGGCGATCGCGCGGCGGACCGCGGCCTTGAAACCGTGAGCGCCGCCAGCTGACCGGTGCATCGGCGATCCTTTGCGCATCCAAAAGGACGTGCGCGGGATTCTAGTGGCGGGTCAGCCACTCGTCGATTTCGCGCTCGGCGTCCTCCTGGGACTTGCCGTAGGCCTTCTGGATGCGCCCAGCCAGTTCCTTGCGCTTGCCGCTTATGACATCGAGATCGTCATTGGTGAGCTTGCCCCATTTGCTCTGCACCTGACCCTTGAACTGCTCCCAATTGCCTTCGACCTGATTCCAGTTCATTTCCGTCTCCTTTCCGGATTTATCGGCCTGAAACGGCCTCCGAAGGGACAACGGCCCGTCACTGCCCAGGTTCCGCACGGCCGGAAGAGGCAGGATCGGATCAAACCTTGTTGACTTGACCGTGAACGGCTTCGCTCCAAGTTTTTGCGCACTGCAACAAAGGAGCATCCGATTTGGCCGTAGCGACACAGACATCACGCAAGCGCCTGCTCATTCCAGCCCTGCGCGGCGTTTATGCCGGCCTGCACGACAGCGCCGAAACGCTGCTTCGGGTCGTTGCGGGCGTGGCGCTGTTCACCCATGGCCTGGGCAAGATCAGCGATCCGTTCGGCGCTGCCGGAATGGTCGAAGGACTGGGCTTCTATCCGGGCGAGTTCTGGTCGCCGCTGTTGTCGTTCACTGAATTCTTCGGCGGCATCCTGATCGCCATCGGCCTGCTAACCCGGCCGGCTTCGTTCGCGGCGATGATCGTCCTGCTCGTCACGGTATGGTTCCACTGGGTCACTCAGGGCCAGGGCTATTCCGGGGCCGAAAAGTCGATCCTTTGGTCGGCGGTGTTTTTCTTCTTCGTCATTCGCGGCGGCAACCGCCACTCGGTCGACGCCAGGATCGGCAAGGAATTCTAGCCGGACGCCGTTCTCTCTGCACACGGGACTGCGAGACCTGCGGGAGCATTCCGCGGAGCTTTTGCATTCGGCGGCGCCGCCACGTCCGCGCTCTTTGCCTTTGCGAAGAAACCGATTATGACACGGCGAAAGCGACCGGAGCCCGCCATGACCGAAATACTGCAAACGCCGAAGCTCGTGACCGTTTTCGGCGGTTCCGGTTTTCTGGGCCGCCATGTCGTGCAGGCTTTGGCCAGGCGGGGCTATCGGGTCCGCGTCGCCTGCCGCCGGCCGCATCTGGCGGGGCATTTGCAGCCGCTCGGAAATGTCGGGCAGATTCAGCCGATACAGGCCAATCTGCGCGTGCGCTGGTCGGTTGACCGCGCAGTTCAGGGGGCAGACCACGTCGTCAACCTGGTCGGCATCCTCTACGAATCGGGCCGGCAGAAATTTTCGACAGTACAGGACCTCGGAGCCCGCGCCGTCGCCGAGGCGGCGCGTTCGGCCGGCGCGGGCCTGACCCACATCTCGGCGCTGGGAGCCGACCCCAAGGGCGAGGCGAGCTATGCCAAGACCAAGGCGCGCGGCGAACTTGCCGTTCTCGAAACCGTTCCCGACGCGGTGATCTATCGTCCATCGATCATGTTCGGTCCGGAAGACGGCTTCTTCAACCGCTTCGCCAACATGGCGCGGTATTCGCCCCTGCTGCCGTTGATCGGCGGCGGCAAGACAAAATTCCAGCCGGTCTATGTCGGCGATGTCGCCGAAGCGATCGCGCGTTCCGTCGACGGAAAGGTCAAGGGCGGCACGATCTACGAACTCGGCGGCCCGCGGATCATGAGCTTCCGGCAATGCATGGAACAAATGCTCGAGACGATCGGCCGCAAGCGGATCCTGGCGACGGTGCCATGGTGGTTGGCAAGGCTGCAGGGGTCAATCCTCGGCCTGCTGCCCAAGCCGCTCCTGACCACGGACCAGGTGACGCTGCTGAAGACCGACAATGTCGTCTCGGCGGAAGCTGAAGCCGAACGGCGCACGCTGGCCGCCCTCGGCATCCAGGGCCGCTCCACCGCGGCGATCCTGCCGACCTATCTCTGGCGCTACCGCCCCGCCGGACAGTTTACGCAGAAGACCGAAGCCTGACCGGGGCCGGGCAGTGGAGACGCTCGCCGCCCTGCTACCAGGAGGGCTGAGGGCCACTGTCGCGGCGCTGCTTGTCGTCGCCAGTTTCTTCACCTCGGCGCTGACCGCCGCCTTCGGCGTCGGCGGCGGCATCGCAATGCTTGCGCTGATGGGGCTTTTCGTTCCGGTGGCGGCGCTGATCCCGGTGCATGGCGCGGTGCAGCTCGGCTCCAATACCGGCCGCGCCTGGCACCAGCGCGCCAATGTCCGCACCGATGTCGCCATTCCTTTCATCGCCGGCAGCATTGTCGGGGCGATCGGGGGCGCCTTCCTTGTTGTCCAGCTGCCCGACGCGCTGCTGAAGCTGGTGCTCGGCGGCTTCATCATCGCAGTGACGTGGACGAAAATCCCGGGCATCGAGCGGCTGGGCCGGGCCGGTCTCGCCGTGGCGAGCGCCGCGCTCGCGCTGATGACCATGTTCGTCGGCGCGACCGGGCCGCTTCTTTCGGCGGTGTTCGCGCAGATATTCGCCAACGATCGCAAGGCGCTGGTGGCTACGCACGCGGCCGGCATGACGGTGCAGCACGCGCTGAAAATCGTGGTGTTCGGTTTTGCCGGCTTCGCCTTCGGCGACTGGCTGCCGCTGATCGCGGCGATGATCGCTTCGGGCTTTCTCGGCACGCTCTACGGCACGAGAATGCTGGAGCGGATGCCGGAAAAAACCTTCAAGAAATGGTTCCGCATCGGTATCACCGTCCTCGCGCTCGACCTGTTGCGGCGCGGGCTGGCAGGGATGCTCTAGGTCAACCTACGAGATAAAGCGCCGTCAGGCCGGCGCCGCCGACGATCAGCCGCCACCAGCCGAACAGCGCGTAGCCGTGACTCGAGACATAGCCGAGCAGAGAGCGTACGACGACAACAGCCATGATGAATGCCGCGACGAAACCGGCCACGATCACCGGCAGATCGGCCAATGACAGTATGTCGCGGTTCTTGAAGAGATCGTAGGCGAAAGCGCCGGCCATGGTCGGCATGGCGAGGAAGAACGAGAACTCTGCCGCCGAGCGCTTGTCGGCGCCCATCAGCAGCGAGCCTATGATCGTCGCTCCGGACCGCGACGTGCCGGGTATCATCGAAAGGCATTGAACCAGCCCGATCTTGAAGCAGAGCGACAGCGGAAACTGCATCACGTCGTAGTATTTCGGTTTGAGCGTCAGACGGTCGACCCACAACAGCACGAAGCCGCCTACGATCAGCATGATGCAGATCAGCTTCGGCGTTTCGAACAGCACGGTCTTGATGAAGCCGTGCGCCAGCGCGCCGATGACCGCCGCAGGCAGGAAGGCGACAAGGATGCCGAGCACGAAATGCCGGGTCTTGGCGGATCGCGGCAGATCGACGGCAATCCGCCACAGCCGGGCGGAATAGACGGTCAGGATGGCCAGGATCGCGCCGAGCTGGATCAGGACCTCGAAGGTCTTGCCGGTCGATTCGAAACCGAGGAAATGCCCGGCCAGGAGGATGTGCCCCGTCGAGGACACCGGTATGAACTCGGTCAACCCTTCGAGCAGGCCAAGCAACAGCGCTTCCACGATCGTCTGGCTTTCCATGTGTCTCCCGGCTAAATCGCGATTGATCGGCGTTTGCTTGTCACGGCGCGGAAGTCCCCCTATAGGTCGGACGCCTTGACGGCCCGTCGCTCGGGCGGGTCATGATCTACCCGCGCCACCGGCAATTGACCAGCGCGCTTTTTATCGCAGGACCATGCTGACGCTTTTCCACCATCCGATGTTCGCTTCGTGCCGTTTCGTCCGCCTTGCCTTCGGCGAGTATGGCGAGGAATTAGCCCTGATCGAGGAGAAGCCATGGACCCGGCGCAAAGAATTCCTGGCGCTTAATGCCGCAGGCACGCTGCCTGTACTGCTTGCGGAAGGCGACGTGCCGATCGTCGGAGCCGGCGTGATCGCCGAATATCTCGATGAAACCCGCGGCGTCTTGAAGCGCGAGAAGCGGCTGTTCGCCGAAGATCCCATGGAGCGGGCCGAAATTCGCCGACTGGTTGACTGGTATCTGATCAAGACCGACGGCGAGGTGACGCGGCATCTGGTGCGCGAACGGGTGCTGAAGCCGCTGATGTCGGAAATACAGGGCGGCGGTTCGCCCGATTCGGCTGCGATCCGAGCCGCCCGCGCCAACATCCGCCAGCACATGAAGTATACGAACTGGCTGGCCGGAACGCGGCATTGGCTGGCCGGACCGAGGATAACCTATGCCGATCTCGCCGCAGCGGCGGCGATTTCCGTGCTCGACTACCTCGGCGAGGTGGACTGGCGCGACCACAATGCCGCGCGCGAATGGTATACTCGCGTGAAATCGCGGCCCTCTTTCCGCCCACTTCTGGGCGACCGGGTGCGCGGCCTTTCGCCGGTGTCTCACTATGCGGACCTTGATTTCTGAAAAGCCTCAACGGAGCGAGCGCCTGCGGCGGATGATCGATCGCGAGGCGAGACTGGCCGGTTTCGACGCTGTAGCCGTCGTTTCGCCTGACGCGATCCCGCTTGCGCCAGCCCGCCTCTCCGAGTTCGTCGCCGAAGGTTTCCACGGCTCGATGGAGTGGATCGAGGAAACCATGCTGCGCCGGGCAAACCCGAGGACGCTGTGGCCGGATGTGCGCTCGATCATCGTGCTCGCCATGAATTACGGCCCGGATCATGATCCCCGCGAGATGCTCGAAACGCCCGATCGCGGGGCGATCTCCATCTACGCGCAGAACCGCGACTATCACGATGTCATGAAGGGCCGGCTGAAGCAGATCGCGGGCAAGATCGCAGCGCAGGCCGGCGTCGACGTGAAGGTCTTCGTCGACACCGCGCCGGTCATGGAAAAGCCGCTGGCCGAGGCGGCCGGGCTCGGCTGGCAAGGGAAGCACACAAATCTGGTCAGCCGCGAGCATGGCTCCTGGCTGTTTTTGGGCAGCATCTTCACCACCGCCGAACTTGCGCCGGATGCAAGGGAGGAAGATCATTGCGGCTCATGCCGCGCCTGCCTCGATGTCTGCCCCACGGACGCCTTTCCGGCGCCTTACCGGCTCGATGCGCGGCGCTGCATTTCCTATCTCACCATCGAGAACAAAGGCCCCATCCCGCACGAATTCAGGCAGGCGATGGGCAACCGCATCTATGGCTGCGACGATTGCCTGGCCGTCTGTCCCTGGAACAAGTTCGCGCGCGCCGCGTCCGAGGCGAAGCTCGCCGCGCGCGACGATCTGCGCGAACCGGCGCTCGCCGACCTGCTTTCGCTTGATGACGCCGCTTTCAGGGCGTTTTTCTCGGGATCGCCGATCAAGCGCATCGGCCGCGATCGATTCCTGCGCAATGTGCTGGTCGCGGCCGGCAATTCCGGCGAGACCGGTTTGATAGCGCAATGCAAAGCACATCTCGACGACGCTTCGGCGCTGGTGCGCGGCGCGGCGGTCTGGGCGCTTTCGCGGCTACTGGATGCGCGGAGTTTCGCCGAACTCGCCGCCGGCAGGATGGCGGAAGAAGGCGCCGCGGATGTGATCTCGGAATGGAACCAGGCGCTCGAAGCCGCCGGAAGGATCAAGAGCCACGCATGAGCAGCTTTTTCATTTTCGGCGCCGGCTATTCAGGCCAGGCTTTCGCAAGGGCAAACCGCGACCCCGGAACCAGGATCGCCGGCACGACGCGCGCAGTCGAGAAATTCGGCCGGCTGAGACAGGCCGGGATCGAGCCATATCTCTTTGCAGGCGCGCCAACGCCGGAGCTCGCCGACGCCCTGCGCGACGTCACGCACCTCATCGTCTCGGCAGCGCCGGACGAAGCCGGAGACCCGGTGCTGAATGCCTTCCGCGACCTGATCGCAGCAAAGATGCCGAAACTCGCCTGGATCGGATATCTCTCCACGGTCGGCGTCTATGGCGACCATGGGGGGGCATGGGTGGACGAGACCAGCGAATGCCGGCCAGTGTCGCGGCGCTCCACATTGCGCCTCCGGGCAGAGCAGGAATGGCTGGAACTTGGCCGTGAAGCCGTCGTTCCGGTGGCCGTCCTGCGCCTTTCCGGCATTTACGGGCCCGGCCGCAACGCCTTTGTCAATCTTGCCGAAGGGACGGCCAGGCGGCTTGTCAAACCGAACCAGGTTTTCAACCGCATCCATGTCGCAGACATCGCCGGCGCGCTGTGGCACCTCGCCGGTCTCAATCGCGGCGGCGTGTTCAACGTCACCGACGATATGCCCGCTCCGCCACAGGACGTCGTCGCCTACGCGGCCGGTCTGATGGGCATCGAGCCGCCGCCCGAGACGCCATTCGAATCCGCTGAATTGTCCCCGATGGCGCGGTCGTTCTATGGCGAGAACAAGCGTGTCTCCAACGCTGCTCTCAAGCAGGCCGGCTACACCTTCCGGTTCCCAAACTACAAAGCGGCGTTCGATGCGATGTGGGCCGAAGGGAACTGGAAGGGCGCAGGGCGCGAGGACGCACGCAGCCCGATCGGAAGGTCGTGATCGAAAACCGGCTCAGGTCATGGTATGATTTGGGACACTGCCGATTCACGTTTCAGTAACCAGCAGCTTTCAAGGTTGGGGTCGGGGCTTAAAAAATACGCGGGAATGCGCATGAAATTGTCAGCTGGATCGACAAAGCGCCTTGCGATGGCGCTCGCCGCAGGCCTTGCCATGTTTACGGCAACTCCGCCGCAAGCCAGTGCCGAACAACTGGCCAAGGTTCTATTCGGCAGCCAGAAACTGCCGGCCGCCACCGCCGCCAAATCCTACGGCTTCTATTCCAAGGGCTGCTTTTCGGGCGGACTCGCAATCGCGACAGACGGGCCGACCTGGCAGGCGATGCGGCTTTCGCGCAATCGCCGCTGGGGTCATCCGACAATGATTCGGCTGGTGGAGAAGCTTTCGCGCGACGCGGTTGCAGACGGCTGGCCTGGCCTCTTGCTCGGCGACATCTCGCAGCCGCGCGGCGGGCCGATGCTGACCGGCCATGCTTCCCACCAGATCGGCCTCGACGCCGATATCTGGCTGACGCCGATGCCCGACCGGCGGCTTTCGGCGGTCGAGCGCGAGAACACGAGCGCGATTTCCATGATAAGGAAAGGCGGGCTGACCGCCGACGAGCGTATCTGGACGTCGGCGCATGCCCGGCTGCTCCGGCGCGCCGCCAGCTATGGCGAGGTTGAACGCATCCTAGTTCACCCCGGCATCAAGAAGAAGCTGTGCGAAACGGTGAAGGGCGATCGTAGCTGGCTGCGCAAGGTGCGGCCGTTCTGGGGCCACGACTATCATTTCCACATCCGCATCGGCTGCCAGCCGGGATCGAGCGGCTGCAAGAAACAGGCGGAGACCACGCGCGGAGACGGCTGCGACGCGTCGCTCGCCTGGTGGTTCACCGAAGAGCCATGGCGCCCCAACAAGAACCCGGACGCGCCGAAAGCGCGCGACCTGATGACGATGAACAGCCTGCCCAAGGAATGCCGCGCGGTGCTGGAAGCGCCCGCACCTGTTTCGGAAGCAGCCGTCACGATCGGCGGTGGCGGAACGGCGGTGGCGGCGGCGCCTGCCGCGCCTTCCGAAACCATCACGATCGAGACGATCGTCGGCGCGCCGCCTGTCGCCGCCAGCGCTTTTGCCCCGACGCCCGATCTCGGTGTGCCGCTGCCGCGCCCGCGCCCGGTAGATTAGCGGCGGTTTAGCTTCGGTTAACCAGCTTGTTGAAACGGCTGGTGGCACCCTCCTCGGTCTTGTCCTGGTAGAGGAAGGCCAGATTGTTCTGGTCGAAGATCTGGAAGAATCTGTCCCAGCCGATCTCCTCCAACTTTTCCTCGGGCTCGCCGAAATCGATGCGCAGGATGCCGCCTTCGCCGCTGTCGCGCACCCGCGAAGGCTTGCCGCCGCGCGCTTCGGCCCATTTGCGGATCTCGTCGTGATTGGTCGTCGTCTTCGCTTCACTCATGTTCATCTCCGTTTCGGGATTTCGCTGTCGCGACCTAACTCTGGAGGACAGCAGACGTTCCTGCCGCAAACAGCACGCAGCCCGCCTCTTTCGCGGGAACGGCTCCTCGTCTATAGCCTTCAACCGATTTAGACCTTGCCGAAGCACGTGGGCGAGACAAGTTCGTTGCTCCGCTGCGGCAGATGTCGCATTAGGGAAGTTGCCGCCAGCCAGGTGGGCAAAGTCTCTCCGGCGACGAAAACAAACTGGGACGCAAGAGCATGCCGATTTCCGGAGACGAGGAACAAGGCTTGAAATTTCCCATCCTGATCGGCGATGTCGGCGGCACAAATGCGCGTTTTGCCATCGTTCTCGATGCAAATTCGGAGCCGAGCGAGCCGAGTATCGTGCAGACAGCGAGTTTCGCCACGATCGACGATGCCATCCGTTCGGCCGTTCTGGACAAAACCCCGGTCAAGCCCCGCTCGGCCGTGCTGGCCATCGCCGGACCCGTCGATGGCGACGAGATCGCACTGACCAACTGCCCCTGGATCGTGCGGCCGAAGTCGATGCTGGCCGGGCTCGGCCTCGGCGACATCGTCATTCTCAACGATTTCGAAGCACAGGCGCTCGCCGTCGTTGCGCTCGGCGCGGAGCACATGGAAAAGATCGGCGGGGGCGAGCCTGAGCCCAACGCGGGCAAGGTCGTGCTCGGTCCCGGCACCGGGCTCGGCGTGGCAGGGCTGATCCATGCCTGCGGCAGGTGGATACCCGTGCCTGGCGAGGGCGGCCATATGGATATAGGTCCGCGCACCGCGCGCGACCGGGAGGTTTTCCCGCACATCGAGCCGATCGAGGGCCGCATCTCCGGCGAGCAGATCCTGTGCGGACGCGGCCTGGTCAACACCTATCGCGCGGTCGCAAAGGCCGACGGCAAAGCCGCGCCCATGTCCACACCGGCCGAGATCACCGCGGCCGCGCTCGACCATTCCGATGCTGTCGCCACGGAAGCTCTCGAACTGTTCGTCACCTGTCTCGGGCGCACCGCCGGCGACCTCGCTTTGGTGTTCAAGAGCCGCGGAGGCGTGTTCCTGACCGGCGGCATAGCGCAGAAGATCGTGCCGGCGCTGAAGACCGGCAATTTCCGCGCCGCATTCGAAGACAAGGCGCCGCACCGCGATCTCATGAAATCGGTGCCGGTCTATGTGATCACCCATCCCCTGGCGGCGCTTGCCGGCCTCGCCGCCTATGCCCGGACGCCGGGACTGTTTGGCGTTGAGACCGGGGGACGGCGCTGGCAGGCGGCGTTGCAGTGATGTCGCAGCCGCGCTTCTTCCGGCGGCAGGCATAGGCAAGGCGGACCGATGGCGCTAAGAGGGTCTCGAACTTGCGGTGCGCCGCAGCACAACAAGACGCGGACGGATAATTGAGTTGACGGACCGAAAGAAGCGCCAGACCGACCCGGGCGAGATCGTCGCGGTCATCAGGCGGATCATATCCGAGAACGGCCGCGAATATGCCTGGCACTATGCCGGGGCGGTGCTTTGCCTGGTCTCGATAGCGGCGACAACCGCTTTCGCCGCCTGGGTAATGCGCGATGTGGTCGACGAGATCTTCTACCGGCAGCGCAGCGACCTGATCATGCTGATCTGCCTGGCCATCATCGCTGCCTTCGCCATTCGCGGACTGGCCACATACAGCCAGTCGGTGATCCTCGCCAAGGTGGGCAACAACCTCGTCGCCCGCTACCAGAAGCGAATTTTCGATCATTTGATGAAGCTCGACATCGGCTTCTTCACGGAAATGCGGTCCGGCAGGCTTGCAGCACAGATCAACCAGAATGTCGGCGGCATTCGCGACCTGCTTGGAACGACCCTGACCGCGATCGCGCGCGATCTGGTCTCGCTTGTGGCGCTGGTGGGCGTGATGATCATCCAGGATCCCGTCCTGTCGATGATTGCCCTTCTGATCGGACCGCCGCTGGTTTTTACCGTGAATTATCTGATGCGGCGCCTGCGGGGCGTGACGCGCCAGGCGGTGGAGATCAACTCGCGCCTGATCGGGGCCATGCAGGAAGCGACCCAGGGTGTCGCCGTAGTCAAGGCGTTCACGATGGAGGACCAGCTTTCGCGAAGGATGAGCAAGCTCATCGCGACGGCGGAGGCGCGGTCCAACAAGATCGCGCGCGTATCGGAGCGGCTTACGCCGATCGCCGAAATGCTGGCCGGCTTCGCCATTGCCGGCGTGATCGCCTACGCCGGATACCGCGCGACCTATGGCGGGCAACTGCCCGGCGCCGTGTTCTCCTTCATCACCGCGCTGCTGCTTGCCTATGATCCGGCCCGACGGCTGGCGCGGGTGCAGGTTGGGCTCGAGCGCTCGCTGGTCAACGCCCGCATGATCTACGAAATACTCGACCTCGAGCCGCAACAGGGCGACGAGCCGGGCGCACCCGCTCTGGAAGTGCAAAAGGGTGAGGTCCGTTTCAATGAAGTCTCTTTCGCCTATGCGGAGAACCTTCCGGTTCTCTATGGCGTGGACTTCGTCGCGGAGGCAGGCAAGACGACGGCGATCGTGGGCACGTCGGGGGCCGGGAAATCGACGCTGACAGCGTTGCTCGAGCGATTCTACGACGTCGACGGAGGCTCCATCGAAATCGACGGCCAGGACATTTCAAAGGTGACGAAGCAGTCGCTGCGCCAGCAGATCGCCTATGTTTCGCAGCAGCCCTATTTGTTCGAAGGCACGATTCGAGACAACATCCGCTACGGCCGCGAGACGGCGACCGATGCGGAAATCGAAGAAGCAGCGCAATTGGCCGCGGCGGACGAGTTCATTCGGCAGCAGCCACACGGCTATGACACGCTGGTCGGCGAGAATGGCGTCACACTGTCCGGCGGCCAGCGCCAGCGAGTCTCGATCGCCCGCGCCATCGTGCGGCAGGCTCCGATCCTGCTTCTCGACGAAGCGACGTCGTCGCTCGACAATGAATCCGAAGCGCGCGTACAGGATGCACTTGCAACGGTCATGGAGGGGCGCACGACGATCGTGATCGCGCACCGCCTCTCCACTGTGGTCAATGCCGACCGCATCGTGGTGCTGGAACAGGGCAGACTTGTCGAAGAAGGCACGCACCAGTCGCTGCTGGCCAATCCGCACGGCATCTATTCCCGCTTCCACCGGCTGCAGAGCGCCAAGGGTCTCGGCCTTGTCAACGACATCAAGAAGGCGGCCAAGCCGGCGCCCGCGCAGGCCAAGCCAGCCAGGATCGCACGCGGGAGAACAGCATGAGCGATATGCGTCTCGTCGTCGTAGGAGCGGGCGGCCGAATGGGGCAGACGCTGATCCGCGCTATCCATTCCATTCCCGGCGTCACGGTCGCCGGCGCCATTGAGCGCTCGGGATCGCCCCATCTCGGCAAGGATGCGGGCGAACTCGCCGGCATCGGCGTGCTTGGCGTTCCGATCACCGGCGATCCGCTGCCGGCCTTCGCCAAGGCGGATGGCGTGCTCGATTTCAGCATACCGGCGGCGACCGTCGAATTTTCCGGCTATGCGGCGCAGGCCCGCATCGTCCACGTCATCGGCACCACCGGCTGCTCGCCCGAGGACGACGCCAGGATCGCGGCCGCGGCGCGCCATGCGCCGATCGTGAAGAGCGGCAATATGAGCCTCGGCGTCAATCTGCTGGCCGTGCTGGTCGAGCAGGCCGCGCGAGCGCTCGAACCCGAGGATTTCGACATCGAGATCCTCGAAATGCACCACCGCCACAAGGTCGACGCGCCTTCGGGCACCGCGCTTCTGCTCGGCGAAGCCGCGGCCACGGGGCGCAATATTGCGCTCGCGCAAAACAGCGTGCGGGTGCGTGACGGGCATACCGGCGCCCGGCGCGCCGGCGATATCGGCTTCGCGACGCTGCGCGGCGGCTCTGTGGTCGGCGACCACTCGGTGGTACTCGCCGGCACGGGCGAGCGGATCACGCTATCGCACAGCGCCGAAGACCGTACGATCTTTGCGCGCGGCGCGATGAAGGCAGCGCTCTGGGCGCGAACCCGCAAACCAGGGCTCTACTCGATGCGGGACGTTCTCGGGCTCTCCTAGGCGGAGACGCCCGTCTCCACTAATCACGGCAACAAAGAGGTAAGACATGTCCGGAACACTGGTGCTCGTCCGCCACGGCCAGAGCGAATGGAACCTGAAGAACCTTTTCACCGGCTGGCGCGATGTGGATCTGAGCGAGCTGGGCCATGCTGAAGCGAAGGCGGCGGGCCAGAAGCTGAAGGAGCGCGGCCTGAAATTCGATATCGCTTTCACCTCGGCGCTGAAGCGCGCGCAGAAGACCTGCCAGTACATTCTCGACGCCGTCGGCCAGGAAAACCTGCAGACGATCCGGGACGCCGCGCTCAACGAGCGTGACTATGGCGATTTGAACGGGCTCAACAAGGACGACGCGCGGGCCAAATGGGGCGAGGAGCAGGTCCATATCTGGCGCCGTTCCTACGACACGCCGCCGCCCGGCGGCGAAAGCCTCAAGGACACGGGCGCGCGCGTGTGGCCCTATTACCTGCACGACATGCAGCCGCATGTGCTGCGCGGAGGAACGGTGCTGGTCGCCGCGCACGGCAATTCGTTGCGCGCGCTGATCATGGCGCTGGAGGGAAGTTCAGGCCCGGAGATCGTCAAGCTCGAACTCGGCACCGGCGTTCCGATCATCTACCGGCTCAATGCCGATTCGACCGTCGCGTCGAAAGAGGTGCTCGCCGGCTGATTCCAGGTGCGGCAAGCCTGGACAAGCTATCCTCCTGTTCGCGCGCAGTTTTAGGAAATCGCGCGTTGACAGGCCAGCCGCGCCCGCTTACATCAGCGGCGCTGCCCAGATGGCGGAATTGGTAGACGCGCACGGTTCAGGTCCGTGTGCCGCGAGGCGTGGAGGTTCGAGTCCTCTTCTGGGCACCATTTCCCTTTAAAATCTATAGTAATATCAATATGTTAGCGATTTAGCGGCAAGTGTTTTACACACTTCAATGCACACTTGCGGCTTCGATGGAAGCAGCGTAGTCCGTCTCAGGATAGCGGAGGGGCGCAAAGATGGACGAAGAAGCAATGGTCGCGATATTTAAACAGCGACAGACGATGGCCCGCATTCTGGGCGTGCATGACACCCGAAATCACACTGATCCAGCCATTCCCGACCGCCAGCTTGGACAAGCGATACAGTTCATCGCCAACGCACCGGCGGACGACTACGATGTTCGTCGTTCGGTCGTCTTTTATGGTCAGACCGGAAGCTTGAACGCATCCCAATGTGCGGCACTGTGGGCGCGCTTCGGCGCTCAGTTAATTGCGGCTTGATCAGCCGCGACAATCCTAACGATCGAGGGAGTGCGGAGGATGCGAGTCGAAAATGCCACAGTCGACGATTATGGCTCCTACTTGAAAGATAAGTACCGCCCACCAAGCAGGGGCGGGAATGCCCGCGCTTGGCATCAGCATGTTCTCACCATCGGCGGCGAGAAATATTCGTTTCTCGGCCTTGGCGCTCGCAAATGGATCTACTCCAGCGACACTGTGAGCTTCGATTGGGATTGGGATGAAAGCGGGCGGTATCGCAACGTGGCTCCCGGCTCCGTGGAAACCTACGACAAGACCGGCAAGCCTGTCACGCGAGGAGACCGCGGCGAAAAGCCTTGGCGCACCGCTGACGCGCGAATGCCCGCATCACAGCGAGAGCAGCGCGATTGATGCTTATCGCCCAGGGTGGCAGCGGGCCTAAACCCGCCGCCTTTGTCAGGGCATTAAGCCGCAAAATCGATATAAAAGCGATGGTGCTTCTTCTGGATAGTGCAACCCTAACACTGATTTCTCAGAGAAATTCTCGGTGCGCGTCGACGTGACCGAGGAGTTTCCGTTCCTGGTGTCGAAAATGTCTCCGTACTATGACCGGTGAAAGCAGGTAGCTCGATAGACACGTTAATCAAAGCGAAGGCAACGCCTCGAAATAGGTCAGCTGTGGTTACCGCGTTCGAGATTGATGGAGCCACCTGCGTTCATGCTTACGCGCTCGCGCCACATACATTGGCAGCCGCCCCGCATGCGACAAACTCATCTCCAGGCAGACCGTCAAAGATTGCAGCTACACAGAAGAGAGCCGCCCAGTAGCAGAGGCCAAACGCCGGATGGACTTCTGCTCTGCTGCCTTGCCCAGTCTCTCTACCGCGGTAGGTCCGGCGCGTTGATCCAAGCGATAAGTCAGCTGTGAAGCCCGGCATACGAGTTCCATTGGTCATACCTGATCCTCCCTTAGATGGCTGAGCCAGATGGCATGTGGTAGACCGTTCCCGCGATGGCGCAGAATGGACGCGGCCGGAACGCTCTAGACCTTGGGGCCAACCGTCGAGAGCCTCTCCCAGGCTCTTGACTCCCTTTGGCATGAACGATGCCCCTTAGAGCCCCCTTGTGTCAATGCGAAGTCCTTCCGTCTTTTGGGATTGTGGATGCTGATGGAATACGCGGATATCTATCTCTGGGCGGCCGCGCAGGCGAACGCGCGGCACTATGGTAAAAACGGCCGCGGAAATCTGGTCCTCCATCGGCGAACCCGTGGAAGACCGGGCGTCACTGACAGTGCTGGCCGCTACTACCAGACCTACCGGCAGCTCTGCGGCGAAATCAGGCGGCGCATTATCAAGGCTGCTCCTGCCGCAGGACGCCCTTCCCGATCCTTGGAGGAAAGTCCGGCCGTATTAGGCGAACGGCTTTCCCTGTTCTGATCGCCCCCGTTCCCGACAGCCGTTCCGGCGCGCCCGCTGATTCCGGGTCATGGCGCCGGGACGGCTTGTTTGCAGCCTTTTTCGAAAGCCCCTTCCTTTTCCGTTCTCCCTGCCCGTTTCCTTCAATCCCTTGCCTTTTACGGTTCACCCTGCATCCGGCTGCCCACTTTCCCCGGCAATCAACCCCTTCGGGGAGAAAACGGCCGCTCCCGTGTCCTCCATTCGCTGTTTTCTGATCTTCGGCGCGTTCAAGCGCGTCTGCCTGATCTCCCTACAAAGGCCGTGATGGACACGGCCTCAAACAGAGAAAGGAAAACAAAAATGGCTAAGAAGCAAAACAAAACCCGTCCCGTCGAAACCCTGCGCGATGACGCGATCAAGGCGGCGATCTGGAAGAACGAAAGCGAGAACGGTGACTTTTATTGAAATAAGAAGGGATGGCTGCCGTTCCTGCACATCTCGCTGTATGGACAGCAGTTTTGGCTTTCGAAGCGCATTTCATAGATCGAGGTGGACTCGGCGCGAGGAAAGGCGCTCAATGCTCGCGAGTTGTGGTTAACGAACCTACTCTTTCCGTCCCCGAGGCAGATCGACCAACCATCTGGAGAATGCAAAAGCCCCTGGGGATCCCCAAGTTCAGGCGGCCCAGGTTAAAGCAACCACGGTAAGACCCCATGGAACCTTTGGACTTAGTCAAGCTTACCGCGTTGATGGGGCGCAGCGGCGGTCGCCCTGAAGTGAAGATCGGGCTCATCGACGGGCCGGTTGCTATCCAACATCCCGATCTGGCGGGCGGACGGCTCCGCGAAATTCCAAGAAATGACGGCACTACGTGTAAGCAGGTCAATAGCGCGGCTCGCCTGCACGGGACTTTTATCGCGGGAATCTTGTCTGCGAGGCGGAGTTCCCCAGCACCCGCCATTAGTCCCAACTGCACCCTCCTAATACGGCCCATTTTCACCGAGATGACCTCGGGACGCGAACACATGCCGAGCGCGACGCCCCAGGAACTCGCCACAGCAATCATCGAATGCATCAACGCTGGCGCGCGAGTGCTCAACCTGAGCCTCGCCCTTGCGCGGCCTTCCATCAAAGAAGAACAGGCGCTGGAAGAAGCGCTCAATCAGGCTGTTAAGCGCGGCGTGATCGTGGTCGCGGCGGCTGGCAATCAGGGAGCCGTCGGTAGTTCCGCCATCACTCGCCATCCCTGGGTCATCCCGGTGGTCGCATGTGACCGTCGAGGCAGACCGACGAACGAGTCGAATCTGGGCGGTTCGATCGGCAGACGGGGCTTATGCGCCCCCGGCGAAGGCGTCACCAGCCTCGGCGCCGAAGGCAAGCCTCTCACCCTCGGCGGAACGAGCGTCGCCGCGCCTTTTGTGACCGGGGCGCTTGCGCTGTTGTGGTCCGAATTTCCGGCAGCGAGTGCCGCACAAGTCAAACTCGCCGTCATCCAAGCTCCTACGCTGCGTCGGGTCTCGGTGGTTCCGCCACTTCTGGATGCTGCTTCCGCCTATCAAATTTTGTCGATGGCGAATGTGCGGAGGCGAACAGCATGACAAAGCAAGTTGAAAACAGTGATCATCCAAACAAGGTTGAACGCCCGCCTCACCAAGTGCGCCTGCCTGGATTTATCGGAAACGAGGAGATCGGGGTTGGCGATGTGATGAAACGCACGGCTTCGTACTTCGGTATCCAATCTTGCGGAGGCTGCGAGCGGCGGCGGGGCGCACTCAATCGATGGATGGTTTTTACCAAGCGGTTCTAAGGCTCGGAGAGCGGTCTGAAGTTCGAACTCGACGAGTGTCACGCCTATTTGACGTTTATAGCAGAGGGAGAATTAAAATGAGCGAACAAACCGAAGCGCTGAATCAATCGACTCCCGCCTCGATCGCGGGGAATGACCTACCGGCGAGTGCACGTCAGCCCGAAGTCCTCGCAGATACTGTGATCGCTCGACAGACAGGAGACGATGCTTGCGGCTGCGAACTGGCGCCTGGTTCGAGTACAAACGGCGGCGCAACAATTTCTTATGTCTACGCCATCGGCCGGATCGAAGCGCGTTTCCCGAATCTTGCCGCGGAAAAGGAATTCGCCCAGGCGACCGGTAGGACGGACACCGCTGGAAAATCCGATCAACAGACTTTCCATGCCGTTCTGTCCAAGCGCGAGAACCGGTACCTGATACGCCAACTTTGCTGGGTGCTGACCATCCAGGGACTGGAAACTTATTTGCTGGCGCCGCGCGATCCAGCGGACATCGATCTGCTGGTGGAAGCGATCCGTCCTGCTCCCAGTTCCAATGACATCGACGTCGTCATAGGGAGACGCGGCCCCATTGCCCCACCGGAGATGTGCAATGGCCTCATGGTGCCGATCATTGTGTTCGACCAAATCTACTCCTTTGATCACGACACGCTCATCAAGGCCATCCCGAAGCCGGAGAAGACCACCGCCGCGCAGTTCGGCCCGGCGGCCGAGGAATTGTTCAACAGAGTCATGCAGCTGACGGACAATGCCGGTGCCACAGACGAGCACCGCGCCTTGAACTACCTGTCTATGCGCTATCCCGCCATCTACGCGAAGGCGGCTGAGGAATTCGCGCGGGACTTTTCGCTCACCGGAGTTGAGGTGCGCCCCTCGCCCTTGAGCAGTACCCGTAGGATCGTTGATGTGATCTTCTCCTACACCAACCGTAACACTGATTTCTCAGAGAAATTCTCGGTGCGCGTCGACGTGACCGAGGAGTTTCCGTTCCTGGTGACGAAAATGTCTCCGTACTATGACCGGTGAAACTGGGTAGTACGATGGAGATGTGAAATGAAAGCGATGAAATATGCCTGGATTTGCCTCAGAGAGATCACTCTTTGCATCAAGCAGTCAACACGTTATGTTTAACGAGAGCGGGTGCAACAACTCGAGTACATCACCGGTTGTTGGCGCTTTCGGCGGTGACGCGGCGATCATGTGGCTCGGCCCAACACCCGATTTCGAAAATAGCCTGAACTGGCCAGGATCGACCTCGATAGCGGCAGAGGGCGTGCCGGAGGTCTATCCACCGTGCCGTCCGGTTACGGGCGAGAGTGCAAGCGTGTTGCGTACACGATCTGTGCCGGCAATCGCTGCTGGACCGAATACGGTTGGATTTGTACCTACTATCCACTCTCGCGAGCACAGTGAGAACAAAGCCCGTATTGCCGGGACTCGGGTGGCTCGAATGGCGCGCGCTGAAAGCTCACACAACTCAACCAAGGAGGTAGTTGAAAATGAGTATTCCAGGATTTGCTGCTGAAGCTTCCGTTTACAAGACGCGCCGGCACTACCGCGCATCTGCCTCACCTGGTGATTTAGCAGGCGGCCGTGGAGTCCTGCAAACCATGCTCCTCAGTCAAGCCACTGGTAACAGTTCGAGGCGGCAAATAGGCCCTTGGGCCCCTGGGGGTAACTGGTGGCATTGCTGGAACGTTGGACGATGTTTTATCTGCTGTAGCCCATATTGGTGCTGGTGGTACTGCTACGGGGCCGCAGCAGAGTTACAGTGATCACTTCAGTAGAAATTCTCTATGTACACGACAATAAATTGCAAGAGGGATAAGTGAAATGAGCATGCCCGGATTTAACGCTGCCTCATCCCTGTCCAAAGCGGCTTGGAGTTACCGGACGCGGGCCTCGGGGATCCAGCCACCAAAATCTTCCGGTGCGACGCCGCAGGCCCTTGGTGGCTTCGGTGGTTTCGGTCCAACGTTGCCAAGATGTCATTGGGAACAGAGGTGGGTAGTGTGTGGTAGCGCTCTTCCTGGATATCCTGTGCCGATGTGTCTGGAATGGGTCTATATTTGCAAATTCCCTGGCTCATCGCGTAATGCATTGACGTGAGCACACGGCGCAGATTGGGGAGTCTTGGCGAGCCCTTTAACATTGGGGCGCCCAACCCAAGGAGACGTGAAATGAATACCATGAACATGCCAGGATTTAACGCTGCCTCATCCCTATCCAAGCCAACTCGAAGTTACCGAACAGGGACTACCCGGAGTTCGTCGACAATATCCTCTTTAGTGATGCCACAACTACGCGCCTGGGGCTTTGGTGGTGGTAGTTATGGGACTATCTTGGGAGGCGTATGCCGGGCAGGATGTTGGGCAGCTGGTGCTTTATGTACTGGTGCGTGCACCGCACTGGGCACACCTGCGGCCGTCGGAGCATGCCTCGCACTTTGCGGTGCAACGGCGTCCGCGTGTTCCGATTCTTGCCCCGAATTCACACTGCAACTCGCGTAGCAAGCATAGGTCATCCTCAGAGCCATTGACCTACCCCCAACCTTCGACGGCCAAGGCCCGGAAGTCGGGTGTCCGGCGAAACGGGGGGCACTACAGCTCGTTGGACAGCTTTTCGGGCTCACCCGCCTCAACATGCAGGATTTAGAGGCGCTGGCGCGGCCGATCGCGTTCGACGAACTCCAGGACGGTGTTGCAGCAAGGGCCGGAGCGTCGATCCGAGCGACAAGTTAGCTGTGAAGCTCCGCGATCGATGGCGCTATGACACTGGTGACCGACTTTTCTCAAGATGTTGCGTCTGCCACCCCATACCTTGAGCATTGGGTTCAGGGTCGAGACGCTGAACGTTCACATGTTGCCGCCCGCAGCCAAACTGCGGTTGATCTCTCAACGAAGCGAACCGCTGAAAGCCGATACGGTACCGATCCAGAGGACGCGTCGTTCCTGGTCCGCACTATGCTGGTGAGTGCGACCACCGCAAAGCAGATTCAAGCCGTGATGGGGCTTGAACTGGTGATCATGGAGGTCGAACTCAGCACAGCACCGACAGTAAAGCTGTGCTATCTGAGGAGCATCGACGAAGCGAAGTCGACATTCCAACTGATCGACCTCAACCGACATGTCGCGATACGTTCTGAGACCATTGATACGCAATTCGGTGTAAGGTCGCCGGCTTCCCGGCAGATTTAGGAGCGCGTCAGTGCCCAAAAATTCTTTGACTCTTTCTTTCGCCAAGCGCAAAATCCAAGTTTACTGTTCTCATTCAAGGAGAAGAGTTTGAGCCTATCGTGGCTGACTCTGACTGGGCTTGATCTCAAGCGACGTCAACACCGCGGTAATAGGAGGTTGCGAAATGAGAATTCCTGAATTCACTGCCGAAGCATCCTTTTACAAGTCGACAAGAGCGTATGGACATGCTGGGTTTTGTTCGCAAGTGTCAGAAAACTCCGAGATTATCCCTCAATTCCATGGACTGCGTTGCTGGCTCAGCTGTATGATAAGCATCAACGACCCCTTCGACTGCTTCTTGCTGTGTATGGGCCGTGCCTAAGGCTCCAGTGGGGTTCTGTGTCTCCGCTCCAGCGGGCGGGCTGGGGGCTGTCGGTATTGGGGACGCGGGTCTCCCAGGGTTTACCGCCGAAGCCTCGCGTTACACAGCAAAAGGTATGTATCGACGCAACCGAATTCTCACCGCGCCAGGAAACTTAGCAAGACATCTATCACCTGGTGAGATTACCCCTCAGCTTTGTGAGCGCGAACCCGGTCGCCGGAACGTCGGGCTATGGGCTTGGCGAGATGCTGGCCTGGCTAGTCCATGAACGTGGGATCGAGCCGCACATCCCGGTCTTCCGGTCTTCGACAAATCCGGGCGTCGAGATAGGACATCGCCAACGCCGTTTTCGGCCCTACCGCATAAAGCAGGGGCCAAAGGTCCCCTTGGCCGTTATGGGCTGCAGCGTGGCTCCTTGGTGGCGATAGACCAGAACGAGCTCATCACCAAGTAGGTACAGCGTTTGGTCGCTCAGCGCTTCAGTGCGCGGCCGGATGGTTCCCGACCCAGCGGTGTATTCGACAAGCACCTGTCCTGGCTCACCGCCGCTCATGTCGCGTTTGAAGGTCCACATCGCATTCCCTCCCAGCGTCGATCTGTAGCCCAACTGGCGCTTAGCCTCTCTCGCAACTGTGCTCGTGGAGGCGGGCAAAGTGATCGTCCAAGGCGTCACTCTACAGAAAGGGTCAGGCGGCGGGGTCTGGGCGATGACTGGGCCAGCGGTCATCGCGATAGCGGCAAACAGGGCGAGCTTTCTCATTCTGTCCTCCTCCAGAACCCCATCCCAGAATACAGCAGTTCTCACCCCCCGACATAGGTGCTTCCGGCCGGGAATGCTCCGATCCTCAACCGATCGAAGCGACTATGCGCTGGGCCAGGCTGCAATTGGTTGTGGCGAAGAACGCACCGTCCAGCCATGCCTCGGCGCTACGCCTTTACGCCGTTGCCGGCAGACGTGCGAGGCTCAATCGGCTCGGTTCCGACTCAGGTGACAGCGCGGGTTCGAGGGACGGGCGCGGCGGTTTCATATTTGGCGAATGGCGCACGCCGATCGTTTGGCAGCCCGGTCCAGGCGTTCGGCAAGGCCGTCCAGCCCGCTCACACTCACCTGAGTTTCGAAGGCTTTCACGCCTATGTGCTTGCCGATTAGTTCGATCCGGCGAATACGGTCGCTAAATCTGACTTTTTTCGTTTGGCCGATCTGCCGGCGCTCATCGCCCCTGCCATCGAACAATGCCTCAATTTCGACACCCGCAACGAGACCCCGTCGCCAAATCTCCGGCCATTCGTGGATTGGCCTCAGGTCGCCCGTGTCTTCATCGAAAATATCGGCAATGTCGGCCTCGGCTTCTTCCGCGAGCCGTATCAGAACCCATGCCGCGTCAATTTTGGTTTTTTCAGAACGATCGCCCTTCGCAGCTTCGATCGCGGCCATGATCTTCGGCTTTGCGAGAAGTTGCGCGCCTTGCTCGTTCGAGGTGCGCTCAGAGTAGCCCGCGCGAATTGCCGCCTGGGTGGCGTTCAAATCAATGAGGTATTCCTCAACGAACCGTTCCTGCTTCGGTGTCACTCTAAATCAGCCTATTTTAGAGACCGGAATCACCCCAACGACTAAGTTTCACTAAGCAGTACCGGGTGATGGTTGATGGGATGGCCTGGGCGGCTTGCCGAGGATCAGAAGCGAAGCGCCAGCAGGTCGCAAGGAAGGCCACAGTAGGCGCTCAGGGGCGATCCGGAGGCTATACGGCGCGATCTATGATTGGCAGCGCGAACGATATACCACTCCATCATGGGCACTTCGGATTGGGGGCATTCAAGGCATGGCACTCTTCCACGTGAGCGATCAGGAGCTTTCACCAGAGGATGTGCTGACGCCAGGCCGCTGGGGTCAGCTGATAAGAAACTTTGGTCCAGGCGGGCCACTGCCAAATCAGTTGCAGGTCCTTTTGTGGGAAATGGCGATTGAAGCGGCTCGAATTGCCATTGACCCTCGGCTCCCCTCTAGACTGAATTGCATTTTTCTATGCGAAACGCTGGAGCACGCAACAACGTTCAGGGATCAATATCGCCCGAACAATCGGATTTTCGAAGTTGCCCCTGTCGGTGAGGTCGCGGCGCTTCATCGGGGTGATTTTTATCTCATCTCTACCGAGCGGCCCATTGCGCCGTACGTTGACTATATCCCTGCACCGGCGGTTGAGTACTGGACCCGAGAGCCCGAGCGTCTGCCTGAAATCGTTTACCCCGCCGAGGTGTTGGTGATTGCGGCGGTCTAGCTCCTGAGGAATAATGTCCTAGTGCGGCGATTCTCAATTCATCGGAGATAGCCATGTCCAGGCGTAAGAAACTCACCTACCTCAACCCACCACGGATCGAACGGTTCATGAACGCGGCGACGGAACTGCACCGCGCCTGCTGCGCTCCGATCATATCGCCTCAGTGCGACCATTCCCGAGCGCTGACAGACCTGAATGCGGCAATCGTCACGGCGATTGAGCGGTCACGGGCGACAAAGTGCCATGGATGCGGACCCCGACGTTCGACCAGCATCCGGGCTATAAGCCGCCTGCGAACGAGCCTTCAAGATAGGGTTGATCCTGAATGTAAGAAGCCCGCCGCTCGCGGATCGGGTGGCGGGCTCCCCGTTCCAAAGGGAAGGTGCTTCGAGGGAAAGCCCCTTTGAAAACCGCCCAAGCAAAAATCTGGTTTCAATTTTGATGCGTCCGACACACGCCAGATTTTAGAGAACCATCCAAGGTGATTGGACAGAGGCTCTCTCTCAATGTCTGCTGCGACTGGCGGGAAGGAGGGGCCAATGTCGATACACTTCACCGAGATCATTCTTGCCGCCTCACTGTTGGGGCTGGCCGTTGGATTTGCGGTACTGTAGCCACCGCCAACGTCGCGGCTATGGTCGGGCATCCTCATGCCGGATCGCGACGGTGGCGACGGCATAAGGACGGTAGGATTCTGGTCAGTGATCTAGCCCGTGGATTTCAGTCACCATTGCCGCTTTTAGTGTGGATTGGCGAGTGTATTGTCGATCCTGTCGATGCTCTACTATGGTGAATTTGTTGGAGATTTTATCAGCAATCGGTGCCTGACTTGGGAAACGAACGTGTCGTTTGCCACGCCGCCGCACGATACCGGGCTATTCATGATGCAGGGATGAAGGGATGTGCATGGATCATTTCCAGCCACCCATAGAAATATACAAATAGCAATTTTCCCGCGTTAGTGGGAATAAGTCCCTTCGCTTCCCTTCATCCCTGCGCTCGGTAAGGCCAATTGTTGCCGCAAGGCTTCATCAGAAAGTCAGTCACCGAGGAAGCCTGGACGGGGCCCGAAAGCTGTTTAGCTTTCGTGCATCTGGGTCACAGGTGGCGCAACCCGAGTGACAACCAAACCGCGTGATCTGCCAGGCCCTTGTGCCGAATTTTGTTTGAGGTGGGTAGACGGCCTCATACGGACATCGATATTGTGCGCACTGGGCTTGGGAGAGCAAATAATGGCGTTGACGAACAGAGACTACGAAACGATTCTCGGTATGGTCGCTCGCGGTGATAACAAGCACGACATCGCCGCTTGGTTCGGTGAAAATCAGGGACGGGTCAACGACACCGAATCCGGGAAGTTCGGCAAATTCACGGCCGCGCCGGCCAATACCCTACCGCCAAAAGGACCGCCCGGCATCAAAGGCCGCAGGCTTTTTGCTCACGTCGAGAAAGCGATTGAGGCTTTGAAAGCTGGCGATACCAAGGCCGCACAGGAAGCCTTGGAAGCCGGCATCAAGCGGTTCAACCTTCACGAATCATAATCGACTGAGCGCTCTAGCGCCTTCCGACAAGGCGGCACCCACATGAGCCGCGGCGTGCCGCCTTGCTTGCGCTTGTCCCACACGAACCAGGCGTATCCAGTCGCCGTTGACGCCTTGCGGTCGAGCCGGCCTTTCACCATTGGTACTCGCTCGACAAACTGGGCGAATGCCGTCGGCGGTCGATGGAGGAAGATGTCTTCGTATCTGCCAACGCTTTCAAGAAATACCGTGCGAGCCAAGATAGCCACGCCAACACGTGCGACCACAAGTGCTCTGTCGACAAATTGCTCGGCAAGGCGGAACGGCGGGTTGGTGATGACCCAATCGTGCGAGCCTGCTTCGAATGGATACTCGAGAAAATCGCGAATTGGACCGAAGCCGTAGCGATAGGCGTCTGACGACTGGACTTCGCCGAAATATTCGGCAAGAGGCTTTGACATGTGGCCTTGGCCACACGCGGGTTCGAGGCACGACATGCCGCGCAGGCCGGCCAAATCCCCGATGACGTGTTCAACGAGCGCACGTGTCGCCCATGGTGGCGTCGGGAAATTATCGGTGCTGTCTCTCGCCTCGAAGCGCTGGGACATGACCGCGTGCGATGTGTTCTGCATTATGTCGCTCCAACTTTCGGCGACATTACTTGTGTTCGTTTAAAAAAGATTCCCCCTCGGATAGGATTATTTTTCATTTCAGCGGCCCGCTTCGGCGGGCTTTCAAGGCGCCGACTAACGGACGGTTCTCAAACCACCTCGACCGTCCACTGCGCGACGTTCGCCCGGTCATAGCCGCGCTCGGCAAGGCGCTTTCCGCCGATGATGCGACCGGCCTGCTTGCGTAGGAAATGACCCAGCCTCTGTTTTTGTAGCACGCCACGGTCGATGAATTCACTGAGGGCGTCGGTCAGGGCTTCATGCCGGCGATGCATCGACGGTTGCTCGCGATCCCAGTCGATCATTCCGGCGATCTTGGATACGGTCCAAGGCTCACCAATCGGCAGCGCGTTCAGGATAGCGGTTGTCCTTTCCCTCTCCGGATCATGGTCACGAACCTTCGCGGCATTCAGAAGCGGATCGGCTTCGCCCAGCCAGACAAGTGCCGAGCGAACGAGGTTCGACCAATCTTCGAACGAGCCGATCGCCGGCACGACGCGCTTGCCCTTCTGGACAACAAAGGTCCGCATGACGGTAAGAGCCGCCGTCACCAGATCGACGCGGCGGGTTTTCGCGACTGCCGTCACATCAACCTTGAACACGCGCTCTTCGGGACGCTCCAGGCGCGCATCGAGATTTATAAGAACGACACGCCGCGTCAGATCGCCGGCAAACCTGAGGCTGTTACCTGTGGCGCAGAACGTCGACGCCGTAGGCAGTTTCAACGTCCGGCTTTCGCCCAGGACACGCACCGCCACCGCGCCTTGCGTCAGCACCTGACACAGGAACTCAGAGCGCAACGGATATTCGATGTTGTCGAGCGTGATGAACGCGTCACCCGCCATCAGCACCGAGCCAACATGCTTTTGCAGTTCGGCTTCTTCGCGTGGCGCCGACAACACCGCGGCGGCTTGTCCGGTTGCAAGGATTGCAGCGAGGTCGACCAACTTTGACTTGCCGGTCCCTGGTGTCGGCGCGCTCACCCCGAACAACGGAGCGGTCGGCAGGCAGGGTCGCACGAGCGCCGTCAGGATCATCGCGAGTGCGGCAGATCGATCAGCCGCGTCCACGAACGGGAAGCTCTCCACGAGGCCATGCAGGGCGGTCATAGCAGCCTCAGCATCGTGCTTCGACGGCTGATCGCTCACTTGCGGCCATTCCAATTCGGACACGAACAGGATGCCGGTCGACGCGTCGAACCCTTTGGTGCTTAGGACTGTGCCGTCAGGCCGCAGCGTCGGCGCAGAGACAACCGCACGAAGTTGCGGAAACGGCCAGTCGCCTCGCCGGGCCAATGCGGTTTCAGCGACGATTGACGGGCAGGCGATCGATCTTAGATCGTCTTTCCGCGCGTCCCATTTCTTCCAGTCGATCAGCATCGTGAAAATCTCGACCAGCGCCGCTTTGTCGACCGGCACGAGAACTGTGGCGCCCTCAACGCGACTTACGCCGTTGCCGCTCGTTGTTGTCGGAATATGAACCGGGCGCACCAGCGAAGTGCCGCGCGCATAGATCGGCGCGCCGGCATCAACGACCGCCTGACAAGCCAGCGTCACGCACCGAGGAAGCTCGCTATCAACGTACTGAATAACCGGTCGCTTGCCATCGCTAGCGGGCGAGCGCGGTGAGGCAAGGGGCAAGATATTACTCACTATGCGGCCCCTTAAATATCATCGCCGGGATCGCCGGGCTGATCGTCGTTGGCCAGCACCGGGCGTTCGGACGCAGATGGATCAGTTGCGATCGGGCGATCGTCGGTCAGGTCATCATCAACGGTGGCCGATCGCGTGTATCGGCGCTCCAGCCTTTCGACATATTCCCGCGTCCGGGCGACAAATCCGACGTGATATTCGGTTACCGACCCAGCGAGACCGTCACCTGACCAAGGTCTAACGGGACGCAGATCGGTTTCTGGCAATGGCCGCTCATCAAGCCGCCCAGTAAGGAACAGATCAGCCGCCTTTAGACCGTCGTACTTTTTGAGTAGCAGCGGGCGCTCGTCATCGGTGAGCGGAGCCGTCCGATACAGCCGGTCAGCACGTCGACCAACCGCCTCGATGTCAGGATGATCGAGCGGCGGACGGTATTCATTCCCGCTGATCGAGCGCGGGAAGCGCGGGGAATAATCGTCAGACGATTTCATTTCTCAGCCTTCGGGTTGCGAAGGCGGCGCGATGTCGCTATAAATGCAATTGCATATTGTTCGACTGCCGCCCGGTTCTTTTGAGCCGGGCGTTTCTTTTTGCCCGGTCCGATGGTGCGGCAGTCAAGCGGCGGCGCGCTCGGCTTTCAGGCGTTCGATCACGGCCAGGACTTCGGAGCGCGGCCAGCGGGACATCCCGCCGAACTTGATAGGGCGCGGCACGGTTTTATCCCTGACGCGCCGCCAGAAAGTCGGAACGGACACTTCCAGCACAAGCGCCGCCTCGCTGACGTTCAGAAGCGGATCAGGCCGAGAAACCCGGTCGTTGAAATTGGTATCCATTTGAGTTGCCTTTCGTGTCAGGTGGGGTCACCCGATAATTCAGACACCACGAACGGTTGACGGGTCGAATGGACGAGATCCCGTCGCGTTAAATATTTCGCTAGCCCGCCTTCACAAGTTCCAAAACCGCCCCGCCCTTGCCGGTCACATGATCCGCCCATCTATCGGCGAGCTTGCGGCGCTGTTCGAGGAAATCGGTGCGACGGTAGGCTTTCGTCACCGCATTGCCGGCAATATGCCCCAGCACCGTCTCCGCGACCTCGTGAGGCGCGTCGGTGCATTCGGCCAGCCAGTCCCTCAGCGATGATCGGAAGCCATGCGGACGCGCTTCCATGTCCCGCCGTTCCATCAGCCTCGCCATCGTCGCGTCACTGATGACGCCGCGCCGAACAGACGGAAACAGAAAGCCGTCGCGGGCGTGGCGCTTGGCCTGCTCGATCACGGCAAGAGCTTCTTTCGATAGCGGCACCCGAAAATCTTCGGCCTTGTCCTTCCGGGACTTCATCATCCGCGCTGGGATCGTCCACACGTCGCCATCGATTTGATCAGCGCGGATAAACCGCAGCGGCGCCGAGCGAACGCCAGTCAGGATCAATAGCCGCAACGCAAGATGCGTGACCGTGCCATCGTCCAGGCTCCCATAAAACTCCGGGACACCCTGCCACGGCAGCGCAGGAATATTCGCCGCCTCGACCTGTGTCGTGCCGATCAGCGCCTTGGCCTTGGCTACAACCTGGAGATCAACGTCCAGCCCATGCGCGGCGGCATGGCGGACGACGAGGTTGAGGCGGTTCAGCGCCTTCCTCATCGTCTCAGGCTTGGTGTCGCGCAACGGGCGCAGCACATCCTTGATATCGCCCTGGGTCAGGTCAGCGACCGGCACTTTGCCGAGCTTCGGTAGAACGTGCAGCGTGAGCGGCGAGAACCATCGCCCGGCTTTGCCATCGCCCTTGAGCCGCGCCTTGTAGCCTTCAAAGAAATCGTCGGCCACGTCCTTCAACAGATGCATGTTCCGTGCGGCCTCGCGCTTCTGGCGCTCGCGCTCCTTGATCGGATCGCTTCCGTCCCGCAGCACCTTCCGAGCCTCGCCGGCCCGGACACGCGCCTCTGCAAGGCCAACGTCGGCGATCGATCCAAGACCCATATGCCGTAGGCGACCATGAACGGCGATCCGCAGCACCCAGCTTCCGGTATCGCGCCCCGACTTCACGAGCCACAGCCCGCCCCCGTCCCCGTATTTGCCGGCAGGTGCCTGCCGCACCATTACCGCCGTCAGTTTGTCCCGCCCCTTGGCCATGAGATTTTCCTTTACACACCTCTTTCCACACTCAAGATTTAGATGACTTGATAGGAGTTGACAATCGATGAGTTGATCGTGTTGCAGAAACTACAACAATTTCAATGTAATGATATCCGCCCGGCAGAACTAGCGACTAGATGATGTGAGTTGATATAGCAATTCAATGCCTCTTCTGGCACCATTTCCCACTAAGTCGTTGATCCTGTTAAAAGCGTAGCCGCTCCTCGGCATGCCTTGGATCACGGCAGGTGACTAGCCCCGGGGTGAGATCTATCTCTGAGATGAGCAGTCGCTCGACGGCGACGCGACCTCAATATCGCTCCAAAGCCAGACCGCGAGGGAGCCGGATCGCCCTCGAATATTTGTTTCGATCGGCCCGTGAAGGGCGCCCGACTTGTAAAGCGCGCAGTCTCGTCCAGCCACGCGCAACAGTTCATCGCTGACGGCAAGCTCGGTCCGGTGGCTGGCGGCAACCTCCATCAGGCGGCTGGCGACATTGACGGTGTCGCCGGTGGCCGCGATGTGCTGGTGGCTTTCGCCACCCAGCCTCGACGCGATGACCGTGCCGAAATGCGCTCCGATTTTATAGCCCAGACGCGATGAGGTGGATTCAGGCAAGGAGGCGAGCCAGGCTTTGGTGCGATTGGATAGCCTCACGCTGCAGCTGGCGGCTTTCGACGCATCACCGGCTGCAGGTTCGGGCAGGCCGAACAGGATCATCGCTCCGTCGCCCATGAAACTGGTGACGATGCCGCCACACTCCGTCACTGCCTCGTCGACCAGCGTGTGAAACGCGCTCAGCAGTTCGCGAGTGGCGTTAGGCCCCAATGTCTCGCTCAGGCCGGTGAAGCCGGACAAATCGATGAACACGATCGCCGCGTCTTCACTCACCGGCTCCTGAAGGAAGTCGCCATGCTTTGCCAGCCACTGGCCCAGCCCCGGCGCCTGTACTTTCTGCAGCAACCGGCTCTGCGTGGCGAAATATTGCGCGCGGTTCCTGTCGCGCCAGAGCTGCGCGGCTCCAAACAGGATCGCCGGAGGCGCAGCGGCTGCCATGGGCAGCGCGGCGCTCAACCATATGCCGTTCGAAAAGGCTGTTACGTTGGCTACGGCCCAGGCCAGCACCACGCCGATGACGGCTGCCAGGCCGATCGCGCTGCGCCGCCAGGCCACGAGCGCGACGAGGACCATAGGCAGGACCACGGCAAAGCCGACATCGACGAGACGAACATGCTGGTCTCTCGCGATACCGTCGCCGGCGGTCAGGTGGGCGATCGCCGTGGAGATCACCTCGACGCCTGGGAGCACCGGGTCGAAGGGAGTAGGAAACACATCACCGCCGCCGGTTACCGTTGCCCCGATCACGACAATCCGATTGCGAATCTTGTCATCGTCCAATTGTCCTGCGAGCACGGTCGCGGCGCTGATCGTGGGTATGGTGCCGCGCGGGCCATAGAAAGCGAGAGGAAGAAGGTGGCCGAGATCCGTCCGGATCGACCGCGTTCCCAAAAGCAGGCGGTTGGGCTCGATCTCAGGCTCGGCTCCGATCGCCAGCGCGGCGACGCGCAACGGGAGAGAGGCTTCCAGCTGGTTTCCCGAACGAAACAGCAGCGGAACGAAGCGGGGCGTTCCCGTCCGGTCGGTGGCCACATTCACCACGCCAACCGCGGCGGCGTCGGAAAACGCTTGCAGTGGCATCAGAAACCGTTCCGCATTCGGCACCCGAACGAGGGGACCGTCGGTTTCGGGTGGTATCCACTGTTTGCCGCCCGCGAAAACCGCTGCCCCCGCAATCACGGCCGCACTCCCGCCAAGCGATCGCGCCAGCGCTTCGTCGTCCTGTCTTTCCTTTGGATCGACGAGCAGCAGGTCAACTGCGATCACCTTCGGATCAAGGCGCGCGATTTCGTCTATGAGGCGAGCCAGCGTGGCGCGGCCCAGTGGGTAGCCTTGGTCTTTCGCGACCTCGTCGTCTATCGCGACGATCGTGATCAAATCAGGCGGCCTCGCCGTTCCCCTGATCAGTGTTCGAACATCAGTCATGGTGGCCTCGACACGATCGAGAAACCACATGTCGCCGCGCCAGTGAAAATAGCCTAGGCCCCCACCCCAAAGCCCTGCCAGAAGCAGTGCAATCAGCGTCGGGAGCGCCCGGCGTTTCAAGGCTTTATTCTCCCAGGCGCGCCATCAATGCAGACACGCGCGCCGCCGGCCAACGCTTGACGGTCAAGGGAGTCGTTCCGCGTTCGACATCGACGCCTTCGCCCGGGCCCAGCAGGACGCCGGCGCTCGAGCTTGGCCGTTGAACGCCGACGCGACCGTCGACGACAAAGACCGAGGTCTTGCCACCCTGCACGTCCACCGCCCATTTCGTGCCTCGCACGGCGGCAATCGCCTGGGGCGTGACGACGACGAACCCGGACGTTTGTCCAGCCGGGACCTCAAGCAGCAAAGCCTTCCGCCGTAAAATGACGCCGTCGGCGTTTCCGTCCTGATTACGGTCCGCCAGTGAATATCGAGCACCGCCTTCGGTGGTGATCCTCACACCGCCCGGGCAGCGCAGCACTTGCCTTGAAGCACCCGCAGTTTGCTCCAGATTGCATCCCAGGCCGGCAGATTGCGGCAGCGCAACGGTCGCCCAAAAGACCATCAGGAAGACGACGCTCGCGCTGCAAATGGATCGGTAGCTCGCACCCACGGAAGATACTTCCTCCTATCGTTGCAACACATTCACGCATCGACTGTCATCGACGCCACCGGCTACGGACCGGAGCAAAATTAGCTCAAGGTGAATCGAGCCGAGGTATGTCCACCACAAATGCCGATGTTTTCTGTTCATCAGTATAGCCCGGTTCCCCTGAAAGGAACAATTCAATCGATGCTGGCGATAGATTTCCGCCATCGCGAGCCGACGTGGGGCATAGTGATCTCGGATATAGTTTAGCTGGTGGCCACTACGCGCCGTTGCCGCACCAGTGAAATAACTCCGTAGGCCAGCAGCGCAACCGCCGCGAAAAGCAGGCCCGCGGAGATGGGGCGACTCACGAAATCGGTCAGATCGCCGTTGGAATACATCATGGCACGGCGCATGTTGGTTTCGAAGATCGGCCCGAGCACGAAACCCAGCACCATCGGGCCCAGCGGAAAGCCGTAGCGCTCCATTCCGTATCCCAGCACCCCGAAGCCGAGCATGAGCCAGACCTCGAACAGACGGTTGCCCGAGGCGTAGGTGCCAACGACCATCAGAACGACAAGCACCGGCAAAAGGAAGCGGCGCGGCACCAGCAGCACACGGGGGAAGAGCTTGATCGTGGCGAGCTGGATCACCAGCAAAAGGACTGTGGCAAGAAAGAAGGCGGCATAGATCATGCCGATGAGGTCCGGTTCATTGCGGAACAGAAGCGGCCCAGGCTGCAAGCCATGGATGGTGAAGCCGCCGATGAGGACAGCGGTCACGCCGTCTCCCGGGATGCCGAGCGTGATAAGCGGCAGCAGCGCCCCGCCGACACTGGCGTTGTTGGCCGTCTCGGAGGCGTAGATGCCTTCCAGCGCGCCTTTTCCGAAGCGTTCCGGCGTCTTGGAAGCCTGACGGGCGGCGCCATAGGCGACGAGGTTGGACGCCGATCCGCCGATGCCGGGCAGGATGCCGATGGCGATGCCGATCACACCCGAACGCAGCATGTTCCAGCCGTTGCCGACAAATTCGGCCAGGCGTACGCCACTGCCGCGAATGTCGAAGTTCGGCTTGATCCGCAGCGACGGCTCGACCGTCTGGCGGATCATCTCGGAGATGGCGAAGAGCCCGACCATGAAGGGCACGATGCCGACGCCGGCCATGAGATCGATGGAGCCGAAGGTGAAGCGTTGCGCGCCTCCAATCGGCGCGAAGCCCACGGTGGCGATGGCGAGACCAAGCGTCGCCGAAAGCAGTCCCTTCACCACATTGGCCTGCGCAAGCACCACCACCAGCATGAGGGCGGCGAGGGTTAGCGCGGTGAATTCATGGGCGCCGAAGCGGATGGCCAGGCGCGTCAGCGCCGGCGCGAAGGCGACAAGCACGACAAGGCTCATCAGCCCGCCGACGGCGCTGGCAATCATTCCGGTTGCAAGCGCCTTGGTCGCCTCGCCGTTGCGGGCGAGCGGGTAGGCGTCGAAGGTGGTTGCGATCGAGGACGGCGTTCCGGGGATGCGCAGCAGGGTCGCCGACACGAGGCCGCCGGTGATGCCGCCGATATAGGTCGCAACGAGCATGGCAATGGCTACGTCGGGCTGCATGGCGAAGGTGACCGGCAGCAGCAACGCCACCGCCATCGTGGCGCTGAGCCCCGGCAACGCGCCGAAGAAGAGGCCCACCAGAAGTCCGCCAAGCATTATCGCCAGCGTGTCGAGCGAGAGGAGCTGGCCCAGATTGATGAAGAAGAGCTCGAGCATGATCTAACCCAGAAAGACGCCAGGAAGGGGAACGCCCACCAGCACGCGCAGGCCCGTGCCGACCACGAAGGTCACGACTGCCGCGGCGAGGATGGCGACGATCGCGCTCCGCACCGTGCGAGGGCCGAACAGGAAGATGGCGATGGACAGGAAGACGAAAGTGGAGAGGCTGAAGCCCGCCTTCTCGAAGAGCGCTACATAGGCGCAGAAATTGACGAGGTGGATGATGCTGAAGAGTGCCGGTTCGGCAGGGATCAGCGTTGCGGTGTCGGCGTTCTCGCCTGCTCCCGCCTCCACCGCCGGCGGAGACGGCGCAACACGCCGGATCGCCAGGATGCCACCCAGGAGCACGAAGAGGATGCCGAGCGCGGCAGGCAGCACGGCAGGACCGGGATCGCCCTGCCCCAGGCTTGGGGCGGCAAGCCGATACATCAGCCATATCATGGCGAACCCTAGCAGAACGAAGCCCGCGCCCAGTATCCTGTCTGCCTTCATCACAGGTTCCTCCCCATGTGGCCGGGGCGTCCCGCGGGCCGCCCCTGTGGATCGTGCGGCTTCTATTTGCCGCCCATCAGCGATTTGACGAATTCCAGTTCCTTGGCCAGGAACTCCTTGGTTTCGGCCGGGCCGCGCACCGCAGGAACCTGCGAGCCCTTCTCCAGCGCCGCCGAGAATTCCGGATCCGCTTTCATGGCCGCCAGCACGTTCTCGAAAGCCGAGACCGCCGCCTCGTCCATGGCGGGAGGGCCATAGACGGTGAAGACGAGCGGGAATGAGATATTGATATTCTGCGATTTGGCGGTGGGGAAATCTGGCGCAAATGGATCGGGGCGCTCGTTGATCACCGCCAGCACCTTGATCTGCTCATCCTCGACATATTGCTTGGCGTTCGCCACGCTCATGGAGATGACGTCCACCTGCTTGCCCAGAAGCGCGATGATGCGGTCGGATTCGCCACCGGCGTCGACCACGCGCATCGCGCCATCGGAAAGCGCGTTGATGGCGTCGCCCTTGACCTGCGTGGTGCCGCCGAATTGAGAGCCGATCGAAACGCTGTCCGGGTTCTTGCGCGCATGGTCCGCGAGTTCGGGCAGCGTCGAATAAGGCGCGTCGGCGCGTACGGCGTAGACGTCGTTATACTCGGCGACAGTGGCAAGCGGGGTGAGGTCCGTATAAGCGAAGGGCGACTGGCCCGAGAGGTTGGTGGTGTGGACCGCCGCGTGCCAGATATAGAGTACACTCCCGTCGGCGGGCGAAGTGGCCACGGTCTGCGCCGCTACCACACCTCCGCCCGCGGGCTGGTTGACGATGGCGACGCTGGAGCCCGAATGCTTCTGGAAGTAGTCGCCGAAGATGCGCGCATCGACATCGGTCGAGCCGCCTGGTGCGGCGGGTACCATGATGCGCACGGAATCTGCGGGATAGTCGACCTGCGCGAAAGCCGTGCCGGTCGACAAGAGGCCGGCAATGGCAAAAGCGGCCGCGGTGAGCATATGTTTCATGATCGAGGCTTCCTCCCTGTGATCGTTGACGGGCCTCAGGCCACATCGGCTTCCGAGAACGCGCCGGTTTCGGGCTTGTCCTCCATGAATTCGTGCTCAAGCCCGTCGACGTTGAACACGGCGACCACCGTGCCCTCATCGAGGGCGATCGGCGAATGACGATGTCCCTTGGGGATCAACGTGCCTTCGAACTGTCGCATGACGATGGGCTCGCGGCCCTCGACATCGATCTGCAGGGCGCCCTTCAGGATCAGCCAGCCCTCGTCGCCATTGGTATGGCGATGCCAGGGAAAGCGCCCGGTCACCTCGGCGATGCGCAGATTGTATTTGTCGTCGAGGCGGAAGACGTTGAAATTGGTGCGGGGCGGATGGCCTTCCAGTGTCTTCATGACGTTGAAGAGCTTGAAGGCGCCCAACGGTTCAGTGTTCATGACTTGCCCTCCTCAATCCGAAACGTAGTTCGCGCCGTGGGCCGGCCGGTCCCATTCGAGCAGCGGACCGCGCAGCGCCTCGAGCTTGTCGCGGTCGAGCTCGAAGCCGAGGCCCGGGCCGGTCGGCACGATCAGGCGCGTGCCCTCGTAGCGCAGCGGCTCGGTGACCACATCCTCGACATAGAGCAGAGGCCCCACCGGATCGCCGGCATAGTGGAGTTGCGGGATGACCGCCGCGAGATGGGCGTTGGCGGCGGTGCCCAGGCTCATCTCCTGCGTGGTGCTGATCAGGCATTTGAGGCCGGCTGCCTCCGCGAGGTCGAAGAGCTTCTTGGCCTGATAGATGCCGCCGGACTGGATGGTGATGTTGAACACGTCCACCGCGCCCGCCTTGATCATGCGCATGGCCTGGGCCTGGCTCGATATGTGCTCGGAAATGTCAACGTCGATGCGCCGGCGCAGCTCGCTCATCCCCTCATAGTCCTCGGCCCAGCAGGGGCTCTCTATGAGTTCGAAATCATATTCCTTGAAGCGCTCGTAGATGCGCAGCGTGTCGCGCCAGTGGAAATGGCCCTGGAAGTCCAGCGCCTTCAACTGCACCGAATTGCCGAAACGGTCGCGGAAGGCTTTGAGGAAGCGTTCGTCCTGGTCGAAATCGACGCCGACATAGTAGCGGAAGCGATTGACGCCCTCGGCGACGAGTTCGGCGGTGTAGCCGAGATAACGCTCGGTATCGCTCTCCTTCTTGGCCTGGAACACCGGATAGGTGATCTCAAAACTGTCGCGCACCTTGCCGCCGATCAGATTGTACACCGGGGTGCCGAAGGCCTTGCCGACGATATCGTAGAAGGCCATTTCGACGCCCGCCGCGATCTGCGAGGCGGGGGTGAAAGGGGGATAGGTGTTGGCGCAGCGGAAATAGACCGGCATGTAGGCCAGCAGCCGCTCATGCAGCGCCGCGATTTCAAAGGCGTTCTGGCCGAGCGCCACCTTCTCGATCCCCACGCGCACGGCCTCCGGATCGGGCATGTACATGCGGTAGCAATCGAGGTCGGAAATCTCCCCTAGCCCGACGATGCCGGCATCGGTCGCAAGCTCGAGCACGATGTGCGAGCTGATCGCCCCGGTGCGGCGGCGCGTGCGCACCGTGTGGAGCGTCACGCCGGTGATCTTGATCGAGTCTTTAGCGGATAGCTTCGTCTGCAGCATCATCTGTTCCATCAGTAGATTTCGGGCTCGGGCAGCGGCGCACCTGCCGCCAGGAAGTCGAAGTCGCAGCCCTCGTTGGCTTGGCTGACATGGCGCGCGAACATGGCGCCGTATCCCCGCGCCAGACGCGGCTCGCGCGGGATCCATTCGGCGCGGCGGCGGGCGAGCGTTGCCTCGTCGACATCGAGGTCGAGCCTGCGCGCGTCCACATCGAGGACGATGAAGTCGCCGTTGCGCACCAGCGCCAGCGGTCCGCCGACATAGGACTCCGGTGCTATGTGGAGCACGCACGCTCCGTAGGAGGTGCCGCTCATACGCGCATCGGACAGGCGCAGCATGTCGCGGACACCCTGCCTGACCAGCTTCTTCGGGATGGGAAGCATGCCCCATTCGGGCATGCCCGGCCCGCCTTGGGGGCCTGCATTGCGCAGCACGAGCACGTGGTCGACGGTGACGTCGAGATCGTCGCTTTCAACCACCGCCTTCATCTCGGCATAGCTGTCGAACACCAGGGCGGGGCCGCGATGTTTCAGGAAACGCGGCTCGGCGACTGACGGCTTCATCACCGCGCCGTCCGGCGCGAGATTACCCTTGAGGACGGCAGTGCCGCCGCGCGGATAGACCGGATTGGAAAGCGGGCGGATGACATCGGTATTGTGGACTGCCGCGCCTGCAAGGCCCTCCCCGATCGCGCGGCCGCTGACGGTCAGGCAGGTGCGGTCGATCAGATCACCAAGCTCCGCCATCAGCGCCGTCAGGCCGCCGGCATAGTAGAAGTCCTCCATCAGCATCGTGCCCGAGGGCCGGACATTGGCGATGACGGGCACGCGCTGCGATATCTCGTCGAAGCGCTCGAGGGTAAGGTCGAGCCCCGCGCGGTGCGCCATGGCCAGGATATGGATGATGCCGTTTGTCGAGCCGCCCATGGCTTGGTGGACCGAGATGGCGTTGTCGATGGCGGCGGGAGTCGCAATCTTCGACGGCAGCAGGTCTTCCCAGATCATTTCGACGATGCGGCGGCCGGATTCGGAGGCCATGCGCGGATGGTTGGAATCCGGCGCGGGAATCGAGGATGAGCCGGGGAGCGAAAAACCCATGGCCTCGATCACCGACATCATGGTGGCGGCCGTGCCCATAGTCATGCAGGTGCCGTGCGAGCGCGCTATTCCCTGTTCCATCTCGCGCCAATCGGCTTCGGTGATGTTGCCGGCGCGCTTCTCGTCCCAGTATTTCCAGGTGTCGGAGCCCGAACCCAGCACCTTTCCGCGCCAGTTTCCCCGCAGCATTGTCCCTGCCGGCACGAAGATGGCCGGAAGGTTGGCCGAAAGCGCACCCATGAGCAGCGCCGGCCCGGTCTTGTCGCATCCGCCCATCAGCACCGCACCGTCGATGGGATAGGAGCGCATGCCCTCCTCCACCTCCATGGCGAGGAAATTGCGGTAGAGCATCGTCGTGGGCTTTTGGAACGGCTCGGACAGGGTCATGGCCGGCAGCTCGAGCGGGAAGCCGCCCGCCTGCCAGATGCCGCGCTTCACCTCCTCGACCCGCACCTTGAAATGCGCATGGCACGGGTTGATGTCGGACCATGTGTTGAAGATGCCGATGACCGGCTTCCCCATGAAGTCGGTCCTCTCATAGCCCATCTGCAGCAGGCGCGACCGATGGCCGAACGAGCGCAGGTCGTTCACGCCGAACCAGCGATGGCTGCGCAGGTTTTCCGGGCTTTTAGGCATCATTCCTCCCTCCATAACCGATTGTGTTATCATTCCCGTTTAGATCATACAATCCCTACTATTTACAAATTTGTTATACAATCTTATTCAGGGCAAAGCGCAGCATAGGAGCTCTCCATGGACGACAAGATTGCCGAGAAACTGGGCCGCACCGTCGTCGCCGTTCCGCCGGTGGCGTGGACGCGGACGCTGGACCTGGCCGAGAACCAGAACCGGCGCCTGATCGGTCACATAGAAGCAGGGGGCGTGGGCGCGCTGCTCTATGGCGGCAACGCCAATCTCTATCATTTCGATCTGGGGCGCTTCACCGCATTGATGGATCTGCTGGCTGAGGCGCCTAGCGCCGCTACTGATGCCATCCCGTCCATCGGTCCCGATTTCGGCAAGCTCCTGGATGAGGCAACGATCCTGCGCGACAGGAAGTTCGCTGGCGTGATGGCCCTGCCCATGACCTTCCCCACCCATCCCGACGGCATCGAGAAGGCGCTCCGGGCCGCAACGGACCGGCTCGGTGCGCCCCTCATCCTCTATGTCAAGCGCGAGCACTATCTCGCCCCGGCGCGGATCGGAGCGCTGGTGGAGGACGGGGTGGTCAGCTTCGTCAAATATGCCGTCGAGCGTAGCGAGCCGGCCAGCGACGCCTATCTCGCCGACATCTGCAGCGCCATCGGCTCCGCCAATGTCGCGAGCGGCATGGGCGAGACGCCGATCCATGTCCATCTGCCGCAATACCGGCTGCGTACCTACACGTCGGGCGGCGTGTGCATCGCGCCCCGCGCGGCCATGAAGCTGCTTGCCGCCCATCGCGGCGGGGATACCGAAACAGCCGGCCGGCTCGCCGCTCCGTTCCTGGCCTTCGAAAAGGTGCGCGCCGCCATCAACGGCTTCTCGGTGATGCACGACGCCGTGACGCTGGCGGGAATAGCCGACATGGGGCCGATCCTGCCCATGGCCGGCAACATCTCCCGCGACGCGCGGGAAAGGGTGCAGCAAGCTGTCGACGCGCTTGTGGCGCTGGAAAGGACCTGCCAGAATCGAGCCTAGCACCAACGCAAACCGGACGAGGTGGCCTGCCCAATGAGCGAATTCGACCTTGTGGCCCCAGGCACAAAGGGGACAGCCGGCCGGACGCTCAGCGACGCGGTCTATCAGCGCATCTACGAGCGGATATCCAACGGTGAATGGCCCAAGGGCACCCGCCTGCTCACCGAGATTGAGCTGGCGGAACAGTTCGGAGTCTCGCGCACGGTGATCCGCGAAGCCCTGCTGCGGCTGCGCATAGACGGGCTCATCGCTTCCCGGCAGGGAGCGGGCACCCATGTGATCGGCGCGCCCAGCCAGCGCGTCATCGACTTCGCCGAGCCGGGCAGCGTCGCGGACCTGCAGCGCTGCTACGAATTCCGTGTCGGCGTGGAAGGGGAAGCGGCCTATCTCGCCGCCACTCGGCATTCGTCAGAGCGCATCGCCGAGATCGAGGCGACGCTGGACGCCATGGAACGCTGCATCGCCGAGGACCGGCTGGGCGCGGAGGAGGACATCGCCTTCCACCTGGCGATCGCGCGGGCGACCGAAAACGACTATTACCAGCGCACCATCGCCTCGGTCACCAAAGCCATCCGCGTCGGGATGTCCATCGCGGCGACGCTCTCGAGCCGCCCTCCGCCCCAGCGTCTCGGCATAGCCATAGGCGAGCATCGCGGCGTGCTGGACGCCATCCGCGCCTCCGATCCCGACCTTGCCCGGGCTCGCATGCGCGCCCACATCGAAGGCGCTCGCAGACGCGTGTTTGTCGGAACCAGCTAACCGAGGTATCGTCTGCTTGCCGCCGGCCTCTCCTCGAATGACAAGCAGCAGTTCAGCGTCTCCGGCGGACGAGTTCGAATTAAGGATGCTGTATTCAGCAGGTCTGGCCGCGCGCCACGCAGGTTCATCTTTGACATATTGTGTCACGGCGACACCAAACGTGTTCCTTTGCCATGGAACCAACAGGAACCTGCCGCATTTGCTGCCCCATTTTGCCTGCTAGCTGCCCTTCATCTACAAACGGGGCAATACTAAAACATGACGACGAAAATAGCTGCGACCGCCGCGGCAACGCTGGCGGCCGGGCTGATGCTTGCCGCTTCCACGGGTTCGGCATCGGCGCAGTGCGGCCGCGCATCCTGGTACGCGCTCCATTCCAAGACCGCGTCGGGCGAACGCATGAATCCATCCGCAATGACCGCTGCTCACCGCAGCCTGCCTTTCGGCACCAAGGTTCTGGTCACCAACAAGAAGAACGGCAAAAGCGTCGTCCTCCGCATCAACGATCGCGGTCCCTTCATCAAGGGCCGGGTGATCGACGTTTCCAAAGGCGCCGCACAGAAGCTCGGCTTCATCAGTGCAGGACATACGTCGATCTGCCTGGATCGGCAGTAAGCTTTCCGGCGTATGCAGAAGCTGCCCCCGGCAGCACAAGCGGGATAGGCTATCGCAGCAGCCTGTTTGCCGCGGTTTCGGCCATCGCATCGGCGAGGCTGAGACGCCATTGCGAGCGGCAATAGGCGCGGAAATCGAAGCAGGGCAGGCCGGGACACACCTCGAACTCGATGAGATGCACCGTGTCGTCCTCCTCGACGCGGAAATCGAGCGAGAACACGTCGCGCAGGCCGAGGGCCTGCATCAGCCGGCCGGCAATGCTCCTAATCCTTTCATCGGCGAGCGGCTGACTGTCGGCCACCGGCGCCAGGTCCGGCTCCGCATAAGAGCCCTGCGCCCTGGCGCTCGCGCCAGTCTCGCCATAGAGCGCGAGACTGTTCTCCATCGTCTGGAAGTCGCCACCGGAATCGACGAAGACGACGCCCAGCGCTTCGACGCCGGTCCCCGGCGTCAGGCCGAGAAAACTTGCCCTGACATTGCGACCCTTCACATAAGGCTGCACGACGACATCGTCGCGATACGCGGAAAAAACCCGGCGGCTGAGTTCCAGCGCATGGTCCAGATTCTGGCAGCGCGAATCCGGCCAGATGCCGACCTTGGCGCCGAGCCTGTTCGGCTTGACGAACCAGCCGGCAGCCGAGCCCGGCGGCTTGGCCAGCCAGGCACCATTTCGCGCGAGGCCGCTTTGAGGCACTGACAAGCCGAGCGCTTGCAGCACCGCGCCGGAGCGGAACTTGTCCTGGCAGAGCGCGAACAGGGAATCGTCCGAGCCGATCGTCTTGAGGCCGTTGAGGCGGGCAAGTGCCGGCCCGGCGCTGCCGCGGAAATAGGCGACGCCGTCGCTCAGCGTCCAGACGATCGTGCGCGCCGGATCGCAGCGCGGCAACGTCGCCGCAGCCTCGTCAAGCTCTACAGGGGCAAAATCAAGGCCGCGCGCGGCGCAGGCGTGAGCGATGTCATCGAACTCCACCGCGAGGTCGGTGCACTGTGCGAGATAAGACGAAATCTCCAGCGCCTGCCGCTCGGCGAAGCCCTGCGCTGCCAGGCGTGTGCCGCAGGCTGCTTCCGGTTCGTAGATCAGCACCAGTCGCGGCCGGGCCATGTCGTCAGATCGACACTTTCGGCTCGAAGCGGCCGCGTACCGGCAAATCGATGAGGAAGGTCTTGCCGGCATTCGGGTCGGCGAGGCGCGCTTCAGCGTCTAGGCCCTTCCACGCCGAGGTCACGACCAGCCGCGCCGCATCGGGGCCGGCAAAAGCCGGGCAGGAGGACTGGCTAGCTGGAATCGAGATCGACCTCAAACGCCTGCCGTCGGGCGACCAGGCGTCGACGGAGCCTGCGCCCCAGCGCGCATTACACAAGACGCCGTCGGCATCGACCACCGAGCCGTCGATCCAGCCTTCCTGCCCGCGCCAATCGAGAAAGACGGCAGGCTCGCCGACAGGCATGCCGGTCAGTGGATCGCAGGCGACCCGAAGGAGCAGCCCGGAAGGCGTGTCGGTGAAATAGGCGGTCGCGCCGTCCGGCGAAAAGCAGATCGAGTTGGGGATCGCGATGTCGGGGTAGAGCAGGCGGATCTCGCCGGCGCGGAACCAGTAGATCGCGCCAGCCTTAGGCCCCTCGTCCTTGGGCATTGTGCCGATCCACATGGCGCCGGACGGATGGACGCGCGAATCGTTGGAGCGCGTCAGCGGATTGTCGGCTTCCAGCGGCGTATGGAGCGTCAGCGCGCCGGTCCGTACGTCGCGAATGTGCAATCCATTCTCGGCCACGATCAATTGGCGATCGGCGTCAACGACCGCGATGGCGCTCGCCATAAAGGGCAGGTCGTGCGCGATGGTGGCGCCGTCTAGAAACGCCTTCTCCATGAGCTTGCGGCCGACAATGTCGAACCAGAACAGCTTGCCGCTGCCGGGATCGTAGGATGGCCCCTCGCCGAGTTCGCAGGCGACATCCGAGAAGATCGAGACGGAGGGCTCAGCCATGGGAGGACGGCCCGAAGGCGGCGAGCCAGGCGCTGACCGCGGTCACGGCGCGCTCGCGCACAGCCGCCACGCTCATGCCGGGCGCAAACAGGCTGGAGCCGAGACCGAATGTACGCACGCCGATCTTCGAGTAGTCGGCGAAATCCTTGTCCGAGACGCCGCCGACAGCGCCGACCACCGCATCGGCCGGCAGCACCGCCATGATGGCGGCGATGCCTTTTGGACCGAGAGCGCTGGCAGGAAAGAATTTCAGCGCCGATGCGCCGAGGCGCAGCGCCTGGAAAGCCTCGCTGGGCGTGAACACGCCGGGCATGGTGACAAGTCCATGATGTCCGGCGCGATGCATGACGGCGGCGTCGATATTGGGGCTGACCAGCAGCCTGCCGCCGGCATCGGCGAGCCTGTCGACCTGCTCGGCCGTAAGTACCGTGCCGGCTCCGAGCAGTGCTGAAGACGGCAACGCCGATACGATGCGCTCGATCGAAGTGAACGGGTCGGGCGAGTTGAGCGGCACCTCGATAGCCTCGATGCCGGCCTCGAACACAGCCGAGGCCACGTCGACAGCCTCTTCGGGGCGCAGGCCGCGCAGGATCGCCACGAGGCCGTGAGCGAGCTTTGGAAAGGGGGCGGATACCGTCATGCCGTCGCTCCTGCAGGCTCGGCCATGCCGAGATGGCGCGCCGCGGCGAAAAGGCCGGCGCGCACCGCCTCGTCAGCCTCGACTGGCCGGATTTCGATGCCCGCAAGGCCGAGCGCCGCCTCGTAGAGCGGGCGCAGAGCCCCTGACGCGACCAGGACGACCGGCGCTCCGGGCCTAGTGAAGCGGCGAGACGCGGAAGCGACTTCCGCGCCAATGAGCAGGCCGGACAATGCGGCCGCCGCCTGGTCGGCCTGAAGGTCGAGCAGCAGGGTCGAGGCGCGGATGCTGAAAAGTCGGGCGCTGACATCGCCAGGTTCGGACAGGCTGTCCTGGCACCACCGCCGGAAGAGCGGGTCCGTTGCGGAGACGGCATGCGACTCCGCGCCAAGCGAGTGGCTGAGGATCGAGTGGCCGGCCAGCACGGAGAACAGCTCACCGGTCATGTAGGTGGCGAAGCCGGCGATGGAGCCGCCGGAGATCTCAACCCATTTGGAATGCGTGCCCGGCATGCAGACAATATGGGTATCTGAGCCGAGCAGGCTGGCGATGCCCGCAAGCTGGGTTTCCTCGCCGCGCATCACATCGGGCGATGCCGGATGGCGCTGGGCGACGCCAGGCAGGATGCGGATGTCGCGCTGCGAACCGGGGATGGGGGCCGCGCCTGCGAATATGCCCTGCATGGAGGCGGGAACGGCGACATAGGGCGCCTCGACCCAGCCCTGGCGCGAGCCCGCCATGCCGCAGATGATCGCCGGCAATTCGGCCGGCGCACCCATCGCGGTAAGATGTCCTTCCAGGATGCGCCCAAAGCCGTCCGGCCGCGCGGCGAGCATTCCCTCGTCGCTGCGGCGTTCGGCCAGCACGCTGCCGGCCTCGTCGAGCAGCCAGATACGCAGGCGCGACGTTCCCCAATCGACGGCGGCGATGCGGGCGCTCACAGGTAGCCACCATCGACGATCAGCGTCTGCGCGGTCAGCATGAGAGAGGCGTCCGAGGCCAGGAACAGGCAGGGGCCGACCATATCCTCGGGCTGCATCACCTCGCGGATGCACTGTTTGGCGACATGCGCCGAAAGCGCCTCGTCGGTCACCCAATGCGTGCGCTGGCGCTCGGTGATCACCCAGCCCGGCGCGATCGCGTTGACGCGGATGCCGTCCGGGCCGAGCTTTCCGGCAAGGCCCTTGGTCAGTCCGATTATGCCTGCCTTCGCCGCGGTGTAGGACGGCATGTCGGGATGGTTGATGAGGAAGGAGGTCGAGGTGAAGTTTATGATGGAACCGCGGCCGGCCTCTTTCATGCCCGGCGCGACGGCCTGGGCGGTGAAGAAATGCGGGCGCAGATTGATTGCCTGGTTCTCGTCCCAAAAGTCGGGAGTGACGTCCTCGACGGCGTGACGCTCGTCAAAGGCGGCATTGTTGATAAGCACCGTCACCGGACCATGCGCGGCTGCTGCGCCCGCCACGGCGGTACGCAGCGCCTCAACATCGCGCAGATCGCATTTCAAGAACAGAGGCCGGGCGCCGGCGCTTTTCTCGACCGCGTCGCACAGCGCCTCGCTGGCCGCTTCGGCGATGTCGATGAAGGCGACCTTGCAGCCCTGCAGGGCGAAGCCTTCGGTGAGTGCTGCGCCTATGCCCGATCCGCCGCCGGTGATGAGGACCGATACGCCTTTGAGGTCGGGAAATCTGGCCGATGGCATCATGTGGACATGTTCCGTGCGCTGCGCCGCTGGTTTAGCAGAAACGCAAGCCGGTTCAAGGCGACGATGTGCGGGAGCCTAGATCGCCTTGGCGCGCGACGCGCCGCGGAAGGAATCGCGGAGGTAGCCGAGCGTTGCATCCGCATCGACCGGCTTGCCGAAGAAATAGCCCTGCCCGCCGCCGCAGCCGAACTCGACCAGTCTGTCGGCCTGGGCCTCCTGCTCGATGCCTTCGGCGACCACTTCCATGCCAAGGCCTTCGCACATTGCGAGGATCGCGCGGATGATGTGCTCGGACGGACGGTCGTCGAGAATGGAGGACACGAAGGCGCGGTCGATCTTGAGCTTGTCGAAATGGAATTCGCGCAGGCGTCCGAGCGAGGACTGGCCCGTTCCGAAATCGTCGAGCGACACCCGGATGCCGCAGCGGCGCAGGTCGTCGACGATCTTCTCCGCCGAGGCCGGGTCGGTCATCAAGCCGGTTTCGGTGATCTCGATCTCGAGGCGGCGCGGGTCGAAGCCGGTCCGGTCGAGGATCGCAAGAATGTGCAGGCCGGTGTTCTGGTCGACAAGCTGCGACGGTGACAGGTTGAACGACAGGAAAAGATCGCTCGGCCAGTTGCGAGCGGCCTCCGTCGCCTTGCGCAGCACCAACTGCGACAGCGGTCCGATAATGCCGCGTTCCTCGGCGATCGGAATGAAAACTGCTGGCGAAACGAAGCCGAGATCGCGGTCGGTCCAGCGGGCCAGCGTCTCGAAGCCGATGGTGCGGCGGTCTTTCAGGTCGACGATCGGCTGAAAATGCGGTTCGACCTCGCCGGCCGAAACGGCGCGGCGCAACGCCTGCTCGATCCGGGTCACGCGTTTGGCCGCTTCCTCCATTTCGCGCGTGTAGACGACGACGCGACCGCGGCCCGAACGCTTGGCGTGGTAGAGAGCGGTCTCGGCCTTGTTGACCAGCACTTCCGTCGTCTCGTCGCCGGAAGAAAACAGCGAGCAGCCCACCGACGCGGACAATCTCGCGGTGCGCTCGCCGACATCGTAGGGCGCCGACAGTATCTCGATCAGCATCCTGGCCTTGTCGGCGGCGGCTTCCTCGGAAAACACCATCGGATAGAGAAACGCGAATTCGTCGGCCCCGATCCGGGTCACGGCGGAATGCCCGTCCATGGACGCGCGCAGGCGCATGGCGACCTGCACCAGAATGTCGTCGCCCGCCTTGCGGCCGAAAAGATCGTTGATCGGCTTGAAGCCGTCGAGATCGAGAATGCCGACGGTAAAAGGCGCCGGATCTTCGGCGCGATCACTGATCAGGCGATCGACCTTGTCAAAGAATCGCCGGTCGTTGCCGAGACCGGTGAGCGGATCGGTGAAGGCAAGATCGGAGTTGTCTCTGGTCTGGCCGAGGCTGAACGGGGGCTTCATCTGTATTCCTGGCGTTCACAATGTGCCGAGACCATGGCAGCAAACCGTTTAGGAAGCGTATCCCGGGCAGATGCGTTATGGTCGCAAATGCCGTCTTTGCGCTGACGCTGGGTCAGGCGAATTCAGTTCCGGGCTCGCACCCGGTAAAGCCGGAGCGGCTGGTTGGCGCTAGTGTCGACTAGCTCCAGCCAATCCGGCGCATCGCCATTGAGGAGCATCGCCAGAAATCCATCGGGCGATTCCCTGGCGTAAATCCCGCTCTCCGTGTTGGCGGGGCAAACGGCGATTAGGCCGACCTGATGGCGCTCGATGATCGCCCGCGCCTCATCGGGGGAGCCTGTGTGCGCGTCGAGAGCCAGCCTGTAGCCCTCTACATTGCGGTGATAGGGGCCGGAAAGAGAGCGGTGTTCGCTGTAGGCTAAAATCGGCGAGCCGAGATTGGAGATCGCAAGAACCATTGCTTCCGGCAATTGGGCCAGCGCCGCATAATCCTGGCGGCGTTCGCAATACCCGGCGGCCGGGTCTTCTGCCGCGTTTGGTGCATTTCGTTCCAGGGCGACGGCGGCGGCCGCCGCCGCCCCGGTCCAACTCGCATTCAGCGAAACGAGCCACACGGCGATCATCTTGGCCGAAACCCATGCCGACGGGCTGACCTCCGCCCGCTGGCGCCAGGTTGCTGTCCAGGCCGACAGCGGAATGACTGCGAAAGCGATGGAAAAGGTCGAGCCCCGCACCTGCCAGACGCTGACTGCGAAGGCGGCGGCGAGAACCGCGCCGACAAGAATGTCGGGCCGGCGCCAATGCCTGCCGCGAAGCGAAACCGCCATCCAGACAAGGCCGATAAGCGGCGTCGTGTAGCGTGCGATGACCGCGCCGGGCTCGGAAGCGATCAGCGTGAACAGAGACTTGGCTTCGGACACATGGTCGAGCCAGTCCTTGCGCAGCCTTTCGTCAAGCATGGAATAGGGATCGGAGATGCATTGCGGGAAAACCAGAAGCAGGACCGCGCCGACCGCGCCGCCAAGCAGACCCAGCGAGATCAGCCGCCGGGCACGCGTCGGGCTCGCGGCTTCGATCGATGCGACCGCGGCAAGCCCAAGGCCGGCGAGCGCCGCAACCGCGAACTGCACGACCGAAAAGGCGTCGCACTGCGCGACCGCCCAGCTGGAGGCCGGAACGGTGACGAGGAACGCCAGCGCCGCGACGCCGGCAAAGCCCAGTCCGAAATTTTTGGCGATTTCCGCGTCACCCTTGCCGCCAAATAGGAACAGCCCGGCTACGCAGAGGCCGATTGCGGCGACGTAAGGCGCGGTTTCCATGCCGACCGCCAGCATCAGGGCGGCGCAGGCGCCGGAAAGCAGCGCCGCCGGCCGTATTCCGGGCGCTTCAACCAGCAGACACAGGCTGGCAGACGACAGCATGAGCTGGACGTTGTGGTGGTCGAGCGCGCCGGGCGCGTAGACGCCGATGAAGTGCAGGGCGGCGGCGCCGATGACGACGGAGGGCAGAACCGCCGGCTCGCCGCCGAAGAGGCGCGAGACGCGCACGATGAAGAAAAGCGTAAGGCAGAAAAGTAGGGCGGGCCACAGGATTTGCGCCGCGGTTTCGGCAATGGCCATGCTGCCGGTGAGGGCCGATCCGGCGATAATGATGGCAGCGACAGGCCCGTCAACCAGACGCGACCAGTGCATGGCAAAGCCGCCTTCCGGGCCCATGCGATATTGCTGGAGGTCGAACCAGCCCTGTCCGCCGATCAGGTCGCGAACCTGCACGAGGCGCATCAGGCTGTCATTGTCGCCGCGAAAATTGGCGAGCGTCTCGAAACCGCCGACCGCATGCAGGGCCAGCACCACGATCGTCGCGATCACGGCCAAGCCGATTTCGGTTTTTAGGCCCGTCGCGGCCGGACGGTTCTCTGCATTCATGGATAGGGTACCCCAGCCGCCTGTCGAGCGAACCTACGGCAACGGCTTCAACAAACGGTAAATCCGGTGATTTCCGCCCCGGCTATCGGCTGGGGGCGGCCGCAGCGAAGGCCCACCGCGACGACAGCAGGTAGCTGGCGACGCTAGACGCCGCGGTGATCGCGACGGACATGGCAAGTGGCGGCATCTGCAGATAGATCACCAGAACATGAGCAAGGCCGCCCGACATCAGCGCACATCCCACCTGGATGATGAAATAGCGCGGCAAAGCGTGGCTGTGGCGATGTCGCGCGCCGAACGTCCAGGCCCGCTGCGCCGTGTAGGCGACCGCGAACGCCGTCGCGTAGGCGACGACGCTGCCCGCGAAGGGCGGCGTCCCCATCGTCACGAGCACATAGGACAGCACGACCATGATCGCCGCGGCGCCGATGCCGACCACCGCGAACCGGACAGGCTGCGCGCCAAGCGCAGTCCGGAACCGGACGCTCACGGAGCGTCTTCCGGCGTCTGGCCGGCCGCGCATTCGCTTCTGCGCTTCACCGGGATTTCCAGCACTCCGAGCAGGAAAGCGGAGAAGAACACCTGCAACGCGATGACGATGAGCGTCAGGCCAAGCACAACCACGCGGGGAATCTCCGGGCTAATCAGCGGGCCGAAGCCGAGGCTAGCCCAGGAAAGTATAGCGTATCCGAAGAACATCGCGCCCGCCAGAAGCAGGATGCCGGCATTGATGGCGAGCCGGTCGGTGCTGACATACCGCATCAGCCAGTCCGACCGGGTATTGCTGGGCAGGATGCCTGTGATCTCGGCGTAATAGCGCGACAGAATGCCGAACGTGACGAGCTGGACGCCCGCGACGATCATGAAGCACGCCGCCACGAAGGTGTTGAGATCGAGCGACAGATTGTCGGCGAGATAGAGCGGGCCGAAGAAAAGCAACATGGAAAGCAGCACGCCCAGGCCGCAGAGCGACAGGCCTGGAATGACGAAGAGCCAGCGCGGATTGTACATAAGCAGAAATTTCAGGTGCCTCCAGCCGTCGCGCCATGTCTTCAGATGAGGCGCCCGGCTACGGCCATCCGGCTTCAGCGTGGTCGGGACCTCTTCCGTACGCAGGCCGGCAAGCGCGCTACGCACCACCATCTCGCTGGCAAATTCCATGCCCGTGGTGCGCAAGTTCAGGCCTCTTATGCTTGCGGTGTTGAAGCCGCGCAGGCCGCAATGAAAATCGCCGAGATCGATCCTGAAGAACAGCCGGCCGAGATAGCTCAGCACCGGATTGCCGAGATACCTGTGCAGCGCCGGCATGGCGCCTGCCTCGATGCCGCCCCTGAAACGATTGCCCATGACCAGTTCCGCGCCGCCGCGCAACCGCGACAGGAAGGCGTCGAGATCGCCGAAATCATAGCTGTCGTCGGCGTCGCCCATCACCACATAGCGCCCGCGGGCCGCCGCTATGCCGCCGAGCAGCGCCGCGCCGTAACCCTTCTGCGGCACCGGCACGACCCGCGCGCCGAGACCCGTCGCGATCCGCTGCGACCCGTCCGCGCTGCCGTTGTCGGCGATCAGCACCTCGCCGGAGATGCCTGCCCTGCGCAGGAAATCCTGCGCCTTTCCGATGCAGACGGCGATCGTCTCCGCCTCGTTCAGGCATGGCATCAGTATGGTCAGTTCCATTTCGCCCGCTGTGCTGGCGTTTATCGGAGTAACGGCGTTCATGGCGGCCTCGGGTCTGCTCTTGGCGCGCGCCCGCGCCGGATTCTTCAGGTCACGCATAACCAACAATGATGTTTTCCGCGTTAACGCCTGTGGCGGCGCGAGGTTCGGACCGGCCGCTTGCCGGCGCCCGCCATTGATGCTGGGTTCAAAATGTCTCGATTGGCAGGCCGCGGCCAAGCCTGTACATGCTCTTGGCCAGAACCGCCCGCCGCCGGAGATCGTCGATGCCGCTCAATATCGCCTTGCAGATGGACCACATATCGACCGTGTCGATTGCCGGCGACACGAGTTTTGCGCTTGCGCTCGAAACGCAGCGGCGCGGGCATAGGCTGTTCCACTATACGCCCGACCGGCTGTCGATGATCGGCGGCAAGGTGTTTGCCCGCATCGAGGAACTTCAGGTGCGCGACGAGAAGGGCAACCACTTCACGCTCGGCGAACCTGTGCGAACCGATCTTTCGGAAATGGACGTGATCCTGCTTCGCCAGGATCCGCCCTTCGACATGAACTACATAACCACGACGCATATTCTGGAGCGCATCCATCCGAAGACGCTTGTGGTCAATGACCCGGCCTGGGTGCGCAACAGCCCGGAAAAGATCTTCGTCACCGAATTTCCCGACCTGATGCCGGAAACGCTGATCACCAAGGACGTGCGGGAAGTGGATGCGTTCCGCCGCGAATTCGGCGACATCATCGTCAAGCCGCTCTACGGCAATGGCGGCGCCGGCATTTTCCACCTGCACGAGGCAGACCGCAATCTCGCCTCCCTGCTCGAAATGTTTGCCCAGATGTTCCGCGAACCGTTCATTGTGCAGCGCTACCTCAAGGAGGTGCGTACCGGCGACAAGCGCATCATCCTGATCGACGGCGAGGCCGTCGGCGCGATAAACCGCGTGCCGGCGGAGCACGATTCCCGCTCCAACATGCATGTCGGCGGCCGCGCCGAGAAAACCGCGCTGACGAAACGCGAGCGCGAAATCTGCGCCCGCATCGGGCCGTCGCTCAAGGAACGCGGCTTCATCCTCGTGGGCATCGACGTGATCGGCGACTACATGACCGAGATCAACGTTACCTCGCCGACCGGCATACGCGAGGTCAAGAGGTTCGGCGGCGCCGACATCGCCGCGTTGTTCTGGGACGCCGTGGAAGACAAGAGGGGCTGACCGGCGGCTGGGGCCGGTGTTTGCATCGCCACATCATTCCGAGACCGGCTGCATCTAAAGCGTGCAATTGTTCCTGTCTTGTTCTTGCTTTGGTCTGAAAACTGTGCTTGTCTGACGCAGGGTCATTCGTGATCGGGCTGCGGGGCGCAGCCTGCTTTGGGGGACGGCATGGTTTCGCGCGTACGCACTGTTGCGTTCCAGGGCATCGAGGCCGTTCCCGTCGACGTCCAGGTCATGATTGCGCCGGGCAAGGTCAACATGCAGATGTTGTAGAGGAATAATTCCTCACGTATGTAGGCTGTATGGTCAAGGATTCCACGAAGCCACTAGCTTACTCCTACGTCAGAATGTCCACCGACATTCAGTTGCGCGGCGACAGCCTTCGTCGGCAGCAGGAATTCTCCCGTAAATACGCAGCTGAAAATGGCCTCACGTTGGTCGAGGATTTCAAGCTCCACGATATTGGTGTGTCCGCGTTCAAGGGCGCGAACATAGCATCCGGATCACTGGGTCGGTTTCTGCAGTTGGTCAAAACCAATGTGATCCCAAAGGGGTCATATCTGCTGGTGGAATCCCTTGATCGGATCAGCCGCCAAGAGATCATGGAGTCTATTACCGTCTTCCTCGACATCATCAAGAGTGGCATCAATATCGTCACCCTTGCCGACAATCACCTCTATCCCGCAGGAAAAGCGGAATTCACCGAATTGATTTATTCGGTGATGGTGTTGAGCCGAGCGTATGAGGAGTCCAAGACCAAGAGTGTCCGACTTTCGGCAGCATGGTCGAACAAGCGGAAGAATCTCGAAACGCGGAAGCTGACGAAGGTTGCCCCAGCCTGGTTGGCACTTTCAGCGGATCGGCAATCATTCAAGATTGTTGCCACCCGAGACACTGTGGTTCAGCGGGTATTCTCCGAAGCCAACAGCGGGTTTGGCGCGTTCTCAATTGCCAGGCGTCTGAACAAGGACGGGGTGCCAACATTCGGCACATCGAGAGGTTGGCAGGAATCATACGTCTCAAAAATGCTGGCCAATCGTGCAGTGATAGGCGAGTTCCAACCCCACCGCTATGAGGAAGGATTGAGAGTTCCGTATGGAGATCCAATTCCTGGGTATTTTCCATCGGTCGTGGATGAAGAGCTATTTCTTCGGGTTCAGTCGGCTCGCCGTAGGCGCCAGGTCGAGGGTGCGGGACGGAAGGGACCGGAATACCGCAATCTGTTCACCAACATTGCCAAGTGTGAGTACTGCGGTGGCTCGATGCGGTTCCTCTACAAGGGCAGCGGTCCAAAGGGTGGAACCTATCTGAAATGCAGCAACGCAGTCAGCGGGGCGCGTTGCGAAACGACCGGCTGGCGATATGCAGATTTCGAGGCCTCGTTCCTGTATTTCGTGAAAGAGGTCGATCTTACGGCGACGCTTCAAGCGGCAAACCAAATATCGGAAAAGACCGCTTTGACCGAAAAGCTTCTTTCAGCATCGGAGAAGCTAAGAGGGCTCGAAATCAAGCGTGAACGGGTTTTCGACCTCATCAGCGTCTCAGGCTCACCAACGGACTTCATTGCCGGAAAACTGCAGGAATGTCAGGCTGAAATTGCCAACCAAGAAGCCGACATCGCCGACCTCAAACATGAACTATCGGGACTAGCTGGAGTGTCGAACGTGAGTCCCGCAGAACTGCGGGGACTGATCGATGCGGTCCAAAATTTATCGGACGAAACCCTTTTTGCAACCCGCGCCGCTGTGGCCGATAGGCTCCGATCGATCATCGTTTCCCTAACGGTTGCCGTCGAGGGAAATCGCCCGAAGTTCCAGAAGGCGGTCGCCCTTTTGGAGGCGAGCAACATCGACATAACGGAACGCAACCAAATCCTCAGCCACATCGAACAAACCAACATCGACGGCAACCGGTACAATCGGACTTTCAACGTCGTGCTAGCCGATGGGATTTCCCGTCGTGTGATTTTGAAGAACGACAATCCAACGGATTTCGATGTCCAAGTGCACATAGATCGCAAAGGCACGGCAACCGTATCCGGTGAGAACGAGAATATGGTGTTTGGCAGGGTTTTCGACGAAGATTTCGAGGGGCAGTCGACAGCCGACTGAGCCGAGGCGGTCTCGGGCTTTCGATTATCCGACGAATAAATTCGCACCAATTTTGGATGGTCCAGAGCTTTGAGCGATAAATAGCATCGCCACAGGCGTTTGGCTGCTTATTCGCTTTCTCATGTTAACTCCTTCAACTTTTTCTTGTGACAAAACCGGTATTTGGCTCGTCCTGACGGCGATCCTCGGAAGATTCTCAAATACCTCCTGACCTGAGACCCTGAACTTCCTCCAGATTTGGGTAGAGTCCGTCGATCACGGAGACGGACGATGCGACCCTCGCGGTTCACGGAAGAGCAGATCATCGGGATGC
>DASZDZ010000021.1:0-7562 GCA_035941355.1 Pseudaminobacter sp.
ACGAACTGGGAAGCGGCGCGCTGGTCATTGCCTGACAGATGGTCGCCGGCGGCCCGCAAAGCGCCGCCCAAAGCTGCAAGACTCGCGCTCACATCCTTTTGGGCGACTTCCGCCTGCTCCATGGCCGCTGCCTTGGCCTCGGAGGCATACTCCCCTGCCTTGCGCTTTACCTCGTCGCGGGCGTCGTGCAGGGCCTCCTTGGCAGACTGCGCTTCACGCCTGATTGTGTCCTGCGCCTCGCTTGCGGCGGCATTCACGTCCGCTTGTTGCTGGGGTGGGGAATCTGGATCGTTGTTTTGCATCGCCGGCGTCTCCTTACGACAATCCGAGAAACGAAAGGATCGCCAGCACGACGACGACCAGGCCGATGAGATAGATGACACTGTTCATGCGAGGGCACCTCCCTGATCGCGATTGAACTATTAGGTTGCCCTAATGTTCCGATGATTTTTCCAACTTGAGCAGCCGCCGTTCCGGGCGCTGAATTGAAGGCGTTTTTTGCAACTGATGCGGCCATTGCGAGTTCTGCGGCAGCAAGGACGAAACCGGAGAATGGCGGTGGCGGCGAAAACCGAATTGGCTGAGCTCGATAGAGGCCGCGGTCGCGACGCTGACCGGCCGTCCGAAATTCCACCGGCGGGATGGTGGGATATTGGCTGGCGCGTCTGGCAGGAAGTCGGCGAGGACAGGGTTCTGCTCATCGCTGCCGGAGCAACATTCTATCTCCTGCTCGCGCTTTTTCCCGCGCTTGCGGCTTTCGTTTCGCTTTACGGCTTCGTCGCCGATCCGGTCACGGTTGCCGACCATGTATCCCATCTCGGAGGCCTGTTGCCTTCGGCCGGCGTTGACATCATCAGGAGCCAGTTGCAGGCGCTCGCCTCGCAAGATCAGCAGGCCTTGGGAATCGGCTTGCTTGCCGGCCTTGCGATTGCGCTGTGGAGCGCCAACAACGGTATCAAGGCACTCTTCGACGCCATCAACATCGCGCATGAGGAAACGGAAAAGCGCGGGTTCGTAAAGCTCAACCTCATATCGCTCGCATTCACCCTGGGAGCGCTGCTGATCGCGATCGGCCTTATCCTTGCAGTCGGTGTGGTTCCGGCGGTGCTCGCCTACCTTCGACTCGGCGCCTGGACGGAAACGCTCATCGCCATAGCAAGGTGGCCGGTGCTGCTCATCGCCATTCTCACCGGCATCTCGCTGATCTACCGTTTCGGGCCGAGTCGGCGCGCGCCGAAATGGCGATGGCTGAGTTGGGGCGCGGTGATAGCAACCCTAGTCTGGATCGCCGCGTCCTGGGGCTTTTCTTTCTATCTTCGGAACTTTGCCGACTACAACGCGACCTACGGATCGCTCGGCGCAGTGATCGGCTTGATGATGTGGACCTGGATTTCGGTGATCATCCTAATCGTCGGCGCCGAGATCAACGCCGAGATGGAGCACCAGACAGCGCGCGATTCGACCACCGGAGACCGCGACAAGCCGATGGGCGAACGCGGCGCGGTGATGGCAGACACGCTCGGCAAGACCGCCGAAGAATTATAGCGCGCCGTCGGCGAGTGTCGGCGGCCACGGCACTCGATCACGAAGGCCTGCGTGGCGAGCGGCTTGACGCGAGATCCTCGACCGTCGGCGATTGATCCTCACCCATCTCAACACCGGCAAACGCCGAGGAGCCAAAAACATGTAATGATAGGCTTTCGAGGAGTTCCGTAAGGGCTTCCGCTTGTTCGCCCGTTGTCTCCGGGTCAGCATGAGACCGAAGACCTTGCCGAGCAGCGCCCTGAACATTCCGCCATCATGGGTCGGAAGCGGGACGTTGCCGTATAGACCGAAACCAACGGCCCCCGACGGTCGTCCGTGTTGCGGAACCGAGAAGGTGAAGCGCCGTTGTTCCGTAAATGGAGCACAGGCAATGAGAAAGTCTAATTGGGGTTTTGGACCGACACCCTTTTACCTCCTCGACCCCCAGAAGCCGCAGGCTTGGACCGGCCATTGCTGTTCGCGCTGCGGCGGCCGCGATCACGATTATGAACACTGCCCGTCGCTAGTTGAAAGCGTTCCGGCGAGCCTCGATCGGTTCTATCCAGAGCGCTCGAGGAATTGAGAGTTCAGGCAATATTGACAGGAGGGGGACCTGATCCGTTGCCGATCATGGCGCAAGTAATCCCTATGATCAGAATTTCCGTGGTTAAATATTCGATGGGCATTGATTTGCCGTCCGCCACTTTTCCTGACAAAAGCCGGGGTCGGCAGCCGGGTTGAAGCTCCCGCAACCTGGATGATACATTCGAACGGCTGATGGTCGCCTCCCATCGCAATCGGGGATCCGGTGATACCCTCGAAGCCGATGAGACCGACCTCGCAATCGCGTCCTCTCGGCATTTTGGCTACCCCCGACGCGATGAGGCGGACAGATCATCCAGTCTCAGCCGCTTCAACAACTCATTCTTGGATGCTGTTAGGAATGGAGCATGGCCCAGCCCTTTAATGGGCAAGGGCGTTCTAGTCTCCCAGCCGTCCGCGCCCGTGCAAGGTGAGCAGACAATGGTCTGAGTTTAGGCGCTTGAACAAAGCAATTTCGCGTCGGCGACTCGGTGTCCTCAGCCTTTGATTGTTTATTGGGGAACATTTTTCGCGAGCGGCTGTTGGAATCCGCCTGTCACGGGCGGGAGCGCGAAATTGAGTGACGAGCCATCAAATGGCGCGCGATAGCGCTTCGCCGACCGCGGACGAAGCAATCCGCGCATTCTCTGAGAAGTTCAATATCCCCATGGCCCTTGCCTGGCGGCTCCTTGATCTTCATCGCGCCGCGCTAGAACGGGAGACCGGGAAGGCCAGGAAATCATTGCCGCAGCGTTCAAGCCGCTCGGCGCAGCGATAAAGTCTCTGGAGAAACAGGATGAGCAACCCAATCGAACTATAACTACATCACATGCCGCCGGTAGTAACGAGCCATCTGGTAGGCAGCTTATGTCGCCAACTGGACAAGGCTAATATGTGTGGGAAATCTCACAGACCACCGGAGACTATGGTCGTACAGTTCGACATGCGCCGAGCTCGGGCATAGTAATTTTTCAGCTTCCGAACCCTCGCATGCTCGTTACCTCGCGTAGCGAGGCCGTGTGCACCCTCAAGGGGAGGCTAGCATGAAATCGTTCAAAGCACTTCTGGTTTTCGGATTCCTGTCCGCGCTGATAGGCTCGGTGACCCTGCTCGAAGCAATGCCCGAAGCGTACGCGCAGCAGTGCCCGAACAACGTTTGTCCATAAGGTGCGAGGGAGGACATGCCATGGACCCGTTGCTCTCGGCCGAGTTCTGGATCGGCGCCGCCGTGCTCGGCGCATATCAGTTCGCGAAGTTCAACGAACTCAGATCGCCGGACCCGGATTTCGCCGCGCGCTCCGCCCTCATTCCAAATCTGCGCGCGATCGACTTCGCCGGACGGCTGACCTACTGCACTACGCTCGCGGCCTTTTTGGCCGCGACATTCCTCATCTATTTCATACTTTGCAAAATTTCTCCCACCATCCTGTCCGGTTGGGCCCAAGTATCCGGAGCGACGCTTGACGAGGAACTTAAGAAGTTCGTCAATACAGTCAATTACCCTCTTTACATCGTTGCCGTATACATGGGCGTTGCGCAGCAAAGCGTTCCGTTGCTCTCCAATATTGGGAACGTGCAGCGAAACCTGTTCCACGCTTGGATGGGTATCCCCACCAGAGTCATGAGAGCGTCCAGCTTTTTCGCCAACCAGATCTTCACACGCAGCCCAGACGCCCAGCGACTGGCCGAGGAGGTTGAGGTGTTGAGAAGCGACGCCTGGGTGGAACGGATCGACGCCTATGCCGACGCGGAACTCTACGCGACTCATCTCGCCCGGCTGAAGCTGGATGACGAGCCCGAGCTTCACAAGGCGACACGTCGGGAGCTGAAAATCCTCACGCGACAGCTCGTTGATGTAGCTTCACTCGCGACCGTGCGGGAGAGCGGCGTGGCGTCTCTGGCCCGGTTGGCCAGCGACCTTCGCGTTTCGATGATTCCGAATCCCGGCTGGCCGAAGGCTTTTCTGGCGGGGAGCACGCTGTTCTTTATTGGAATAACGTTCTTGTGGAACCTCATTCCGGCGTTTGACAGTACGGCGGAACGGTTGCTGAGCGCCGGGGCCACAGATTTCTGGCCACATGATTTTCCGCTCTCGGGCCGGTACCTCATGTCGCAGGCTGGGCCGATCTTTCTGGCCACCGGCGTTGCGTTAGGGACATGGGTGAGCGCTTTTGGTCGAACACAAATGGCCGCGGGCGACGAACCTCGGCCCGTTGGCGGAATAGTAGCCCATTTCAGCCGCTATGCGGGCCTGTTTGCCTTCGTCGTCATCGGCATCGTCCTGTTCGATATTTTCCAAGCGTTCTTTCATTACGGAGCCTACGGACTGGGAAAAACGAAGGAATTCGTGGCCCTGGTTCAGCTCAGCCTACCCATTTACCTGCTGCACTCGTTCATATCGCTTTTCGTTTGCTTCGTGCTGCTGCACTATATGGACGACGGCATGGGGCGGATGAGGTGGAGGACGGCATCCACGATCCTGCTCCTGGCGGCGGGAGTGGCGTTGGCGTCGCTTTTCAATGCAGCGGCGCAAGTGCAGCACCAGTTGAAACTCCCCTTCGGTCCCAATGGCGTGGACCTGGCCGTGCTGATGGTCGTCATCAACGTATCGGCGGCATTAATGGCCTTTGCGTGCGCTGCTCTCTGCAAGCGTCAAGCCGATACATCGCCTAACGGTCCGCAGTGGCAGGATCTGCCTCGAACTCCGGTGATGGAGTTCGCGGGAGTCCATGTGGATGCTCCACTGGCTCCGGCTGTCCCAACCCGCGAGTGGGCCGAGAGCGCACCAAGAGCTTCCGACCGCTTCGAGCTGCCCGCGGTGCTGCAGTACAACATGCTGAAGCCTTATCGGAAGCCTTGCGGGACCATAAGATAGTGAAGCATCATTGCAAAGCTTCCGGCACCTCATGAAGCCTGAAACGGTTGCGGCGCAGCCTCGCCGCGCTGCAGCCGTCGGCCGTCTCAGTCTCCGATAAAGTCGGCAATCGCGAACTATCCGCTTTCAGGACATCATTCCTTCCGTGTAGGAACTGACGCACGTTCGAACGTCGTCTTGGGGCAACAGTTTGATGATCGCAATGTCAACCTTGGTCATGCAGGCGGTCGGCGCGAAGGTCGGCTATTGGGGTGCAAAAATGGGTTGATGAAGGGCAGCTCAGGGTCACGAGAGCTGGTTGCGCTCAATGTCCGGTTTTGGGAACAGATATGGGCTCCGGAAGGTCTCGAACGGGTCGATGCTGTGGAAAAACTCGATTGCGACCCCTGTCTGCCTGTTCGGAGGCGTAACGGCGGTCGGCTGAATGGCGCTTGCATCTTGGCTCGTTGGCGAGAGTTCTGCGGATTGGCCTCCATCATGCCAGCACCGGCGCCGTGGGCGTTGTCAGCCGCACCAGGCGTCGCAGGTTTTGCGTGATGGCGACCATGAGGAACTCGTCACGGGCTCCGCTCAGGCCGCGTAATCTCATGCGTTCGAAGCGGAGCGTGGTCTTCAGGTGTGCGAAGAGCATCTCGACCTTCTTGCGGTCGTTGCGCGAGCGTTCGAACTCGGGCGTATGCGCCATTTGACGCGCGTGGTCGCGAGCCTCTTCATTGACGCTGCGCAGCACATCGCGCACCGGCGTATTCGGACAGCAGCGGGGCTTGAGTTCACAACGCTGGCAGTCTCGTTTGCTGGCCCGGTACTTCCGGTTTCCACCGCTGACATTGTCGGTGCGCGGGACCGTGAAGTTGCGGCGATACTGCATAAGCAGCTTGCCGGCGGGACAGGTGAACCGGTTCTGGACCACATCGAAGATGAAGTCCGCGCGGCTGAAGGTCCCGTCATCACGCTGGCTGTTGTCCCAGACAGGAATGTGCGGCGCGATGTTCTGATCGACGAGCCAGCCGAGGAACTTGCCGGTGCCGTAGGCTGTATCGGCGGCGAGCCGCTTCGGCTTCAAGCCAAACCGCGCCTTCGTGCGCTCGATCATTGTGGCCGTAGCTCGAACCTCATCGAAGGTCCGCGCCGGTGTGGGTTCGACATCGACGATGATCGCGTATTCGTTGTCGATCAGGCCGTAGCCGAACTGGACGCGCTTGTTCGCCTTGGCCGTCCAGGCTGACGCTGGGTCGGATAGCGAGATTACCTTCGGGGTCTTTCGACCCGCCTCCACCTCTTCCACCTCGTCGAGCGCGTCGAGATACTCACGCACTGCACGCGACGGGTCCTCAAGCGAACCCCAGTCGATCTCCTCCGGAGCACGGCCATGATAACGGCTTGCATCCGCTTCGATGACGCTCGCGTCGACCGAGAACCCGTCGCCCTTGACCAGGCCCGTCTCAAGGCAGATCCCGACGACCCGCTCGAACACAAATCGCAGGAGATCGCTGTCGCGGAACCTGCCATGCCGATTCTTGGAGAAGCTCGAATGATCCGGGATCTCGTCCTCCAGATCGAGCCGGCAAAACCATCGGTAGGCCAGGTTCAGCGCGACCTCTTCACACAGACGCCGCTCGGATCGAATGCCGTAGCAATAGCCGACGATCAGCATCCGCATCAGGAGTTCGGGATCGATCGAGGGCCGACCGGTATGGCTGTAGAAGCCGGCCAGCTCGCGATGTATCCCGGCGAGGGCTTCGGTCACAAACACATCGATCCGGCGCAGCAGATGCGTCTTCGGAATACGCTCATCGAGGTTGAACGAATAGAAGAGCTGCACTTGATCGGCGGTCTGGCGACCCATCATCGGTCCGTTCTCCTGGCAAATCACCCAGAAAACGGAATCACGCCAAGTCCACAGACTCAACCGACTTTTTCAACGGCATCGGTCAATCCTTCCGGTTCGGGAACAGGAAGGATGCGCCATGAGCCGACCTTCACGGCACTTCTCCAAACATGCCGTTCGCTACGGCTGAAGCGACCCCTTTTACGACGTTGACGCGCGTGGTGGCCGGTGTCGCCAAAGAGCGGCCGTTCCCCTCGGCGCCCTCCACTCTCAAGTCCTTCGCTGGTGAGGATCGGAGGGTGTCTGGCGAGACAGTCGGCGAAGGCGTCCTACCCCGTTTACGCCTCCCCGAATGTCATGATAGCCATTCACAGGGAGTGTGTACGTTGCTATGTCAGCCGTACAGACATACCGCCATCCACGATCATCGGGCTTCCTGTCATGAAGCTCGACCGATCGGAAAGCAGGAAGAGGGCTGCCTGCGCAATTTCCTTCGCGGTCGCCATCCGCTTCATTGGATGAAGATTCGCGACGAACTCCAACGCGGCCGCATTCCCTTCCCCTCCGCTCGGCGTGATCGTGCCTCCTGGCAACAGCGCGTTGACACGGATGCCGTCTATGGCATGGTCGGATGCCAGCGACTGCACCAGGCCGATCAACCCGGCTTTGGACGCGGCGTAGGCCCCCATTCCCGGCATTCCGCCGTTGCTGAAGCCCACGAAGGACGACGTGAAGACGATCGAGCCTTGCCCT
>DASZDZ010000022.1:0-7012 GCA_035941355.1 Pseudaminobacter sp.
CTCGTCAGCGATCAGGAGCGGGAGTTTGCAGCCGGGATGGATCATCGTGGCCTTTCGGGGTGGCGCGCATACGGCCCAGAAGCTGCGGGCCGCGCTGGCCGCCACGGCTAATGGTTCAAAGATTCTGTGAAGGCTCACAGACGCTGAAATTCGACAAGCCGGCGACGAAGATAACAGTCAGGCAGGTTTTTCGCTGGCAGTATCATTTGTCACATGCCTGACCTACGGAGCGCCATACTATCCCGGCCGTTACCCGCCCGAACAACGGGTACATAGAAGGGATCCCGCCGTCGAGTCGCACCGGCAGCGGGCTTTCTCTCGAGCCGAGCGGCCACCGGTCAGGGATTCTCAACAAAGAACCGCGGCATAGTCAGCGGGCCGGAGCGCTCCTTGTGCTGTCATGTGCCTGTGCACCGGCAAATGCCTCGCTCGGCTCCCTCGCCGCGGTCTTTCCTCGGATTGAAATGCTCGCCCTCGAAATGGTCGGCGAACTCTTCCGCATCTTTCCGATTTTCAAAGCAGTGCAGTCGCAGTTCTAGGCGAGTGTTGTTCGGCCAAATGGCTGTGACTCTCGTCGTTTCGATGCGCCTGGCAAAGCGGCCGCAGAAATCCCTGATGACGGTGTAATTCTCCATGCAGCACAGGTGTTCCGGCAAGGCCACTTGATACGGCAGTTCCCTATCGATGGCGGCCCGCTTGGCGTTGGCACGCTTATGAACCGCCGTCATCTTTGACACCCGCGGGCCTGCGGTGACGCCAGCCGCGCGAGAAGCCGGACGAGACTGCCACACGCGTCAACTCGCGATCCTTCGACGCCTCAGCGACACGCTATGGCGTCAACTCGGCCGTCCGAGGCGAAAGGCAGTCTAGCGGCAGTGAAGGCCGAGCCGGTAGCAGTTTTGCCTATATCAAATTTGGCACAGAAATGGTAATATTGCGAGGGTGCGTTGAGGACGTCTACAATGTCCAAAGAAAATCGCCGGGGAGATTTGAAGCAGGACGACATCGTCGCCTCTCTCGTGGATGATCCCTCAAAATTGCCGAAGGTAAAGATGTTCGTAGGCCTCCTGGGCATGGGGGCGAGGGACGGGTTATGGCGGATCTACGCCTCGACCGACGTCAAGGACTATATTGAGGTCCGCGACGAAGACGTGCTGATGGTCAGATCGCTGAAAACGGGAGAGAACCCGCTGGGCGGAAGCGCCGTGTGGCTTCGCGCCGACGCGGATGTCAAAGTGACGCGGCAGGCCCCTGCCGGCAGCGGGGAAGAATTCCTGACCGGTGGCATCACGGCCCGGTTCCTGAAAGGCGCGGCGCCAGGCGGGATCGGCGTAGGCAGCGGGACCGTCGTCATCGGCGGCATCAAGTCGATTCCGCCCGTCGAGAGTTGCGTTCCGGCGCTTTGCCTGCCACCTCCGCCGCCACCCGACCCACCCGGCACGACGGCCGTCTGCACGCTGGCGACGAACTGCAAAACAGAATTCCTCTGTTTTTGAATCTTGGGTGACCAATCGCAGGGGGCGCCATTTTCCGAAGCCGAGGCAGTCGGCTATCTTCTGTCGCGCAGAAGCATCGACACCGCCGACATTGTGACGGGAGGGCTCTTAATCACACAGCATGTGCGGCGCAATCGCAGTATTGCCGTGTCCGCAAGCTCCGGGCGCGGTTTCTTCCTGAAGCAGAGCGACCCGATGCAAGCCGTTCAGACCCTCTATCGAGAGGTGGAGATGTATGCGGCGTTCGTCGCCAGCGGGTCGCGTTTTGCGGATGAACACTTGCCGAAGTTCCACTGGTTCGACGCGGACCGTGCGATCCTGGCCTTGGAATACCTTGAGAACGTGGAGACGTTCGGTGCCTGCATCGAGTACAACGATGACATGGCGGTAGCCTGTGCCACGACTTTGGGGCAGGCGCTCGCCCGGCTGCACCGAGGGGGAGCAGGCAGGGGGCGTCTAATAGATGCTCCGAAGCCCTGGACAGCAGTGCTGGTGACGCCCGGACCCGAGGTGTTCTTGCAATACAGCCAGGCCGCCATCGACGTCATCAAGATCATCCAGAGTTCGCCTAGTCTAGCCGCGCGCCTGGGGAACTTGGAATGCCCCCCGGCCGAGGCGACGCTGATACACGGAGACATCCGGTGGGACAATATCCTGGTCAGATCCGAGGCGGAGGGGCGCGTGCCAGAAAGGCTTTACATCGTCGATTGGGAAATTGCCGGGGCAGGCGATCCGGCGCGGGATATCGGCGGTGTTTTCTCCGAGTATCTCGGCGCTTGGATCCGGTCAATTCCGGTGTCGCCCGAGACGCAGCCCCGCGACGCTCTCGGCCTCGCCCCACGCGGCCTGGAGGTCTTCCAGCACGGGATCACGCAATTCTGGAACGTTTATTGCGATTGCAGCCCTACAGGCACCGACCGCAGCGCCCTGTTGATTAGGGCAGTCGAGGTCTGCGGCAGCCGCCTCGTCCAGTCGGCCTTCGAACTCGCGCAATCCTCGGCCCGTCTTAGCGGCTCGGCGGTCTTCATGCTCCAAGTCGCCGAGAATGTCCTGTGCGATCCCGGCCGCGCATGCCGCGACCTTCTGTCGGTCCCCTGTCGATGATCGGTCGCCATCGCGACCAGATAACCGCTGTCCTCGAAGCGTTGACGGTTGACGCGTCAACGCATTTCTTCTGGTTCGGCATGCGAGTGGACTGCGCGCCCGTTTCCATCGCCAGGAGGAGGACGGATCGCCTTCCCGCCTTCCTGGTCGGAGCGGTTCAGCACCACCTCTATACGCATTTCTATATGGTCGGGGGACCGATCTCGCACGTCCTCAACGTCGAACAAACCGGCGGCACGACCGACTTCGCCGCACGGCTCTCTCTCGCGAATTTAGGCGAAGGGTTTTGGGACTCCGGCTGGACGGTTGAGGATCGGGGCGAAAGAACACTTTGGGTACGCAAGAACGGTTTACGGCTTTCGATTCCGGACAAACTCTGCCTCTCCCACACCGGCCGCGCCCCGCCAATCGGCGATATGGTTTCCGTCAGGCACCCGGCCGGCTCCCATCACCGGTCCCCCGGATTCTACACGGCGTTCGCAAACCGGCCGCTCGATCTCCGCTCACCAGGCGGGATCCTCCGGTTGTATCTGAACATCGATACTGCCGGGGCCGAGGCGGTGGTGCGCATCGTGACCGATCGCCTGAACGACGTGCAGCGTCCGTTCATTCTAAAGGTCCTGAGTAACCCCGCGGCTTACGGTCGGTGCGACAACGCGGTCCTCTACTGCCATCGCTCAGACTTCTGCGATGTTCGCGATACGGATCTGCCGGCGATTCTACCAGGCGTGTTTCCGTATCTGCGAGCGCGGATTCCGGCCCTCACCGCCCCCCTAGCGGAGGGGGTCGGGGTGGCGGAAGACCCGAAGCGCCACGACAGCTTCGGGTCGGATCGCTGTGCCGCGCTCGCGAAGGCCATTGTAGGCGCTTTTCTGGCGCGCGAGACGACAATGGCCGGCAGGCTTGGGATGGTCGCGTTGGGATTTGCGGCGGCGGGCATCGATCCGGAATACCCCTATCGCAACTTGGGCTCCGATTTCAATGTCGGCCGGGCGATCCGGCACACCCAACCTGCCGATCGAGCCGCGCCATCAGGTTCGGCCCCGGCGGTCGGCAACGACCGGTTCCTAGCGTATGCGGACGAGATCGCCGACGCCCTCGTCGAGACCGCGATTTGGCATAGGGGCCTTTGCAATTGGGTCGCATCGCTTGGTCCCATATCCGAGGCACGTCCCCTGCCGAGATTCGGAAGCCTCGGGCCGAATCTCTACGACGGCACCAGTGGAATCGCGCTTTTCCTGGGCGAACTCTACCGGATCTCGGGTGATGTCAGACACCGCGATACGGCACTCGGGGCCATTCGTCACGCGATCGAGTGCCGGGGCCGCGAGCGGGACGTCCGTCACGGGCTCTATGTCGGCGCGACTGGCATCGCACTTGCTGCGGTGCGGCTTCAAACCCTGCTCGGCTGTGAAGAGCTTGGCGAATTCGGGGCCGCCCTGAGCGAAAACCCGGTGCCGAAAGCTATAGGCCACGACCTGATATCCGGACTGAGCGGGGTCATCATCGGGTATCTCGCGCTGCACGCCGCCCTTAGGCGGCGCGATTTTCTCGATCTTGCCATTGCTGCCGGTGATGACCTGATTGCGCTCGGGATCGAGGGGGATGGCGGACTCTCCTGGGAATCCGCGAACGCGCTGAACGGTCGGAACCTAACAGGACTGTCGCACGGGGCGGCGGGCGCGGCCTATGCGCTTTTCGAACTGCATGCCGCGACCGGATCGCAGCGGTTCGGAGCGGCCGGGTCGGCCGCCTTTGACTATGAAGACGCGTGTTTCGATCTGGCGTCTGGCAACTGGCCCGACTTCCGGCAAGTCGATCCGGGGAGAATGGCTTCCGCGCGCGTGTCCTGCTCCACGACATGGTGCCACGGCGCACCCGGGATCGCGGTTTCGCGGCTCCGGGCAGGGACGGTGCACGGCCTAGATTCGACGCGCCTGAAGTCGGGGATCGCATTGAAGACGACGCGCGATCATCTGCGGACTTGGCTTCAGTCCCGTCAAGGGAACTATTCTCTCTGCCACGGACTTGCCGGGAACGCCGATATCCTGCACTGGGCTGCGAGGGCGGCTGCGGGTCATTGTTCGGGATTGGACGAGGTCGTGGCAGAGACTGCAGAGTTCGGCTGGCGGACCTACGGAGGCCGCAAGTCCTGGCCAAGCGGGGTCGGCGACGGGGGATGGAACCCAAGCCTCATGCTTGGCTCGGCCGGCGTCGGCAATTTCTACTTGCGGCTTGCTCGTTCCGATGCGCCGTCGCCGACGGCTCCGCACATGTGGATCACGGAGTGACGAAGGTGCCGCCGCGCTAGTCTTTGCCGTATACTACCTGACCACTAGCGGTTCAAGCGGTGAGCGAAACGTAGCCGCGTCGAGTGCAGAACCGCGCCGGTCGCAGGGGACTCTGGTCTTGGTCCTCGCACGCCCCGCCAAAGGGTCCCGTAGCGAGCGACGATGCGAAAGCGAAGCCGAACAGCAGACAATCGTCTCATCAAAAGACCCGCCGGCGGGAGTCAAAGGTCGTGTTCTTCCCGCCTATAAAAGCGGCTTGGCTGCGGTACATCGGGTAAGCAGGTTCCGGACATTGGACACCTGCCACCGGCCCCTGCGGGCGGTGCGGACGCCGCGATCGTTGAGGGCGACTGCAATGCCGCGAAGGCTGGTGACGCCGGCGCGTTGAATTGCCTGCACGATTGGCAGCACTGTTTGGGCAAATCGGTCAGCTTCGTGAATCGACATCTTTCGGCCCTTCTCCGCAGCTTCCGAGGTATTGGTCGGGTTGCCGAGTTTCATACCGGTCGTCTTGCGAGAGGCGAGGGCGGCCCTGGTGCGTTCCGAGATCAGCCGCCGTTCCTTCTCGGCCAGCGCGGCGTATAAGTGCAGCATGAAGGGATCGGCGTCAGCGCCCAGTTCCGCGACAATGAACGGCACCCGCTGTGCCATCAGGCCGGAGATAAAGGCAACGTCGCGTGACAGCCGGTCCAGCTTGGCAACGATCACCGGACACTTTGCCTTGCGAGCAGTTTCCAATGCGGCGGAAAGCTGCGGCCTTCGATCAAGCGCGTCGGCGCCTTTCCCAGTCTCGATCTCGGTAAACTCACCAAGCAGGGTCAAACCTTCAGACTCGGCGAAGGTGGCCACAGCAGCACGCTGAGCATCAAGGCCAAGCCCTGAACGACCCTGTCGTTGCGTCGAGACCCTGAAATAGGCGACTGCGTGGGTCATTGTTGCGATCCAGCTAGGTGTTCAAACTGCAAACCACCGTTTGCAGTGTGCTCACAGGCGCTTGAGAAGCAACTTCTAAGTGATTGATTCCGAGGCAGATTGCGTTTCCGAAAGCCGCCGTTCATCGGAACCAGCATTTCTGACCGAATGCCGCCCATCGTTCGACCACAAGGTCCGCATCGGGCGGGGGGCTGGTCTTTTTTGCCTGTCCCCCGAACTAGGGTCTTCAACAGCCCAGATCAAATTTGGTTGAATTTGCGAATCCCAACGCCCGAATACACGCGGGGAGATGTTGCTTAGACGTGTTTCGCGGACTTATTCTGGATGTTTGGCGAGCCTGCCCCGGCACGCAGCCGGGGTGGTAGCCCGGCTCTACGGTGGAGGTTTACCATGAAAATTGCATCGCTAGTGGCTCTCTTTACGCTGTGCTCGGTTCCCGTAATTGCAGCAGACTTCCCGAAAAGTGGAGAGGCGGAATACGATACCTACTACGTATTCGAGACTGTGGCTAAAGTGGACAGCGGCGTTGGCACAGGGGGAATAGACGAGTTCACCGGTCTCACGCGTAACGTCAAAGGGGATGGCCCGTTCCATGACATGTCGGTGCACTGCCTTGGGCACTGGACGCTAATCAAGGATGATTTTAACTTCGAGGGCAGTTGTGTCGAAACCGACAAGGACGGCGACAACGTCTTCACAACGTTTGATAACCAGAACCATTACATCGTCGAGGGCACAGGAAAGTACAAAGGAATTACTGGGAAGGCTCCCTACACCCCGGTTCAGCTACACGAAACGGTTGGCGGTCGAATCGGACGCGTGGTCAACCATAAGGCGTCTTGGGAGATCAAGTAGGCCTCAGTTTCGGACACTGACCCTGGGTGGCCCGGGTACGGGGACTGATCTCTGCGCCGGGACCCGCGCCGGTTCAAGGTTTGGCTTCAAGACCGAGTGTCGTCGGCGCCGACTTAGAGCCCGTCTCGAAAATTCGGAGCGGTGGCTTTGCCGGCCAGAGCGTCCGGACGCGCTTGGTCTTTTTTGAACGGCCGGCGCCTGTGTCGGATAGGTGTGATTCGGTCGTGATCACTAGCGATCGTGGTGTTCGATGAGCGCTTCGGAAAGCTGTGTCACGTTTTTCCGTATCCTGCCTAGTCAGGCAAAGGCGGGCGACGGGCGTCTTGAGCCATG
>DASZDZ010000023.1:0-59741 GCA_035941355.1 Pseudaminobacter sp.
ACTTCATCGACGCCTACAACTTCGGCCGGCGGCTCAAGACGCTCAAGGGCCTCACGCCATACGAGTTCATCTGCAAACGATGGACTTCAGAGCCAGATCGATTCATCATCGATCCGATCCATCAAATGCCGGGACTGAACAGCTAGCGCCCAACCGTGACCAACACATCTGCCGCTTTTTACAAGCGTTGATCGACGAGTTGGTTCACGGTCGACTCCACCTGCGCGCGACACTGGCTGCGTTGAGGCCACTCGGTCGCGTAGTCTACGAAGGATCCGATGGTGCGGTAGATATATCCTGGAACTCTTGGAATTCCTGTAGAGCTCGTCGATCCTGGTGGTGCTTGTCCAGCTGCGTCGCCGGCGGGTCAGGAAGAGCTTGCCCGGACTGTCCGAAGCCTGGCTCAGCATGCGCGCCCGCGCTGCTGAACTCGGACAGCAGCTCGTCGCCACGGCCCGACACAATGACGCATGCCAGCTGCTGACGTGATCCCGGCGTCGGCACCGTCACTGCAACCGCATTCATCAGTGCCATCGAAGACCATCGAACTTCAAGACATCGCGTGCTGTCGGCTGATCTCGCGGCGCGGCGATCCTCATCTGAGGGGGCTTCTCTACGAGGCCGCGGTCGTGATCCTGACGCGCAGCCGGCTTGCATTTTCGTTCCACGATCAGACGACAGTGACTATCGGAGAAAGCGTTTCTCGCCGGCCTTGGTTTTTTCTACTGTGCACGCGTTCTCTAATCGGAACAATGACTGCGGCGGAGCGGTGCGGGAGTGCTCAGCGGCCAGGTGAATTCGGGCACTCATCGTTCCTGGCCTCGCATCGAGCGGACCAGGCATGGCCGAGGGCACCCAATGGAACCTTGCGCTGATTAGAGCGAAGCATCGAAAATCAGCGCAAGGCGAACTCGGGCCGCAAAACACTTTAGTCGCAGCAGTCACATTCATCTTCTACGGCGTTTTGTCTTCTTGACGTCTTGTCGGTGAGGCCGACGATGCGCCTGTTGAGACGGCTGGACAATACTCCGGAGTCGCCGAAGACCACCTCCACATCATCGCGTGAGACATCAGCGCCATCTCGCGCAAGGCTCCGTTGGGCGAGACGGCGCACCATCTCCTTGACATAGGCCGCGCTGCTGCCGTGTGAGCGTGCTACGGCATCGGCCACCGCCCCGCTCTCGAAGGTGAGAGCATGACCATAGAGCTCTATCAGCCGCTGGCGGCAACCGGCGTCGGGGAACGGAATTTCAATCGCTTCGTCTACGCGGCCCGGGCGCGAAGCTAGCGCTTCCTCGATGTGCTCCGGCCGGTTCGTCGTCAAGATGAAGAGGATATCTGCCTCTGGCGCAAGACCATCCATCTCGTTCAACAGGCGGTTGAGGAGGCTTTCAGCCTTCGGACCATGAATATTCTCTCGCGACCGGCCCACTAGATCGACGTCCTCCAGCACGACGATGCTCGGCTGCAGGGTACGAGCAAGCGCAATGTAGGCGTCAATTCCCTGCATCTGCTCAGCCGTGACCAGAACGGTAGTGCGTCCAGGTAGGTTGGCAGCAACATAACGGATGACGTGCGTCTTGCCCGTGCCAGGTGGCCCGTAAAGCAGAATACCCTTTCGCGTTGATTGGCCGAGGCGCTTCAGCCCCTCTCGGTGTCGATCAAAATCGAAGATCTGGGCATCAAGACGGGCCATAGTTGCCGCGGAAAGCACCACGTCATTCCGGCGTACGGCAGGAAGGCTATGAACCCGCATCGTTCCCTGCATCCCAGAGCATGCTCCATCGGCTTCGAAAGAGAGAACTTTGTTTCGATAATTTCGTGAGCTCTCGCACGCCGCCTGGATCTTGCGAAGAAATTCGCGCGAGAAGGCGGATGCCTGCTCGCCAGGCAGACAAGCGATTTCGACTTGAACGACTCGCGTACGTGCGGTGAACTGCGACAGAAAAATCGCGACCGGCTCGTCGCCGATCTGGAACAACCACAGGCCGTTGTTCAGAGACGCATAAGGCTCCTCTTCGCCGATGTCGATGTCCTGATATTGCAAGGGTGCTATCGAAAAGTCCTGTCGTTCGGGAATGATCAGGTCCGACAGCTTCATGGGAACGAACTCGACGGGCTGGTGGACGCCGACCAGCTTGGGAGACAGAGGCGCGAGCTGCTCTTCAATCATGGTTTGAAGATCCGGCAGGAGATGTGAAGCAAACCTTCGGTGGGAGCTAGTCAGCGCTGTCAAATCATCGGTTTTGAAATGGGCATAAAGTGCCTGCCATGTAAAGCGGACGACAGTCATGATGATATCCTTTGAGAGCTCATAATTGATCGACGATTCGTGCGACAATGCATCAGGTGTCCTCACAGCATGCTGTACAACAAGTCAGGATGCATGGAACAAGTGTCAGGCAATGCGCCGGATTTTGGTATATCAGTGTTAGACTAAGAGTGCGTTTCCACATCCCGTTTGGCGAACGCCTTGATGAATGTCGAGTACGCTCAGTTGATTTCCTCGTAGCTGGAGATGACTCTCGGACCGTTTGAGAGACACCTCGGATTGTCTGGTCATGGTGGATTCCTGTTTTCGCTTAATCGCTAATTCATTAATGCAGGGTGGCACGCTGAAAGCCTTCAGCCGGATGGAGAACCAGGTCGAACCTTCGCCGGCCACACAGACGGCCGCTTCGCGCGGGTCGTCCGTGTGGTCGCCATTGACGTCGAACAGGTTGGTGACCGATGGGATGCGGCCGCATTCGGTGAGCGTCAGCCGCTGGGTGACGTTGACGGCGTAGATTCTTCACGGCCAGACACCCGAGATCGGCGTGTTGGGCGGGTTCGAGATAGGGGAGAGCTTCGCCGTCTGGATCGGCCCGCCGGTTAGGGAATCGCACTCGCTGGCGATCCTGACCGCTTCCTCGGCCGTTGCGCCCGCGTGCAGCGCGCCCAGTGCAAATTCCCAGCCGGAGCCGATCGCGAAGAAGGGCGCCTCGAGCGGCCCGGTGAAGCAGCGCGAATTCCAGTAGTAGACGGTGCCGTCGGTCCACACCAGCAGCGCCTGGACGCCGATCTTGCTGTCATGGGTGCATGCGGGCAGGGGATGGCCTTCGTTGACCGCCTGGATGCACCATTTGGCGAAGGCGTCGGTCCGGCCGACGTCGCTCGACGAGGACGCGACCAGGGCGCCATTGGGCAGGACGTGCAGTTTTTTCTTGAAGCCGATCGGGCTGCGGTGGCCTGAAAAGGCGCGGCTGTCGGTCGCCATGATCCCGTCGCGGTACACAATCGTTGTCATGGCAGATCACGCGTTCAGGATCAGGTGGGTTGGGTCGGCTTTGGGGTCGCAGCCGACGATGAGGATCCTTTGCCCAAGGTCGACAAGGGCGGCGAACGTATTTTGGGACGTGGTCGACTTCCCGATGCCCCGCTTGCGGTAGAATGCGATCTGACGCAGACCTGCCATGTAGCTTTCCTTCTTTGTTCCATTTGCGGCTGCCCGCGACATGAATGCCGTTGGCAGCTCTCGCCGCCTTGCACTAAGGGTTTCAAGACTCGTGCCAACTTGGCTGATTGGGCCTAAGAAGAAAATTTGTGCATGCTTTTCAGCTGCTTAGCCCGTGGCAACAAGAGATTGGCTAAGCAAGCCGTGTGTAGCGGACCCGACAAAGACGACAATGTGTCGGATTCCGTTACTTGCGACCGCTATTGACCTCGCCGGAGCCCGACAACTGGCCGGCCCCAATCGGGTGATCCATGTTGAACGTTAGTGCATGCTTAGTGTTTGCGCTTCGGCTGGGGTGGCCGGCGAAGCTGGTCCGGGTTGCGCAGCCGGCCACAGGATCGCATCTGGTGCCGGGGGTCTATAGTCCAAAGATGAATGCGCTCGCACCGTGTTGTAGGGCTGCCGCCATCCTTTGCAGGGGGCAGACAGTCGGCGACAATCCATTAAGGCACTCGCGCTAAGAACGATTTCCTGACTAACACTCGGCGCTAGTAAAGTCTTCGTTCCCAGGTAGGTGGCCAAGGAACGCTGTCGTTCCTTGCTCGCCTCGAAGCGAACGAAGCTGTTGCCAATTGGGCGTCATGAAATGCCGAAGCGAACAACGGGCCGGGACGAGAGCGTAACCGCAGGCGCAGAGAACGTCGATGCGTTCATCCCGTTCGATCTGCCGCCTGCGCGTGCGGCACTGTTTGTTGAAGGTAAGCTCGAATATCGTCTGCGGGAAGCCGAGCAGGCGCTCGTTCGGCTCGATCTCGCTGGCGATATGGTGCCTTCCCTCGATTGGTTGATCTATGCCTTCGTGCGCAAGGAGGCAGTGATCTCGTCGCAGATCGAGGGCACGCAGGCACGCCGCCGTTGCGGCGGCGCAGAATCGCCTTCAGCCGGGCCAGCGGCTCGCGCGAATTGAACGGCTTCGGCAGATAATCGTCGGCGCCTATCCCCAGCCCCAGAATGCGGTCGGTCTCGTCGCCTCGCGCCGTCAGCATCAGCACCGGCACGTCGGAGTTCGCTCGGATGCGCCTGAGCGCCTCGAAGCCATCCATGTCGGGCAGCATGACGTCGAGAACCACGGCATCGGGCGACAGCCGCGCGATCTCGGCAATGCCCGCGCCCGCCGTCTCAGCCGCTCTCACGCGAAAACCGTTGCCTATCAGATATTCCGCGAGCAGGGCGGACAGGCGCCTATCGTCGTCGACGCTGAGAACCTGGTCCGCCATGCTCGTTTGTCTGCTCCGATTCGAAACTGTGCCGGTACAGAGCTCACCACCAGCTGCGATCCTAGAGTTCGAGCAGCTTCGCCCGCTGCTCGGGCGTCAGCACCTCGGCGGCGTCGAGCAGCGCCGTCGTCAGCTTGCGCGGTACCTCGTCGACCGCCGCGATGTGCCAGGCGCGCAGCTTCTCCACCGCCTCGCGGTCGATGGTTGCGGCGCCGAGCAGCTTGGCGACATCGTCTCGCGCGTCGCGGACGCCACGCATGATCGGGCTGACATCGTCGAGGAACTTGTCTATGATCGCCTCCAGTTTCTCTTCCTGCTCGGGTGTGGCGGCGATCTGCTCGAGCATGCACTCAAAGTGATGCCCGCCGAACCCGATCCCGTGGCGGAAGTTGGGCTGCACGTGCATGTCGGGTCCGCCGTGGCCCCCGCCCGTGCCGAAGCGCTGCATGCGCCCGTAATCCTGGCTGAGCGCGCCAGCGACGCCGACTCCGGCAAGCGCCACTATCGCAATGCCGCCTATGGCGATGCGCTTGCCCCAGCTCTTCCTCTGCGGGGTGCCGGAGAGGCTGGCCGGTTCTTGATGGTTCGTTTCCATGCTGGTCCCTTCGATAAGCGGCATCTTTGCCGCGACTGGGCGAAACTACGAGCGCAATGTTTCGGCTGTTGCGGGCGAAGACGTGGTCGACTTCCCGATGCCCCCTTGCCGTAGAATGCCTTCTCGCCGCCTCGCACAGAAGGGTTTCAAGACTCGTGCCAACTTGGTCGAGTTGGGCCGAAGCAAACATTGTGGTGCTTTTCAGCTGTTTAGCCCGAGGCTAAACAACAGATTGGTTAAATCAGCCTGTGTCGCGGACCCGACAAAGGCGACACAACGTGTCGGCTTCCGTTACTTGCCGACCCGTATACCTCGCAGACCGGAAAGAAGTTGGGAATGTCAGGCAGCGAGTCCGAGGCGATTTGATCGGGGAGACCTGACGGCTCGATCTCGCCTGTCTTGTCTTGGCGTACCCTGGTCATCTTCAGATAATGGTGCCGAGCGGAATTTCTTACACGCCGCCGAAGCGGTCGTTGGGCCGTCGCGCTGGTGTTGTCACCAATCGCACGTATGATGGCACTCGTGCTGCACCCCACCCCGATTTGCTGCTGCTGGGCCTGGTGCTCCAACTCGGCTGGGGTATCGCCAATCATGTCCCGGCGCAAGCCAAGAGGTTCTTGAGCTGTCCCGGAGCGTCGGGTGACACGCGCCGGGGAGCTCATTCTGAACCGCAGTCGCGTCGGTCTACACGGCGCATATCTTCTAGCTGCGCATCTTGTCGATCTCGTCGAAGGTGCGTAACAAGTCACCTGTTTATGTCTTCGAGCTTGTTGAACTCCATTACCGCATCCACTGCTCATCTACGGTCGTTACCGGCGGCGCTCACAGGCTCAGCTGCAACGGTGGAGGCTTGAAGACTCAACTGCAAGCACTTTGTCGGCCCGCGAGCCCTTCGCGCTTACCCCGTCCACGAGGACCGAACTACCTCAGATTGCCGCGAGATTGATCCCTCGACCGCCCTCATGAAGACGGCAATGGCCGCTAGCAGGCCGCGGAACATGCGTGCGAAATTGAGAGCAGCGCAAAGGCGCCAGCGGGCCGCTTAACCGCAATGTTGGATGAGTTTTGCCGGAGCCGTACTTTCTAACGTTATCTTTGTTGGTCCAATTCGCCGCAGCCAGAGCACCGGATAAACATCATCTGCATGCGACAAGCGTTTCTCCCTCAGCACCTAAGGCTTGCAGCGGCAACCTGCATGTACTGTGCCAATGACAAAACGTGTTTATAAACAACATCATAGTTCTACGGCGACTATGTCGCATATCCGATATCGTTCGACATCGGACAAAACTGACGCGAAACAAAAAGGGAGAAGCCTGCCAAGTGAGGCTGGGCCACCGGCGCGGGCGGTCATTCCGCCATATCGTCAAGCCAAGAGGGCTCGGCTCACTTCTCGGCGCAGGAGTTTAGTATCGGCGTCATCGCCTTCACATGCTCGTCGATCCGCTCGAGCACTTTCTTCGCGACAACGTCGCGCTCAGGCAGATGCCACCAGTGCTCGTTGACGAGTTCGACGGTCTCGACCACTGCCTTCAGGACTGCCGGCTCCGGAAGCATTGCACGGTTCGCAAATGCTTTCCATCGCGGTGCTGCTAGCGCCTTGAACGAGCGCTCTCCTCCAAGCGAAAGCGCCATGGCGTCCGCGGGAAGATATGGCACGGTCGACAGTAGGTCGTAGATTGGTGAAAGGGCCGGCTTATAGCCGCTTCCGCGATAGATCAACGACCAGTTCTTCAGGTGCATGTCGCCATTGCCGGTGATGACAGTCAGCGCCAAGCGGCGGACGAATTCGAGAGCCGCCGTAGTCGAGACGGCCACGCCAAGAGCCGAGGCTATGTCATGGTAAGCAGCGCCCTCGTATTTGCGCGAGGGATAGACACCGAAGACCTGAGCAAAATCCTCAATGTGAATCCTATCGCCATCGACGCCGCGATCGAAACGTTTGACGAGAAGGACCTTGCCCTCCGACAGCGTGTTGAATTCTTCGGGAATGCCCTCAAAATCGGACTTCTCGACCAGTTCGCATTCAGGCACCTCCATGCCGATTGCTGCGGCCAGCGCCAGGTTGGCGAATTCGTTCTCGGAAACGCCCGGAAACACCGTTGAAGGAAACTTGGCGATGTACCGGCCTTGCTCGTCGTCCATCGGCAAGGTCAGGCCGCCGCCTTTTCCAGTGTTCTTCATGACTGACAGCTTCATCTGCACACCGGCAAGTGAGAACCGAACCTTGGGCTTATCCTTTGCGGGATCCTGCGTAACCGCTATCGCGCCGTCACTGGGCAATGCCCGTACGGCTCCCGGCAGATCGGCGCCCAGCGCCGCCAAAAGATCGAAATCATTGCCTGGGCGCACATTATCTTCGTGGTGCTTTTCCATTGCCTCGCGCAATTTCTCCTCCGGCAGGAGGTTCGCGAAGAACGCGGGCAAAGCGCCCGCCAGAGGCTTCGGATCTTTCCGCAATCCTCCCGCCGCTGCCCGGAACGACAGGCTGAAAACCGGAAAGCCGCCCGTCGCGCGGTAAGCCTCATCGAAGTTGAATGCGTTGAAATCGCCCGGCGTCCTAACGATTGTGCCGACCTTCAGTGCGTTCAGGAGCACGTCCAGCGACGGGATCGTCTTAGGTGCGCGGAAGACTGGAGCCATGATCGTCATCGTCAGGTTGAGAAACAAAAGCAGGTCGATCGTCATCGTCGTGCGGACGCAATAAAGCCTGGACAGCCGGCACTATGACTTGCGGAACCAGCATCATTTCCAGACCGAGCGCGCGAGCGACATTCATGAGCGTCGTCGCACGCGCTGCTGCGGTTCCCTTTTCAATGTCGCGATAGCGGGGACGGGATATGCCCGCCAAATCAGCGACCTGCTCCTGCGTCATGGCAGCGGCCACCCTCGCCTGCCTAAAAAGTGCGCCGATTTGACGCAGAACTTCTGATTCTGAGTCCATCATGACACGTATCCGGACCATTTCAATGCACGATGACACGCAAACGTATCTCGGCGAGAGCCTGAAGTCAAAGCTTATAATCTCCTCGCATATCATCATTGGAAACAATGATATGCAAAGAGATCAATGCTTCATTCAAGGGCCTCCCTGGCTTTAGCTCTGGTCGGCCGCCCGGCGCATGTGCCCAACGCGCGGGTCGGGCTCTTCTTGACCACGCGCTTGCGCGCCGGCTGACGCTTGCGCTTCTTCGGGAGAGGGGAGGCGAGCTCGAGCTTCGCCGTCTGGATCGGCCCGCCGGTTCGAGCGAGGCCGGCGTCCCGAATGCCGAACTCGCGGCGCGCGCCGAAGAGGCAGGGTTATCGGCCGAACCCATGAGTTCGGTCGCCAACGGGCTGATGCTGCTGCGCGACACCTGGGACCCAAGTGAAACGCCGCCGCGCATCCTGATCGGCGGATCGCTCTATCTCGTCGGCGCGGTGCTCGCCGGAAACGGCACGCCGCCGAGCTGATATTCAGCCAACAAAAAGCCCGGCACGATGGCCGGGCTCTTAATCTATTGGACGATCAGGCGACGTTGCCCCCGATCCAGTGCGCCAGCGCGGTCTTGGGCAGCGCGCCGACCTTGATGTCGGCGACTTCGCCGCCCTTGAAGAGCATCAGGGTTGGAATGGAGCGCACGTCGAACTGCGCCGCGATTTCGGGATTCTCGTCGATATTGAGCTTGGTGATCTTCACCTTGCCGGCCATTTCGGTCGAGATTTCCTCAAGCGACGGCCCGATCATCTTGCAGGGACCGCACCATTCGGCCCAGAAATCCACGACAACGGGTTCGGTAGCTGAGAGTACCTCCGCCTGAAAACTGTTCTTGTCGACCTTCACGGTAGCCATGATGAAATCCTTTCGGTGTGGAATGTCGCACCGCCTGACATGTAGCTTTCCTTCTCTTGTTCCATTCGCGGCTGCCTGCGCCATGAAGGCAGCTCTCGCCACCTTTTCCTTGATCGTGTCGAGAGCTTCCATCAAGTGAACTGGATGGCCCTGCGCGAGACAGATGTTGTCGATGTAGAGACCTTCCCAGTCACCTTCACATCGTGCGTAGGTGACCTTTATCGAGCGAAGACCTTTCGACCGTATTCCCGCTCGTTGGGAAACACGATCCCCTCGGCGCCTTGTTCGACTGCCTCGCGGATCGCATCCTCGAACATGCGGTGGACCGGCGTTGTGCCGTCCTCCTCCTCATCCACCAGGGCGTCGAAGACGCACTTAGCAAAGGCCTCCGCGTCCGTGATCTTTGGGATCAAGTTTTCTCCGCTCGCCTCGTCATATTGCTCGAAATCCGGCAGGAGGAGCGCCGCATGTTTCAGATATTTTTTCGAGAGCCTGATCACGATCGTGCCCGATCTGGTCATGTTGATTTCGAGGCCCATGGTGCTTCCTTCAATTCGTGTTGGGTGTTGTGTTCGAACAGCATCAATACCGGCTGCGTTGGGTCCACCTTGTTCGGCCGGCCCGGTGAAGCAGGACGAATGGTTCCAGTAGTGGACGGTGCCGTCGGTCCACACCAGCAGCGCCTGGACGCCGATGCGGTCATCGGCGGCGCGCTGGGGCAGGGGATGGCCTTTCGTTGACCGCCTGGATGCACCATTTGGGACGCAGACCTGACATGTAGCTTTCCTTCTTTTGTTCCATTTGCGGCTGCCCGCGCCATGAATACCGGTCGGCAGCTCTCGCCGCCTTGCACCAAGGGTTTCAAGACTCGTGCCAACGTGGCTGATTGGGCCGGAGAAGAAAATTTGTGCATGCTTTTCAGCTGCTTAGCCCGAGGCAACAAGAGATTGGCTAAGCGAGCCGTGTGTAGTGGACCCGACAAAGACGACACAGGGTGTCGGATTCCGTTACTTGCGACCGCTATTGACCTCGCCGGAGCTCGACAACTCGCCGGCCCCAATCGGGTGATCCATGTTAACGGTAGTGCATGCTTGGTGTTTGCGCTTCGGCTGGGGTGGCCGGCGAAGCTGGTCCGGGTTGCGCAGCCGGCCACAGGATCGCATCTGGTGCCGGGGGTCTGTAGTCCAAAGATGAATGCGCTCGCACCGTGTTATAAGGCTGCCGCCATCCTTTGCAGGGAGCAGACAGTCGGCGACAATCCATTAAGGCACTCGCGCCAAGAACGATTTCCTGACCAACACTCCGCGCTTCCTCCGTTGGCCAGAGCTGCCCGATGCCGAACAGCGCCAAGCCAACGGTGGTCTAACTCAATTTAGGTCGTTGCGAACTTGAAGGGCCCTAGCCTCCGCATGGCCGAAGCGACTTGTTGACCGCCGGGATGATCTTGTCTCCCCAGAGCTCGATCTGGCGCAGCATCGTCTTTTGGTCGAAATCCCCCAATTGGGTCTGAATTGCTATCTGGTCCGGTTTCAAGACATCAATCTCTTCCAGCAGCCGATCAATCACGCGATTGACGCTGCCGATCGGCAGGTTCTCGCGCATGGTCTTGAACGACAGATCCTGCTGCGTCGGCGTTTCCTCCAACAGATAGCCGTCCTTGCTCTGCTGGCGGCGCTGATGCAGTGCTTCAGACAGCCGGCGCTGGAAGCGGGCATTGTCGAGATAGCTGTTGATCTCCGCCTCGTCGTCGCTCGCATAGCAGCAGCGCAGAAGCGATATCTTGGCGCCGGTGACCTTTTTACCCTCGGCCGCCGCCGCCGTCTCGATCGATTCGCGCAGCGCGCTCAAGGCCTCCAAGCCGTTGTGGAGTGCTGTGACAAAACAGTTGTGCCCCTCACGATAGGCCCGGCTCATGCGCTCGGACCCGCCGGCGATCCAGATGGGCGGGTTCGGCTTCTGGACGGTGCGCACCGAAATCGCCGTCGGGGGTATCTTCTCATACTGGCCGTCGTGTTCGAAGATGTCTTGGCTGAGGCCCTTCAGGAGGATGTCCAAGTATTCCGAAAACACCGCCGGCGCCTCATCGACATTGACACCGAAGCGCTCGAACTCGAACTGCTGGTATCCCAAGCCGACGCCGAGCTCGAGACGGCCGTTGGCAACGATATCGGCGAAGCCGATCTCGGAAAGCAGGCGCTGCGGTTGATAAAGCGGCAGCACGCACACGGCAGTGCCGAGGCGAATGGTGCTCGTCACGCCGGCGCAGTGCGCCACCATCATCAGGGGCGACGAAATGAGGCTGTAATTGTTGAAGTGGTGCTCGGCGAACCATGCGGTGTTGAAGCCAGCCTGCTCCGAAACGAGAACCTGTTCGATGGAATTGCGGATGACGCTGTCGGACGATTGATGATATCCGCGCTGGGCGGCCAGGATGAAGGTCGCGAATTCCATGATGTTTCCTTGTTTGCAGAGAGCGTTGCCCGATCAAGGGAGTGCTCGGCATGAGCACAGATTGCGTTGGCCCCGGTCTCGATCCGACGGTTGGCGGAGGCATGGTCTTGCGGCAATGCGCCCGCAAGACACGGGCGGAAAACTGGAGCTGCTTGGGCCCTAAGGAGGGCGTTTTCGTCATCGCCGCAGACGACATCCTCGATCGCGGGCCGCGTTGCGGGGCCTCGCGCGAAATCCTCGGCTTCGATGAGCCGCAGCCCGTCGCCTGACGAATGTCACAACCAACCCGCGGCCTCCGCTAAATGTTCGTCATCGAGTTCGTTGGCATTCCCGCATCACTGAACAAAGTCCAGCCGCCGTCCACGCAGAGGATCGAGCCGTTGACGTATGAAGCGTCAGACGAAGCAAGGAAGAACACTGCATCAGCAACATCCTTCGGCTGTCCCATCCTGCCCATCGGGATGCGCCGTGTGATCGCTGTCAAGTCAATGTGGCCGGCCTTCGCCAACTGAGCAAGGGCAGGCGTGCGGATATAGCCGGCAGCGACGGCTGCGGTCCGAATGCCGACCGGCCCGAGTTCGGCCGCCATGCTCCGGGTCAGGATGTCCATCCCCACCTTTGCGGCACGGTAGGCCTGGCGCGGCGCGAAGGGCAGAAAGCTGTTGATCGGCCCGAGATTGACGATCACGCCGCCGGGGCGCATCGCCTTGATGGCCTCGCGCGCGCAGGTGAGATTGACATCTTGGACCCGTTCGATCTGGTCCGGCAGTTGTCCGATCCGCGGCACAAAAGTGTCGGCGACAGCAGCACTGTTGACGAGGACATCGATGCGACCGTGGCTCGCCTGCAGCTCCTCGAACAGCGCCACCACCTCAGTTTCGACGGCCACGTCCACTGATTTCGCCAGGTGCTTGCCGTCGGGAAACCCGGCAAGCTCTGCCGCTGCAGCGCCATCTCTATCAGCAAGCACGACGGTATCGCCGTTCGCGCCGAAGCGGCGAACGACGGCCGCACCTATGCCGTTCCCGCCGCCCGTGACGAGCACGATTCGCGCGTCGGTACGTTCGGCCGGCCGGGCGAGTTCGGCTCTAGGCGTTCCGTCCACCGGCGGGTGTTCGTCCCCCGGCTGGTCGAATGACATCCAGCCGCCGTCGACCGCCAGCACCGATCCGGTGATGTAACGCGCCTGCGTGCTGGCCAGAAAACGCACGGCCCGGGCGATCTCGTCGGGGCGCGCCATGCGCCCCATCGGCACGCGGCGGCGCACCGCCGCGAGGTCCATTTTGCCCGCGCGTTCCAGTTCTGCGACCACCGGCGTGCGAACGTAGCCCGGCGCTACCGCCGTCACGCGGATGCCGCGAGAAGCCCACTCGCATGCAAGCGACTTGGTCAACGAGATCACGCCCGCTTTCGAGGCTGCGTAGGCGTTGCGCTTGGGATTGCCGACCACTTCCGCCAGCGAAGCGAGGTTGACGATAGCACCACCCGGCTGCATCCGCCTCGCCGCTTCGCGAGCCATGACGAACGGCCCATTCAGGTTTACTGCCAGGCCGCGTCGGAAGGCGTCGAGCCTGGTGTCGACAGTCGCGGCCATGGTGGGTCCGACCGCCGTGTTGTTGATGAGGGCGCCGATCTGCGCGAACTGTGCGTCGACCCGGCCGTAAAACGCGAGGATGTCCTCTTCTCGCGAGACATCGCATTCCAGGCCGAGATGCGGGTAGCCGAGACCACGGGCCAGTTCAACCACGCCGCTGCCCGGAATGTCCACCGCAACAACAGCTCCATGTCCGGCAAAAATATCGACGAGCGCGCGGCCGATCCCGCCCGCGGCGCCTGTAATGATGACGATGCGCCCGGCGTGCTTCATAAGAACTTCTCCGCGACGAGCCGCAGCGGTTCCAGCCCATCGACTGCCAGCGGCGGAATGATCCGTCGCGGCAAAGCCGCACGTCCTGGTGACAGCAAGTTGCGGCCCCTGATAGATCTCGTGCGCTCCGGCAGCGGTCCAACTCTCGATTTGGCAGGCGAAGCTGGTGAAGGATCCTTCGAGGACAGGCGATTGCCTTCGGCTCTGCCGAGGTCCCGCAAATCGATGCAGACCAGCACCGTCGGCGGGCTCGTGGCGACAGAGCAGACCGTTGTCGCGGTCACGCCGTTGCGGGGCCGAAAGGCAATCCTATCGGCCGCACCTTCACCGATCAGGCATTGGCCGGGAGTGCTGTGGCATTGAAAATTTGTCATAGTCTTTCGTCACCACTGCCGCTGCAGCTCTCCGGTTGGGAACCTCTGAAGGCATTGTGGCGAGAAGGAATGCGGCGCTTCCCGAGCGCGTAGACCAGATCATCCGGATGCGGTGCTCCTAGCGGTTGCCGCATGCCGAACCGTTCTGCTTCGGGAACCGCTGGTGGGGTCTGCTCCTGGAGCCAATCGTAGACCACCGTCCGTTGGGCAATCCGCCACTCCCCTTCCCTCTTCTGAAAGAGGTCGCAGTAACGGCCGCAAAGGAGCATCTGGCGTACTTCTCCGTCTTTGTCCGGTCCACGTTGCAGCGCAGTGAAATAGCTCTCGACGCCGGCCTCCACCGGGCTGGTGAATTCGATCAGGATGTTCGTGACCTGATGGATGTTGCGGGGTCCGGTCTTGAAGACACCGAGCGCGAACTGGATGAAGCCCTCTGCCAAGCCGCAATAGGCCCCGTGATTGTCATGCGCATCGGGCCAGTACGAGCTGCGCAGCGCCGCCTCGTCCGCGCGGTCTATCCCGCGGCAGTACCGATAGAGGCAGTCGCGGATCGCCTCACGGTCAAGGAGTTCGGCAATTTTTGTCGTTACCTTGTCCATACCTTGTCCATCGTCTCTGTCGTAAATTCTGAGATTGAAAAGAGGTGCTTCGCGGACTCCGCATGCCGCTTGTGTGAATTGTGGGGAACACTTCGATGCCGCAGATGCCCCCTTCGTAGTAGGACGAGCACGATGGTAGGACGAGGCTGCGGGCCGGCCTTTCCAGCGCGCGGCGCCATCGCTCCACCCCAACTAAACTCGTCCGACTTTCCATTGGGGGACGCGCGACTTTACCCGCGCAGCGGGTGCATGGTCGATTTCCAGCGCACGCTCGGGGCAAGATCGCGCGCCTCGTGACGCAAGCGGTCGCTCTCCCTCCGGAACCTCAATGTCGCCGGGCACGATGTAACCCTCGTCATCAAGCACAAAGATGTGCGGCGCTTGCGCCCAGCATCGCGCGTGACCCTGGCATTTGGCTTTGTTAACGATGATGCGCATAGCGCTGCCTCCATTTGTCTTGCCGCGGCTCCGCACGGCCTTAGTCAGGACCAGTCCAGGATCAGATTTTCGATCCCGAACACATGGCCGCCAGAGGTAATGGGCGCCGTACCTTCCTTGATCCGAAAGGCCGGGATGCGCGCCAGCCACTCCTCCAGGCCGATAACGATCTCCCGCCGGGCAAGGTGCGAGCCAAGGCAGCGGTGAGGACCATAGCCGAAGGCGCCGTGGCGGTTGTCCGGTCGCGCCAGATCGATCGTGTTGGGGGATTCGAACTCCGCTGGGTCACGATTGGCAATCATCGTGGCACAGGAGACATAATCCCCCTTACGGATCGGGGCGCCTTCGAAGTCGATGTCTTTCTTCGCCACGCGGATCATTTGCACGGTCGGATAGGCGCGCAGCAATTCTTCGGCGGCGGGCACGATCCGGTCCGGTTTGCTCCGCAGCCATTCCTGGTCTTTTCGGTTGCGCGCGAGATAGGCCAAGTCAAAGCCTATGGCGGCTGCAACTGTATCGAGTCCCGCGACGAACAGAAGCACGCCGATCCCACGGACTTCCTCGTCGGTCAGCCGGCGGCCCTCGACCTGTGCCTGCACGACGAAGGTCATGAAATCGTCGGCCGGTTCTTTGCGGCGAGCGGCTGCAAGTTCGTCGATGAAAGCCACAATAGTACGGGCCGCAGCCGGTCGTTTCACATGGTCACCGTGGAGCAGATCGTTCGCCCAGCCGACGAATGTATGCAGTCGGTGATCCGGTAATCCCAGAAAGCGAAGGAAGATGTTGACCGCGAAGGGAAAGGCAAAATCCTTCATGACGTCGCAGCTTGTGCCCGCTGCGGCGATCCTCTCAGTCAGCGTGATCGCCCGCGCGCGGATAGCCGCTTCCAACACCCCCACCCTCTTGGGCGAAAGCAGCGGATTGAGCAGTGAACGAAAGACGCCATGGGCCGGTGGATCGAGTTCAAGCGGAATCATCGGCCAGTTTTCGCCCAGCGCGGAGGCGAAGATGCTGCGATGGCTGGAAAAGGTTTCGGCGTCCTGCAGCACCCTGCGCTGATCTCTGGCGCGAGTGATGACCCAGGTGCCCCGGCCATCACGCGTGTTGAAGGGGGAATAAAAGATCGGCGGCCCGGCATGGGCGCAGGCGACAGCTGCGTGCGGGTCCCCATTGGGCGTCGGTGCCATGCCCGGCGAGGTAAACAGGCTGAAGTTCCTCACCATTTCGGGCGGGACATGATCTGGAACCGGGTTCGTCGCCATTTTGGCTTCTCCTGAACGTCGGGGACTCATGCGCTCGATGAGAGTCTGTTACGCGATGCAGCCCACCTGCGCGCAAGCGCGGATGAGATCGGTCGCGAACTCAAGCAGCAGGGGTTTCGATGTCGCCCTTGGTCCATAAGCACCGCCGCCGCCTGTTCGCGTTGGTTCAGGTTGGTCACCACCGCTGCGCTTCATGAAGCACTGCTGACGTCCGTCCCGCCCTAACAAAGTCATCGCTGCAAGCCGCGTGCCGATTAGCGCACGGTGTTGCTTGGCACCACTTGCCCGGTACCGGCGGCCCGGCCTTGGCGACCTTGGTCGGGCTTGCGACATCGTTGTCCGGCTTCGGACACAAGAACGTTTGCGGTGAGACACGCTCGGGGAGACCAAATCAAGGAATCTCAATCACGCAAACCCCGTGAACCGAGCCGAACTCGATCCTCGCCGTGTCCGAACCGGTGCGCTTGCTGAAAAGCTGGAAGGCATCAAAAGACCTTCCTTGGCAGGGGAGTCACAACAGCGCGCGACCGGTAGTACTGCGACAGCGGCGTTTTTGCAGATTTGCCGTGCCTGCGCACACAAGAACACTCCAGAGGCAAAGCCTCACGCGGTCGCTGCAGTGCCCGCCGGTGTGCCAATGCTTCGGCTCGGCCCGCCTGGACAGGTTTTCGTCTCTCGAGCCGACGCGGAAGTGCTGATTTCCCCGACCATTCAGCACCTTTGCTCGGTTCTGGGTGACCAAGCGAGTGTGCGGCGCGCTCGGTCTCGGCTGAGGCACGTGCTCCTGCTCAAGCCAAAAAGGGTCCCTGAAAAGAGTAGTCCGATGGCGCCTTCAAGTGAAATGGCATGGCACTTGCTGCCCCAGGGTAAGAGCCCATCAAAGTACGAAGGAAGCGACCAGAACCATGGCTGATACGCGAAGCTCAATACGATCGCCAGAGGAAGCTGTGCCCATCCCAGCTGAACATCGGGACACCGTCTCATCCTCCACAGGTCCGTGCTCGGTGCCCGCCTTGCGCTTGGCTGGTCCGAGGCCAACCGTAGCCGTGAAAGGATTGGCCAAGCTGCTGGAATAGAGGACTCCTGTCGATCTCGTTGGGTGACGAGACCAGGAGTCCCCACACAACCAGACGGCAACATCGGTAGCGGCAAAGGCCTCATCTCGGAGTTGCGTCAGCAACCGAGGGGCAACGCACCAGGTTCATCTAGAGGAGCAATATTGATGACCGTTAACAAGAAGGTTCCCTTCGTCACCTTTCTCACGCGTGTTCGCGATGATTCAGTCCAGGGGCCAAATCCATACCGGTGGGAAGAAAAGACATCCGACGACTACTTTGTCGGTAAGCGCGTCATCCTGTTCTCGCTGCCAGGCGCCTTCACCCCGACCTGCTCGACCTACCAACTGCCCAACTTCGAAGAGCTCTATGATGAGTTCGAGAAGCTGGGAATTGAAGCGATCTATTGCGTCTCCGTCAACGACGCCTTCGTCATGAATGCGTGGGGAAAGGCCTTGGGCCTACAGAAGGTCGAGCTCCTTCCCGACGGCTCAGGCGAGTTCACGCGCAAGATGGGCATGCTGGTCGCCAAGGATAATCTCGGCTTCGGTATGCGCTCCTGGCGTTACGCCGCTCTAGTCAACAATGGCGTGGTGGAGCGCTGGTTCGAGGAGGAAGGTTTCTCCGACAACTGCGAGACCGACCCCTATGGCGCCTCGTCCCCGCAGAACGTTCTTGAAACGCTGAGGGCTCCCGCTTGATCTAGGTCATGTCGCCCAAAGCTGTCCGGCAGTATTGGGACAATGACCTGCAAAAAACACACTCTAAAGCGCGTCGCATGAAGCCGTGCAAATGCGGCGCGTTTCAACGTCTCACACTCCCCAGAGCCCCTCGAGAGGATTCGAGCTAAGCCATGCATTCCTCAACAAGCCTGCTACAGCGCCAGAAGCTATCTGTGGTCGCGTCACCTCAGCTCATCGAGTCGATCCGCTTGCTGCAATTGGCGAATGCCGAATTGCATCAGTACGTAGAACAGGAACTTGCGAAGAACCCGCTTTTGGAGCTGGCGCCAAACGATGGCGAGGCTTCTGGCGATGACTGGTCGATTTCGGGGGACGATCCGCAAATTGGAGCACGTGGAAACGACATTCATGGGCGCATGCGCGCCGGGTCGCCGGAACGGCTCAGCCAAGGGAAATCAATGCGCAAAACGACCAACAATCCGGCGGGTGATCGCCCAGACCTCGAGGATTTTGCCGCCACCGAAACCTTGCACGACCATGTCGCTCGGCAAATTGCCCTCACTGCATTCACACCGCAGGAGCGGCTGATCGCTCGCGACCTTGCCGCAAATCTGGGGGACACTGGCTATCTTCAGGTAGACCTTTCGGAGCTGGCCGGCGGCCTGAACGTCTGCGAGGCTGATGTGGAACGGGTTCTCGGAACCTTGCAGCAGTTCGATCCACCGGGAATTTTTGCGCGAACCCTCAGCGAATGCCTCGAGATACAGTTGCGCCAGCGAGATCGGTTCGACCCGGCGATGGAAGCATTCGTCGCCAACCTCAAGATGCTTGCGCAACGCGATTTTCAGGCCTTGAAGCAGCATTGCGGCGTCGATGACGACGACCTTCTCGACATGTGGCAAGAAATCAGGGCGCTCGATCCCAAGCCTGGAAACCGATTCCAATCCGCAAGGCAGGAAACCATCATACCCGACGTCTGCGTCCAGCCCTCGCCCGGCGGTGGATGGGAAATCGAAGTTAGTCCAGACACACTGCCCAAGGTGCGGATCAACCAAACCTATTATGCCGAAGTCTCACGCCTGTCCCCCCAAAGTTCGAAAGATCAGACATTTCTCAACGAATGCTTTGGAAACGCGAACTGGCTCATCAGCAGCCTCGATCATCGCGCCAATACGATCCTTAAGGTTGCAACTGAAATCGTCCGCCAGCAGGATGCCTTTATGAAACACGGCGTCGACCACCTGCGGCCTCTCAGTCGCAAGACCGTCGCTGACGCGATCGGCGTGCACGAGTCGACGGTAAGCCGGGTGACGTCAAACAAGTACATGCTTACCCCGCGGGGCGTGTTCGAACTGAAGTATTTTTTCACCGCCGCGATCGCCTCCTCCCAGGGCGGCGACGCGCACTCCGCCGAAGCTGTCCGCCATCAGATCAAGGGGATAATCGCCCTAGAATCGCCTGATGACGTGCTTTCCGACGAAGGCATCGTCGTCAAGCTCAAGGAGACCGGCATCGATATTGCGCGCCGTACCGTCACAAAATATCGCGAAGCGATGAACATCCCCTCCTCCGTGCAGCGCCGCCGGGAAAAGCGCTGGTTTAATGCGGCGTGAACGCAGCCGCCCCATGTCGCAGCGCATGCAAACTGGAGTCCCTACTCGTGACCCAACACGCGACAGGCGTCATGGACGCTGTTCCGCACGACCCAGAAGTGCCCGATCAACGCTCCGGTCCCGCATGGGGTGCGGTCATTTCGCTTGCCTTGGGCACTTTCGGGCTGGTGACGGCAGAGGTTCTGCCTGCCAGTGTGCTGACACCGGTCGCGGATGATCTCGGTGTCAGCTACGGCGCGGTTGGACAGGCGCTGACAGCGACTGCGGTCGCCGCGGCGATCTCGGCCCCGACCATGGCCATCATCACAAAGCGCCTGGACCGCAAGACCGTCATCTGCGCAATGACGCTGCTGCTGATCCTGTCGAACGTTTTGTCGGCCGTCGCGTGGTCGCCGGTTTTCCTGACCGGACGCGTCGTGCTCGGCATCGCGCTCGGAGGCTTTTGGTCGATTTCGGCATCGGTGGGGAGGCGGCTTGTTCCAAGTCACCTCCTGGCGCGCGCCCTGTTGATCATCCTGTCGGGAGTTTCCGTCGCTGGCGTTTGCGCGGCTCCATTCGGCGTCTACGTCGGCGATAGTTGGGGATGGCAAGCCCCGTTCATGGTCGCCGCAGTCGTTGGCGCCGCTACATTGCTGGTGCAACTCATAACCATTCCGAAGTTGCCTCCGGTTGGAGTGACGGGCTTGCGCAGTCTGCTGGATGTGGCCAAGAATCCGACGATCAAGGTCGCGATTTTGGTTATCCTGCTTACCGCTTCCGGCCACTTCGCCGGCTTAGCCTATATGCGCCCCTTCCTCGAAAAGGTTCCCGTGCTCGATGCCGAGGAGATCTTGCAAGTCTTGCTCGCCTTTGGCATCGGCGGCTTTTTCGGCCATTTCGCCGGCAGCTTCGTAGCAAGGCATAGCCTCAAGGCGGTCGCGGCCCTGGCTCCCCTGCTCATAGCAATAGCCGCTGTGTCGCTGCTGACGCTGGGAGCATCGGCCTCGGTCGCGAGGATTGCGGTTGCCGTATGGGGCTTCGCCGGCGGCGCTGTGCCGGTGGGGTTGCAAACGTGGATGGTGCTGCACGCCGCCCCCGAGCAGGCCGAAAGCGCCGGTGTGCTGATGGTCGCAACCTTTCAGGTGGCCATCGCAGCCGGCGCGATTTTTGGCGGACTGCTGGTGGATCATATCAGCCCTACCGCTGTCTTTGCCTACAGCGCGGTCGCAACGTTTCTCGCCGCCCTGACAGTGTTCCTGCTCGGCCCAAAGCGCGAAATCTAGACCGCCTGGCAGAAGAGACCCTCAGCCTAGCGCAACGAGAGATGCAAACCCTGTCGAGAACATGTGCTTCAGCATCGCCTTAAGCCGTGACCGAAAAGCGAGCGTGGTGAGCGCCGGACCGGCAGGCGCAGCCTTCGGGATCCTCAAAGCGCCGACAAGGGACATATGGCGCGGCGCGAGCCCTGGCCGCCCTTACTACTGACGAAAACGCGATCCCGTTCTCGATCCTTGCGAGGCGGCTTTCGCCTTCCTCCGGGTCGAAGCAGCTTTCGAAGTCATTGCATTCACGGCAATTGGGCGCGGTGCATAGCGTCAAGCCTTCGGCCTCGCAAAGCTTGCGATGAAAGTACTTCTTCCACTTCATGTTTTCGGTGTTGCCGGCCGCCAGCGTCGGAAAATGGGTGCCAAGCAAGCGGCTGAGTTCGGCCCGATTGAAAAGGCCAAGGTCCTGCCAGAGATGGTCATTGCGCATGGCGCGCCGGGCGATGATCTTGGCGAAGCGGGCGCTCGCCTCCTCGCCCGGCCGGGCATGCGTTAGCAGCAGGCCGCGCAGAAGTTCTTCCTCCAGCTCCGGCTCGGGGTCGCAAGCCTCTTCCAGGGCGAAGACGTTGGCAGAGATAGCGGGGAAACTGCGGGTGAGAACATCCTGCAGCTCTGCACGCGAGAGGCCGGTTGCCTCAGTCGCAGTCGACCCGTCGGCCTCGACCTCCTCGAGGGCACGCGAGAGGACACAAGCAAGCACATGCTGGTCGAATCCCATCGCCAGATCCATAGGTGGCCATTGCCCGAGGCTGAGACAGCTATAGTGATGGGCGGATATGGTATCGCTCTCGCTCGCTATCCGGCAGATCAGGCAGCGATCTTATCGGGCGCAACATGGGTCTGGCAGTTCTTCGGGCAGACACGGGCGCAGGCTCCACAGCCAATGCAGCCCCCGGCATTGTCGACGACCATGATCATGCGATTGAGCTCGCCATCGAAGTCGTCGTCCTCGCCGTCGCAGGCGCCGAGGACTTCACCCGCGTCATCGATGCCGTAAAGGTGCATGACCTCGCGCGAGCAGACCTTGAAGCAGCGGCCGCAGCCAATGCAAGTCGCGCCGTCGATAGCAGTCAGATATTGCGGCGTCCATCTGGAGCCGTCCCGGGTGACGAAAGCGTTCATCGTGAATTCTCCATGTCTGCGAGCTCTCCTGCAGCTGCTGACCGCCCCCTCGCGCCAGCGCCATCCTGAAGCTGCATCCTCACTGTGCGAGTGGCATGCTGAACGCTGCGCTCCGGCCGCAGATCAAAGGAAAAGTGATGCCATGGGCAAAGCATTCTTCTAATCTCCTTTGCCAACACATTTCGAGCATATGCAGGCCATCCGTCTGTTAAAAGCGCCTGTAGGTTTCCGTCCCTGTGCGCTACCGTTAATCTGGGTGCGGCCGATCCGCACGTCTGGCGCCAAGCCTCGAACGACAATCCTGCTGCGTGGGCGTTTCCAGCTGACATAGCCATCCTGGCTCCGTTGCGGCGCCGCACCAGGGCTTCAGCCAACCGGCGTCCCAGGCGGGCGCGTGCACCATGTTTGACCTGGCTGTTCATCTTCAACCCGCGGCTTCTGGCCTAGAAGCGACATGACGCCGCCGCGAGCGGCGCTGCTGCCAGGCGCAGGGGTCTTGCCCACCTTGGTCGACTGCACCGGCTCGATGCGCTTGCGTTCGTTGGTGGATGAGGTCTGCTTTTCGGCTGCCTTCAGCTTTGCATCCATCTCGGCCGCCAACTTTTCGGCCTTGGCTTCGACGCCGATCGCCTTGCCGACGACGCGGATGTCTCCGAGCATGCCTTCATGGCTGTAGTACTGGGGCGCTTCGATGAATGACCCGTTCGATTTCTTCGGCACGGCGACAGCTTTCTTCAGTCCGCTGCCATGCAGGGGGAGAACCCCCGATGGATAGACCGGCAGAGCACCCGCCGGTGATGGCTGACGCATGTAGCCGGCGTCGGGCAGTTTCAGCGCGGCTTTCGGGTGGCTCGTCGAATCGCGAGCGACGAGATGGCTTTCCTCGCCAACCGCGTAGACGATTTTGGTGATGGAACCGCCGATCGAGGCGGGAGCTGAAGAGACAGCTATGCCCTCATTGGCCTCAGCAGGCAAAGCGGCGGCCAGCAGGACGAGCACCGGCGCGAGCACCGAGCGGAAACGGAAAGCAACACTCATGGATTTTTACCTCACTCTGCGGTCGGGTTTGGGATACGCGGCAGGTTCTCGGCCAGGAACCGCCAGTCGCCGCGCTCGCGTTCGCCTTCTTTGCGCGTGCCGAAGAACTGGATGATCATCTTGCCGTCGGCGCCATAGGCTTCGATTGACGTGACGTGACCGTCCCCGTTGGGCTTGCGCACGGCCCACACCTCGCGGATGTGGTGGGTCCTGAGATGCAGGTGGAAGGACTCGTCGAGCACATTAATCCACGGCCCGACCGGCTTGAGCGACTTGATCGGACCGGAATGGATCTGGATGCAGCCACGATTGCCGACAAAGCACATGATCGGCATCTCGCCTTCGACCGCGTGTTGGAACATGGCGCCAACGGCATCTTTGTCGAGCGGCCAGGCGAAATCCTGGCCGACCATGCGCATCGCCTGGCAGCGGCTGAGATTAAGTGTTTTCAGCATGTCGAAGAACTGATGCACGTCGGTCAGCCCGCTCCAGTGCGCGCGTAGGTCGTCGACCGCAGCGACCTGGTCCGGAACCTCTGCGTGCTGGTCCACTACGCTCGCCTTAATCGACACGATCGGCTCCTGGTTACAGGATTCGAGCTCCGCCACCAGCTTCTGATAGGCATACAGATTGGAGGCCGACCTGAGATGCACCTTGTGCACCGCCTCGCCGGCGGCATCGAAGAATTGCAGGCTGCGGCGGATCTCGCCGCCGTCGCGCTTCTCGACGGCAAAGCCATGCGCCCACGCTTTCGGGAAGATGCGCAGATTGATGTCGTCGCCGAGCACCAGGGCATGGTGGTTGCCGGTGAGCACCTTGTCGTAGACGCCGATCTGCTCGTGCACGGCACTTTCATTGCTGGTCAGCGCCATCACCTCGCCGACCGCTTCGAGGCCGGTCAGCAGATCATTGACTCGGGGCTCGATGCGCAACGAAGTGAGGCCGCAATCGGCCGCAACCAGTTCTGCTTCCGAAATGCCCAACTGGGCGGCGAGATCGCGCTCGCGTATTATCGGGTTGGCTTGCCGTGCCCGCCGGATTTCGTCCGGCGAGGGTTTCTCACGCTGGTCCATGTCTTGCCCCTGTTCCATTTACCTGTCGAGCATCTGCTGCCTACCTGGCGATGTTCAGCCGATAAAGCGCGCCGCGATGCTCGATCCCGATCTCGTGCTCGCCCAGCAACAGAGTGTTGCTGGAGAGCGTGCGCATCGCCGTCGGCACCCGCTCGAAACGCGCCGGCGTGCTGTCCTGAACGGCGGACGCGCAAAGGCTGACAGGCACATGCCGGTCGAACCCATTTCAGGTCGGTCGATGGCCATTAGCCGGTGGTGAGCGATTGTGGATATCGACGCCAATCGGCCGATCGGGCATTCGGATTCCACACGCGGTGCTGCTTGCCAAAGAAAGCGGATCTGACCCAGACCTGACATGTTGCTTTCCCTCCCTCGTTGCATCGATCGCAACTGCACTCACGGCATGAAATCTGTCGGCAGTTCTTGCCGCCTCGCCGAAGGGAGCTTCAAAAGTCGTGCCAATTGCGCGGAAGCAAGCGCAGAAAAAATCTTCTGCATACCCGTCAAGGGTTTACGTGAGAGTGCAGCAGGAACAAGGCCGAACACCCCCGTGTGGCGGACTCGACAAACCCGACAGTACGTGTCGGCTACCCGACGAATTCCCAACAATGGCGCACAAGATGCGTAGCAGTGTTAGAGACGTCGCACTGTTTCGAAACGGTTTTTCCTTTGGCACGGTCCATGCACGGTAATCCTCGAACACGTCACGGACCGCGGAGAAATCGAACCATGATTACGCTCACCGATAACGCTGTTGCCGCCGTCAAGTCCGCTCTTGCCCGCGCCAGCGAGCCGGCGGAAGGCTTTCGCATCATGGTCCAGGCCGGCGGCTGCGCCGGCTTCAAATACCTGACGGGCCTGGAGAGCATCTCGCGCGAGGGCGATGCCATCATCGAGAAAGATGGGGTCAGGGTGTTCGTGGACGCAGGCTCCCAGGCCCATGTCTCCGGCATGACTGTCGACTTCGTCACGGAGCCCGAATCCTCCGGCTTTGTCTTCGACAATCCGAACGCGCCGGAGAAGTGCGCCTGCGGCAAGTCCTGCGGCTGATCGCCCGAGAATGAGAAGGGCCACGTGGGACTATAGAGACACGGTCAAGGAGCACTCCTTCGACTCGAAAAATCCCGGCCTTCGGGAGACGGCCAATGCAGTCGGTGAGGTCGACGCGATGGCCTGCCGAGATGCGCTTGAATTGATGATGAGCATCCATCCATGACGGAAACGATCACTGCCGCGAAAGAGACCCTCGGCTGCGGCTCCGCCATCGCCTCCTCGTCGGCGCTTACCGGACGCATCATCGGCAAAACCGTCGATGAAGCGTTCCCGATCACCAATCAGAGGGTCGCGGACAGTCTCGGTGGCCTGCCGCCGAAGAAGACGCATTGCGGGGTGATGGGTTATGGAGCGCTGCAGCCTGCGTTCGCCAACCGCCACGGCCAGCAGTGGCACGGTGATCACGAGCAAGGCGCCCTCGCCTGCGAATTCATCGGTGTCGATCAATGGATGATCGAGCGGGCCGTGGTGTCAACACGCTCACCACCATCGAGCAGGTCACTCGCTAGACATAGGCTGATCGTGGCTGCATCGCATGCTTGGAAGCAGTCGAGGAAGTGCTTGTGCGAATGCGATGGCCGCCGAAGGCTTCATCACGGCAGCGGAGGCTTGTGCGGCGGGCACAACAGATGTCCGCGCCCTCGAGAACAAGGCCGCAACGTCGAAAGTCGATTTCGGAACCGGCGATTGCTTACGGCAGGATGCGGAGAACCTCGACGCCCGAAATAGTTCAAATCCGGGCGGGACCCGAAGCTGCTGGCCGCCAAATTGCAACGCAGCAGTGGACGCTCCCCCGCCGTCAGGGGGAGTGCCCACCCGCCACACGCCGCAGCGTCTGTGCAAGTTCGACCAATCGAAAACGCCGCGGCCATGGGTTCTTACCCGCAGGCTGACGGCAGCGACTGCGAACTGGTCGATGCGGAGGACGACCAGGTCTACGTCAAACGTTCGGACGCCTCCGCCGGCTTCCAACTCGCCTCCGTCACCATCAACGGCATGCGCCAGAGGCTCAATGAGGCGACCAACCTTGCGCTTCGCTTCGTTCCGGTCAACTGAGGATCGAACCCATGAGGCTTATCAATCTCGACAACAATGCAACGACGCGGGTCGACCCTGAGGTCGTACAAGCTATGTTGCCGTTCTTTACGGATCAATTCGGCAACCCTTCGTCGCTGCATGGTTTTGGCTCCTCCGTCGCTGCGGCGGTGAGAAAGGCGCGCCTGCAGTTGACAGCACTGATCGGCGCGGAGCTCGACACTGAGATCACCTTTACCTCGGGCGGAACGGAAAGCGACAATACAGCGATTCTTTCGGCACTCGAGGTGATGCCTGACCGAACAGAGATCGTGACGTCTGCGGTCGAGCATCCGGCAGTGCTGACGCTCTGCGCGCATCTTGAGAAGACGCGCGGCGTCAAGGTGCACAGGATCCCGGTCGATCGCCGTGGCCGGCTCGACCTCGACGCCTACAGGGCTGCCCTCACCCCACATGTAGCGATCGTCTCGATCATGTGGGCGAACAACGAGACCGGTACGATCTTCCCCGTGGCCAAGCTTGCTGAGTTGGCCAAGGACGTCGGCGCCCTTTTCCATACCGATGCTGTGCAGGCCGTCGGCAAACTTCCGATGGACGTGAAATCGACCGCGATCGACATGCTGTCGCTCTCCGGCCATAAGCTGCACGGCCCGAAGGGGATCGGCGCACTGTATGTAAAACATGGCGTGCCCTTCCACTCGCTGATCAAGGGGGGTCACCAAGAGCTCGACCGTCGTGCGGGCACCGAGAATACGCCCGGCATAGTCGGGCTCGGCATGGCAGGCGAACTCGCCTTGAAATTCATGGACGACGAGCACACACGGGTAAAGTCGCTCCGCGACCGCTTGCAGAAGGGGATCCTCAGGCGCATCCCAAACACCTTCGTCGCTGGCCATCCTCTGGAGCGGTTACCGAACACCGCAAACATCGTCTTCGAATATAACGAAGGCGATGCAATCCCACTTCTCCTCAGCCGCGTGGGCATCGCGTGTTCCTCCGGCTCAGCCTGCACCTCCGGCTCACTGGAGCCGAGCCATGTTCTGAGGGCAATGAACGTGGCACACGCGGCAGTCCGCTTCTCCTTCTCGCGCTACAACGGCGAAGCGGACGTCGACCGGGTGCTCGAGGTCCTGCCCGCGATCGTGGAGAGGCTGTGTGGCTTTCGCAGTTCTGGGCCGGTCAAGCGAGGTGCCGAAATCCTTTAATCACGTCTATTGCCTGAGCAGCAGAAGAACATGCAGTCGATCATGAACGCTCATCGACTCGCAGGCGCGGCGTCCACTTTGGCGCCTGCGCCGAGACCCTCGCTGCCGTCTGCGTCAGCGACGCGATTAACCTCGCGGGTTGATCGCTTTCATTCCTCCAACCGTGAATTTCTCGGCTGCACATCGCCGAGCGATGAACAGCCCCACACTACCAGTTTCCGACAAGGGAGAATGCAATGAGTTGTTCCGCTGACGGCCGCCCCATCGATGTCACAGACATCCTTGCGCGGCTGAAAGGCCTGTCGGCTGCGGAGGAGTTCTTCGTAGTCCTTGGCGTCTCCTATGACCCGAAGGTGCTGAATGTCTCACGGCTCCATATCATGAAGCGCTTGGGCCAATACCTTGCCGAAGAAGATTTCTCCGGTCTGCCGGACCCGGTGATCGCCGCGCGGGTGCGCGCCACGCTGCAACGCGCCTACGAAGAGTTCGCGACTTCCTCGCCGCTCACGCACCGGGTCCTCAAGGTGCTCAAAGACCATGATCCGCACAAACCTGCCAGGCCAGGCCGCACCTTCGTCCCGTTCGAGTCCGTTCTAAAGCGGTTCGGGAAAGAATGAGCGCGACGCGGTTGTGACGCGACAATGTCGGGAAGCCGACAAATCCTGTCATTGAGACAACGCCTTCAGAAACAACCAACCGAATTTCTAGCAATAGCTGAGCGCACGATGTTGGCACGGATAATGCACGAAGAGATGAACTGCCGAGCCCGCATTCGGATGGGAGGCTGGAGAAACCGCCAATGCACATCGTAATCTGCATCAAGCAGGTGCCGGACTCGGCACAGATACGCGTCCATCCAGTGACGAACACGATCATGCGCCAAGGTGTGCCGACCATCATCAACCCTTACGACCTGTTCGCCCTCGAAGAAGCACTCAAGCTGCGTGACGCTTATGGTGGTGGGGTCACCGTGCTCAGTATGGGTCCGCCCATGGCTGAGGACGCGCTGCGCAAGGCCCTGGGTTACGGCGCCGACCGGGCGGTGCTCTTGACCGACCGCTATTTTGCCGGCTCCGACACGCTGGCAACCTCCTTCGCTCTTTCCCAGGCAATCGCGAAGATTGGCGAGACGTTCGGCAAGCCAGACATCGTCTTTACCGGCAAGCAGACGATCGATGGCGACACCGCCCAGGTCGGGCCCGGCATCGCCAAGCGCCTCGATCTCCTGCAACTCACTTATGTGGCGAAGATCGCCTCCATCGACCTCGCTACGCGCGAGATCAAGGTCGAGCGCCGCTCCGAGGGCGGCACGCAGACGCTCAAGAGCAGACTGCCTTGCCTCATCACCATGCTGGAGGGCACGAACGAGATCCGTAGGGGCTCGATCCAAGACGCCCTGTGCGCGGCGCGCAGCCAGGTGCTGAAGTGGAGTGCGGCCGACGCCGGCATTGAGGAGCTCACCAGATGCGGCCTGCGCGGATCACCAACCGTCGTCAAGCGCGTTTTCGCCCCTACCCCGCGGGCGGAAAAGGCGGCGAAAATCGACACCGCCGAGAAGACGCTGCGCGATGTCGCTGACGAGCTCATCGCCGCAATCCTCGCCCGCCAGCCTGCGCTTGAACATGAACTCGCCTTCAACAACGGCGCGTGAAGCCAGGAGCAGACAATGTCGACCGCGAACGAAACCCCTCGCCCTGCCGCCGGCCGTGCCGGCATAAAGAAGGAGCTGCCCGAGCGTTTCAAGGACTACCGGCACGTCTGGGTCTTCATCGAACTCGAACGCGGCCAGGTCCATCCCGTATCCTTCGAACTGCTCGGCGAGGGCCGCAAGCTAGCCGACAATCTCGGCGTCCAGCTTGCGGGCGTCGTGCTCGGACCGCCAGGAGAGGCCACCTGGAATGCGGTTGCCGAGGCCTTCGCTTATGGCGCCGACCTTGCCTACATCGTCGAGGCACCGCTGCTCGCCGACTATCGCAACGAGCCGTTCACCAAGGCGATGACGGATCTGGTCGGTAGCCACAAACCCGAGATCCTACTTCTGGGTGCGACAACGCTCGGCAGGGATCTTGCCGGCTCCGTGGCGACGACCTTGCAGACAGGGCTCACGGCCGACTGCACCGAACTCGACGTGGATGCGGACGGTTCACTCGCCGCTACCCGTCCTACTTTCGGCGGTTCCTTGTTATGCACTATCTATACGCTCAACTACCGGCCGCAGATGGCGACAGTGCGACCGAGGGTCATGCCCATGCCGCAGCGGGCGGATAAGCCGGTCGGGCGTGTCATCCAGCACAAGGTATCTCTAGCCGAGGACGAGATTGTCACCAAAGTCCTCGGCTTCCTGCCGGATAGCCAGTCGGCAGAGGCAAATCTCGCCTATGCCGACGTCGTGGTTGCCGGAGGCCTTGGCCTCGGCGCGGCGGAGAACCTGCAGCTTGTGAAGAATCTCGCGCGAGCGGTCGGTGCCGAGCATGGCTGTTCGCGCCCGCTGGTCCAGAAGGGCTGGATGCCGGCTGACCGGCAGATCGGGCAAACTGGCAAGACCATCCGGCCCAAGCTTTACATAGCGGCCGGGATTTCCGGCGCCATCCAGCACCGGGTTGGCGTCGAGGGGGCCGATCTCATCGTGGCCATCAACACCGATCCGAACGCGCCGATTTTCGAGTTCGCTCACATCGGGATCGTCACCGATGCAATCCGCTTCCTGCCCGCACTGACGGAAGCCTTCACCCGGCGGCTGTCGCCGCACAGTCGCGACAAGCTTGCGAGCTAAGGAAGACGGACATGATCGCGGAAGAATTCGACGCCATTGTCATCGGGGCCGGCATGTCCGGAAACGCAGCTGCTTACACCATGGCGAGCCATGGCCTGAAGGTGTTGCAGTTGGAGCGAGGTGAATATCCGGGCTCCAAGAATGTCCAGGGCGCCATCATGTACGCGAACATGCTGGAGAAGATCATACCGGATTTCCGCGATGATGCGCCTCTCGAGCGGCATCTGGTTGAACAACGGCTTTGGGTGATGGACGACAGGTCCCACACGGGGATTCACTATCGGTCGGACGACTTCAATGAGACTAAGCCCAACCGCTACACGATCATCCGCGCCCAGTTCGATAAGTGGTTTTCGCGCAAGGTGCGCGAGGCCGGCGCGACGGTTCTTTGCGAAACGACCGTGACGGAACTCGTCCGTGATGCCGCCAACGGCAAGGTGATCGGCGTCCGCACAGATCGGGCCGGCGGAGTGCTCTATGCGGACGTGGTCGTTCTCGCAGAAGGTGTTTCCGGACTGCTTGGGACGCGCGCCGGCCTGCGCGAGATGCCGAAGCCCGAAACCGTGGCGCTCGCCGTCAAGGAAATGCATTTCCTGCCCGAAGAGGTCATTGAGCAGCGGTTCGGCGTCAAGGGGGATGAAGGCTGCGTCATCGAGGCAGTGGGCACGATCTCCCGCAGCATGGCCGGGCTCGGCTTCCTCTACACCAACAAGGAGTCAGTCTCATTGGGCATTGGCTGCCTCGTCTCCGATTTCGCCGCCGCAAAGGAGAGCCCTTACGCCCTCCTCGATGCCTTTAAAAATCACCCCTCGATCCGGCCGCTGATCGCCGGCTCTGAGGTCAAAGAATATGCCGCGCATCTCATTCCCGAGGGCGGCCACAAGGCGATCCCGCAGCTTTTTGGCGACGGTTGGGTCGTGGTCGGTGATGCCGCGCAATTGAACAACGCCGTTCACCGCGAGGGTTCGAACCTCGCCATGACCTCCGGCCGCATCGCGGCTGAGGCAATCGTCCAGGTCAAGCGCCGCAACGATCCGATGACCGGACGGAACCTCACCCTCTACAAGGCCATGCTGGACAAGTCCTTTGTGGTCAAAGATCTAAGGAAATACAAAGACATGCCGGCTTTGCTCCACACCAATTCCAGCAATTTCTTCACGACCTATCCGCGCCTGATATCGCAGGCTGCGCAGAACTTCATGCGTGTCGACGGCACGCCGAAGATTGAAAAGGAAAAGGCGACTACGGCGGCGTTCATCAAGGAGCGTTCGCGCTGGGGGCTGGTCAGCGACGCGGTCCGCCTGGCATTCGCGTGGCGCTGAGGGAGAGACGGGATGACGATCGCAGTGACGAAGTTTCGCGTCGAGGACAAGCTTTACCAGAACCGCTACCTGGTCGATCCGGGCCGGCCGCACATCAAAGTGCGACCGCACGAGAGGCCGAGCACCAACCTGCTCGCCCTGACCCACGTCTGCCCAGCGAAATGCTATGAGGTGAACGACAAGAGCCAAGTGGAGATCACCGCCGACGGCTGCATGGAGTGCGGCACCTGCCGGATCTTGTGCGAGCCAAGCGGCGAGATCGAGTGGAACTATCCGCGCGGCGGCTTCGGTGTCCTCTTCAAGTTCGGGTGACTGGCGCACCCACTGTTCAAGAGCGTGAACCGTTGTACACTCAAAGTTGCTTCGAAATGTGTAGCATCAACCTTGCTGGAGTTATCAAAAAGACGCTTGGGAGGAGCACCCTGGAGAACCCTTGAGGTGTGTTTCCATGGCTCACACATCGCGGGATCGGGTCCATGAAGTCGGACCTCGGGACAACCGACCTGAACCACCCATCAAAAGCATGTCCCAAGCAGATATCTTGCTTAGGGGAATCTACAAGATATCGAAGGTCCTAACGGCCCCCTCGCAGCTGGAGATTACGCTCGCCAATGTCGTGAACATCCTCCCCTCATTTCTGCAAGTGCGTCGCGGAGCGATCGTTGTCCTTGACGCTGAAGGAGAGCCGGAGATTACCGCAATTGCCGGCAACACCCACCCGCCTCAATCAGGCACTCGCCGCGCAATCGCGCAGGCCGCAATAGACCAAATCGTCGCTACGGGGGAGCCGCTCGTCATAGCGGATGGCAGCAAGTCGCAACTGTTTCAGGCCGATCTTCAAACGTCCTCAAGCGGCGGCACCAACCCAATTGTGTTTATCGGTGTCCCCGTTAAGGCCGAGCATAAGAAGCTTGGGACATTATCGATCGACGTGTCGACAACAGCGCCAGCGGTTCCCGTTACGACGAGGACAAGCGCTTCCTGACCATGGTCTCACCCTTGTCGGCCGGACTATTCCGCCTCCACCGCATGCTGAGTACAGATCGTCAGCGGAGCGTCGACGAGCGATGGAGGCCGGAGGCGTCGCTGGACGAGGAGAGGACTGCCCCTTCCAGAACCGCATGTCAGGATCGACGAGATCATCGGGAAAGTCCCGCACTCAACCAGGTACTCGAAACCGTATCAGTCGTAGCAAGGACAAATTCCACCGTGCATCTGCGAGGCGAAAGCGGCACGGGCAAGGAATTCTTTGCGCAAGCCATCCATAAGCTCTCACGTCGGGGGAGGAAGTCTTTCGTCAAATTGAACTGCGCCGCGCTGTCTGAAAGCGTTCTGGAATAGGAGCTGTTTGGGCATGAAAAGGGCGCCTTTACCGGGGCTATCTCCCACCGCGCCGGCGGTTTTGAACTGGCAAATGGCGGAACGCTGCTGCTTGACGAAATCGGCGAGATTCGCCTGGCTTTCAAGCGAAGCTGTTGCGCGTCTTGCAGGAAGGCGAACGGGAGCGAGTCGGCGGCACCAGGACGCTACAGGTCGACGTCCGGCTCATATGCGCGACCAACAAAGGACCTCGAAACGGCTGTCGTGAATGGGGAGTTCAGGGCTGATCTCCATTACCGCATCAACGTGGTGCCGATCATCCTGCCTCCGCTGCGAGAACAATCCGGTGATATTCCACGCCTTGCCAATGCCTTCCTCGATCGATTCAACAAGGAGCACCATCGCGAGCTCGCCTTCGCGCCATCGGCGCTTGATCTGATCTCACAATGCTACTTCCCTGGTAACGTCCGCGAGCTTGAAAACTGCGTGCAAAGGACGGCTACGCTTGCGCGTTCAAGGACGATCACGCCATCGGATTTCGCCTGCGAAAATGGCCAGTGCCTTTCTTCGCTCCTCTGGAAAGGAGCCGAACGTTCGCATGGCGGCAATGCCATCGACGAGCTCACACGGGGCAAGATAATGCCGGTTGGGTTGCGGTCGCCGACCAGGCGCATCGGCGCCTCGCAAGGCAAGGTATCGCCCTTCGAGGCCGGGGATCTGAACGATCCAGCTTGGCCCCGCAACGGGCGTCTGACCGAGGGCGACCGGCTGGTTGACGCGATGGAGAAGGCCGGTTGGGTCCAGGCCAAGGCGGCTCGTATCCTCGGCCTTACGCCGCGGCAAAATCGGCTACGCCCTGCGCCGGCATGGCATCGAGGTGAAGAAATTCTAGTGCGTCCTGAAGACGTGAAACGTCAGGTCGGAGTAGCGTTCCTCACACTCTGCCTGCCAAACACAGTGTGCCCTTAGCGACCTGGTTCGGTTGTCCGCTGTCGGAAGCCCGACAAAATTGTGTCGACGCAACTCGACAGAGCCCAACACGAAAAGCCAATTTGTGGAGCTAAAACCGCTTTTTGAGTTGGCATAGCTCTTGCGCTTTGAACTGCGACGTTCCCCCAGCAGCAGAGCCGTTCGATGCCCGCACCGATAGTTTCGCTTCAGAGCCTGACCAGCACGACATCCTCCGACCAACTGCTGGCGACCGCGCAATCGGGTGGCTGCGCATCTTCATCCTGCGGCTTGTCGGGAAAGCAGGACGACATGGATCCGACTATCTGGGAGAAGATCAAGGATCACCCCTGCTTTTCAGAAGAAGCGCACCACTATTTTGCGCGCATGCACGTCGCAGTCGCGCCGGCTTGCAACATCCAGTGCAACTACTGCAATCGCAAATATGACTGCGCCAACGAAAGCCGGCCCGGAGTCGTCTCGGAAAAGTTGACCCCCGACCAGGCGCTGCGCAAGGTGATCACGGTCGCCAACGAAGTGCCGCAGCTTTCCGTACTCGGCGTCGCCGGACCGGGTGATGCCTGCTACGACTGGGAAAAGACAAAGGCAACGTTCGAACGAGTCGCCAGAGAAATACCCGACATCAAGCTGTGCATCTCCACCAATGGGCTCGCGCTGCCGGACCATGTCGCCGAGCTTGCCGAAATGAATGTCGACCACGTGACGATCACGATCAACATGGTCGATCCGGAAGTCGGCGCAAAGATCTATCCCTGGATCTTTTACGACCAGCGTCGCCACGCCGGCATCGAAGCCGCCCGGATCCTGCACGAGCGGCAGATGTTGGGCCTTGAGATGCTGAACGCGCGCGGCATCCTCACTAAAATCAATTCGGTGATGATCCCAGGAGTGAACGACGAGCATCTGCTCGAGGTGAATAAATGGGTCAAGGAGCGCGGCGCGTTCCTGCACAACGTCATGCCCCTGATTTCCGACCCGGCGCACGGTACGCACTACGGCCTGACGGGGCAGCGCGGCCCAAATGCAATGGAGCTGAAGTCTCTTCAGGATCGTCTCGAAGGCGGCGCCAAGTTGATGCGCCACTGCCGGCAGTGCCGGGCCGACGCCGTCGGCCTGCTCGGCGAGGATGGTGGCCAGGAATTCAGACTCGACCGGATCCCTGGCGAGGTCACCTACGACGCCACCAAGCGCTCGGCCTATCGGGAGGTGGTCGCGCACGAGCGCCGCGATCACGTGGCGGCCAGGAGAGAGGCGCTCGGAATGCTCAAGGCAGCGGGCTCCGGCAAGTCCCTTCTCGTCGCGGTGGCGACTAAGGGCGGCGGCCGTGTCAATGAGCATTTCGGCCATGCAAAGGAATTCCAGGTTTATGAGGCCTCGTTCAAGGGGATCAGCTTCGTCGGGCATCGCAAGGTCGAGCAGTATTGCCTCGGCGGCTGGGGCGAAAGCGCCACTCTCGACGGCGTCCTCGCTGCGCTTGAAGGCATAGACGTCGTGCTGTGCGCCAAGATCGGAAATTGCCCCAAGGAACAGCTCGCGGAAGCTGGAATCGGAGCGACCGACGCTTATGGCCACGACTACATTGAGACCGCAATAAGCGCGCTTTATGCCGCCGAGTTTGGGGTCCAGCCGCTGGCGGCGACGGCCTGAGCCGTCTCATTTCCCCACCGACCAGGAGTTAAAATGGCTTTCAAGATCATCGCATCCCAATGCACACAATGCGGCGCCTGCGAGTTCGAATGTCCCTCCGGAGCGATCAAGTTCAAGGGCGAGAGCTACGTCGTCGAGCGGGACAAGTGCACCGAATGCCGGGGGGCCTTCGATACGCAGCAATGCGCCTCGGTATGTCCGGTGCCGAAGACCTGCGTTCCTGCCTGACGTGCAATTCGGCTACGGACTCGGTCCGGGCCGCCTGGAAACTCGTATCAACAACCTGCTGCCTCGAGAAACGAAGGAACGGCCATGTGGCTTGGACGCGAACAGGAGGTCGAAACCCGCAGGCCTCCGCGGTTTATGCCCGGTGAGCGGGTCCGTGCCACACGCCACATAAAGAACGACGGCACCTATCCCGGCAGAGAGATCGGCGAAAACCTCGTGCGGAAGGGCGACGAGGGTTATGTGCGCGACGTTGGCACCTTTCTCCAGCAGTTCTTCATCTATGCGGTCGAATGGGTCGACCGTGGCACGGTCGTCGGCATGCGATCGCGCGAATTGATGAGCCTCGACAAAGCCGAGGCTCCTTGCGGTGACGAAAGAACTGCGAAGGAAGGAATAGCCAGATGAAAGTAATGATCCGCAGGACCAGTGCTGGACTGTCAGCGTATGTCCCCAAGAAGGATCTCGAAGAGCCGATCGTCGAAATCGAGAAAGAAGACCTGTGGGGCGGGGCCGTAACGCTCCGGAACGGCTGGCGACTCGTCCTACCCGACCTTCCGCGGGATACGCGTTTGCCGATCACCGTCGAGGCAAGAAAGATTTCCGACGAGGACTGATGCTGCGGGTTCATAGAGAGCGCGACGAGAGGAAATTCACATGAACACGATCCTGGCTTCACGCCACCTCGTCGTCATCCGGGGGAGTTTTGCCAAGGAGCTCCTTGAGCTGCTGAACGCAGCGCTCGAGGCTGACAAGGTGATCCCGTTTCTCGGTCCGGGTCTCCTCCGGCTCGGCTCCGCGTCTGTACCATGCACCCCGGAAGCCGTCGCCGCGGCGCTCAACGCGAGGGCGCCAGCCCCTTCCAAGATTCGCACCAATATGTGGTCGGTCGCGCAGTTCATCGAACAGCGCCGGCATCGCCGCACACTTCAAGCTTGGATGGCCGAGATATTCGCAGCGCCGGCAGCGCCGACGCTCCTCCACGCATGGCTCGCAACGCTGCCGCTCTCCCTCATCATCGACAGCTGGTACGACGGCGCCATGCGCGCGGCCCTCGCAAAGGCTGGGCGAACGGACGTCGTCGAGATACAAGGCGTCACGCGGGCGAATGAGATCCGTGACATCTGGACGAAAACCTACGACTTGTCCGGGAGCGAACTCAAACCCGGATCAGCCGCGAAGACGGTTCTCTATTCGCCTCACGGCAGCATTAGGCCGGCCGAAAATTTCCTCGTCGCGGATTCCGACTATGTCGAAGTCCTAACCGAAATCGATATCCAGACGCCGATCCCGGACGTGGTGAAGAAACGGCGTATCAACCGTGGTCTTTTCTTCGTCGGCTGCCGCTTCAATGATCAAATGCTGCGCACTTACGCCTGGCAGATCATGAAGCGCTCCAAAGGTCCACATTTTGCGACAATCGACGCAGCGACACTGACCAAGAACGAAGCCCGTTTCCTTGCAGCGAGCGCAATCACGGTCATCGACGTGCCGCTATGTGAAGCCGCGGATCGGCTTGTCGGAGCAGGCACTGCTCCAGATGGTGGCCAGAATTAGGCAGGCGGGGGAGCCTTTGACGGTGGGGGCCGTCCGGCTTGCCTCAGAAGGCACAAATTCAGTCTGGAACACACCCCGTGAGCAACGACACTATTGCCAGCGCGACGGAGCCTCGAAATCCGCTCGCACATGTGGAAGCGGCCGGCTGGGGCCGGGGCTTGAGCACGCTGCTGCGCATTACGCGCATGAATTTGCGGCACCCGTGGCAGGTCGCCCTCGCCATCGGCTCGACACTCCTAGCGGTAGTTTTCCAACTGCTCATTCCTCAGCTTCTCGGCCGGGCCCTCGACCAGAGCCAGGCGGCCAACGCGGGCGGCGTCACGGGGGCGGCGGCAGAACAAGGGCTCTGGATCTCGGCTCTCCTCCTGCTCGCCGCAAGCGCGCTGCGCGGCCTCTTCACGATGGCGCAAAACCATTTTGCCGAAGCGGTTGGGCATCACGTCGCGTATGAATTGCGGCTCGCATTTTACGAGAAGATCCAGCGTCTCAGTTTTTCCTTTCACGACCAGGTGCATTCAGGCGATCTGATCACCATCGGCATGCTCGATCTCGAAGGCGTGCGGACGTATTTTTCCACCGCCCTGGTTCGCGCGCTCCTGCTCACCATGCTGATCGGGATCGGCGCCTACACGATGATCTCCACCGACCCGGTGCTCGGCCTCGTCGCGCTAAGCTTTGTGCCTTTCGTCGCCTGGCGCTCATCGATCACACAACTTCGGTTACGCGTCACCTGGCTCGAGCTGCAGGAGCGGCTTTCAGTCCTAAGCCGCGTGGTGGAGGAAAATCTCGGAGGAATCCGCGTCGTCCGCGCTTTTGCGGCCCAGGCTTATGAGATGGGGAAGTTCGACCACGCCTCGAAGAATGCGCTCGCGCTCGCCCACGACCAAGTTGACATCTACGTGCCCAACATTTCGGCGATGACCTTGTCCTACTTTTTCGCCATGGGATTGGTCCTCTGGATCGGTGGCAACAAGATCATCGCCGGCGAGATCAGCGTCGGGACGCTGGCGACGTTCCTGACCTTCATGACGATCCTCCAAATGCCCGTCCGCCAGATCGGTCTTATGGTCAATGCCTTCGCCCGCGCTTCCACTTGCGGTTCGCGGCTCTTCAGTCTCCTCGACCAGGATATCACGATCAGGGATGCAGCCGATGCCAGACCCCTCGAGATCAGCGAAGGCACTTTGCGCTTCGACAATGTCTCGTTTGCATATCCCGGCACTCGAAACCGCTTCATTCTGAAGAATATCGACTTTGAAGCGCGCAGGGGCGAGACGATCGCGATCGTCGGTCCGCCGGGTTCGGGCAAATCGACAATAGCTCACCTGACCCCCCGCTTTTATGACGTGACCGGGGGCGCCATCACGCTTGATGGACAGGACATCCGCAACGTCACCCTCGCGACGCTTCGCAAAGCGGTCGCGGTCGCACAGCAGGATGCGTTCCTGTTCACCACCACGATCGAGAACAATATAGCTTATGGCGATCCCTGGGCGAAGGAACAGCGGATCGAGCGCGCCAGCGAATCCGCCCAGCTGCACAATTACATCCTCGGGCTCCCAGCAGGCTACGGGACGGTCGTCGGCGAGCGCGGCGTCTCTCTTTCGGGCGGCCAGCGCCAGCGTCTGACGATTGCTCGCACCATGATGCTGCTCCCGTCGGTCGTCGTTTTCGATGACTCCACCGCCGCGATCGATGTCGCCACCGAGCAGCGCATCGGCGCGGCGGTGCGGCGTTTCGCCAAGAATCGGGTGACCATCATCATCGCACACCGACTGACTTCGCTCATGCACGCCGACCAGATCCTCTTTGTCGACAACGGCGAGATCGTCGAACGCGGCACCCATGACGAGCTTCTGGCGAAGCGAGGACGCTATAAGGCCCTCTACGATCTCCAGATGCGCCCGGGTGAGAACATCGTGACCGCGTTTGGGGGCGCGCGCTGATGGCCCAGGGGAATGCCGGCGAGCCCGAAAGCGAACGCAATGACGTGTGTGACGACGGCAGACCCCCTCCGCGCGCGGTCGTCGGCTCGCACCGAATAGAGGAGGAGCTGTTCGGCCGGGCTTTCGACAAAAACGTCATCCGGCGCATCTGGGCGTTCGTAGGTCCCTACCGGGCCAAGGTAGTGATCTCGGTTGCCGCATTACTGATCTTTACAGGCACGCAGCTTTTCATCCCGCTGATCATCCGCTACGCGATCGATCACGGGATGACTCCGGGAGGCATCGATCGCACCGCGCTGCTTGCGGCCGCCGGCACGTTCCTTCTCGCGATTTTGACCAATTTCGCCGCCGGCTACACACAGGAAACGGTGGTGGGGAAAATGGCCGAGAATGTCCTCTTCGACATCCGCCGCGCCATGTTCTGCCATCTGCAGAAGGTTTCGCTCTCCTTCATGGACAAGACCGAGGTCGGACGCCTAATGTCCCGCCTGCAAGGCGACGTCAATTCCATGCAGGAATTCCTTGAAAGCTCATTATTCTCCCTAGGGGATATTGCGCTTCTCTTCGGCATTATTTTCGTGATGCTGTGGCTCGACTTCGGCCTGGGCCTCGTGACGCTCCCGGTCCTGGCGATCCTGTTCATCGTCCGCATCGTCTGGCTTCCGCGTGCCCGCGACGCCTTCATGGCTGCTCAGGAGACCAATTCGATCGCCAATGGCGCGCTGGCCGAAGCCATTCACGGCGTGCGCGCCATCCAGTCCATGGACCGCCAGCAAGTGAATTTCACTCTCTACGACGACAAGGCCCATGCCAATCTCAGGACTCACCTGATTGCAGCCAAATATGCACAGGTCATGGTGCCGATCGTCGATGGCCTCACCGGCCTCGCAATGGCCTCCATTATCGTGGTCGGCGGCTCAATGGTCATGGGTGGCCGCATCGATTTGGGCGCATTGGTCGCCTACCTTTTCTACATCCAGCGCTTCTTTGATCCGATCCGCTCGCTCACTCTGCAATATTCGATCATGCAGCGCGCCATGGCCTCGGGCAAGCGGCTGACCGATGTGCTTGACGTCAAGATCGATGTCCAGGACAAACCGGATGCCCGGACGCTTTCGCCCGAAATGGACGGCTCGGTCGAATTCAGGAACGTTACTTTCGGCTACAATCCCACCCATCCGGTGCTGAAAAATGTCTCCTTCCGCGTCGATCCCGGCGAGACCGTCGCCGTGGTGGGGCCGACCGGTTCTGGTAAATCGAGCGCGATGGCCCTCGTACACCGCTTCTATGATGTTCAGCAGGGCCAAGTACTGGTCGGCGGACATGATGTGCGCGATGTCACCCAGGAATCGCTCGGCCGCCAGGTCGCCATGGTGCTGCAGGAGCCATTCCTGTTCACCGGAACGGTCTTCGAGAACATTCGTTACAACAAGACGGAAGCCACGCGCGACAAAGTGATCGAGGCCGCCAAGACGGTCGGCGCCCACGACTTCATCATGAGCCTTGACGACGGGTACGAAACCCAACTCGGCGAACGCGGCGGCAACCTTTCTCTCGGTCAGCGCCAGCTCATCAGTTTCGCCCGTGCTCTCGTCGCCGACGCCAAGATCCTCGTCCTCGACGAGGCCACCGCCAACATCGACAGCTACACGGAAATGCTGATCCAGAAGGCTCTGATCAAACTACTCGAGGGCCGCACCGGGCTTGTCATCGCCCACCGTCTCGCTACCATCCGAGGCGCTGACCGTATCATCGTTCTTCAGAATGGCCAGGTGATCGAGACCGGCAACCACGACCAGTTAATGGCCGCGGGCGGACTTTACTCCAAGCTCTACAACCTCAACTACGCTTCGTTCGACCATATCCCCGAGGAGGAACTCGATGCCTCCTCACAACCCGGCTTTCGGACGTGACGTGTGGCCGGCATATTTATGAAAGCTGTCCGTGATGACGCGTTTCAGGCGGGCTGACGGACGCTGCCGTCGTCGACGACGAGGCAGGCAGCGTTCAGAAGGGGAACTCATAGGAGATCATCAACACGGCCACGCGCGATACCCTCCTTCCACATGTAGAGCTCAATGAATTTTGTCGCTGTCCATGGGTGCGCTCCGCAGTTGCCCAAACTGATCAACACAGTTTGAGGTTAGTCAGTTAACTGTCCAGAGAGCATGCGCCTTCGAATTGACAGCTTCTGTCAATCGTCCTGCACCCTGTGGTCCAATCACGAGAAAACCATTCCTTTTCCGATGGCGAGACGGGAGAAATCCTGCGCTCGAAGTTGCTCCAGTAGGCCAACGCCGCAGAAGCTATTGCCTTGCGCTCTTCAGGATTCAGCGCTTCCAGCGAGATGCTGAGCACCAGCAGGACGGCATCGCCCCATGGCTGCAAATTTCAGCTGACGCATCACGCAGCATCCGAGACGTCCGACAACTCGTCGAACGTTCCGGCAGGCAAGGACAGTGACCTCGCGATCCGATCACGATAGCCCTTATTGTATCTCAGGCCGGACTCGATGTTTTCGATCTCCTCGGCGGCAAGTCCGCAGGCTATTGCCAGTTCCTCAGTCGAGTAGCCCAGGTGCTCGCGGTATGCCCGGACGATGTGCGTCCCCTCGGAAGTCGCCTTCAACACGGTCTCGGGAATGCGCGAATGCTTCATGTGGCAGCTCCTTACAAACCAAGGTAACGCCTAACGGATCGAGGATTTCTTCCCGGCCCGGCGAACCCAGCAAAATGCAACAAAATGGATGTCAGGCGGCCTGATCGGCCTCATCCATGGAAAGGGCCGCGACTGAAACTGGCGGCCGGTCCAATATGGAGGTTCACCCGATTCCGATCAAGTCCGAGTGCCCAATCGCCAGACGTGAGTCCCGCCCTGCGAAAAAGATCAACCCTCACCGATACACCCTGTACCCGAGGCCGGCGAGAAAGTCCTCGACGAGCTGTTGGCGACGGGCGGTTTCAGCAAGTCAATGGGACGCTGGCCGTCCAGACCCTTGGCCGGACCTGCATTGCCGTTAGTTCGGCTTCTTCTCTCGAGCCAAAAACTCAATGGTCTTGATGAGAGTTACGGCCGTCAATCTCAGGATTGGATTTTGGGCGGTCATGAGGACACTCCCGCTGAGCGAAGACAAGGATTTCGGGTTATGTATCTGGTTGCTGGAAGCGAGCCTCGTGATAGAGCCTTCCGGCCCTCGCCTTTGACGACCGATGCCTGTGCTGCGATCGACACTCACCAGGGATCCTTGTCCGCAGCCAACTTCATTACGTCGCGTCGCTTGTTCCCACCGAAAATTCGGTTGGAATCAATGTCGGCATTAAAGGCGTGGGATGCGCGGCTCGTTATGGGCACACTCGTGCCAGGAGCGGCCATTCCTGAATGCCGCCGAAAAGAACGTGTTCTCACCCCAACAACAGGGACGTTGAGGTTGGTTTCGCAGACCTATGGCTCACAACAAGGCCTGCCGTCCTGATTTCTCTGGCCATTCAGATCTCGACCGAGGCGGAACCTTCCTCGGCACGGTCGGCACAGGCGTTGATGAAGCACACGCCGGCTAGCGCGGCCTCGCCGTCGGGACATTGCACCAAGCCTTCGGCCAACGTCGCGCCGGCCACAATCGCAATGCCGATTCGGCATAGGTTCGACCACGCATCCGTGAGCGCTTCGCGGGGCGATGATAATGTCGATGACGAACAGCTCGGATGATAGCCTGGTTAGCACACTGTCTACGCCGAGTGAAGGTTACGATACCGGCATGACGATTTGTTCATGCCCGCAATAGCGCAGGACTGATCTCCTGAGTGATTTCCAGCGTCAGCAACCTTGCCAGCCACATCAGCCGGCGACAGCTTTACGATGGACCGTCTACATTCCGCACGAAAGATCGTGGCATTTTTACCACATTTGGCGCCAATGAATATCCGCGTTTTCACGACGCGTTCAGCGATTGATTCAAATCAACCGGCATCTCTCCACCGGGCTCCATGGTGCAGTGCATTGTTTCTCAAGATCAAGGAGAGAATATCATGGCGAGAATGCAAATGAGCGTGGCGCGGGGAGTCACAGCGGCCATCGTCCTCATCGTGGCGGGACAGCAGGCCGTCGCGGCGGAACTCGCGCAAGCCGCGAGCGTCCCGCAGGCAGGACACTTGGTTGGCTACGTCATTTCGGCGCCCGGCTCCGATCTTTCCTATTCGAATACCGTAACGGCGGAAGCGCCAAGTCCTTGGCAGATCCGCCTGCGTGGGTTGGGGGTCATCACTGAGGATTCGGGTTACGTCAATGCGGTGCCCGGCTCCGCTCTTTCCTATTCGGACACCGTGACGCCGGAACTGGATATCTCCTATTTCTTCACGGACAACATCGCCGCCGAGCTCGTACTCGGCACCACCTACGCCAACATCGTCGGCCAAGGAACGATCGGCGGGCTGGGCAACATCGCCAAGGTTTGGCTGCTGCCACCCACGCTGACATTGCAGTACCATTTCACCGATTTCGGCGCCTTCAAGCCCTATGTCGGTGCCGGCGTGAACTACACGATGTTCTACAACCAGGATGCCGGCAGCGCCGATGCTATCGACGTCAAGGACACGTTCGGCGGCGCGCTGCAGGTCGGATTCGACTACATGGTGGATCAGCACTGGGGCGTCAACTTCGACGTGAAGAAGCTTTTCCTGGAGCCAGAGTTCGACGTCGCGGTGGGCGGGGCAAACCTGACTGGCAAGGCCGAGCTCAATCCATGGTTGATAGGCGCAGGTTTCACCTACCGCTTCTGACACGAGAGGCGACGCGCATTGCTGACAGCCGATCGAAAATGAAGGGCGCCTCGTGCGCCCTTCTTTACCGTCGGGGCCTGCACAGGCACACCGGCCCGGATCATTCGAGCAGGCGGCCTTGTTGCCTGCGGGCGGGCAGTGCCCGAAACCGGAGGAACGTTCTGATCAACTTTATCGATGACCATCCGACGCATAGCAGCCGATTGTGAACCGTTGTCGGGAGGGATGGCTTGCTGTTGTCGGCTCACAACTTCATGCCATCGTTTGAGATGCAGACGAGTCCCGCCTCCCTTAAGGGTTCCATCTCGCGGCCAACGTATTTTTCCATCGAAACCCCAAATTCCTGCTCGAAGCGAGAGAGCAACACTCCGCTGCTTCTCAAGGCAAACATTAATGTTCTGCGCATTAGATCGTCATGAGAAAGTACAGAACCTTTCCACACCGGTTTTTCGCCCGCTTTCACTCTAGACAGATGGCGATCTTAAATCTGCCTGGTTATAGAACTGGCACAAACCGCCAAGGTCCACCACGGTGAACCGCCTGCTTATGTCCTCTCCAAGGTCGTCATGGCCGCCCGAGCCGGACTTCCCAAAACCTTTACCCCTGCGGGAACATCTCGCGTGACCACGCTGCCAGCGCCCACGATCGCATCATCGCCAATCGTGACGCCCGGGAGAATGATTGCTCCACCGCCGATCCAGACACGGCTGCCAATGCGGACAGGACGCCCGAGCTGCAGCCCAGCCTGCCGCTGCTCGGGATCATGTGGATGATCGGCGGTGTAGATCTGCACGGCAGGCCCGATTGCCGTTCCTTCGCCAATCATCACCTCTACTACGTCAAGGATGACGCAGTTGAAGTTGATGTAGACGCTGGCTCCGATCCGGATGTTGAAGCCATAGTCGCAGTAGAAGGGCGGACGGATGACCGCTCCGGGCCCAACCTCTCCTAGCCGCTCGGACAAAAGCGCATGCCACTGCTCGGCGGTTTGGCCTAATGTATCATTGTACAGCTTCAGCCAAGACCCGGTGGCCAGCAGGTCAGCTTGGATCTCCGGATCCGCCGCATTATACAACTCGCCTGCGAGCATCTTCTCTTTTTGACTGCGTATCATGGTTCCTCGTGAGATCGTGTCCCGTGGTGTTCTGTAAGGGTGCATAGCGGATTGCACTCGGCAACGTTTGTGTCTTGGTCTTGCAGCGCCCGGCTCAAGAACGGGGCGTTAGTCTCGCCGGCGGCCAGTTTCGTTCGAGCATGGCTGATGAACCGGACGCAGGTGCCAGGCGGCACTAACGACCCAGTCGGCAAGTGTCCAGTGGTCGACGTTGATTCCTTGCCGCTTTCAGATTTGCGCCTGACGACAGAGCGGTAAGTGATCGGTGTATGTGGATCCCAGCGCCTGGGCGACGGTCGCCTTGCCCGTCTCACCCCAGGCACTCTCGAACATCCCAATGACATATCAATCCGGGCGTTACACGCATGGTTGTCCCGCAGACTGCTAGGGGAACGTCATGGAGCGCTGCGACAACGATTTGATGTCCAAAGTCGGACAGCGAATTCATGGTCAGCCAACTCGAGTCATGATTTCGGATTGAATCGCCGTCGCGGTGTACACGGAAGCATCTAGCGGCAGATGCCCAAATGCTAGTTGGCAAAGAAGGTAGTTGGCACCTGCCTCTTCCAGCTGATCAAGAAGAGCTTGTCCCGCAGAAGCTGCCGTTCCTACTACGCACAATTCACTCTCGATTGCTGCATCGAAGGTCAGCGGCAGGTTTGGTGGAGTCGGGATGGCATTGAGGTCGTAAAGGAATTTAAAGCTCTTGAGCCATCGTTCGTAAGCAGCTGCCGCGAGTGAATATGCATCTGTTTCAGAACGCCCAATCACGACCATTCGGAGCAATCCAAGAAATGGCGCTTGGTCGTCCGCGTCAGTTGTGTGCTCTCGACAGGCGCGGAAGGCATCAGTAGTTCTACGAACAGAAGAGGAAGGTCCAACGCACGCGATATTTGCGCCATTCGCAGCGGCCCAGCCTGCCGACTCGGGTCGATTGGTGGCGATCCATGTCGGCGGATGAGGACGCTGATGAGTTCTTAGCGTCAAAGGAACGCCGTTCAGCTCAAAATGGCGGCCTTGATAGGATAGCGTGCCCCCTTTCATCGCATTAACAAGAATTTCGCTCGCTTCCGCATAGTGGCCTGGCGCCGCGTCCGAATCAATCCCGAAGTAACCCAATTCGATCGGGAGTGAGCCGCGCCCTATACCCAGTTCGAGCCTGCCACCGCTCAATTGGTCCAGCATACAGATCTCTTCGAACGCACGCAGCGGATGATAAAGGGCAAGCAGCATCACCAAGGGGCCGATACGAAGGCGCTGGGTGCGCTGGGCGACGCTCGATAAGAACAGATTCGGCGATGGACCCCTCCCATGCGGGGTACAGTGGTGCTCTGCGACATGATAAGCATAGAAACCGAGGTGATCGCACGCCTCAGCCAACATCAGGCGATCTGCGTATTGTCGGGCGATATCGCCGCCGTCCTCGTCCAGGTGATCGAAGATGCCGAAGGCTAGGCCTGAAGGAAAGACTTTTTTCATTCGATTGTCTCCAAATTTGACGCAGAAGGTTCCCTTGCTTGCGATGATCCAAGCAAGTGAACGATATCGACGTGTGTATTAGCTAGGATTACCGCCTGCACAACTCAAAAGCAGAGGCCTGATGTTACCCAACTCTGGATCTTGGTATCTTTACGTTTCCATTAATATCACGGACGGCGCCAAGAAATGCATCCATTTGCTCTTTTGTACCGATACTAACGCGTATATAATTTTCCAAACCTTTATCAGGAAATGAGGCAACAAGTATCTTTTGGCTTTCCAAGGCTGCTTGCCACCATGAGCCGTCCTGTCCCGCTGGCACACGGGCTAGCAAGAAATTTGCGTGGGAAGGCATTACGGAAAATCCAAGTTGCGACAGCGCGACCGTCACTCGCTCTCGTTCATGCTTGATGTGTCTGTGGTTCTCTGCATAGGCGTCGCGATGCGCAAGGACGCTGATCCCAACCGCATGCGCAATCACATTCATGTTGAAGACGTTCTGGATGTTGCGTAGCCTGCCAATAATTTCAGGGTGACCGAAACCGAAACCGACGCGAATGCCGGCGGCGGCATAGCTTTTCGAAAATGTTCTTAAGACCAGAAGGTTCGAATACCGATTGATGAGGCCCAGACCATTATCGGGTGCAAAGTCGACGTAGGCCTCATCCAGAACGATCAAGCGGTCCGATTGTGCCACGAGGCGTTCGATATCGGCCACCGGAACGAACGTTCCGGTGGGATTGTTCGGATTAGCTAACAGAATGAACTTGGCGTCTTTTGCAGGACCGAAAAGCAATTTCTCTATCGGCAAGGAATGAGCTTCGCTCCATCCGATTTCGAGAAATTGAGCACCATGCAAAATGGCAAGCTTGCGGTTGAACGAAAAACCGGGCGACATCATCGCTACGCCGTCGCCCGGGGCAAGGAAAGCTCTGTAGATGAGTCCGAGCAGTTCAGACGATCCGTTACCGGCGATCACCTGATCCTTGGAGATGCCGTACGCATTTGAGGCTGCTTCCCTCAAGCTGACGTTGTCGTCTTCTGGATATAGATACTGCCGTTCGAGGGCCGCAATCGCACTTTGCATTATGATTGTCGGCAACGGAAGTGGGTTCTCATTCGTGTTTAGTTTGACGCAAATTGCATCCGGCGCTGGTCGGTGGGATGGCAGAGCATCTAACTGTCTCGCCACTTGCGAAAGAGACGAAAGCACACTTTGCAGTTTTGCATCCGACATGTTTTTCTCCATTTCAGTCGCAGAGGGCACCCGGCATGGCGCCGAAATCCACTCGTCATCGGGCCAAGGCCCGCCAAATCACAAACGCTTGATTGTCCCAGCTATTCGCCTCAGTCGTCCTGTCAGAGACGCTTGATCTCGATGCCGTATTTCCTGAGCACGTAGCCAATCTGACGCGGCGTCAGCCCAAGCAGGCGGGCCGCCTTTGCCTGCACCCAGCCACATCTTTCCATGGCCGCGATGACACGCTCGCGATCGGTCAGATTCGGACTTTTTAGCGGGGAGGCGCCGGCAGGCGCTACCGTTGCCTGATCGCTAACGACAGGCGGGACTGCAACTGCTGCCGGAGTAGCAGACTCAGCTGGCGGCGTGGCCGGCTTCACTGGCACCGGTACGATCAGCCCCGGTTGCGGCACCATCTTGTCCGATCCGCTCTTCCACAGCACCGCGGACAAGCACTGGCCGTCGTAGCAGGCAAAGTCGTTTCTGACGATTGATGGTCCCGGCGCCAGGACCGCTGTCCGGTGGACGCAATTTTCGAGCTCGCGGACGTTGCCGGGAAAACCACAGTTCATCAGCACCTCAATCGCGCTCGCATCGAAGGCCATCGTACGGCCGTTCTCGCTGTTGAACTTCCTGAGAAACTCAGCGGCGAGGAGCGGAATATCACTGCGCCTTTCGCGCAACGGCGGCACCTGCAAGGGAATCACGCTGATGCGATAATAGAGGTCGGCGCGGAACTCGTTCCTTGCAACGGCCTCTTCCAGGTTCTTGTTCGTGGCGGCAATCACGCGAACATTGACCTTAATGGTCTGGTTGCTGCCGACGCGCTCAAACTCCTGCTCCTGCAGCACTCGCAGTAGCTTTGCCTGGAACGAGGCCGAAATCTCGCCGATCTCGTCCAGAAACAACGTCCCCTTGTCGGCGAGCTCGAAGCGCCCCTTGCGCGAATTGAAAGCGCTGGTAAAGGCACCCTTCTCATGTCCGAACAATTCGGATTCCAGGACTGTCTCAGGGAGCGCCGCGCAATTGACCGTGACGAAGGGCCGGTTGGCGCGCAGCGACAGCTCGTGAAGGGCCTTGGCGACCAGCTCCTTCCCGGTACCGGATTCGCCCCGCAACATAACCGTGCAGTTCGACTTGGCTACGATCGCGATCTTCTCGAGCAGCCTGCGCAGTGCCGGGCTGTCGCCAATGATCCCCTTCATGTGAACCTTCCTACTCTCCTGCGCGGGCTTGAGCTCGGAGAATTGTACTTGCAGCTGGTCCTTATCCGCCATCGGGTCGCTCGCGGTTGCACGCCAATAAGCGATGCAGCCTCACTGTCCGCACCACCAGGGACCCCGAGCACGTTCATGTCGGCGGCACTGAAGTCCGAATGCACCGCTATGTTCCCGGCGACGAGCCGCATGTCTGCAGCCGGCACGCCGCATGCAATAGCATTGCTGCAGAGATTGTTGCGTATGTCGACTTCGGTCAGGCCCTGGTCGCGAGCAAGCGCGAAAAGTGCCCTGACGTCAGGTCGTGGCGCCGCCATGTGGTCGAGTGCGAAGCGGGGCAATGCCTGGTGCATGGCTTTCCTTCCATGAAGTGGGACCGTCGTTCTCGGCCGACTGGCTTCTGCCACGCCGCAACCGCACGTTGATTCACGAGACCGGAATGAGGGAGGGGAGTCAATCGCACCTTCTTTCATTTGCGAAAGGAAACTCGGCGCTTATGATAGATTTCCATCAGTTCATATATTTTCCGGCAGATAGATATCGAACGGCAGAAATGTCTGCCCCGGCGTCTCCGCGGTGCCGGTCTCGATGGCCCGGGCCATCAACGTCATCAGCTCCTGGCAAAGCCGGCGCAGTGGCGTGGCGACCGCCATCGTGATGATGTCATCGGCGAGCGCCGTCCGCGACTCCGGCGTGATTTCATTCACGATCGCGACGAGATCCTGACCTTTGCCTTCCTCGCGGAGCGCCGAGATGGCGCCCTCCATGCCCCCGCCGGCCACATAGAAGCCGACGAGCTCAGGTTGCCGCTGCATGAGATCCAGCGTGGTCTCGTAAGTGATCTGCCGTTTCTCGAGGTTCACGACCGTATCGAGCACCTCGAAACTCGGCGCGTTCTCACGGAAATAGGAGCGAAAGCCGATCTCGCGGAGCTCCTGCCCCTGGAACCGGTGGCTGCCGACGAAGACCGCGACCTTGCCGGGCCGTTTTGCGGCATTGGAAAACATCCAAGCGGCCGTCCGCCCGACCTTGCGGTTGTTGAGGCCGATATAGCCCTCGCGCACGCCGGCGGCGAAGTCGGAAAGCAGCGAGAAAACGGGAATGCCTTTCGCCTTGAGCTCCTCGACCGCTGCCGTGATCTTCGGGTGGTCCGGCGCCACCATGGCGATCGCGTGGCAGCGTCCGCCAAGGTCCTTGAGGAGAGCGATCACATCCCCCGGCGCATGCGACGATGCAAATTCGATGCGTGGAATGCCGTGGAAAGACTCGGCCGAACTGACCGCCGCTCCGACCTCGCGCGCGAAGTCTTTGTAGAAATGCTGGGCGGGTTTTCTCAAGATGAAGCCCAGCCGATATTGCGGCAGATCACGCTGCAAGCGCTGCTTGATGAGGCCGGCAGCATGATACCCGATGGCGTGGGCGGCCTCGTAGACGCGTCGCGCAGTCTCCTGCCGCACCGGATGGCGGGCGTTCAGAACCCGATCGACAGTAGCCACGCTGACTCCGGCTTCTCGGGCGAGATCGGCAATTGTGGTACGCTTGGCCATGGTCCAATTCTGATAAAATGTCATGAGGGAATGCAGAATTCTGCCCTGTGTTGATGCGCCTGCGCCTGCGGCTTGCTTATCCCGCAATCCGGCGGCGACGCCGTGTGACGTGCTCGCCGGCACCTTCAAGCGGGTGCCATGGGCACTCGACCGACGAGGCGCGATTCCGGGTTGCTGGTAACGTCGTGGCCTTCTTAACGGCAAATGCAGGCATTGCGAGGGCTGGTTGCCTGCGATTCAGCCAATCACCCCGAGGAGGAAGCTCGCTAAAAAACCGATCGACAGCGCAAGCAGCGCGGGGTCTAAGACAGTTCTCAAGTCCACCGGGCGGTAGGCGGTCGAGCGGCGCGCGTTATGCTCAAGATGGCTCATCGCAGGCTCCATCCTCCGCGGTAGTTCCCTTCGCCGGGCCGGCATGGACCTTCGCGATTCGGAAAGCTGACTTGCCCGGACGAAAGCACGTCCTCGAAAGCGTGGCCCATCAGCCATTTGACGGCCTCCCGGGTGTGTAGTGGATGCAATGTCGTGCAGGTCCGCATCCTGTCGAACGCCGAGATGATCGCATGCCTCCCCTCTCGTCGCGCTCGGAAGGCCTGCTCCACTGCAGAGTACACACGCCGTCTTCGGTGTCGGACCTGAACAAGCTGGCGCGGATCGGCAGCGTGAAGCTCGGATCATCGATGACAACCCATAGGCGCTCGCCTTTCCTCTGTGCGATCCACGCCGCGCCGACTTCCGCGGCGTCACAGAAGACGCGATGGTCCGGCGCATTCCCGCTGCCCGCTTCCCTGGCCGGCTGGATGACCAGCTTGGCGTCGAGCGTCAGCGTGCCGATGTTGCCGAAGAAGCCGCCCTCTTTGCGGGTGAATAGGCCGATCTGCGGCATTACTGCTGCTCCTCTCGATGCTTTGGTGGATAAAGCTTGTGTCGAAGGCTCCCTGCCGCCTGGCTGAGCGGGCAGCTGGGTGGATAGTCGAGCGGGTGCTACCAGCGCTAACTCGTTCGCGCCTCCATAATCGACAGCGCATTCTACGCACAGCACTCCAGGCGTGACCGGGCGTATCGATTTACGCATGTTTTTGTTCAGGGCGCTCATACTTTTGCACTCCCCGAATTTAGCGCTTCTGATTTCATCGGCCCGCGAAGCGCTGTTTCGAGCTTTAGTGCTTGTGAGTAGCCCGGCGACCTATCAGGCGCAATGCCGTGACCTGACTCGGCAGGGCGCGCAATCGGTGGCCGGCCGGTTAATGTCTCGGCAGGCTGATGACCGCAGAAGGCGGCTTTCAACTGCGCTTGGTCCAATTCGCCTTCCCAGCGGGCGATGACGAGCGATGCCACCGCGTTACCGATGAAATTCGTCAGCGCCCGGCATTCCGACATGAAGCGGTCGATGCCTAGGATCAGAGCCATGCCAGCCACGGGAACAGTCGGCACTACGGAGAGCGTAGCGGCCAGCGTGATGAAGCCGGCACCGGTGACACCTGCTGCACCCTTCGAGGAAAGCATCGCGACGAGCAGCAGGAGGACCTGATCGCTAAATGAAAGATCCGTATTTGTCGCCTGCGCGATGAAGAGGGCCGCGAGGGTCATGTAGATATTGGTGCCGTCCAGATTGAAGGAATATCCGGTCGGGATTACGAGGCCCACGACCGATCGCTTGGCGCCGGCCTTCTCCATTTTCTCCATGAGAGAGGGCAGCGCGGCCTCCGAGGAGGACGTTCCGAGGACGAGCAGCAGTTCTTCCTTGATGTATCGAAGGAGAGAAAAGATGGAGAAACCATTGTAACGACAGACCGCGCCGAGAACCCCGAACACGAAGAGGAAGGCAGTAAGATAGAAGGTCCCGACCAGCATTGCGAGGTTGACCACCGAAGCGATGCCGTATTTGCCGATCGTGAAGGCCATTGCGCCGAAAGCGCCGATCGGCGCGGCCTTCATCAGGATGCTGACGAGCTCGAAAATGGGGGCGGTAAGGGCATGGAGAAAGCGAGTGACCGGCGTGCCCTTCTCTCCGACTATCGCCAAGGCGATGCCGAACAGAACCGAGAAGAACAGGACCTGCAGGATGTCGCCTTCCGCGAAGGCGCCGACAATCGTTGACGGGATGATGTTCATCAGGAAGCCGGCCACGGACTGCTCGTGGGCCTTTGCGGCGTAGGTATGCACGGCCTGGATGTCGAGCGAGGCGGGATCGATGTTGAGGCCGGCGCCGGGCTGAACGATATTGGCGACGATGAGGCCGACGATCAGCGCGAGCGTCGAGAAGGTGACGAAATAGACCATCGCCTTGCCGGCAACCCGGCCGACCTTCTGGAGATCGTTCATGCCGGCAATGCCAGTCGCCACGGTCAGAAAAATAACGGGCGCGATGATCATCTTGACGAGCTTGATGAAGGCATCGCCGAGCGGCTTCAGGCTCTCGCCGATTTCGGGATAGAAATGGCCGAGTGCGATGCCGAGGGTGATTGCTGCAAGCACCTGCACGTAAAGCTGGGCATGAAGGGGTTTGCGGGGCGCAAGGTTTGCGCTGTGGGCTTGTGGGTTCAACATGTATCTCTCTCCCTGACCGGATTGGGGCGGGTCTTCCTCCCTTCCCGGGCTTCTCCCGTCGCTGCGCTCCGGTCGAACGCTGCTGCGATGTTGGGCGCAAGAGCCGTGCCAAACCAAAAAAAAGGGAATGGCCGTGGTCTCAGGTGTTTTCGAAGCTCGCGCAGAAAATTTGTGTGGTTTTCCGCACTGATCGCCTTTCCTTCTGGCGGAACCCCGCACTATGGTTCGTCGATGATCGGTCTGAAGAAGGCGATGGCAGCAGACGACATTGGCAAGGGCACCTTCCAGCGCGCCCCAATGGTCTTCCCTGGCAGATCGGCCGTCGGTCGATCTCTCTGGCTTGCGGTTTTGCTTGCACTTCTTGGTGCGGCTCTCGGTCTTGTCGTCTTTGCAACGGGCCGCATCGCCGCCACCAGTGCCGAGGATGCCTTACGCCGCCGTGCTCTTGCCGCGCTCCCGCTTGCAGCCGACAGTTTGAAAGGGGACGTCGAGAAGCAGAGAGTGATTCCGCTGGTCCTAGCACGCGACGGTGCGGTTCAGGAGATGCTTCGCAGTCCGAGCACTGCCAACGAAGCCGCGCTCGATGACAAGCTTCGCGCCATCGCTCGCGACGCCGCTTCTTCCATGATCTACGTCCTCAATTCTGAGGGCATAGCGGTTGCCGCGAGCAACGCCGGCGAGCCGACCACTTTCGTCGGCACCGATTACCGCTTTCGTCACTACTTCACCGAGGCGATGGCGAATGGCACGGCTATGCAATACGCCCTTGGCACCACTAGCGAGCGGGCTGGGCTTTACCTGGCGAGCCGGGTCGATGGGCCGGAGGGGCCGCTCGGTGTCGTCGTGGTGAAAGTGGAGCTCGACCGAGTCGAGTCGAGCTGGCTGGAGAGCGGCTTCGTGGTCTTCACGACCGATGAGCGCGGCGTTGTCCTTGCGACCAGCGTGCCCCAATGGCGCTTTGGCGCTCTCTCACCGCTTTCCGAAGAGGAGACGGAAACCGCCCGCGATCGTCTACAGCTATTGGGCTCAACTTTCATGCCGGTGCCGGTTTCCCATCGCGGCGCCAACCTGGTCATAGCAAGTCCTGCGAGTCGATCAGCCGGCTTCGTTAAGGTTTCGCAGGATCTCGGCAAAGCCCTTCCGGGCTGGCGCCTGTCGTTGCTCATTCCCGCCGACGCCGAGATCTCCTCGGCGGCGATGACAGCCCGCGTGACGACGCTGCTTGCCCTGGTTCCCGTTGGATTCGTCGCTTTCGTCATTGTTCGACGGCGGCGGGCGATCCGGCAGCGGCAAGACGCGCTTGTGTCCATGAATGCGGAACTGGAGCATCACGTCAAGCTGCGCACGACGGAGCTCCAGCGCTCTAACGAAGCGCTCGCTAGTGAGATCGCCGAGCGCGAGAACGCTGAGGCAAGAGTGCGCCGCTTGCGCGATGAACTCGCGCAGGCGAACCGCTTGTCAATCCTCGGACAGATCGCGGCCGGGGTCGCGCACGAGATCAACCAGCCGGTGGCCGCGATCCGCACCTATGCCGAAAATGCAGCGCATCTTCTTCAGAGCGGCCGCCCGCAAGACACCGCCGGGAACCTGAGCTTGATCGTCGCCATGACCGGCAGGATCGGTACGATCACCGAAACGCTAAGGTCCTTCTCCCGCCGCGCCAGCGGATCGGTGGGACCGATACCAGCGGAAGACGCGATTGATGGCGCCCTGTCTCTTCTTTCAGGCCGAATTCGCGATTCCGGGGTGAGGATCGAACGAAAGCGGATCGACCCATCTCCAACGGTCATAGCAAGCCGCATACGACTGGAGCAGATACTCGTCAACCTTCTCCAGAACGCGCTTGACGCCCTGAAGGACCAACCGGAGCCCCGGGTCGAGATCGCGCTCGCCGAGAACAGGGAAATGGTCGCGATTTCCGTTCGGGACAACGGACCCGGCCTTGCCCCCGACATTCGCAGGAGCCTCTTCATGCCGTTCATCACCAATAAGGAAAAGGGCCTTGGACTTGGTCTGGTCATTTCGGAAGAGATCGCACGTGAGCTCGGCGGCTCTTTGCGGCTCGACGATGCCGGCCACGGCAAAGGGGCTTCCTTCACGGTCGAGCTGAGGCGCGCGGCATGAGTGCTGAAAAAGGGCGGGTCATTTTTATTGACGATGATGAAGATGTGCTGCGCGCAGCCACGCAGATGCTGACGCTTGCCTCATTCTCCCCGACCGTCTTCGGTTCGGCCGAGGCCGCGCTCGCCAGAATCGACGATAACTTCGATGGCCCAGTTGTGAGCGACATCCGCATGCCCGGGATGAACGGCCTCCAGCTCTTCGAGCGAGTGAAGGCGATTGACCCGGACATTCCGGTTGTCCTGATCACCGGGCATGGCGACGTCGAGCTGGCCGTTGCCGCCATCAAGGACGGCGCCTATGATTTCATCGCGAAGCCATATGCGACCGACCGACTTTTAGCGACGCTGCTTCGCGCTTTGGAAAAACGGCGCCTGGTCCTGGAAAACAGACGACTCAGGGATGCGGTCGTCCGATCCGCGGGCGATATGCCGCTCATCGGGGAGGGACCGACCATGAGCCGGCTGCGCGAAACGCTCCGCCAGATCGCCGATACCGATGTAGACGTCCTCGTTGAAGGCGAGACGGGCACGGGCAAGGAGGTGGTTGCGGATCTGCTTCACCGCTGGAGCAGGCGACGTACGAAGCCCTTCGTTGCGCTGAATTGTGGAGCGCTGCCCGAAAGCGTCATCGAAAGCGAACTATTCGGGCACGAGGCGGGCGCCTTTACAGGCGCGCAAAGGCGCAGGATCGGTCGCATCGAGCATTCGAACGGCGGGACTCTCTTCCTCGACGAAATCGAGTCGATGCCGCCTGCACTCCAGGTGAAGCTCCTTAGGGTGCTTGAGACCCGGCAGATCACGCCGCTCGGCACCAATGAAACCCGCAGCATGGACCTTCGTGTCGTGTCGGCTACGAAGGCCGATCTTGGTGATCCGGCCGCCCGCGGGGATTTCCGGGAAGACCTCTATTTCCGGCTGAATGTCGTGACGCTCCGTATCCCGCCGCTTCGCGAACGGCGCGAAGACATCCCGACCCTCTTCGGGCATTTCCTGGAACGCGCATCCAAACGCTTCGGCAGACCAGTTCCGGACATGAGCGCTGCCGTGCGCGATCGCCTCGTGAGCCACGACTGGCCCGGCAATGTCCGTGAACTCGTGCATTTCGCCGATCGCGTTGCATTGGGACTTGAAGAGGTGGGCGCGCCCGTTGCACCCGGTCGAAAGGAAGAAGCGGTATCAAACCTCCCCTTGTCCGAAAAGGTCAGCCTTTATGAAGCGACTGTCATTCGCGACGCTTTGCAGGAATGTGGCGGCGACGTGAGGCGGACGATCGAAGTTCTGAAAGTTCCCCGCAAGACCTTCTACGATAAGCTGAACCGCCACGGGATAGACGCGGCCGATTATCGAAAGAATCGCGGGTCTTCGAAGCCTTTTTGACCTCGCAGATCCCGGAAAGGCTGCGATGATGTGTTGGGGCCAGTGCATCGGAATAGCTAAGTTGGATAATTTTAGATGCAGTCATAACCTGTCTCGATGAAGAAGTTTCGACAGTCTTTCGGAGTGACTGTTTCGAGGATCTGACCGATGGCGTCGCGGACCGTCGCTACGGTGTGCTCCGCGCTCTTGCGCGAAAGGTGCTTGAGCTTGGGGACGATTTTCGGCAGGAAGAACAGGTGCGCGCCGGCGGCGCGAATGGTGTGGCGCACGGCCTTACCGTTGTGCGAGCCCACATTGGTCGAGGACGACGATGTCGCCCGGCTTGAGGGAAGGCGCCAGCACCTGTTCGACACCTATTCCCGAAGATCGACCGAACAAGGCTTGCTCCTCCCCAGCCGGCAGGTTGAATCAAATTCGCCCTGATTAGGGAACCCAGTGGCTTCTGTGCGATCAGCGGACACAACAGCAATGCCGCCCCCCGACACAGTGCGGACTCACTAAAGCGATTGAGCGAAGCCTCGGACAGGACCGGCGCTATGGGGATTGTAGCGGCAGGGAAGGAAAAGCGCTGCCAGCGGTGTTCCATCCCTGAAGGGCCTTGTCGTGCTCCCAACTGCCCTCGTTGGGACGATGATCGGGGGCGATCGAGCGGCCGGCGGCCCCGTGGAACGGGCAAACCTCCGGCCGGCGAAGTGAAGCAAGGCCGGCTAGTCCTCACGAGACCCACGCTGGATCTCATGCAGCGGCACCTGAGCTCGTCGGCTTCTATGTGGCGGGCGGGGCATGGAGGGCGCGATCTCGGCGCTCCGCGAGGAGGGCAAAGGTCAGGACATCGTCGCGATCGTGAATGAAATCACGCGGGAGTCGCGGGCGGTGCGCGCAGACGACGTCGTCACGATGGCTGTCGCCACGCCGCTGCGCCGGCTTTGCCAGGAGTTGATGGCGCTGATGGCCTGGGCCATCGAGACCCGCACCGCGGGGGGCCGGGGCAGACATTTCTGCCGTTCGATATCTATCTATCGGAAAATGAAATTGATGGAAGTCTATCATAAGCGCCGAGTTTCCTTTCGCAAATGAAAGAAGGTGCGATTGACTCTCCTCCCTCATTCCGTGGCAGAAGCCGGTCGGCCGAGAACAAGGCCGCTTCACGGAAGGAAAGCTATGCGCCAGGCATCGCCCCGCTTTGCACTCGACCACATGGCGGCGCCCCGACTTGACGTCACGGAATTTTTCGCGCTTGCCCGCGACCAGGGCATGACAGAAGTCGACATCCGCGATCTGGGCAACAATGCTATTGAACGCGGCGTGCCGGCGGCGAATGTCCGGTCTGCCGCCGCCGAAGCGGGCGTCAGGATTATCTCCGTCAACGCTTTGCAGCGCTTCAATGAGTGGACTCCCGCGCGCGAGGCGGAGGCGAGCAAGCTCGCCGATTATGCGGCGGCCTGCGGAGCCAAGGCGCTCGTGCTGGTGCCGGTCAATGACGGTTCGTGGCCCGTCTATGGCGAGCGCCAAGGCAATCTCCGCGTCGCCTTGAAGGCGCTCAAGCCGATCCTCCAGTCGCGCGGTCTGATCGGTCTCATCGAGCCGCTGGGATTCCACACCTGCTCGCTTCGATCGAAGAAGGAAGCGGCTAAGGCCATTGCCGCGGTTGATGGTCAGTGCGCCTTCCGCCTCGTGCACGACACGTTCCACCACACGCTCGCCGGGGAGGCGTTCTTCTCCTGCGAGTTGACCGGTCTCGTGCACATTTCAGGCGTGAACGATCCGACCTTCTGGATTTACCCGGATCGCGTGCTGGGAGGTTCCGACAATGGCAGCCAGATCCGGGCGCTGCTTGATGGCGGCTATGCGGGTCCCTTCTCGTTCGAGCTAATCGAGGAAGCTCACACGTTGGAAGACCTCGCACGCGCATTTGCCGCCAGCATCGGTCTCATCGAACGCGGGCTATTGACGCGAGAGTCGTTGTGAGGCGCTGAGTAAGTCTAGGAGCACCTGGAGCGCTCCGTGGTTTCACATGAAGCAGTCAGGCGGGACGCCTCCTGCAACATTATCTCCCGCATCCAGATGCTTGCCGGATCATTGTTGTGAAGGGCCGGCCATTGGACGGCCTCAGTGAATGCGGGAAGTGGCAGCGGAAGTTCGATGATCTGCAGCGGGAAGGTTTGTTCGAAATGCTTGACCAGGCGAAAGGGCATGGTCGCTATACGAGCTGTCCCTGATACCATAGGGGGGATCATGCTGAAGGCCTGAACGACGACCTCGACACGTCTCTTAAGACCATGCTCAAGCAAAAACCATTCTTCGATGGAGGGCTTCAGCAAACGCCCGAACTTGGCCACGACGTGCCTCATCGACATGTATCTCTCGAATGTAAGCTGCCGTGGCAGCTGCTTGTTGTTAGGGCAGCCCACGCACACGAGCTTCTCGTCGAACAGCGCCACTCTTGGTTGCGCGCTCGACATGATCAATTCCGGAAGAATTAGAAAATCGACGTCACCGTGCCGGAGGAGCTCATCGGGGTTGTCGTCGAGAGGCAGCAATTCGAAGCTGACGGCGGGTGCTTCGCGTGCAACACGCTCCACGACCTTTTCAAAAAACACCAGTGTGACGAAATCGGAAAGAATGATCCTGAAGCGGCGATCGGATTGAGCCGGGTTAAAAGGATCCCAAGACATAATCGAGCACTGGATGCGCAGGAGCGCGTCGCGAACTGCCGGGGCGAGTGCTTCTGCACGCGGTGTTAGAATACGTTCGCGGCCGCTCATCGCAAATAGTTCATCGCCGAAAAAATCGCGCAGCCGGGTGACCGACGCACTCATAGCCGGCTGGCTGAGGTTAATGCGGCGCGCGGCCTCTGTGAGATTGCGCTCAGTCAGCAGTGCGTCGAGCACAACGAGGAGATTTAGATCAAGCCCTTTGAACCGCATGTCTTCAGCTATCCAAAGCGTGGCTGCCTTTCATCGAAACAAACCATTCTATCATTTCCGGAATCTTGCATGGACAAAGCACCTGACGCGCACCGATCACCCACTGCCTCTATCGCGTGACGAGTGCGTCAAAAAAGAGCCCGAAAGAGAAACTTTCCTGACGTGCGATGGAGGTTGTGCTGGGGAGCTATGGCGGAAACTGGGTGATGACGGTTTGAGGAAGGCGGCGTATCGAGGCGGGTGACAAAGCCTGCCAGAACCTCACGAAGGAGATGCTATGGGGCGAGCGGCGAGAGTGGCACTGTCGGCGCTGTTGAACAAAAT